>JAETSN010000139.1 GCA_021769625.1 [Clostridium] symbiosum | reverse complement strand
GTCGCCGTGTGTGGCTCCTACCTCGCGCACTAACATCTGTGGCATGGATTTTCAGAACGCTCCGCTTAACTGCGCCTACAGATACATGGACAGGACGGGCTGTTCACCTAATGCCGACGATTCTGAGAAGGGAATCTGAACAGGATAAGCTTGGAATTCTGGATGTCAGGGTTTTGATGCAGGATGGTACGCAGTTTGACATGGAGATGCAGGTGACTTATTTTGAATATTGGGATCGGAGAGTACTGTTTTATTTAAGTAAAATGTTTGCCGACCAGCTTCAAAAGGGGGAGCCTTATGAGAAACTCCAGAAGTGTATCCATGTCAGTATTTTGGATTTTAATTGCTTTCCGGATGAGGAATGCTATCGTGTGATCAATTTCTGCGATAAGGAGACAGGGAAGATCTATACGGACCTTATGGAGATCCAGATTTTAGAGCTGAGGAAGCTCCCGAAAGAGGTAAAAAGCGGGGAAGATATCATTGCATGGATGAAGTTCTTTGGTGGGAAAAGCAGAGAGGAGTTCGAGCTTATGGCAAAGGAGAACGAATATCTTAATGAAGCATATGATACATTGAAGAAAATTAGCGCTGATGAACAGAAGCGGATGGAATATGAAGCTCGGGAAAAAGCGCTGAAGGATTATAATTCCCAGATGGGGAGCGCACTGAGACGCGGCGAGAAGATTGGTCGTGAACAGGCAAAACAGGTATTTAAGCTTCACATGCAGGGAAAGCCTGTGGTTGAGATTGCTGAGATATGCGGGATAGACGCAGAAGAGGTTAGAGAGATTTTGGAATAAATGGGATTCATTGAGGGGAGGACGCCCGCCCTGCATAGGTATCTTACGGCTCAAGGCTGCGCTCTACTTCAAATCATGCACACAGCTGTAAGTGCCCGAGATAGTCGCCGATAGCGGCTCCAATCGCGCGCACTAACATCTGTGGCATGGATTTTCAGAACGCTCCGCTTAACTTCGCCTACAGATACCTATGCAGGGCGGGCTGTTCGCCTAATGGCGAGACGTAGCGGGTAAGCTTGTTGTGGACGGGCTGGATAGCGACGATGTTTGGTATTCGCAGGTGGTTGTCTGATAATAGGCTAATGTTTCTGATATAGGCAGGCTAGTGACAATAAAGCATGCTTTCCCCCAATCATCCCCAACAAACTTTAACCGCCGCATTTCCCAAAATGTAAATTCTATTTCATCCCTTCGCGTTGTGTACACAGAACTCCGCCTTCAGATATCTGTAGACTCGGTTAAGTGGAGCGTTCCGAAAATCCGTGCCGCAAGCGTTAGCACGTGAGGTAGGAGCCCCACATGGCGA
>JAETSN010000138.1 GCA_021769625.1 [Clostridium] symbiosum | reverse complement strand
ATACGGTCGTGGAATGGGAAAAGGATCTGAAGGAAGGGATTTCTTCCTATAAGAATGGGGAGGACGCCGCCGCGCTCGGCGAGCGGAATGAGATCCTGCTCGCGCTCGAGACGCTGTCTGCGGCAATCGCTTAGCGTATTACTGTTCATTCCCTGCCCATTGCGGACAATGACTCACTCCGCAATGCACAAACGAATAAGAGGGTACTGCAAACGCAGTTCATCAGCTCATTAGAAAACACCGATCGGTTCCGTTTCACCGCATATCAGTGTCTATAGCTGCCTGCCGTTTGCAGTACCCTCTCTTTTTATTCCCTCAAAACATCAAGCAGCATCCGGCTCATCGCTTCAGCGCCTTGAGATACTGCTTCTGCTCGTCTGTGATGCGGTAGCTCTCTCTTGCTTTCTGAATCGTGCGGTTATGCACCCACCTGTCCAGGCGGCCGTTTTCTATGTAAGGAACCGCCGCCTCCCACTGCTTCGCGAGCGCGGTCGCCATATACCACGCGATCTCCATGTTGACATAATACTCCTCGGACCGGACGCCCGCCACCCAGTCCAGGTATTCCGGCCTGAAATCCTCATCTAGAAAATGCTGCATCAGCATCCCGACCGCGAACCGCACCGTATAGACGTGCTCCGATGTCAGCCAGGTTTCGATGTAAGGCAGCAGCTCCTGCTTCCGCTTCTTAAAAATCTTCGGTGAGGTCTGATCGCAGGTCGCCCAGTTGTCGATATAGGGAAAAAAATGCTCCAGCGCTTCGATACACCGGTCGAAATCCCGGATCTCAGAGACAAGAAATCCGTGCAGCTGATTTTCATCAAAATAAGCGTGCGGAAGCTCCTCCAGGAATGCTTCGTACTGATTCTCCCTGTAAAGCTTTTTTGCCATGCTTCTGAGAGCCGGGGTCCTCACTCCGATGATCGTGTCAGGATCCACCGTCGGGATCAGCTTCCTCTGAAACTGTGCATAGTTCTCATCCTGGTGTTCCTTTAGCAGTTCAAGTATAAAATCCATAGCTTCTCCTCATCTCTCATAGCGTATTTGCATGCACAACTGTCCGTCTGCGCTGTCTCTGCGTTGCTCTGTCTTTCTCACCCCATTTTACAATACAGACAGCAAATCGGCAACAAAAAAAGCACCGAGATCCTCGATGCTTTCGCACATACCTTCAAAACCACATACAGAATCATTCCTGTTCATCCGATTTCATCAACTTCTCTTTCAGTTCTTTTCGAACCTCTAACCCTACCGTGCGTCGAAATCTCTTTCTCCGCTTTGGATAAGCTTGCGACCGATTAGTAGCAGTCAGCTCCATGTGTTGCCACACTTCCACCTCTGCCCTATCTACCTCGTGTT
>JAETSN010000080.1 GCA_021769625.1 [Clostridium] symbiosum | reverse complement strand
GCGGATGGATCTGCTGATACAGCACAGAAAATCTGTAGTGGAGGAGCAAAGAAAATGGGCTGAGTACCTGCAGAACCTGGATGAGAAAATAAGCATATATCAGGATAGGATAAGCGGAAAATGAAAACGTTAAAAATTATAATAGAAGGCATTCCTGCTATTATTTGGGGAGAAGCATCAGAGAAAGTATATATTCATGTTCATGGAAAAATGTCCCGCAAAGAGTATGCAGAGGCTTTTGCGGAAATTGCAGAGAAAAAAGGTTATCAGACACTTAGCTTTGATTTGCCGGAGCATGGGGAAAGAACAGATGGTAATGATAGGTGTGATATATGGAATGGGATTCATGATTTGAATGTGATTGCAGATTATGCATTTTCAAAATGGAATCATGTGTTTCTGTATGCGTGCAGTCTGGGAGCGTATTTCAGTCTGCATACTTATTCAGACAGAAAAATAGAAAAATGCCTGTTTCAGTCACCTGTAGTTGATATGGAATATCTGATCCGGCAAATGTTTTTATGGTTCCAGGTTACGGAAGAAAGACTGTGTATTGAAAAAGAAATACCAACACCTGTTGATACATTGAGATGGGACTATTATCAGTATGTGAAAGAACATCCCATTTGTGATTGGGGTATTCCGACTGCAATTCTTTATGGCGCGAAGGATAACATGCAGTCGGCAGAAGTGATTCAGAAGTTTGTGCGGAAGTATCTGTGCGATTTAACGATTTCTCAGGACAGTGAACACGCTTTTATGCAGGACGGTGATGGCAGCATTATTAAAAAATGGTTGGAGAAAAATATATAGATTTGGGGTTTAAGAGAAGTGATTTTATGGAGATAAAAGAGGTGATTTGCAGGTGTGGAGGAAACCGCGCCGCATATTTATCAGGATGTGGGTATAGCATTTGGCCCCGAATATGTGGGAAAAGGGTATGGAAAGCAGATTTTACTGTTGTTGCTGGAATTACTGCAGGTCGCTGGGAGGAAAGGAATTTTATTATTCCACACGAGCAAATAATGAAGCATCGAAAGCTCTGGTATTATCCTGCGGTTTTACATATCAATATGCAGAAAAGAGAACAGATTTACGGAATGGGAAACCTTATCAATTGGAGGTTTACCATAAAGGAATAGAAATACAGGAGTTATGATGAATATGGAATTTGTTTATAAGAGAGCAGGCCTGGAAGACATAGAATTGCTGGTTAAAACAAGGATTGAGGTATTGTGTGCGGCGAACTGTCTGAGTGATGATACAGAGATGCCGCTTGTAGAGCAGCAGTCGAGGGAATATTATGGAGAGAGCCTGCAGGCAGAAACACATATCGCATATCTTGTTTTTGATGGAGAGCGGTTTATCGGTGCAGGAGGAGTCAGCTTTTTCGGGGTAATGCCTACCTATCATAATCCGACAGGATGGAAAGCATATATTATGAATATGTATACGAATCCGAGCTACAGGCGAAAGGGGATTGCATACCACACGTTGGAGCTTTTGATAGAAGAAGCGAAGAAGAAAGGAGTCGGTCATTTGTATTCGATCAGCAATGCGTTCCTCACAGCAGTGAAGGCGAATACAAGAAAATACTACTGGACAGGGCAGATTACAACCAAGGGCGGTGCGGTATATGAATTTGATCAGGATGATATGGTAAAAGGCAGCGGAACATGGTCCCTTTCTTTTTACGAAAATATATCCTTGACAGACAGCATTCCATGATATATCATATAAGATATAGGAAAAACGGCAGAAATGGAGGAGCAAAATGAATGAAGTAGCTTATATTTATCTGAAGCTGGAACAGATAGACAATGCGGCGGACCGGGAAGACCTGATCAGGGATATGGACAAACTGCTCTTATCCGCGGGATTGAAATACAGCGGGTTTCGGAATATGTATCTTCCGCAGGATGAAAAAAGGCGGGACGATATCATGTTTGATGCGGACCATGCCCTGAAAGACTGCAGCTGGCTGAAGGGGATCTATGACCGTATGGTGGTCGGAAACCGCTGCTTTGACGGGGAGGAGGATACGATCGACTGTTCCGGGATGACGCCGCCCCGAAAGGCGAATATGGCCTGCTATGAAGAATATTACTTAAAAAATAAAGTTCTGCCGCACGGCGTGCTGGTGGATGAGGATAACCGGCTGGTGGACGGCTATTGTTCTTTTCTGCTTGCCAGAAAATATGGATTGAAATGGGGAACCCTTGAAAAGAACGACATCTATCAGGTGGAAAGCAGTGTTCCCCATAAAAAGATCGTGGTGGGAAGGCATGCCGCGCCGGAAGGAGATTTCGTTGCCGTAAAAGGCAAAAAGTATTATCGGTGGATCTGTGATATCAAAGAACCTGTAGTACCCGGTGATGTATTGCTTGTGAAAACCGGAAAGGGAAAAGGCCTCATGGTTGTGGAAAAGATAACTTATGAAGCGGGAATGAAAAATTTGAGCAGATTAAAAAAAGTATTAAAGCACACAGGAAAAAAATTGAATTAAAAAACAGGGAAGGCAGGGATCGAGCATGGAGCAGACGGATTTAATCGTTGATCTTCAGGGAGAGGAGATCATAGTTGAGACACAGCAGAGGGAGGTATGCCGGGAAGCGGCGCAGCTGTTTAAAGCGTATCGCAGGGAGCTTGGCATAACACAGGAAGAACTTGGCAGGCGGGTCGGGATCCCGCAGTCAAATGTCACACGGTTTGAGAGCGGGAATTATAACCCGTCGCTGGAATTTCTGGTGAAAATGGCGGCGGCAATGGGGAAAAAAGTAAGGGTGTCGCTGGAGTGATCATTTTTTTCGTTGTTGACAAAGTATTAGAAATTAATAAAATGAGATTAAGGACATTTTTAACTCGTTATAGTAATTTCTATATTCTGGCAAAGGAAAGCATGTTTATGAAAAAAACGAAAAAAAGAGAGTATCTCCAAAAATGGGCATATGTTGCCCTGTTGCTGATCGGTATCATTATCCTGTTTCAGTGGTATACGACACAGAACAGAAAGCGTATAGGGGAGAGAAATAAAGATTATGCGGCAGACTCTGCACGGCAGACTGCGGATAAGATCGATAAAGAATTAAGTAATGCGCTGAACCGGATCAGCACCTATGCCTATTTTGTAGGGGAAAGTCTCACGGAACCGAAGATTACGGCGCAGATGCTGGAAGAGATAAAAGATAATTCCCTGTTCGATACTTTGATCTTTACGGATACGGAAGGGGTAAACCATGTTTTTGACGGCCGGGTTTCCGATGCTTCGGAGCGGGACTACTATCTGGAAGGAATACAGGGGGAAAGCGGCATTTCCGCCGTATTTAATTCTTTGCTCTATGATGAGACGATGCTGAGTTTTTATACGCCGCTCTACTATAAAGGGGAGATCATTGGTGTGCTCAGGGGGTCTTTTCTGGCAGAAAAATATCTGAAGGATATGCTTGCAACCACCTATTTCGGGGAAGATGCATCCGTATATCTGTGTATGCCGGATGAAAGGATCCTTGCATGTTCCAGCGATGAAAAACCCGAGGGGAACATTATAGAGATCCTGTCGGAGTCCGGGGTGATCGATGAAAATACGGCGAAGCAGGTAAGAGGTGTGTTTAAAAATGGCGGGGAAGGCGCTTTTATCTGTGATGCAGGCAGTAAGACGGACAATATCTGCGTAGGATACCTTCCGGAAAATAATTTTGTTCTGGTACAGACTTTTCCGAAAAACGTGACGGAAAGTATGGTAAGAGATGAAAACCTTATGGGGATCCGACTGGAAGCCATGCTGATCGGAATGTTTATTACCTATATTATTCTGGTGCTCATAAGGGCGGGAAGAGACAGGAAACTGCTGGAGAAAGAAAACCGGGAGATGGGATATATCATCAAAGGGGTCAATACCATGTTTTCCCGCTTTTCCATGGTCGACCTTGAGACGGATACCTACTACTATCTGGCAGGGACAAGGCCCGAGGAAGGAGAACTTTCGGAGAACGGCAGATATCAGGATCTGACGGAACATTTGTGTGACCTTTTGACGGAAGAAAGCGATCGAAAGGAACTGGCCGGATCACTGGATAAAAATGCGATCATAAAAGAGATGGAAGAAAGTGACAGCCTGTGTTTTGAGTGCCATTTCCAGCATGAGGATAAAGCCGAGTGGGAGCATATCAATATTGTCTGTCTGGAGAGAAAAGACGGCAGGGCAAATAAGGTTCTGTTCAGCCGCCAGATCATTACGGAAGTAAAGGAAAAAGAATTGCGCATTCAGGCGGAGAGAGCCCTGGCTGACCGTAAAGAAAGACAGTACCGGATAGCGGTTACATCGAATGCGTTCTGTACTTTTGAATTTAATCTGACAAAGGACATTGTAGAACACGATGTTGTGTGGGAGATAGATGGCAGTAAGATATCCATGCTGGAGAGGGTCGGACTGGAGGCTCCCTGTAAAGTATCGGAGTGCTTCGAAAAATGGAAAGCTTTTATCTTGAAAGAGTCCATAGAGGAATATTCCAGAGTTGTAAATACAGAATACCTGAAGAGGAACTTTGAACGTGGGGAAGCGGAGGTAAATATTGATTATTGGGGATTTGTCTCTGAGGAGCGGCAGATCTGCGTAAGGCAGTCCTTTATCATGACAACGGATAATGACACCGGTGACATTATGGTCATGGTCGTATCGAAGGAGATCACGGAACAGGTGCGGAAGCAGCGGCAGCAGACGCAGGCGCTGCAGGATGCGTTGATGCAGGCACAGCACGCCAATGCGGCAAAGACGACTTTCCTTTCGAATATGTCCCACGATATCCGGACACCGATGAATGCGATCATAGGATTTACAACGATCGCGGTGAGCCATATTGACAATAAAGATCAGGTCAGAGACTGTCTGCAGAAGGTATTATCTTCCAGCAACCATCTGCTCAGCCTGATCAACGATATTCTGGATATGAGCAGGATCGAGAGCGGAAAGGTCCAGATAAAAGAGCAGGAATGCAATATTTCCGAGCTCATGCATAATCTGGTCAATATTATTCAGCCGCAGGTAAAAGCGAAACAGCTGGAATTGTTTATTGATACATTTGAAGTTACGAATGAAGATGTGATAGCGGATCCGTTGAAACTGAATCAGGTATTCATCAATCTGCTGAGCAATGCCGTAAAATATACGCCGGCGAAGGGGAGCGTTTCTTTCCGGATCAAGCAGAAAACGACGTTCCGGCATGGATACGGAGATTATATTTTTACCGTTAAGGATAACGGTATCGGTATGACACAGGACTTCCTGAAACATGTTTTTGAACCGTTCGAGAGGGAGGCGAGTACAACCCGGAGCGGTATTGAAGGCACCGGCCTCGGCATGGCGATCACAAAAAATATCGTGGAGATGATGAACGGTACGATCCAGGCGGAGAGCGAAGTCGGTAAGGGATCGACCTTTACGGTGGAAATAAGTCTGAAACTTCAGGATGTCGAAAAAAATGCGGAACAGATCAGGGAACTTCAGGGGCTGCGGGCGCTGGTAGTGGATGACGATCTGAATATTTGTGACAGCGTGAGCAAAATGCTGAAGCAGATCGGCCTGCGCGCCGAATGGACTACTTCCGGCAGGGAGGCGGCATATCGCGCAAAGATAGCGCATGAAGAGGGGGATTCCTACCATACGTATATCATCGACTGGCAGATGCCGGAGATGAGCGGAATAGAGACTGCGAGAAAAATACGCAGCGCGGTGGGGGATGAGGCGCCGATCATCATTCTGACGGCGTATGACTGGACAGAAATTGAGGAGGACGCAAAGGAGGCAGGCATCACCGCTTTCTGTGCAAAACCGCTGTTCATGTCCGATCTGAAATCAGCGCTTCTCGCGGCCAACAATCTGTGCGGCAAGGAGGAGGAGGCTGTACCGTGGATATCGGATAATTTTGACGGAAAACGGGTTCTTCTGGTGGAAGATATCGAACTGAACCGGGAAATCGCGGAAGTGATACTGGAAGAGGCAGGCTTCAGGGTGGAGTCTGCGCCGGACGGAACAGACGCGGTAGACATGGTAAGCAAATCGGAAGAAAATTATTATGATGTAGTTTTGATGGATGTGCAGATGCCGATCATGAACGGCTATGAAGCGACCAGAGCGATTCGCAGCCTGCCGCGAGCGGATGTGAAGAATCTGCCTATCATCGCGATGACGGCGAATGCGTTGGAGGAAGATAAGGAAGCGGCGATCAAGAACGGCATGAACGCCCATATTGCAAAACCGCTGGATATGGATATCTTTATGGATGTACTGAGGCGGTTTCTGCGCTGAGCCGTATGGGATTCCGACATCTGTGTGTGGATGCGGAATATCGGCAGAATGAAATACTAAATATAGAAAGAGTTTAGGGAGAAGGCAGCTATATGGATGGATTTGAATTCAGGAATATAAGACCGGAGGAGACGGATGAGGCAGTCGCCATAGAACAGATCTGCTTTCCGCCCCATGAGGCATGCTCACCGAAAGCAATGACGGAGCGGATCGCCGCCGCACCGGAGTTCTTTCTGGTGGCGATCGATAAAGAAAGCGGGAAGATGGCAGGTTTTTTCAACGGGGTCGCAACAGATGAGACCTCTTTCAGGGATTATTTTTTTACGGATATCAGTCTGCACAGGGCAACGGGGAAAAACGTGATGCTGCTGGGGCTTGATGTGCTGCCTGAATATCGTGGGCGCGGTCTGGCAAGGGAAATTGTCAATCAGTATATTGCGAGGCAGAAAGAAAGGGGTGGAAAGAACCTTATCCTTACCTGCCTTGAAGAGAAGGTAGAGATGTACAAAAAGATGGGATTTGCAGACCTGGGCATTGCGGATTCCACCTGGGGAAATGAGGAGTGGCACGAGATGTGCTATGCGATCGTGTGACGGGGGTGAATGACGGTATTTTGCATTTTACAGATCAGACAGGAGTGAGGGTGTTTTATGTTTCCTGAAGTCAGCATTATTGTACCTGTCCATAACGTGCAGGCAACTCTTTCCCGCTGCATCAGCAGTATTATCCATCAGGAATACACGGATTTTGAACTGCTGCTCATCGATGACGGCAGCACGGACGGTTCAGGAGCCATCTGCGATGAGTTCGCGGCGCAGGATGAACGCATTACTGTGATCCATAAGGAGAACAGCGGTGTTTCCGACACGAGGAATCTGGCGCTCGCCAAAGCCCGCGGCACCTATTTACAGTTTGTGGACAGCGATGACTGGATCACGCCGGATGCCACGAAGCGCTTTGTAAAAACGGCGGAGGATCATCACTGTGATCTGGTGATCGCAGATTTTTACCGTGTGATAGGAGAGCGTTTGTCGCCAAAGGGGAATATTGATGAGACGGAACCTTTTTCGAAGGAGCAGTACGCGGCGTACATGATGGAAAATCCTGCGGATTTCTATTACGGTGTTTTGTGGAACAAATTGTTTCGCAGGGAGATCGTGGAAAAATACCATTTGAGAATGGATCCGTCGGTGAGCTGGTGTGAGGATTTTATGTTTAATCTGGAATATATCCGTCATGCCAGAGTATTCTGTGCGGTGCAGATCCCGCTGTATTACTATGTGAAGACAAAAGGCTCTCTGGCATCTCAGGGAATAAGCCTTGCGAAGACCGTGCGGATGAAGCGTGCTGTTTTTGACTGTTATAATAATTTTTACAAGAATATTTTTTCGGAAGAAGACTATGAAAAGATCCGCTTTCAGGTGTATCGTTTTTTGATCGACGCGGCCGGAGACGGCACCCTTTCCCTCGGTGCCAAAAAACTGGAAAACCAGTTGTATATTTCGCTGGAAGAGATCAGCGGATCGGGGGCGTTGTCGGAGATCTATCGCTGCAGGAAGCTTCTGGATTATTATCTGGAACCTGTCGCCGTAAAATACGATCTCTCCCTGCAGGATGCGCGTCTTATACTCTGTCTGTGCAGTGCGGATTCCCTGTGCAGAAAGCGGGATCTGGCGGACAGGCTGGGGGAGACATCCCAGGGGATATCCCGCAGGCTGCAGAAACTGGCTGCAAAGGGCTATCTGGAGACGGAGGAGGCAAAACCCGGCAGAAGGAGAGGGGAATCCCGGAAAACAAAGCGGATAAAGATCACGTTTTTGCCGGAGGCAGAACAGGTTTTACAGGAGCTGCGGCAGGCGGAGTCGGAGGAGGCGGAACTGCGTTTTTTGGGATTTACGGATGAAGAGCGGGAGCTCTATCAGAATCTCACGGAAAAAATGAACCATAATATGCGGAAAATACTTTCGAATTACGGGAGCATTGTTTCTGACGGGATCTGAACGGCTGCATGGAATGAAGTGTGGAAAAGTGGGCATATTGACAAGTTAGAGGGATTATATTACGATGGGTAAAGGCGGCGGCTTTTTATAGCTGACGCAATGAGAAGCAATATGTAAAAGTATAAAATAAGAGAAGGAGATCAGACATGAGCAAGTATGAAGGAACACAGACAGGAAAAAATCTGGAGGCAGCTTTTGCAGGCGAATCGGAGGCAAGGAATAAATATACGTATTTTGCGTCTGTAGCGAAAAAGGAAGGCTATGAGCAGATTGCCGCATTGTTTTTGGATACGGCAAGCAATGAAAAAGAGCATGCCAAAATGTGGTTCAAGGAGATGGAAGGGATCGGCGATACGGCCCATAATCTCGAGTCGGCGGCAGCGGGCGAGAATTATGAGTGGACGGATATGTATGCAGGCTTTGCCAAAACAGCGGAGGAAGAGGGTTTTCCGGAGCTGGCGGCGAAATTCCGCATGGTTGCAGAAATTGAAAAACACCATGAGGAGCGTTACAGAGCTCTGTTAAAGAATGTGGAAACCGCACAGGTATTTGAAAAGAGCGAAGTAAAGGTGTGGGAGTGCAGAAACTGCGGCCATATCGTGGTTGGAAAGAAAGCGCCTGAAGTATGTCCTGTCTGCGCACATCCTCAGGCTTACTTTGAGGTCCATGCAGAAAACTATTAAGACCATTTTCGGATCAGAAAGCTCCCTGCTGCCCGCCGCGGTACAGGGAGTTTTTATCTTACAGGAAATTGTTTTACAGGATTCTTTTATACAGGGGAGAAAAAATGACCACAAAGATTTTTGTTATGACCCACAAGCTGTTTGAAGACCCGAAAGAGGAAATATATGTTCCGCTGCAGGTGGGGCATGTCCTGCATGGTACGTTGGATAATGCCTATCTGACAGATGATGACGGGGAAGATAATATTTCCGCCATGAATCCTTATTTCAGCGAGCTCACCGGCATGTATTGGGTATGGAAAAATTACAGGGGCGCGGATAACGTGGGAATCTGCCACTACAGGCGTTTCCCTGTGGTCCGGGACTTCCCGGGCGGTCCGGAACGGCTGATGACAGAATGTGACTGTGAAAAACTTCTGCAGGACCACGATCTGATCACGACAGAAAAGCTCACCCTTCACAGCAATTATTATGACGGTTTCGCGATAGATCATAACCTTTATGACCTGCAGGTGACGCAGGAAGTGATAAAGGAAAAATATCCTGCCTATTCCCCGGTTTTCGAGAAACTGGTGCATGATAACAAAGTCTATTTTGGGAATATATGCGTGATGCCCAAAGCGCTTTATGATAATTACTGTGGCTGGCTCTTTGCTGTTTTATTCGAAGTGCAAAGACGCATCGATGTCGCGGGATATGACGGGTACAGAAAACGGGTATTCGGCTTTTTGTCGGAATTTCTGATGACGGTCTGGGTGGAGGCGAACCATCTGCACCCCTATGAATGCCGGATAGCGATCATCGGGGAAAAATTTGAGACCGGGGAAGTAAAGCGGGCGCTGGCGGATCTTTTCGCCCAAAAAGATGTGCAGGGGGCGAAGGCGTATTTTTTGAAATGCTATGAGAAAAGACCTGATATTTTGATGGAGGCATCTGACATTACCGGAGAACTCCGCATCTGCATGCAGATCATCTCCACCTGCGAGTTTGAGAAAGATGCGCTGGGAATCTGTATTCTGGATAAGGAACAGGATATGAAGAAATTGATTCCTTTGTTTAAGAAATTAAATGCGGCGGTACTTCGCAAAACCAGAGGGGAAGAAACAGAAGAGGATAAGAAACTGCTGAACGGCGGAATGATCACAGAACCCGCATATCAGGTGGCGGTGCAGGTGTCTGTCCCCAACACATTATAAAAATCCAGTTGTGTTTCCACTTCATTTTTTGTATACTATTTCTTGAACTGAACAGAAAAAACAAAGTATAACTTAAAACAGGGGACAAGTATGAAGCATAAGTTTGAAAATGCAGTTTCGGAACAGATTTACCAGTATCTGATCAATATGATCCTGTCTCTGGAAATCAGGCCGGGGGATAAGATTCCGGAAGCCTCCATCGCGCAGCAGTTTAAGATCAGCCGGACACCGATACGGGAGGCGTTGCGTGATCTTGCCAAGGACGGTATCATCAATACATACCCGAACCGCTTCTCTGAGGTGGCAGTTTATGATGAGGACAGGGTGAAGGAAGTCGGACTTATCAAGATCTGTCTTGACCAGATGTCGGTTAAACTGGCTGCTTATTACGGCAGCAGGGCGGAATATGAAAAGCTTTGCGAATATGCTAAAAAGTGCTATGAGGCGGCGAAAAGGAACGATATGCTGAACAGGATCAAGGCGGATTCGGACTATCACTGGGAGTTATGCAAGATTGGAAAGAACCGCTCCCTGATGCAGATGGAGAAAAGCCTTTTGATCCAGATCGAATACCTGCAGGCGGCTAATTATCTGCAGGCGGAAGATTCCGAGGTTCAGTATGCATCACATATGAAGATCGTGGAGGCTTTAAAGAGCGGGGATGTGGAAAGTGGTCTCAGGGAAATAACGGAACCGGCTCTTCAATTTTATAATCTGAAAACACTACCTGCAATATTTTACCAATAAAACTGATGCGATAAAAGAGGTATAATTGTCTATTGTAGACAATTATACCTCTTTTTTGAATGCTAAAAATTGTCTATAATAACGAAATGTATACAAATATAAAATATTGTATTGTATTAATGATAAATGTGCACTATAATTTGATATAGTATAAAAGAAAGCAAAATAAGGAGGGCTAATCGTGGATAGGAAAGTCGAAAAAACAGATGGACGAGGTATTCTGGCAGGCGATTATCTAAATCAGAACAGAGCATTGACAAGGCAGGACTGGCTGGAGGATTGCTTTCCCGAATGGGGAACACTGCTCAATCAGGAGATTGAGAATCTGGATGTAAAGAAAGGAACGGTTGCGCTCTGGTGGCTGGGCGGTCCTTCGTGGATGCTCAAAACGGATGAGGGGGCTATCTTCTTTATCGATGTATATTCCGGTCCGTCGCACTATACCCAATATTACTATTGCGGCGTATGTAAGCAGGCGGGGGCGGATACGATCAACTGGATGCGCATGAATCCGCAGTTGATCGATCCATGGAAGTTTGGCAGGTTGGATGCGGCGTTCAGCACACACCATCATCAGGACCATTGTGATCTTTACACCGTGAAAGCAGCGCTCCAGACAACGGACTGCAGATTCGTAGGTCCGGCGAAAACGGTAGAAAAGTTAAAAGGATTTGAAGTGCCCGATGAGCGCATTACAACGGCAGTAGTCGGAGAGAGCATTAAATTTCCCGGTGTGGAAGTGGAATTCCTGATGAATTATGACGATACGGTGATCCGGACAGGGGACGGGACATCCCGTGACAGATACGAAAACTGCTGTGTGAGTTTCCTGTTCAGGACATCCGCCGGTAATATCATGTTCCTCGGGGATACATGGTACAACGATGCTTATAAAGCGATCGGGGATAATTATCAGGTGGATGTGGCGATTTTTGATATGGGAATGAACGCGCCGGGGGCGACTGATAAGATGACGCCCTACGACTGCGCAAGGCTGGGGGAGACATTAAAGGCGAAGGTGCTGATCCCGGATCACTATGACAACTGGGCGAATACCTGCAGCGATCCGGAAATGCTCTGCCGTCAGTTTGAGAGGATCGTGGGTGAGAATACGCCGGATATCAAGACGGTGATCCTTCGGCCGGGCGCAAGATTCATTTATCCGGATGATCAGGATATCAGGAGATATCGTTATCCGAACCAGAGCGAGGGCTATGATCCGGAGCGTTCGGTTTCTTATGGCGAGTACGCACGAAAATACGGAAAAAAGAACTGAGAAGAAGCCCGAAAGAAAATAGATCACAAATAAGTGGTTTATCAATATTTATCAAGATGAAGGAGGATATGGGTTTATGAAAAGAAAAATGTTGGCAGTGATTTTAACAGGAATGATGACAGCTTCTTTTCTGGCTGGCTGTGGGAATACAGCGGCGGAGGAGACATCGGCAGAAACAGTGAAAGAAGAGACGCCTGCCGAAGAAGAAACGGCAGCCGAAGCGACCGGGGAAGAGACACCGGAGGAGACTGGGAAAGAAGAGGCGTCAGCGGAAGCGGGAAAATCAGCTTACGGCAATGTTGTGGCAAAAGACAATTACAATTTATATGTGATCGTAAAGAGTATGAGTTCCGATTTCTGGCGTGCGGCAGCGGACGGGGCGGAAGACGAAGCGGAGGCGCTCGGCGTGACGGTTACCGTCATAGGTCCTAACTCCAACACTGATATAGCGGATCAGGTGCAGATGCTGAACAACGCCATTAACAGTAAACCGGATGGGATTGGCATTGCTGCCAGCGATAAGGAAGCGGTAATGGATTCCCTGCAGGCTGCCATGGATGCGGGTATTCCGGTTATATGTTTTAATTCAGGGGTACCGGGAGCACCGGAAGGAAGCGTGTATGCGACAGCTTCCACAAACAACTACAATGCTGGTGGTATTGCGGCGGAAAATATGTATGAGGCTTTAAAGGATGTGATCGCAGCGGCGGATGCCCCTGTCAGGATCGGTGTGGTAAATCAGGATGTCACCAGTGAATCTGTTATCGACAGAGGTCTCGGATTTATTGACAGGATGGTGGAATTGGTAAAAGCAGACGGTAAGACTGCGGCGGTTACAGGAAGTGACAAGTATGTGGATGACGCAAAAGAGTCTGGCGATGCGGGCAGTGCAGATGTGATCATTGAAGTAAGGGTTCCGGCACAGGCAACCAGTGAACTTTGTGCGATAGAAGCGGGTGTTCTGTTAAATGAACAGGATCTGATCGGCATCATGGGAACAAATCAGGAAACTGCAGAGGGCATTGTTACTGCGGACGAACTCCTCGGCAAGCTGGGCATGGATCCGGCGGCAGGCGACATCATTGCCTGCGGGTTTGATTCCGGTGCGACCATTATCGGTGCGATCGAAAACGGAACTATGTACGGGGCGGTGACGCAGTCCCCGAGATATCAGGGGCAGATCACGGTGGATCTTTTGACAATGATAGCAAACGGCGAGGAAGTGAAGGATGAGGAGACACCGGCGTTCTGGTATAATGCGGAAAATATGAACGATCCGGAAATTGCACCGAATCTTATCAAATAAATATATAAGAGCATTGCTTTATAGGACCGGAAATTTTTCCGGTCCTGTTTTTAGTTTGCGCGCCATGGGCGCGCTCTAACGGGTGAAAGTCCCGAACACGCCTAGGCAACGAGGAAGTGTATAGCTGAACAGCAAGGGTGTCCATCGTGAGATGGAATCTGAA
>JAETSN010000079.1 GCA_021769625.1 [Clostridium] symbiosum | reverse complement strand
GAATTGTCAATGTGCTTCAGTTGGATAACCCAAACTGGGGCATTTTTGCATAGTAAAAATTTACTTTCTACGCAAAGAGCCTGGGGTTAACCAATGGTCGGAAATTAAGCGCTTACCGTCTTTTCACAGTATCCATGATCTGCACCAGTTAAAAAAAGCGTAGCACTTCCGTCGGAGTCGTCCGGCCTTGAATATGAACTATACCATGTAAGTAATCTTCTTTATAAAACATTTCTGCGTCCAGCAGGTCCGTTGCGACTTGCTGGGCGCTTTTTGCTGTTTTCCGATGACAAGCCCGCCTCGAAAAAATTTTTTGAGAAATTTTCAAAAAGGAGGCTTTTAGCGGGTAGCGAGCGGCTTTGCGTTCGCCTTGTTAGCGGAAAGGGAGAAACCCACCTCATTCCCCCAGGAAAGGGGGTGAAAAGATGGATATGATCCCCCGCAATGACTATGGCGAGCGGTGCCAGTTCGATGCTTACTGCAAGCTGGTACTGTACCATGAGGCAATCGACTACCTCCGGGAAATGCAGAAGCGCCGTGACAGGGAACTGTCATTCAGCGACCTTCCGCAAATGGAGATGGACAAGCTCTGCGTTGTAGATCATTACCCCAGTGACAGATTTACATTCTCGTCCCACGGGTATGACCTGCATATCGAAAACGAGCTTGTGGCTGATGCCTTCGCCGGTTTGTCTGTTCAGGAGCAGAGTATTTTGATCCTGCATTTTGTTCTGGACCTGCCGGATCAGGAGGTTGGTCGCCTTGTTGGAATGTCTCGCAGTGCCGTTCAGCGGCGAAGGGCAAAATCATTGACCGAGCTGCGGATCAAGTTGGCCGCACTCATGCCGAAGGGAGGTTGAAGGTATGAAGAAACCCACTTACAAGGGCAAGGAGCTTCTTCCTCTTTCGGTAATCGACGCCGCCCATGACGGGGACTCTCAGGCTGTGGATCAGGTACTCCGGTATTATGAGGGCTATATCAATAAGCTCTGCACCCGGACGCTTTACGATCCTGACGGCCAACCCCATGTTCGAGTGGACGAGTACATGAAGCGCCGATTGGAGATCAAGCTCATTCATTCCATTGTCAGCATGAGTTGACAAGCCTGGTCTGAAAGCAGAAACAGCTTACCCTTTCCCTGTTTCTCTCTTTCGTGGCTGGAGACAGCACCTTGACAAAGAAAGCCCGTTGGGAGGCCAACGCCGCAGTATAAGGCAAACGGATACATTCCTGTTTGTGCCGAGCCATACGGCCGGTGCGCCATGACCTCGTTTCAAGTCCGCAGGACGGGACCACTGTAACGGGCGAGCGAATAGCACCAGACCGCAAAGCAAGCGTGGCAGCTTGCGGGCGATGACACACGGGCAGGGTCAAAGATACTCGCGCATTGAACGCCCACAAAGCATTGTGCGCCGCACCCATCAGCATGGGCCGGGGTTAGACTCCCGTGGAGCTGTGCCAGCAGCCGTCCGTAAGCCTACTTTTCTTTTTTGAAAGTTTATGGATAGATCGTAAACTTTTCAATTAGCAGCAGACAAACACGGAGCAGCACGGTAAAATAATAGTGGAAGTTATATTACCCACACATATTCGTGCTGTTCCTTTTCATAACTGAAAGGGGGTTCTCATGTCTCAAACATGGAACGGCACGAAAAAAGAAACCCCTGAAAGAAGGACATATACGGTTGACGATATTGCTCAAATTTTGGGTATCGGAAGAACTTCCGCATATATCCTTGTAAAAGAAGGGCACTTCAAAATCGTGCGAATTGGTAACGCCATACGCATTTCCAAGCGGTCATTTGACGAGTGGCTTGACTCCCTCGACCTGTGATCCAAGAAAGGAAGAACGATATGGCATCTATAATCAAGCGAAAGAAAAACTATTCCGTTGTTTACA
Source organism: [Clostridium] symbiosum (assembly GCA_021769625.1). Lineage (GTDB taxonomy): Bacteria > Bacillota > Clostridia > Lachnospirales > Lachnospiraceae > 1XD8-76. The sequence continues at coordinate 11,895 of JAETSN010000079.1, read as the reverse complement.
ACTATGTGGATGAAAACGGAGAAACCAAACAGAAGTGGGAAACCTGGCATACCCACAAAGAGGCCTTGAAGCGCAAGGCGGAAATCGAAAATCAGCAGCACACGGGAACTTTTCTCCCTCCAAGCAATCAGACGATCACCGAGTTCCTTTATGACTTCGTATCTCTTTACGGAGAAAAGAAATGGGGCGTGTCTATGTATGACAGCCAAACGGCTCTGATTGCAAACTATATCAATCCAATCATCGGCGATATGGAGGTACAGGCGGTTACTCCCCGTGCGGTTGACGGTTATATCCAGACCTTGCAGAAAACCAAGTCGGTGTCTACCAAGACCCGAAAGGCCGTTACCACCTATGTCAGCGACAAGACCATTGAAAAGATTATCAAGCTCCTGCGGTGTGCGTTTAAGCAGGCGGTACGCTGGGAAATCATTGCAAGAAATCCCTTTGACAATGTGATCCTCCCTAAAACGGAGTATGCGAAACGGGATATCTGGACGGCGGATATGATCCGTCTTGCCCTGGACAAATGCACGGACAGCAAACTCTATGTAGCAATGAACCTTTCCTTTGCCTGCTCTCTGCGTATGGGTGAAATCCTAGGACTGACCTGGGAGAACGTCCATATTTCCGATGAAGATATTGCGGCGGATAATGCCTATGTCTACATCGACAAGGAGCTGACGAGGGCTTCCAAACGGGCGATTGAAACGCTGGGTGAGAAGGATATCTATTACATCTTCACTCCGCTCATGCCGAACACCAGCACAAGAATTATTCTGAAAAAGCCGAAAACCGATTCCAGCATCCGTAAGGTGTGGCTGCCGAAAACGCTGGCCTACATCCTGCGGGAATGGAAGAAGTCCCAGGACGAGCTGAAAGGCTTCCTGGGCGACGAGTATCAGGACTTCGATCTGGTTGTGGCACTTCCCAATGGACGGCCCTGCGAGGATCGGATCATCCTCAAAGAGTTTGCAAAGCTCCGTGAGGACGCAGGACTGCCGAAGGTGGTCTTTCATTCTCTCCGTCATTCCAGTACAACCTACAAATTAAAACTGAACCACGGCGATCTGAAAGCCACCCAGGGCGATACAGGCCATGCCGAGATCGACATGATAACCAGTATCTATGCTCACATTCTGGACGAGGATAGAAAGGTCAATGCTCAGAAATTCGAGACAGCCTTCTATGCCAAGCCTGATCTTCGCAATGTCCGTCCGCCGGAGGAACCGGCAAAATCGGAGCCTGCGACCTTGGACCTTGAAAGCCTTGTGGAGCAGCTTCAGAAGTCGCCGGAGCTGGCAAGTGCGCTCGCAGCCCTGATAGCAGCGCAAGCCCCGGCAAAGTGATCCGAAAAATCGAATTAGCAAAACGCAGAATTTTCTTAGCAAATTTCTGAAAAGCGTTCGAGTCCAATTAGCAAATATACATCATGCGGCGTATAAGAATCTCCCGGTAACGGAAGTGAAATTACCGGGAGAAGGAGGAACAAAAAACGCTGCAAACCCCGAAAAAAGGCTTGCAGCGGTGCTTTCTGGCGTCCCAGAGAGGATTTGAACCTCCGACCCCACGCTTAGGAGGCGTGTGCTCTATCCAGCTGAGCTACTGAGACATTTTAAGATTTATGTAATTTTTACTGCTCGAAGGAATCGAACAATCTGCCGCTTAGGAGGCGGACGCTCTATCCTGCTGAGCTACAGAAACAAAAATGATAAATTAAAAATTTCCCTGCCAATTAGTGTAACACAAACAGAACACAAAGGCAATAAAAAATTTATCGTCTTCTTTTGCGTCTGGCAAGCCGGCGCTCCCGGCGCTTTAAGCGTTTATCACGGCGGAGCTCCTTTTTTCGGCTGCGTCCGTGCCTGTAATCCTGCCTGCTGTAAAAAACGGAATGCAGGATCAGGAAAAAGATGGTGACGGCGGCAACGGCAGAGATGACAATAAGAAGTACCTTGATATTGATAAAAATAACGTTGTCAGGCCTGCCGGTCACAGGTTCGTCATCGCTGCTGAACTCGTAGGTGTGCGTATTCTGGGAAGAGAAAATGATCTTTCCGGAACCGATGAGCGTATCATGGTAATAATAGGATATCTCCGCGATCTCATTTTTCTGCAGATCCGCGGCATCGTAATCGATCTTTGAAACAAGGTCATCAAAGCTTGCCATATTCGGCAGTACAACGTATTCACCGGGAGCGATGGAAAGAATCGGTGAAGAATCTCCGAAAATATCGTTTCCGGTGTAGAAAAAGTTGGAATTGCTGATGATATGCCGGGTATCGTTATCTGCGATATTGGCCTTCACAAAATTCTGATATCCATAGTCAAACAGCGTCATGGTATCTTCAAACTGTGCCGGGGAGTCCTCCTTCATCACAACGCAGATCAGGCGCATACCAGCCTGCTCGCAGCCGGTGACAAGGGTCTGTCCTGCCGCATCGGTATAACCGGTCTTGCCGCCGATAATACCGTCATAAGAATATTCCCCGTTGATCAGTCCGTGTTTGTTGGTCTTGTAAAAATCATCGGGCTGTCCGGCGGAAGGGATAAAATGGTAGGACGGCGTATTGCCGATCCGCCGTAAGACGTCATTCTGGAAATAAGCCCTTGCGATCAGAGCAAGGTCGTAGGCGCTGGTATAGTGATCTTCCACATGAAGCCCGTTTGCATTGACAAAATGGGTATTTTCGCATCCCAGTTCAGCCGCCCTCTGATTCATCATTTCGGCAAAACCGTCCAAGGATCCCGCCACATGCTCCGCCACGGCATTTGCCACCTCGTTGGCGGAGGCTACCATGATTCCGTAAAGACATTCTTCTATCGTCAGATATTCGCCGGCATCCATGCCCATGTTGGAACCGTCGCCGGGAACGGCATTGACTGCGTCGTAAGAAAAATGAACAGTTTCGTTTAAAGCACATTGTTCCACCGCGATCAGACAGGTCAGCATCTTTGTGGTGCTGGCAGGATAGAGCTCTTCGTGAATATTTTTGGCATACAGAATAGTTCCTGTATCAGCCTCCATCAAAATAGCGGACTCTGCCGTGATGGCAGGGCCAGTCGGCCAATAAGGGAGGGCGTTTGTCTCGATAGGAAGTGAAAGACGCTCCCGTGCCGCCGCCCCAATTTCGTTCAGGGGCTCCTCATCAGGTGCCGCAAGAACAGGAAAAGAAGTCTGTACCAAAACAGATACAGACAATAAGGCAATGATAATGTATATAAAAAGGTATCTTTTCTTTTGAAAATTCATAGATTATTTTTCTCCTGGGCTCATTATATCATAGGCGCTGTTATTTTTCTATAAAACTTGAGATTGATTTTTCTGGGAAAAAGAGTACAATAGGGGAGAAAATTACGTAATTATAAAATTTTTACAAAGAGGAGTTATTTTATGCGTCTGCGAAATATCCCCGGTTCCAGAGAAGCGATCGGAGCCAGTGAATATGTAGTTCCCGAGGAGAACGAATGCGCCGGAAAGTGGCATGAGCTTTTTGGAAATGCGAATGAGATCCATATCGAGATCGGTACGGGAAAAGGAAGATTTTTAATGGAACTGGCAGCGGCGCATCCGGAGATCAACTATGTGGGGATTGAAAAATATTCCAGTGTGCTTCTGCGGGCAATTCAGAAAATGGAGGAGAATCCGCTCCCGAATGTCAGGTTTATCCGTATGGAGGCGGAACATATCCTGCGGTATTTCGCAAAAGGTGAGGTGGGCCGGATCTACCTGAATTTTTCCGATCCCTGGCCCAAAGAACGCCACGCCAAGAGACGCCTCGTATCCCGGGAATTCCTTGACAGATACAGAGTACTCCTCGCCCCGGGCGAACACCTTGAATTTAAGACCGACAACAAAGACCTGTTTGACTTCGGTGTGGAAGAGACTGAACCCGCCCGCTGGGAAATAAAAGAAATAACCTACGACCTGCATCACGACGAAAAAATGAATCAGGGAAACATCATGACAGAGTACGAAGAACGGTTTTCTTCAAGGGGAAATCCGATATACAAATATATCATCAAACCTTGCAACCAACCATAATGAAAGACTTGAATTTAATATCGCAAGTATAAGCCAATACCCAGCACAGAGCATATGGCATCCGTATGGAACCCTTTGAAAAACGCCGGTGCTTAGCGAGGTATTCCACGAGCTTAGCATCCGCTGCGCTTTTCACAAAGCGGGAGCGTGGTGACATACGGATGCCATATGCTCTGTGCGTCCGGTTAACAAGAAATAGGAGAAAAACATGTTCATTCTATTGCTATTGATCTGGTTCATATTCAACGGAAAGATAACCCCGGAGATCACGATCCTGGGCGTTATTCTCTGCGCCCTCATTTATCTTTTCATGTGCAGGTTCATGGACTACAGTGTCAGAAAAGATGCCGCCCTGATACAAAAAAGTGTTATCTTCCTGTATTATATCTGGGTACTGATCCTGGAGATCATAAAAGCCAACATACAGGTGATGCACTTTACGCTGACGGACAGAGAAATTGTGGAACCGGTGATCGTGGAATACCGGACCCGCCTGAAAACCGGGCTCGGCAGGGTGATCCTTGCAAATTCCATCACACTCACACCGGGGACGATCACCGTATCTTTAAAGGATGACAGACTGGTGATCCACTGTCTGGACCGGTCTATGGCGGAGGGCATGGATGATATGATATTTGAGAGATTACTGGAAAAGATGGAACATACAGGAATAAACGGGGTCTTATAAAGCGTATACGGAAATGAGGATAAAAATGGAACTGGTACAACAATATTCCGAAATTTTTCATATTATACTGATAGTGCTGGCAGTGCTCACGATATTCTGCCTGATCAGGGCGGTGCTGGGCCCTACGATCGCAGACAGGCTGGTTGCGGTCAACATGATGGGCACGATCGTCATGGTCATTATCGCGGTTCTTGCCTTGCTGATGGATGAGGATTATCTGGTGGATATCTGTCTGATCTATGCGATGATCAGTTTTCTTGCGGTCGTGGTACTGACAAAGGTATATACCGGGGTATATATCGAATACAGAGAGCGCAGCGGGGAAAAGAAAAAACCGGAAAAGGACAAAGAACAGAAGGGGTGATCTGATGTTGGAGTGGATAAGATTTATTTTGGGGACAGGGCTTTTATGTACAGGTATCGTCACATTTTTGCTTGAAGTTTTTGGTGTATTTAAATTCCGTTATGTTCTGAACCGGATGCATGCCGCGGCAATGGGGGATACACTGGGGATCGGCGCATCCTTAACGGGTCTGATGATCCTGTTCGGTTTTCGGTTTGTGACATTGAAACTGGCGCTCGTGCTGGTTTTTCTGTGGTGCGCCTCCCCGGTTTCGTCCCACCTGATATCCCGGCTGGAAGCTATCACAAACGAAAGGCTTGATAAATATTGTGAAGTGAGAGCAGAAGAGAAGGGCGATCAGACATCCGGATGGGAGGATTGAAAATGCAGATTTTCCAATATATCTTACTTATATTTTTAGTGGTATGCGCTATATCCGTAAGCTTTTCAAAACGGTTGTTAAATTCCATTTTGATATTTATGTCCTACAGCCTGATCATGTCCATCATCTGGATCCTGCTGGAATCCCCGGACCTTGCGATCACGGAAGCGGCTGTCGGCGCGGGCGTCACGAGCGTGCTGTTTTTTGCGACATTGAAAAAGATTCATGCGATGAGGGAGGAGGACGAAGAAAAACATGAGTAGACTGATTCCCGAGGAGGAATACGGAAAACGGCCCATCGGTGCCTTTAAGCAGTGGATGGGCGGTAGAAAGGATCCTTATCTTGACAATGTGGAGATAAAGGCACGGGCAGGGCAGGATGAGAACGAGAACGAGGAACTTCTGAAAAAGAGGCAGGATGAAGTGGTCGGCGTCATTCAGAAAGCGCATGATACCGCGAATAACAATCAGTATATATTGTTCCGGAAGTTTTACAGGACGGCGGCGTTAATCTGCTGTCTGACGCTGACGGTGATGCTGTTTGTCACGGTGGCGTATCTTCCGCCGGTGGGCAGTACAGATAATCCGGCCCACAATGAAGTGGCTGCAAAATATATTGAGGACGGCCTGCAGGATACCGGGGCGGTGAATATCGTAACAGGCATGATACTGGATTATCGTGCCTTTGATACGTTCGGAGAGTCCAACGTACTGTTTATCGCGACCTGTACCGTACTGATCCTGATGCGCAATGATAAAAAGAAAGGCAAAGGGAGCGCGGAGGAGGAAGAAAAGAGGGACAGCTTTTACGAGCCGAAGAATGACAGGATCCTGCAGACAATGGCGTTGGTACTGGTACCCTTCATCATACTGTTCGGTATTTATGTGATACTGAACGGGCATCTTTCGCCGGGGGGCGGTTTTTCCGGCGGCGCGATCATCGGCGCGGGGCTGATCTTATATCTGAACGCCTTCGGCTTCGAGAAGACCGAGCGTTTTTTTACGGCGAAGACCTACAAATGGATCAGCTTTTCCGCACTCAGCTTTTACTGTATCGCAAAGAGTTATTCTTTTTATACGGGGGCGCATCATTTAGAGAGCGGCATTCCGCTGGGTACGCCGGGCGATATTTTAAGCAGCGGCCTGATCCTGCCGTTAAATATCTGTGTCGGGCTGGTGGTGGCCTGCACAATGTATGCTTTCTTTGCGCTGTTCCGTAAAGGGGGATTTTAAGTATGTTTGAGACAAATTTTCTGGTAAATTACGGTGAGGAAGTTGCGATCCTGCTGTTCGGCATCGGCTTTGCAAACCTGTTGATCCAAAAAAATCTGATCAAGAAGATCATCGGTTTAAATATCATGGACACGGCGGTGTACCTGTTTCTGGCGGAAAAAGGATATATTGCCGGCAGAGCTGCGCCGATCGTTGTCGACGGTGTTCAGGAAGTGGAGGCTTACATCAATCCGATCCCCAGCGGACTCGTGCTGACAGGTATCGTGGTATCGGTATCGGTGACGGCGCTGATGCTCTCGCTCACCGTGCGCCTGTATCAGAGATACCATACGCTGGATCTGGATGAGATTTCCATACGGCTCAGGAAGGAGGGGCTCTGATGGATTTTATACAGAATGTACCCTTTTTCTCGATCATGATATCCATGTTTTCGGGCATTGTTTCATCTGTTCTCTCCGAGAAATGGGCAAAGAGATTAAATACGGCGGTGATCCTTGCAGTGGGTGTGATGAGCGGCGCGCTGCTTTTGTGGCTCTGCAAAACGGGATGCGGCAGTTATATCTTTATGATGGGACATTTTCCGGCGCCCTGGGGCAACGAGATCCGGGCGGGAGTGCTGGAGGCGGGGATGGCGATGTTCTTCTGCATCGTGATGCTGCTCTCGATGACCGGCGGCAGGAAAAAGCTGTTCGACGAAGTGGAGTATTCCAAGCACAATATCTACTATATTCTGGTGGATATGATGCTGAGTTCTCTGCTGGCGCTTATTTATACCAACGACCTTTTTACGGCCTATGTTTTTGTGGAGATCAACACGATCGCGGCCTGCGGCCTGATCATGATCAGGCAGAACGGCAGGACGATCGAGGCTGCAGTCCGCTATATGATCATGAGCCTTTTGGGATCAGGTCTTCTGCTGATGGGGATCTGTATGCTCTATGACCTCACAGGCCATCTTCTGATGAGCAATATAAAACAGGCGATGGCACAGATCATGGCAAGCGGCACCTACCGGATCCCGATGCTGGTGACAGTGGGGATCATGACCATCGGGCTCGCCATTAAGAGCGCGCTGTTTCCCTGCCATGCGTGGCTGCCGGATGCCTATGGCTATTCCACGGTTTCCTCGGCGGCGATGCTGTCGTCCCTGGTATCGAAAGGCTATATCTTTTTGCTGATCAAGATATTTTACAGGGTGATCGGACTGGAGATCATCTACACGAGCCATATCATAGGTATCCTTTTTATGTTCGGGCTGTGCGGTATGCTTTTCGGCTCCTTCAGTGCGATCGGGGAGAAAGATATACGCAGGATGATAGCCTTTTCTTCGGTGGCGCAGATCGGCTATATCTATATGGGCTTCGGACTCGGAACGCAGGATGGTATGGTGGCGAGTGTCTACCATATTCTTGTGCACGCGGCAACGAAATCCCTGCTCTTTATCAGCGCGATCGGGCTGACAGATGTGTCAGGCGGCAGCAGGAGTTTCTTTGCGCTGAACGGTTCCGGATACCGCAACAAGATTGCGGGCGTGGGTTTTGCTGTGGGTTCGCTGTCCATGGTGGGCATTCCGAGCTTTTCCGGTTTTGTGAGTAAGCTTTTATTTGCAAGGGCGGCGGTCATCAATCCGACCTGGAAAATGTTTCCGACGGTTATCGTCCTTGCGGTCAGTACGATACTGAACGCGATCTATTTCCTGAAGACCGTGATCCGCATCTACACGCCGGAAGATCCGGCAGTGGAGAAGGAAAAAGGGTATTACAGTATCCGTTGGAATAAACAGAAGCTGTATACTGTGACGATCATTCTGTTTGTGATCCTGAATCTGATCCTGGGCATGAATTCCCAGCCGATCATTCATCTGATCGAGACAGGGCTTGCAAACTTTGCATAATGTGAAAAGATTTTCTAAGCGGTCAAAGGACGCCCGCTAAAAAAATCTAAGTTTCGCAATATGAAGAAAATTTCTGCAGTTGTGGTCAAAGTTTGCAGGTTTATAGAAAGGATATGGTTATCAGAGTTATGAATAATGCGATCATTATGTCAGCGGCGATATTTTTTCCTGTATTATTCGGAGCGGTCCTCCTGTTCGTGCCGGAGTTTTCTTCGAGAAACCGTCTGCTCGGGACAGCGGGTACAGGACTTGTGATCACCGGCATTTTAGCGATTCTTTCGCTGGGGTGCCGGAATGCGGATATCTGCCTGTTCTCTCTGGGGGACAATCTGGAGATATTTTTCCGTCTGGATGATCTGGGGTGTATTTTCGTTGTGATCGTGACGATCATATGGATCCTGACAGGCTTTTATTCTTTTGAATACATGAAGCATGAGGGGGAGCAGAAACGGTATTTCGGGTTTTATCTCATGACTTTCGGTGTGATGCTGGCGCTTGGTTTTGCGGGAAATATTGTGACATATTATCTTTTTTATGAGATGCTGACGCTGCTGTCCATGCCTCTTGTGCTGCACTCCAAAACAAGGGAAGCGCTTATGGGCGGTCTGAAATATCTGTTTTATTCGCTCTGCGGCGCGTATATGGTGCTGATGGGTCTGTTTTTCTTAAACCGGTATGCGGTGACGTTCGAATTTGCGGCGGGCGGCGTGCTGAACAGGGAGCTGGTGGCGGGTAATGAAAAAATGCTGCTCGTTGTGGTGTTCTTTATGATACTGGGATTCGGTGTGAAGGCAGGTATGTTCCCGATGCACGCGTGGCTGCCCACAGCCCATCCGGTGGCGCCGGCGCCGGCCAGTGCAGTGCTCTCCGGCCTGATCGTGAAGGCGGGAGTGTTCGGTATTATCCGCACGGTATACTTTTTATTTGGAGAATCTTTTATCCGGGGGACCTGGGTACAGACAGTCTGGATGACGTTGAGCCTGATCACTGTCTTTATGGGTTCCGTGCTGGCATATCGGGAAAAAGTGATGAAAAAAAGGCTCGCCTATTCCACGGTCAGCCAGCTTTCCTATATTCTGTTCGGACTTGCCCTGCTGCAGCCCGCGGCAATGACAGGCGCTCTGCTCCATGTGGTGTTCCATGCCTTTATCAAATCCGCGCTGTTTTTAGCCGCCGGTGCGATCATCTATAAGACGGGCAGGACAAATGTGGACGATATGACTGGGATCGGAAAGGAAATGCCGATTACGATATGGTGTTACACTTTCGCCTCTCTGGCGCTGATCGGTATTCCTCCCGCCAGCGGCTTTATCAGCAAATGGTATCTGGCAGAGGGAGCGCTTTTGTCCGGAACGGGCATCTTCACATGGCTGGGACCGGTGATCCTGCTGATCTCCGCCCTTCTGACCGCAGGCTACCTGCTCCCGGTCACTATAAAAGGCTTTCTTCCCGGAGCGGATTTCGATTACGGCCGCCTGCAGAAGAGAGAGCCGAACCTCCGGATGCTGATCTCACTGATCATACTTGCGGCGCTCTCCGTAGGGCTCGGCATCTTCCCGAACCCGCTGACGGGATTTGTGCAAGGGATTGTGGAGAGTGTATTTTAGATTGGAGAACTATCATGAGCGAATACTGGATTTTAGCAGCGATCCTGCTTCCGATCATCGGAGGAGTGCTGACCCCGCTTCTCCCCTTTAAAAACAGAAAAATAATGATGTATTATCTTGAGATCGTCATGCTGATAACTTCCGCCATTGTGTGGAAGCTGATCCTGAACGGGACAACGGAGGTATTTCATGTCATTCATTTTGTGGAAGATCTTTCGATCTCTTTCAAGATCGATAGCATGTCCATGATCTTTGCCGGGCTCGTATCCCTGCTCTGGCCTTTGGCGGTGTTATACTCTTTTGAGTATATGGAACAGGAAGAGCGGGAAAGGATCTTTTTTATGTTTTACAGCATCACTTACGGCATTACGCTGGGTATCGCTTTTGCCTCGGATCTGCTGTCCATGTATTTCTTTTATGAGCTCTTGACGCTTTCGACGGTGCCGCTTGTGCTGCATACCCTGAAAAGGGAAGCGGTTTTGGCCTCGCGAAAATATCTGTATTATTCGATCGGCGGCGCGGCTTTTGCGATGATCGGACTGGTGTTCGTGGTCATCTATGGTGTGACCTGTGAGTTCCAGCTCGGCGGCGTGCTGGATATGGCGCTGATCGGGGACCGGAAAAATCTGCTGTTGTGGGTGTACCTGCTTGCCTTTATGGGTTTCGGTGTCAAAGCTGCGATGTGGCCGATGGGTTCCTGGCTGCCGGACGCCGGTGTGGCGCCGACACCGGTCACAGCGCTGCTGCACGCGGTGGCGGTTGTGAAGGCGGGTGTTTTTGCGATGATCAGGCTGACCTATTACAGTTTCGGGACTTCTTTCCTGCAGGGAACCTGGGTGCAGAATGTGGTGATGGGGTTTGCAATGTTCACGATCCTATACGGCTGCAGTATGGCGGTGAAGGAAACCCATTTGAAGCGCAGGCTTGCCTACTCTACGATCAGCAACCTGTCCTATGTGATTTTCGGTATTACACTGATGACGCCGCTGGGGCTGGCGGGGGCACTCTGCCATCTGATCTTCCATGCGGTGATAAAGATCAACGCTTTCTTCTGCGCCGGCGCTTTTATGCAGAAGACGGGGAAGAGTTATGTCTATGAAATGGACGGCATCGGCAGAAAAATGCCGATCGTGTTCGGCTGCTTTACCGTATCTGCACTGGGACTGATGGGGGTGCCGGGGCTGGCTGGCTTTATCAGTAAATGGAATCTGGCATCAGCCGCGGTGGAGAGCATGAACGTGCAGGCCTATTTCGGCATAGGGTGTCTTTTGGTATCCGCCCTTTTGACGGCGATCTATATGATGAATACGGTGATCCATGCCTTTTTTCCGGGAAAGGATTTTGATTACAGCACGCTTGAAGGGGTGACGGACCCGGGTTGGAAGATGTGCCTGCCGCTTCTTGTGTTCTCGGTGAGTATCGTGGCGCTGGGGATTTTCTCAGGACCGCTGGTAGGCTTTCTGCGGGAGGCAGCGGGGGTATTGCACTAAACCGGGCTGAAGATACATGGAGTATTGACAGTAAGCGAACTGCCATGGAATATGTTGATGATAAAATGGCATGGGGAAGTATGATGCAGGCAGTCACTTTATGTTATTAATTCGCAATAACTGCACTTAAAAGAAAGATTTTGTAAAAATTGGCATGAAAATAGAACCAGCCCATATCTGGAATGGGAGGAACACCTATTTGAGACTATGCCA
>JAETSN010000137.1 GCA_021769625.1 [Clostridium] symbiosum | reverse complement strand
CTCGAGGGGCTCTGCGAGCTGGTCGAGGCGTCCGGCGCACAGCTGGTCGGCGCGGGTATCGTGATCGAGAAGGGCTTCCAGCCGGGCGGCGACATCATCCGCTCGAAGGGGATCCACCTGGAATCGCTCGCGATCGTCGAGAGCATGGATGATCAGACCGGGGAGATCACGTTCCGCAGGCAGGAGGGCTGAGCGGGCATTTCCATACATTCAGCCTCTGTGCGGTTCTTTTCATATGAATTATCTCTTGATTCTTCGTGCAAAACATTGATTTTTTCGTGCAAATAGCATATATTATAAATACCTGAAAGAAGGGAGATGATGATATGGCTGGATCTACCACGAATATCAGTATTCGAATGGATTCGAATTTAAAAGCACAGGCTGACGCTCTGTTTGGTGAACTCGGCATGAATCTTTCTACGGCATTTAATATCTTTGTACGTCAGTCACTCCGTGAAGGCCGGATTCCTTTTGATATTGCTTTAAATCAGCCCAACAAGGAAACGATTGCCGCCATGTTGGAAGCAGAAAGGATTGCGAAAGATCCGTCGGTCAAGCATTACACCGATCTGGACGAACTGTTCGCTGATCTGAAAGAATGAGAAAAACAAAACTTTCTGTTGTTCCTACTACTGCGTTTAAAAAGGACTATAAACAGGCAATAAAGCGCGGCTTGAAAATCAGTCTATTGGAGGATATCGTGGCATCTCTCGCAATGGGAGAGCCTCTTCCGGAAAAAAACAAAGATCATCCTTTGACCGGAAATTGGACAGGACACCGGGAATGTCATATCCTTCCGGATTGGCTGTTGATTTATCGCATTGAAGATGATGTTCTGGTACTGACTTTAGCCCGCACCGGGACGCATAGTGATTTATTCGGGAAATGATAACCACAGGGAGGGCTGAGCGGGAAGCGAAGCAGTATAGTGACGAGGGCTTGTTTGGTGTTTCATGCTCTGCGTTCCAAAAGAGGGCGCCGCAAAACGCGGCGCCCTCTTTGCAGGCCATAGGATCAGGCTTATTTTGTCTTCACTTTCTTTGCAGAGCTCCAGCTACCATAATAGACGGTTCCCTGAATATTTTTGTACGCTCTCGTTCTTACGTAATAAGTTTTTTTGCGCGTCAGGTTTTTGATTGTCTTTGACTTGTTCGAAGTCGCCGTGAAGCTCTGGACAATGGACTTGAAGTTCTTGCTGGTGCTGATCTGAACCTCATATCCGGTCACCTTGCTCTGCTTCTTCCAGGATACGGTGAGCGTGCCCTTTCCGGCCTTGGCGGTCGGAGCCTTCATCTTCGCGGGCTTGATGACAAACTGAAGCTTCGTCTGTGGGATTTTGCTCTTGTAGGAGCCCTTTCCCTTCACGGTCAC
>JAETSN010000136.1 GCA_021769625.1 [Clostridium] symbiosum | reverse complement strand
ACCATGCTTTGTACAAGGCGTTCACCCGCTCTTCCAGCTCCAGCTTTGTCTCCGGCGGCGGGTCCGGCGATTCCAGCAGCTCCAGGCTGGCGTTCGCCATCGGGACGATGTGCTTTTCTACGACCGTTTGGTGCCGCTTGAAATTCCTGGCCCTGTTTTTGACGGTATATACAATATACACCGTCAGGGCGGGGGCTGGCAAGCCCATAAGCGTATGAACTTTTTTGCAGAGACTTTCCACAGCGTCCTGTACGATGTCCTCGCAGTCCTGGCAGTCGGGGATCATGCGCAGAACGGTCGCGTACATCAGTCGGGAATATGTTTTGTACAGGTCCTTCATGAAGGTCTTGCCGTTTGTGTCTCCCGTGGGTACCTTGAATACGATCACTTTTATCCCTCCTTATTTTCCCCTATATAATAGGAGACACGGAAATCGGAAAATGCAACCAAAAATTTTTATCTTTTTTCAATGGAAAAGGTAAAAACAGGAAAACCCTGCACAAATAAAGGCCGCCGCGCAAAGAAATCGTGCAAAAGGCTTTGTTTCCCGCACAAACTATGCTATACTAAAAAAAATTCCAGCACACCCGAACAGACAGGAGAAAGGCAGGTGATTCCATGCTTCCGCTGGTTATTATGGCAATTGAAGACGAGGATGACAAGGCGTTTATGACATGGTTATATCTCCAATACCGCCGCCTGATCTATTCCGAGGTACGAAAGATCATCGGCAATACGGACGAAGTGGAGGACCTGCTCCAGTCGGTAGTGGAGAAGCTGATTGAAAAGCTACCCCTGCTGCGGGGGATGGAGCAAAACAAGCTGGTGAATTACATTATCTCCACGGCAAAGAACACCGCGTACAACTCCCTCCGGGGGAAGGACCGGGGAATTTTGTGGGAGGAACAGGAAGCGCTTGCCGATCCCGCGCCTACGCCGGAGGATCAGATCATCGCGCAGGAGGACCTGTACCGCCTGGCCCATGTGTGGGGCAACTTGGATGAAAGGACACAGTACCTGCTTAGCGCAAAGTACATCTTAAAGAAAAGCGGCAAGGAGATTGCCGGTAATTTGAACATGCCCTCGGATAATGTGAGGACGGCGCTGGTTCGAGCCAGGCGCAAGGCCCGGCAGGCGATGGAGCAGAGGGTGTGATGTTTAATGGGTTCTGCATGATATCATATGGCAAAACGGCGCTCTCTTTCCTGATTTGGAGGAAAGAGGGCGCTGTTTCCCGTTACATATTAAGCCGGTTTTGCCAGTCGTAGACAATCGAGTGCGAACCCTCCATAATAAAGAGGATTTTTGAAAATGGAGGGTACAATTATGCAGTCATTGTCATCCCGCATTGCCAGTTATCTTGAAACGGGCGAGTACGAAAAGCAGCTC
>JAETSN010000135.1 GCA_021769625.1 [Clostridium] symbiosum | reverse complement strand
TGCGCCGGACTGCGCGTGGCATTTCTGGCGTTTCCGCCCAGATACAAGGAGGCGCTGGTCGCCGGCATGCTCAACATCAATCTGAAGACCGTCTCCTTAAACGGGGAGATTGTGGCAGAATTGATTGAGAGCGGCACAGCCTTCGAGATCGTCCGTCAGAAGATCGCGCTCGCCCAAAAAAGAGACCAGATTTTCCAGTCCGTTTTTGACGTGCCCGGGAAGGACGCGGTACCGCGATTCTTTTACTGGCTACCGCTTCCGGAACATCTGACAAGCGAGGAGGTCGAGCTGCTTGCGCTGCAAAAGGGCGTGCATGTCCTGGGCTCCCATCGGTTCGCGATGCAGAGCAGACAGAAATCAGCCTACGTGCGGGTGTCAGTGACCTCACCGGAAACGGAGGAGGAGTTGAGAAAAGGACTGCTGATTTTGAAGGGGGTCTTTGAAGCGTGTGCGGTGA
This sequence comes from [Clostridium] symbiosum, assembly GCA_021769625.1. Classification (GTDB taxonomy): domain Bacteria; phylum Bacillota; class Clostridia; order Lachnospirales; family Lachnospiraceae; genus 1XD8-76. The sequence continues at coordinate 941 of JAETSN010000135.1, read as the reverse complement.
GTTTTTTTGTGTAAAAAGTGGGATAGGGATCAATGCAACAGCCTTCCGTAGTGGATATCATAATGTTCCAGGTATATGTATCAGCAGATTTTTTGGAAGGAAATGCAGACATGAAGGTGGTAACTTTGATTGGAATCGTTTATAATGGAAAAGAAAATAAATTGCGGGGGAAACATTACGCGCAGACAGTTCTGGGTATTGGCTGAGTTTAGGCATCCAACGCATCAGATCAGTTTTCACACGCTGTCTGCTTTAGAATGCCTGACATTTGAGGGGAGTGAAGTGATTTATGACAGAAAAAGAAATGATTATTTCTATGTATGTTCTTTGATTGAATATATTGCCCGGAGGACGACAAATAGAAGAGGAACCGTCGTACGCGCCCTGGGAAAAGAGGGCGTTCAAAAGCAGTTGTTTGACGCGGAAGTAAATCACTGTCTCAGTTTCGAGCAGGTAGGTGATGAAGTGATTGAGCGGTACAAGATCACCCCGGGAGATTTTGATACAATAACGGATTGTAAATATACCGTGCCGGGTTATATGGATATTGGTAAATTGTATAGTATTATGATTGAGGACTGTGCGAAGCCGGGGGAGGAGCTGAAGGAGCTTATGAATTTATTCTGCTCTTTTATCAGCGATGAGATTTCCGATTTTCAAACCGATTTATATTATCAAAACCCCAGCTATCTGGAGTGCTCCTATCAGGCAGGATATTTGCTGGATTAGCGGGGAAGATTATTTGCGGTATATTAGCCCGGAAAAGCAGGTGAAAAAGGTACATGATACGGCAAGGACATTGGCAGGGCGGCGGTGTAGTGTTGGCCTGCGGTGGCTTTGACGTATGAGAATTTGGATTTGTGGAGGAGAGCGTATATGGAGAGAGTGCGGAAACAGGATTTGCTTGTGGTGATTGATATGCAGAATGTATATCTGCCGGG
>JAETSN010000078.1 GCA_021769625.1 [Clostridium] symbiosum | reverse complement strand
ACATTTTTAAGTGCAGATCCCTGTACCGAGAAATATTTTTCAAATTCCGGATCATGGATGATGTTTTCAAATTCCCTGCCGTTCCCGACAATATAGTCCCGAACCATTGCCGTTGCATCTTTGAACATATCTGCAAACAGGCCGCCACCTAAAAAGGACTGGCCGCCGGGCTTTATCATAAGATAATAGCCAACAGGAACCGGCAGCTTTCCCTGTGAGGAAATATGGGCGCGGAACGCCGGATGATAAGGCGGCTTATCGTGGCTGAACCGGGTATCTCTCACCAGTTTAAAGGTAAGATTTTTTGGTTCATTATGTAGAACGCTGCTGTCAAATTCACCAATCCGGAGGATCAGCGCCCCGACCAATGCTTCAAATTCTGTGTTTGCCGCCCTGTTTTCTGCTTTATGTTCATGGTACCATTCCCGGTTATTGTTTACACTTAAATCGGAAAGGTAATTCAAAATAAGCTGTGTATTCATTTTCCCGTTCCTCCTACGCATTTGTGACAACGGAAAAGGAAGTTCCGTCTAAGAATTTTTGGATAAACTCTTTCAGGCTTGCCGGGGACTGATAGGTTTGGCAAAAGGCAAACTCCTGTGAAAGATCATCAATGTTTTCCATAGCCTGTTTTACTTCGCGCATGGTACTTTTGGGGACAGCAGAAGTGAAATGAAGCTGTGCAGGGTGGATCCTGTGATTTTGGATGGCATAATTGACTCTGTCTGCGCAGCGGCACTTTCCGTTTCCGTACTCGCCGCAGTATTCCTTTAAGAAATCTGCCATTTTTGCACGGATCCTGGAAAGCCGCTGCCGGTAAGCTTCCGGCGTGATCCCCAAAATATCTCCCGCAATCCGGCTGTCCACTTTGAACATCGTCCCTAAGATAAAGATGCACCGGCTTTCAGTATCGAGACACTGCAGCATGACATTCGTGCAGGACAGTTTCAATTCTTCTGCCAAAATAGATTTTTCCACATTCTGCGAAAGATCGGGTACATCATCGATTTTTCCGTTTTTAATATCATCCCCATAGAATTCAAAGCTAAGGGGAAATTTTGCGAACATATGCTTCTGGTAGTTTTTCAGATGGTTCGCGGCAAGGCGAAATACCCATGTGGAAAATGCGCTTTCCCTCTTAAAAGAGGACAGGTGCGTCATAATCTTTAACAGGATATCCTGTGTGGCGTCCTCTGCGTCAGGAAAAGTGCCAAGCATTCGCAGGGACAGGTTAAACACCAGATCCTGTACGCTGAGAATTACAGTTTCCAGAGATTCTTTGTCTCCGGCAGTGGCCTTTCCAATCAAAGTCAACAGTTCTTCGTTCGTTATATTTTTCATGGCTTTTTTACCTCCTATATTTTATTAGACAAAGGAAAGGCTGCCGTGTGACAGGAAAAATAAAATTTTTTGAAAGCTTCAAGGGCAGACATTGCCCATGTGAGCGATATCTGCCCTGTTTATCAATTTATAGCTGAGAAAGGCGTCGTGTTCCACAGAACACGATGCCATCCTCGAAGCTTTTATTCTCTCTTCCGTGTCAGGAATATTCCAGTGATCGCACCAATAATTATGATCGGTACGGCTCTGACAAACAGCCACTCAAATGAGTGAAATGCCACCCCGAGAACGGCGGTTTCAGGATCACTGTAATCCCAACCCAGATAAGAACTTTCCAATGTCCATAAGATGGCAAAAATCACTGCTGTGACTGTGCATAATGAGATAAGAAGCCAATGCAGAACTCTTTTTCCTGTGGTTTTTCTCTGCGCAAGCTGCAGGTTTATCACCTCCAGTTTTGCGGAAATTGCCTTTAAATCATCAACTTCCGATTCAATGACGTTTTCTCCGAGCAACGTACTCACGGGTGTTTCAAGCACTTCCGATATGGAGATCAACATATCGGAATCGGGAACTGACGATCCGAGTTCCCATTTGGAAATAGTTTGCCGCACCACATTCAGCCTGACAGCAAGCTCCTGCTGCGAGAGTCCTTTTGATCTTCTGATCGCTTTGATATTTTCATTGAGCATCAGGGATGTCCTCCATTCTTTCTGTTGTTACCGTTATTATAGGCAAAATGGTCCGTTGCCACAAGCAATGCAAATTAACATTGCGGATTCAGAATATATATGACAAGATTAAAAGACAATACAGTATGTGTTCAGTGCATACTATATTGTCTTTTTGGCATTGGACTTTTAAAAGGTTATCTGGATTTTTTATATTTCTGATTCTTACTGTTCGGCTTATGGGGAATCGTGCGCTCGATCAGTTTCTGCTTCAGGGCGGGATTCAGATAGTTCTTGCGGAATGTCGGTCTGTGAGAAAGTCCGAGCCGTTCCATGAGCTCCGCTGCCGAGAGTGTTTCATCGCCGAGAACGGAGAGAAGCCGCTTTAGCGGCACTTTATCTTGATCGGTTACCTGGTCGCCATCTCGATCGGTGCTGCGACCAACTACCGTAATTTCCATCAGGCTGTCCCGAATGATCTCAAGCATCAGTTCTACAATTATTTGATTTACTCCTTACCGTTCCAACAGTAGGTACACAGCTTGCAGGGGTCGAGTCCCACCGCTTCTATCATATCATCCAGCCGGTTGAAGCGGAGGGAGGTAAAATGCAGCTCCTTGCAGATCTCGTCCACCATTTTTTCGTATTTTTCGGAATCGGGGTCCGCATATTCCGAAAGGATCTCGTCGGTGACGTTGCCATTTTCCAGCCGTTGGATGACACGTCTTGTGATCAGATCCATCTCCGAGGAGGAGCGGGAGAAATTCAGGTATTTACAGCCGTACAATAACGGCGGGCAGGCAGGGCGGATGTGTACCTCCCTGGCGCCGCTCTGATAGAGAAATTCCGTGGTCTCCCTCAGCTGTGTCCCCCGGACGATGGAATCGTCGATCAAAAGCAGGCGCTTGCCTTTGATCAGATCGTCAACCGCTAAAAGCTTCATTTTGGCGATCAGGTTGCGCTGAGACTGGATCGTGGGCATGAAGGAGCGGGGCCAGGTGGGGGTATATTTGATGAAAGGCCTCGAAAAAGGAATGCCGGAGGCGTTGGAGTACCCTACTGCATGAGCGATGCCGGAATCGGGCACGCCGGCCACCGTATCCGGTTTCACATGATCCCGGGCGGCCATCCGGGCGCCGCATTCATATCGCATTTTCTCTACGCTCAACCCTTCATAGGAGCTGGCGGGGTAGCCGTAGTACACCCAGAGAAAGGTACAGATCTTCATATCGCTGCCCGGTTTTACCAGGGTGACGCAGTTGGCGGGGGTCATGATCACGATCTCTCCGGGACCTAATTCCCTGTAATCTCTGTATCCGAGATTTTTATAAGAAAAGTTCTCAAAGGCTGCACAGAAGGCATCCTCTTTTCTGCCGATGACGATGGGCGTGCGCCCCATCCGGTCTCTGGCTGCGTAGATTCCGTGCTTGTTCATCAGAAGAAGGGAGAGAGAACCATCCACGCATTCCAGAGCGTACCGGATGCCTTCGATCAGGTTTTCTTTCTGGTTGATCAGGGCGGCTACCAGTTCGGTGGCATTGATCTCTCCGCTGCTCATAACCATGAAATGGGAACAGCCGCTGTCCAAAAGCATCTGGGTCAGCTCTTTCGTATTGTTGATCTTGCTGACGGTGGTCAGGGCAAAGGAACCGTGGTGGGAGCGGACAAGAAGGGGCTGGGGCTCGTAGTCGGAGATACAGCCGATGCCCAGATGGCCTTTCATGCTCTGGACTTCCTTATCGAATTTGGTGCGGAAGGGTGCATTTTCGATGTTGTGGATGGCCCGGTCAAAGCCCTTATCCTTGTCATAGACCAGCATTCCGCCCCGCCTCGTGCCAAGGTGGGAATGATAGTCAATCCCGAAAAACAGATCAAATACGCAGTCCTCTTTCGCTGCGACGCCAAAAAATCCTCCCATGTTATCCTCCTGTAGTTGTGTGAAAAAATGATCATCAGTGAAAACGGATAAAAACAGTTTAGCACAGACACAGTGGAAATGTAAGTATCTTGTTTAGAAATTGTTTAACGCGGTTTTACGGCTTAATGGAAGAACAACAAATGAGGCGGGTTTGGATTGGGATCCTATTATGCGTTTTGAGCATATTTTATAATGCAACATGAGTATTAGACACAAAAGAAGCATGGTTTTACAATAAAAATATCCTTGAAGCGGAATCAATATTGTGCGAACAGAATATTGGAGGAATGGAAAATGACAATGAAGGAAGCGAGCGATTATTACAATATCCCGATCAAGATATTGAAAGAGTATGAGAGCTGGGGATTGTGCGGTGCGGTAAAGAAGGTTATGGGTGCATGGCAGTATGATGACCAGGATCTTGAGAGGCTCAGCATGATCATGACGCTGCATGAGATCGGCTTTGACAGCGGAGAAGTGGAAACTTATATGCGTCTTATGCTGGAAGGGGAGGACACACGGCCGCAGCGGATCGCAATGCTGAATAAAAGGCGCGGCAAGACGCTGGATGAGATCCACTTCAGGGAGAAGCAGATATCCTCTATGGATTATCTGCGGCATGAGATGCAGAAAGGTAAAAGGTAACTGCAAAAGCAGTACAGACATTACATTCTCGTTGGTACAATAAAAATTTGGAGGTATTTAGTTATGAAAAAAACGATCACGATCTTACTTTCCCTTATGATGGTTCTGTGTCTTGCCGCCTGCGGAAATTCTGCAGACGAGACGGGGAACCCTTCCACAGGGGACGATTCCGCGGTGGGCGCGGAGGAAAATGATGCCGGAGGCAGCGATGAGGATGCGCAGGCGGAAGACAGTATGACGACACAGGGCAGCGATGCACAGGAAGAAGCGGAAAATATGGACCAGGCGGAAAGTGACGGTGCAGACGGCGCGGAAAACGCAGATTCCTCTGAGACACAGCAGCTGGCGGCGGATACTCCCGGGGCGCAGGGAAGCAAAGTGCTGGTAGCTTACTTCTCCGCAACCGGCACGACAAAAGGCGTGGCACAGCATATCGCGAACGGCCTGGATGCGGATATCTACGAGATCGTCCCCGAGGAGCCCTACACGGATGCGGACTTAAACTACAATGACAACAACAGCCGCTCCACCATCGAGATGAATGACGCTTCTTTTAGACCGGCGATCTCCGGTTCTGTGGCGGATATGGAACAGTATGACGTAGTATTTATCGGCTACCCCATCTGGTGGGGTGAAGCGCCGAGGATTGTCAGCACCTTTGTGGAAAGCTATGATTTTTCCGGCAAAACAGTGGTTCCTTTCTGCACCTCCGGCGGCAGCGGGGTGGGTTCAAGCGCATCCAATCTGGAACAGCTTACGAGCGGCGCAACATGGATGGAAGGACACCGCTTAAGCGGAAGTGATTCTCAGGATACGGTCATGGAATGGGTAGACGGCCTTGGACTGGATCTGGGGGACTGACAGCTTATGAAAACGAAAATGAGACTGAAAATGGGGATCGACATCCTGATGACGGCGCTGCTGCTCGGCCTGATGGCATATCAGATCACCGGGCAGGCGCTCCATGAGTGGCTTGGGGCGGGAGAGCTCTGTCTGTTCATCGCGCATAATATCCTGAACATCAGGTGGTACGGCAGCCTGTTCAAAGGAAGATACATATTGCCGCGGATCATACAGACAGCCATTAATTTCAGTGTGCTTGCAGCCATTCTCTGTCTCGGATACAGCGGCATCGTCATGTCCCGGCATGTGTTTGCCGCCCTGCCCATCAGCGGGCCTATGGCAACGGCGAGAAGCATGCATATGGCGGCGTCATATTGGGGATTCGTGCTGATGAGCTTTCATCTGGGCATGCACTGGGGAATGGCCACGGGGATGTTCGGCAGGATGTTTAGAGGCAGAAAAATGCCGGGCGCGGTTACATGGCTCCTGCGCCTGTCGGCTGTATTGATCGCCGGATACGGATTGTTCTGCTTTATCCGAAAGGATATTGTTTCTTATATGTTCCTGAGGAATGAATTTGTATTTTTCGATTTTGAGCAGAGTATGTTGTCTGTGATCCTGGAATATGCAGCGATGATGGGGCTTTGGATTTTTGCCGGTTTTTATATTGCCAAAGGAGCCGGAAAACTTTCGGCTTCTACAGCCCGAGAGAAAGTATAAGGAAGGGCGCTGTCCGTCCACTATTCCGGCGGCAGCGATCTGCCGGATGAGATCGCAGAGTGGCTGGAAACAAATAAAGTGTTAGAATAAGGACGGCCGCAGGGAGAGAAAGAATGGGACAGGAAACGGAGATTTTCCCGCGGGAGGCAGGACTGCGCTGGCTGTAAAAAATCTGATGACAGGAAAGCTGTTGAACGGAGTATCCGGCGTGGAAATGAAAACATGGGCGGAGAGCATATTGTAAAGAAGAGAGGAGAACAGAGAAATGGAAAAGATCACACAGACGGCGGGAAGGACCGCACTTGGAAATTTTGCACCCGAATTTGCGCACTATAATGACGATGTACTGTTCGGGGAAAACTGGAACAACCATGATATCGATCACAAGACCCGGTGTATCGTCACCGTGGTGGCGCTGATGAGTTCGGGGGTGACGGATTCCTCCCTGAAGTTTCATCTGGAGAATGCGAAAAAGGCAGGGGTGACAAAGAAGGAGATAGCGGCGATCGTTACCCACACGGCTTTTTATGCCGGATGGCCGAAGGGCTGGGCTGTGTTCAACATGGCAAAGGAAGTATGGAATGAGGAGACTGAAGCGGCCGATGCAAAAGCGGCCCATGAAAACAGCATGATCTTTCCCATCGGGGAACCCAATGACGGGTTTGCGCAGTACTTTATCGGACAGAGCTTCCTTGCGCCGGTTTCCACGGAGCAGGCCGGAATTTTTAATGTGACCTTTGAACCGGGCTGCAGGAACAACTGGCATATCCACCATGCCGACAAGGGCGGCGGACAGATCCTTATCTGTGTGGCAGGGCGCGGTTATTATCAGGAGTGGGGTAAGGAAGCCGTGGAGATGAAGCCCGGCGACTGCATCAACATTCCCGTGGGTGTGAAGCACTGGCACGGCGCCGCCCCCGACAGCTGGTTTTCCCATCTGGCAGTGGAGGTTCCCGGAGAAAACGGCTCCAACGAATGGCTGGAAGCGGTGGACGACGGGCAGTATGGCGTGTTGAAATGACCGCGCGGTATGTACCTTATTCGAAATGGCACAAGCGAAATAAAAACAGGCTAAACTATTTTAATACATTGGAAATTCAGTAACGAGAAGAGGATGCTTGTATTTTAGGAACGTCAGTTGTGTAAAAAGCATCTGGCGTTTTTTACGGTCAATGGTTGCCCCCTCGGTGTTTAAGTTTTATACGGACTGTTTTATCTTCGGCAATACCCTCCGGTGTGTCTGGGCGCTTCTGGAGTATTCGATGGCTGCGGAGAGACGTTAAAAAATATGAAAGCTTGTTCCATGAAGAAGTGCAAAAATATTGTCTTTAGTACGATATAAAGATTCTAAGAATGGAGGTTGGCAAAATGATCAGGCAGATCCGGTATTTCCAGTCGGTCGTCAGGAACAACAGCTTTTCTGAAGCCGCCGAAGAATGCCATATATCACAGTCGGCGATTTCCCAGCAGATACAGGCGCTGGAACGTGAGCTCGGCTTTCCGCTGCTGGAAAGAAAAAACCGCAAATTTGCACTTACCTGTGCGGGGGAATATTTTTATAAGAAAAGTCTGGTGCTGATCGCGGATTATGAGCGTATGTGCAGGGAGGCGGCAAGGCTTTCCGACCAGACTGCATTGACGATCGGTTATCTGCGCTGTTACAGCGGAGGAAGATAAGCTTTTGGCAACCACGCTCACAGAAGAATTGCTCGATCTGCCGCTGCTGCAGCCGGAAAACATCCGCGATACCCTGCACGCCTACCAGATGGCGAAAAGATGCAATGAAAAACGTGTGATGACGGAAGCGGTCAAATGGGGAAAACGGGGCGCCCGCATCAATGCGATCGCTCCCGGCATTATCGTGACGCCGCTGGCAATCGACGAGTTTAACGGGCCGCGCGGCGATTTCTACAAAAATATGTTTGCAAACTGTCCGGCGGGGCGTCCGGGAACCGCGGACGAGGTGGCAAATGTGGCGGAACTTCTGATGAGCGATAGAGGGGCTTTTATCACCGGCTCCACTTTCCTGATCGATGGCGGGGCAACCGCCAGCTATTTCTACGGGCCGCTCGCACCTGAAAAATGATGAAGGAGCAGGAAAGATAAGGTGTTGACAAAATATTGAAAGCATGCTATTGTTATAGCCACAGGGAGGTGCAGAATGATCAACCAGAATACATGTGGTGCTATCATAAAACAGATACATGATGAATTGGAGAAGAATGCAAATAACGCCCTGCGCCCCCAGGGGCTGACAATGGCACAGGTCGGAGCCCTGCTGGTGCTGAGAGACGCGCCGGAGGGCCGGTGTTCACTGAAAGAGATGGAACAGATCCTCCACGTGGCGCAGTCCACAGCCGCAGGGATCATGGCCAGACTGGAGCAGAAAGGGCTGGCGGAAGGATTCGGAAGCCCGGAGGACAAGAGGATCAAGATGGTCAGGATCACGCCGGCAGGGGAAGAATGCTGTGTTCAGGCGGAACGGAGCATGGAGGAGACGGAAAGAAAGCTGCTGTCAGGCCTGACGGAGACAGAACGGAGCATTTTTAACAGCCTTCTCGTGAAAGTCCGGAACTCTATTCAGTAAAAATTCTGTACCAGTGAGGCTGAGCTGATAAAAATTCCGCCGCTTCAGGCGGAATTTTATAAACATATAACAATAGCAAGCTATTAATATCAAACTATTAAATAACGAGGTGATACTATGAAAAAGGAAAAATCTTTGGAAGGTTTCAGCAGGATGCCTGTTCCGCAGGCAGTCATGAAAAATGTTATTCCTGCAATGGTCGCCATGCTCATGGTGCTGATCTACAATCTTGCAGACACCTTTTTTATCGGGCAGACGCACAACGCTTATCAGGTCGCCGCCGTATCTCTTGCAACTCCCGTTTTTCTGATATTTATGGCGGTCGGTTCTATTTTTGGAATCGGCGGGACATCGGTCATTTCACGGGCAATGGGCGAGGGGAGGACAGAGTATGCAAAAAAAGTGAGTTCTTTTTGCATGTGGGCCTGCGTCGCCGTGGGAATCACAATGAGTGCCTTATTCCTGCTTTTTATGGATCCGCTCCTGTCGCTGATCGGCGCAAGTGAAGATACATGGGAATATGCCAGAAATTATCTTACGATCGTTTCGTGCGGCGGTGTGTTTGTGCTTATCTCAAACTGCTATTCTAATATCCTGCGGGCGGAGGGACAGGCGACAAAAGCTATGGCCGGGCAGGTGATGGGGAATCTTTTGAATGTTGTCCTTGATCCCGTGATGATCCTGGGATTCGGCTGGAATATTGCGGGGGCAGCCGTTGCGACGGTGATCGGGAATGTGGCGGCGGCAGGTTATTACATAATCTATTTTCTGAGGGGGAAATCTGCCCTCAGTATTCGGATAAAAGATTTTTCGGTAAAAGACAAAATAGGCAGCAGCGTGCTGGCGATCGGCATCCCTGCGTCCCTTGCCTCTGTCCTGATGAGCATCTCACAGATCATCATGAACGGGCTTATGGCGGGATACGGCGACATGGCTCTTGCGGGAATCGGCGTGGCGATGAAGATCACGATGATCACGGGAATGATCGCGATGGGGATCGGGCAGGGGATACAGCCGCTGCTGGGATATTGTGTAGGCGCAAAAACATGGAATCGATATAAGGAGATCATGCGGTTCTCCCTGCTGTTTGCCTTTCTGCTGGGGTTTGCCATGACGGTTTTCTGCTACCTCTTTACGGATCAGATCGTCGGCGTATTTCTGACGGATGAGAGCGCATCTGCATATGCGGTCCGTTTTGCGAAGATCCTGCTCACCACAAGTACATTGTTTGGTGTATTTTATGTCCTTGCCAACGCTCTGCAGGCGATGGGCGCGGCGGGATCATCCCTGATCATCAACCTGAGCAGGCAGGGGCTTATCTATATCCCGGCATTGCTTATTTTAAAAGCATTTCTCGGCGTAAACGGGCTTGTATGGGCGCAGCCTGTGGCGGATATTCTTTCCATTGGCCTTGCGGCGCTCTTATATAAGAAGGCGCAGCTGTCACAAAGCCGCTGAATGAGATCACATTTTCTGATGTGTACCGGGTTCTGGATGGCAAGCTGCTCCGGATCCAGGAGGCGATGGAGCAGGAGCTGAGGACGATCACGCCGGACGATATGGAGTCGGATCTGAGGAGATGTCTGTTCTGGAAGCAGGGAACAGGCTGATATATTATGCTGTTTAAGCATACCTTATCATTTGGCACGGGCATTAGACATAAAACAGAAACGGGCTTACAATAGAACTATGATGAAGGAAACGGAGGATGGTTATGCAGTATACCAGATTGGGCAATTCGGATCTAGACGTATCCCGTATCTGCATGGGATGCATGGGCTTTGGGGATGCGGCAAACGGTCAGCATTCCTGGACGCTTGACGAGGAGCATTCCCGCGAGATCATAAAGCGGGGGCTGGAGCTTGGCGTCAATTTCTTTGATACGGCCATTGGGTACCAGAGCGGGACCAGCGAGCAGTATGTGGGCAGGGCGTTGAAGGATTTTGCGAAACGGGACGAAGTGATCGTGGCGACCAAATTCCTGCCCCGCACACAGGATGACATTGCGGCAGGGATCACAGGACAGCAGCATATTCAGCGGATGGTGGATAAAAGCCTTGCGAATCTCGGTATGGACTATGTGGATTTATACATTTACCATATGTGGGATTATCAGACGCCGCTCTACGACATCATGGAGGGACTGAACAATATTGTAAGAGCGGGAAAGGCAAGGTATATCGGCATTTCCAACTGCTTTGCCTGGCAGCTTGCGAAAGCGAATGCGCTGGCGGAAAAAGAGGGCTTTGCAAAATTTGTTTCCATCCAAGGGCATTACAATCTGATCTTTCGGGAGGAGGAACGGGAGATGGCAAAGCTGTGTGCAGAGGACAATATAGCCATGACGCCTTACAGCGCACTGGCAGGCGGACGTCTGTCGAAGGCTCCCGGAGAAACTTCAAAGCGCCTGGAGGAAGATGGCTATGCGAAGCTCAAATATGACACCACCGCAGAGCAGGACGGCGTGATCATCGGACGTGTCATGGAACTTGCCGCAAAACACGGGGTATCCATGACAGAGGTTTCCCTTGCGTGGCTTTTGACAAAGGTGACGGCTCCGGTGGTCGGGGCAACAAAGCTGCACCATATTGAGGGGGCGGCGAAGGCGGTGGATCTGATCCTTTCGGAAGAGGAGGCCGCATATCTGGAAGAACCCTATGTTCCCCATGCCCTTGTAGGCGTCATGGCGCAGAATACCAGATCGGCGGCAAAAGAGAAGCATGTCTGGTCGACAGGAAACCAGAAGATTTCCTCCCATTAAAAAAGAAAAGTGAGTAGAAAATACTGATTTGGTCAGGCTGCTGCGAAGGCTGGGAAAGACGAATGCGCTTTTCCGGCCTTTGTATATGCGGGCTGCCCGCGGGAATTGATTGCTCGGGAAATACATACGTGGTATGATAGGAAAGAGAATATCCGCAGAATATGGGAGGTGTACGATGGAACTGAGGGTGCTCAGATATTTTCTTACCGTTGTGCGGGAGGAAAGCATCAACCGCGCGGCGGAAGTGCTGCATATCACACAGCCTACGCTGAGCAGGCAGCTGTCGCAGTTGGAGGAAGAAACCGGCGTGAAATTATTTCACAGGGGCGCGCGGAAGATCACATTGACAAATGAGGGGATCCTGCTGCGCCGGCGTGCGGAAGAGATTTTGTCTCTGGCTGACAGGACCAAGAGAGAGCTGACAGAGCAGGAAGAGCTTGTGGAGGGAAGGATCGTGATCGGGTGCGGGGAGCTTGCGGCGATGCAGGTCCTCTCGGAAGCGATCGAAGCCTTCCACAAAAAATATCCGCTTGTCAGCTATGATATTTTTACGGCGACTGCGGATCTGGTGAAGGAGCAGATGGAGAAAGGGCTGGTCGATATCGGCGTGCTGCTGGAGCCCGTTGACATGGAAAAATTTGATTTTATACGTCTGGCGGAGAAAGAGCGGTGGGTAGTCTTGATGCGCCCGGATGACCCTTTGGCAAAGAAGGAAGCGGTGAGCGCGAAGGACCTCAAAAATAAGCCCCTTATCCTGCCGAGGAGGATCAATGTACAGAACGAACTGTCGAACTGGCTCGGGGATTCCTTTCAGAGCGCCAAAGTCCTGTTTACCAGCAATCTGAGTACAAACGGTGCGCTCATGGTGCAGAGAGGGCTGGCATATTCGATCGCGATCGAGGGCGCCATGCCGTTCTGGGACAAAGAAAAGATCGCTTACCGCCCCTTGCATCCGGAGCTGACGGCGAACAGCGTGCTTGCATGGAAAAAACAGCAGCCGTTTACTCTGGCGGCGGATAGATTGATAGAGCATCTAAAATACTTTCCGGGCATAAGCAATACATAAACAACCTTTTTGCCAGCTACCCGGTCCGCGTGCTGTCTCGAAGCCTTTGTTTTTGATAAATTTAATTGTATATTTTGGGAAAATCATATATTATAGTAGTAAATATCAGTAGGGAGGCGGGATCATGACAGAACTGGAAACCTTAAAAAAATGGATCGACGAGAGCGATAATATCGTATTTTTCGGCGGGGCAGGCGTCTCCACGGAGAGCGGGATCCCTGATTTTCGGAGTACGGACGGCCTGTATCATCAAAAGTATGCCTATCCACCCGAGACGATCCTGAGCCACACATTTTTCCAATCCAAGACAGAAGAATTTTTCAAATTTTACAGAGACAAGATGCTGTATCTGGACGCAGAGCCCAACGCGGCGCATAAAAAGCTGGCCGAGTGGGAGGCGCAGGGAAAACTGAAAGCTGTGATCACCCAGAACATAGACGGGCTGCATCAGAAAGCAGGCAGTAAAAATGTGCTGGAGCTTCACGGAAGCGTGCTGCGGAATTACTGCGAAAACTGCGGAAAATTTTATGATGTGGAAACTGTTAAAAATTCGGAGGGCGTTCCTAAATGCGACTGCGGCGGCACGATCAAGCCGGATGTGGTGCTCTATGAGGAAGGGCTTGACAACAAAATACTGACCTCCTCCGTGCGCCATATTCAGGAGGCGGATGTGCTGATCATAGGCGGGACTTCCCTGGCGGTATATCCGGCCGCAGGGCTCATAGATTATTATCAGGGAAATAAACTGGTGCTTGTCAATAAAACACCGACGCCGAAAGATAAGATGGCGGATCTTGTCGTGCAGGGAAATATCGGGGAGATCTTCGGGGTGCTGTAGCGCCCGGCTTGTGCGAAGAGGCCTGACAGAAATATGCGGATGATCCGCAGGGCGGAACGAAACGTCCGGTAAATATAAAGTGGAAAATGGGAGAATTATTATGAAAAAACCAGTGCTGGTGATCATGGCGGCAGGCATGGGAAGCCGCTACGGCGGCTTAAAACAGATGGATCCGGTGGATGATAACGGACATATCATCATGGATTTTTCCATCTACGATGCGGTGCGCGCCGGGTTTGAAAAGGTGGTATTTATCATTAAGAAAGAGAATGAAGCGCTCTTTAAAGAGTGCGTCGGAGACAGAGTGGCGCAGAGCATGCAGGTGGAGTACGTTTTTCAGGATATTCACAATCTCCCTGAAGGCTACAGCGTGCCGGAGGGAAGGGAAAAACCCTGGGGAACAGGACACGCGGTGCTCTCCTGCCTGTCGGTCGTGGACGGTCCGTTCGCGGTCATAAACGCCGACGATTACTACGGAAAGGAAGCCTTTCAGATCATTTATGACTTTCTGACTTCCCATCAGGACAATGAGAAATATCAGTATACCATGGTCGGATATTACCTGAAAAACACGCTGACGGAAAACGGCCATGTGGCCCGCGGCGTCTGCACCGCAAATGCGGAGGGGAAACTGACCGGCATTACGGAGAGGACCCGCATCGAGAAACATGCGGACGGACCGGCGTATACGGAAGATGACGGGAAGACATGGACAAAACTGCCGGAGGATACCATAGTATCCATGAACATGTGGGGATTCACATCCGGCATATTGCAGGAACTAAACGACAGATTTGCCTGCTTTCTGGAGAGAAATCTCGTGAAAAATCCCCTGAAATGCGAATACTTCCTTCCCTTCGTGGTGGATGAACTCCTGAAGGAAAACAAAGCCGAAGTCACAGTCCTGAAATCCCCCGACCGCTGGTACGGCGTAACCTACAAGGAGGATAAGCCGGTGGTCGTAGAAGCGATCAAAGCCATGAAAGCGGCGGGTTTGTATCCGGAGGGGGACTGGTAAGCGGACGCCGGGAGAAAAATCAAATCCTCCGTCACCACGCTCGCGCTCTGTGAAAAGCGCAGCGGACACTAGGCTCGAAAATACCTCGCCAAGTGCCGGCGTTTTTCAAAGGGCTCCTTGAGGATTTGATTTTCCTCCCGGCTGACTCCTCCCACTAGGGCAATCGCAAAGTCATAAATAGTAATACAGGCATTGGAAAAAAGGGATTTTTTAATGCCTGTATATTTTTTACTTGATTTGTATTGTGTATTATGATAATACTAATGTATGA
>JAETSN010000134.1 GCA_021769625.1 [Clostridium] symbiosum | reverse complement strand
CCCCCATTATATCAGGTTTCTTGCTAACTCACAAATATTTCTTGACGGCTCGCCGGTTCCGTCTGGATTGTGCTTTTCCTTTCCTCTTTTGATTACCTCTAATTAGCCATGACCTGGCTGACGCCTCGGGGCTCGTCGTGGTTTTCAATGATATTGGAGAGAAAACCGATGCCGTCTGCCTTTGCCTGGGACTCAAAACAGCAGTTTTTGTAATCTTCCGGCGTGATGGGCTTGGCATCGTACCATCCCTTTTCGCTGTGGCCAAATATTGTCTCATTGAAATCGAACATGGTGGAGAAGTAGCCGCCCTCCCCGATGAAATCCGGTATTTCTTCCGGCTTTTCGTTGAACACTTCCCCGACGGAGAAGGCATCATACCTGGAGAAGGTGCGGTCTTGCATCTCCCCTAAGAATGCGCCGATACCCTTCGCGTCTTTTAACATGGTGATGATGCTGCACAGGCCGTCCGGCCTGTCGGGCGGATAGTCGCGGAAGGGAAGGGCTTTCTTGATGTTGATGATCGCGTCGATGCGGAAGCCCGCCAGCCCTTTCTCAAGCCACCAGTTGATATTTTTATAGACTTCTTCACGGAGCCCCGGATTTTCCCAGTTGAGATCGGGCTGTTTTTTATGAAACACATGAAGGTACTGCTTGTCTGTGCCGGGGAGGTCATCCCAGACCGGGCCGCCGAAGTAGGAACGCCAGTTGGTGGGCAGTTTCCCGTCCTCTTTGTCTCTCAGATAGAAGAAATTCCCGTATCTGCCCTCGGGATCTTCGCAGGCTTTCTTAAACCATTCGTGTTCATCGGAACAGTGGTTGACCACCAGATCCATCAGGATATACATATGCCGCTTCTTTGCCTCGGCGATCAACCGTTCCATGTCCTCCATGGTGCCGAAACGGGGATCGATATTATAGTAATCCGAGATGTCGTACCCCTGATCCGCCAGCGGGGAAGGATAGCAGGGGGAGAGCCAGAGGATGTCCACGCCCAGCTCCTGCAGATAATCCAGTTTGGAGATGATGCCGGGAATATCGCCGATGCCGTCTCCGTTGGAATCGTAAAAACTTTTCGGGTAGATCTGATATGCTACTTTGTCGTGCCACCATTTTTTTGTCATAGTATGTACCTCTTTTGCGGCTGCTCCGCGTCGATGCGAGCCGGTATGATATCTGCCGATGTAATACCATGGCTTCCAGACATGGTATGCGCTTTGCGATGCACACTCGCTTCGCTCGGCGCGGGTATAATATCTGCCGATATTATACCAGAACAGGGGGCCGGGGGCAATGATGAGATTCTTGAGCAAAGAAACTATTGATTTTTATTTTCTGAATTGCTATACTATACCTGATGACAGAAAATGACGGGAGAGAGAATATCCTGCCGCAGATCAGATGAATATTTGAGGGAAGATCTATATAAGTCC
>JAETSN010000133.1 GCA_021769625.1 [Clostridium] symbiosum | reverse complement strand
ATTATTTTTCAGATCCCGTCTGTATTCCGCTTTCACTTCGTGCCTCCGTCGATCAACTGTTTTACCCCGCGCACAAGCCAGATGGTCTTTGCCGGATCCGGAATATCGGTGTGCCAGCTCTTCCGGATACTGAGCCTGTTTCTGTTCAAATACCGCATCACAATCCCCGGCACCGGATAGGAAGCCTGATAGGAAGCATCTACAACCTGCTCCCCCGCGGAAACAGCTGCCGAGATCCTTCTGCTTCCGAGAAAACGTGAGGACTTTGCCTGAGCACGCATCTCTTTTACCGCCTTTTGCCGCTCTTTTGCCGTGATAAAATTGCTCCCGACCGCGCCCGCCTCACAGGCCATGCTTTGAAACACGCCGCTGTCGTGCACATAAAATGCACAGATGAGCAGCGCCGCCAAAACAAGGAAGACCAGCGGGATTACCGCCGCAGCCTCCACCGTGTAGCTGCCATGCCACGCAGATAGATCTCCATTTTTTTCTGTCCATCTGCTACTTGTGTCCTTCTTCCTGATCTTCAATTCTTACACCCGCCTTTCCGTGGTTCCCCATTCTCTCAACTCTCTTTTCCTTCCACGCGCTTCTCAACCTGTTCAGCTTCAAAACATTTATGCCGTGACTCTTTTCTACTCCAGACCTCTTTTTCCGACCTATTTCTACCTTACTGTGAAACATTAACTTCCGAGTATCCTAGAAACACAAACTTTCCCTGTCAAGTTTAGTCCAAAATCCATTTCTTCTTTTTTCACTTTCATTTACTGCACTTCTTATACTGTAGTTCTCTCTGACAACCGTTCTCCCTTCCTCATCCTATAGTTCTCTCTGACGACCACTCTGCATCCCTCATCCTGTAGTTCTCTCTGACGACCACTCTGCATCCCTCATCCAGTTCTCTCTAACAACCGCCCCGCATCCCTTATCCTGCCGTTCTCTCTGGCGACCGATCTGCATCCCTCATCCTGTAGTTCCCTCTGACGACCACTTTACATCCTCCTCATTTATTTCTCCAGCCTCTGCAAAAATTCCAAGACAAACAATGCTGCCAGCAAAAAGGGGACAAATGGAAAGGTTCTCTTCCGGTCTCCTCTGTGTCGGATTAGCAGAACTGCACCCCAGACTCCGGCCAGAAAAAAAGCAATAGCAGACAAACTCAGACACTGCCAAAGTCCAAGTGACAGGCCGCAGGCCAGAATCAGCATACTGTCTCCATACCCCAATGCTTCCCGCGTAATCCACGAAAGGAAGAGGCATACCGCACCTGGCAATAATCCCAGAAGCAGCTCACAAAGGTTCTGTTTGCCGCATACGATCCAACCACCCGCGGCCAACACCACGTAGACTGCCGCCACCTTTCCATATACTTTTCTATACCGTACGTCCGTATAAGCACAGACAGACAAGGCCACTGCCGTTATGCACTGCTGATACATTCCAAT
>JAETSN010000132.1 GCA_021769625.1 [Clostridium] symbiosum | reverse complement strand
TTCCGGTGTTCCTTGAAAAAGTTGGTAACTTTGCCGCCGATCTTCTTGATATAGTCAATCGTGCCGACCGCTGCAGTCCCCATTGCCTGCTCACTCTGTTTTGCTTTGGCATATTCTTTTTTGATCCGTTGTTTCTGGATCAGCTTCTTCAAATAAGACCGTTCCTGATTTACGGAAGATTCTGCCGCAGCCTGCGCTGTTTTCTTTGCCTGATAAGCACTCGCCCGGTTTTTTCTCCGGTTCCGCCTTCTGGCACTTTGCCATTCCAGATGGTAAAGCCCCTCTGAACCTTCAGCTAAACTGTTTGCACCTTCCACCGCAGCATTGCCATCATCATTTTTTCTGACCTGGCGGTGGACAGATACTGCCACAGCGGTGCCTGCCTTTTTAACAAGGGAAGCATCTTTTGAGCTTTCCCCTTCAAATTTCAGCCGGATTTTCTTTTTCGCTCCCGCATTTTCTGCATTTTCCTGATAGACCTTTTCTTTCATGGAATGCTTCTTTGGTGCGTTTTTCTTTTCTGCCTCCGTGTGGGCAAGCTTCTGATTCCGCTTCTTCTGGGCATCATGGCGGAAATTTACCCCGTCCGCATCCATCCGGTTCAGTTTAGCGGAAGAATCGCCATCCCTGACTGCCTCCGCCGTCTCCTCATAAGCAAACTTCAGCCTCTGCTTCTGCCCCGGCTTTTTACTTCCTCCGGTCTGTTTCTTTCTCGCATCTCCCCTTGACTGGGCAAGATCTGTATGCTTCTCCTGAAGTTTCCCACTGCCGTTTTTCTTCTCTTCCAATGACAGTTTGGAACCGGCACTGCCCTCTGCCTGTTCCCGGATCATTTTCCGGGCTTTTGCCTTATCTACTGTCTGTGCCTTTGCCGGTGCATCCCTGGAATTCTGTACAGAATGCCTGGCCGGATCCGTACTGTCCTCTTTCGCCCCTCTTCGGTTGGAAAGATCCAGCCCTTTTCCGATATCCTTTTTTGACATCTGCACATCCCGGGTACAGCTGCTGACACGAACAGTGGATTTATCTGCCAGGTTTTCTTCCACCAGACCATCCTTTGTCATCTTCTGGACGGTTTTCTCCCTGACTTTCATTCTCTGTTCTGCCATCTGTTACCTCCTATGCCTGATTTCCCGTTTCTTCCGGGCGGGTCGTTAATAACTGATACAGCCTGTTCTTCGGGAACCTGTCCACAAACGGGATGATGACATTTCCATAGAACAAAAGCCCCTCACCTTCATTGCTGTTCGTCACATAGGACAGCTGGGTCGGTGAAATATTCAGCTGCTTTGCCAGGATCTGCCGGTCACCGGATGCCTGGTTGAGCATATAAATGAAATCTGAGTTTTATAGTGATAGGTAAGCCTCTGATATCATCTCGGGCTTTTCCCCCACTCCACACCGTGCATGCGACTTTCACCGCACACGGCGTTCCATCGGTTAGTATTTTTCATTGTCTA
>JAETSN010000077.1 GCA_021769625.1 [Clostridium] symbiosum | reverse complement strand
ACACCGCAAGGTGTGTCACATGTTAAGTTGATTGAACCGCCGTGTACCGAACGGTACGCACGGTGGTGTGAGAGGTCGGAAATTTCTCAATCAGAGAAATTTCCTCCTACTCGATTTAGCATAAGGTCACTCGCGCAGCGTGTGACCGTTGGTTAGCATAAGGTCACTCGCGTAAGCGTGAGATCGTTGGTTAGCATAAGCCTGCTCGCAAAGTGTGCAGGCGTTGGTTGGAATATGGTGCTGCATGAAAAAATTTGATTACAGCTTTTTAAAAGAAAGCATTGATAGAGTCCATGAAAGGCAGTAATGCGATAGAAGGTATTGTGACAACAGATGATAGAATACGCGATATCGTGGAAGGGGCGCTGCCGGTCACACATGATGAACTGGAAATTTCGGGATATAAGGATGCCCTTAGCCTGATCGCACGAGAATAAAAATGATTATGTACCGTTTATGATCCATTTTTTGCAGATTCTTTACCGGTGTTTAAAAGAAGAGCAATATATATCAGTAGGAGGAAAGAGAAAGATCAGATGGACGTAAATAAACAGAAAGCGGAGTATAAAAAGCGGTTTGAGGAGCGGGCCGACGAGCTGAAATGGCTGTACTGTGAGATCTATCACAATGACATGCAGGGATTTGAGTGGCTCTGCGATTCCATGTATACCTATTATGAGGAGAGGGCTGCATACCTGAAAAAGCTGGACCGCGCGCGGGAAAAGGATAAAAACTGGTATCACAGCAACAAGCTTTTAGGGATGATGCTCTATACGGGCGCTTTTGCGAAAACGTTGAAGGGCGTCAGGAAAAAACTGGACTATATCGAGTCCTGCGGCGTGAATTATGTGCATCTGATGCCCCTCCTCAAGAGTCCGAAGGGGAGGGATGACGGCGGATATGCCGTTTCCGATTTCCGCATGGTGCAGCCGGAGCTTGGAACCATCGAGGATCTGAGAGAACTGACAGAGGAGATGCACAAGAAGGGCATGAGCTGCTGTATGGACTTTGTGATGAACCATACCAGTGAGGAACATGCCTGGGCAAAAGCGGCGAGGGCGGGAGATCCGGAGGCGAGGAAGCGGTACTATTTTTATGACAACTGGGATATTCCGGGACAGTTTGAGCGGACCATGCCGCAGGTATTTCCGACCACGGCGCCTGGGAATTTTACCTGGCTGGAGGACTGCCGCCAGGTGGTCATGACGACATTCTATCCGTACCAGTGGGACCTGAATTATGAGAACTGTGTGGTCTTCAACGATATGGTGGGCAATATGCTGTTTCTGGCAAACTGCGGGATCGATATCATCCGGCTGGATGCGGTGCCCTATATCTGGAAGACGTTAGGCACAAACTGCAGGAATCTTCCGCAGGTGCATACCCTTGTGCGGATGATGCGGCTGATCGGGGAGATCGTCTGTCCGGGCGTTTTGCTGCTCGGGGAAGTGGTGATGGAACCGGCGAAGGTGGTGCCGTATTTCGGCAGCGTGGAGAAGCCGGAATGCCATATGTTGTACAATGTGACGACCATGGCGAGCACCTGGCACACGGTGGCGACAAAGGACGTTGCGCTGTTAAAACGCCAGCTCGACCAGGTGTTTGCCCTGCCGAAGGAGTATGTATTTCTGAATTATCTGAGGTGCCACGACGACATCGGCTGGGGGCTGGACTACGGCTGGCTGAAGAATTTCGGCATAGACGAAGTGGCGCATAAAAAGTATCTGAATGATTATCTGACCGGGAGATGGGCGGGGAGCGATGCCAGAGGGGAACTCTATAATGATGACCCGAGGCTTGGGGACGCAAGGCTCTGCGGCACCACGGCTTCCCTGAGTGGCCTGGAGGCGGCGCTCTATGAGAGGGATGAGGCAAAGACGGAGAAGGCGGTGAAATGCATTTTGATGCTGCACGCCTACCTGCTGTCCCAGAGCGGTATTCCGATGCTCTACAGCGGGGATGAGATCGGTCAGTTAAATGATTATACTTATAGGGAAGATCCCTACAAACAGGCGGACAGCCGGTATCTCCACCGCGGCAGTTTCCCGTGGGACAACGTAAACTTTGATTTTCGGGGCGCCGGCCGGAGCGGACGCGCGGGAGGCGACGAGATAGAGGAAGTGCCTGAGAGGATTTTCAGGGCTTTGCGGAAGCTGGAACAGATACGGTCGGAATATGATATCTTCAGCATGGAGGCGGAAACCCAGACTTTCGAGACCGGCAGCAGCCATGTGCTCGGCATCTGCAGGGAGCTGGGGGAAAAGAAGCTGGTAGCTTACTATAATTTCAGTGAGGAGCCTGCGAAGGTCGAAGGAAGGTTCCCGGAGCGTTGCGGGACGGGGACAGATGTTTTCGGTGATGCCACAAAGGATCAGAAAAGTTTTATAGATCTGGTGACCGGAAAAGAAATTTCCGGGGACATCGGGGAAGTGGAAGGATACGGGTATCGGTGGCTGTATCAAAAATAAAAAGCAAGCAGAGACATGGCGGGGAAGCGTTCCCCGCCATGTCTCTGCCTTCTTTTTTAAATCAGGGAATTTGCATATTGAAAAATAGAGAGCGGTCGATTATAATAAATGTGTTATGCCCTAAAAAGCGGAAAAGGGAGAAAAATTATGGAAAAATGGAAAAAATTATTGCTTCCGCTGCTTGCTGTTTTTCTGCTTGGCAGCTGCGGAAAGACGACGGTGGAAGTGACCACCATCGCGATACAGAAGGACGGCTCGATCGTGCATACGATGATAGAGGACTTTGGGGAAGAGTCCGTGGATACGCTGCAGAGTATGATGACGGAAAAAGTGGCGGCGTACGGCAGCACTTCCGGTGCGGGGAACGGTATCACGGTAGATGCGGTGGAGGCGGAGGAAGGCACGGTGAAGGTCGTCATGACCTATCCGGATGCGGAGTCCTTTGACGGATTTATGAACATGGATGTAGTGACGGTGGACCCTGCGCTGCGGGCGCCTTTTTTCTACGGGACGGTGGAGGACGCTTATATGCAGGGATTCGATCTGGAGATATCGCTGCAGAGCGTGGAAGGCGAGGGTGTGCTGAGCGGTAAGAGCGATATCCTGGCGCTGGGAGAGAATAAGATCATCATCTATGACAATGAGATGAATCTGGGCGCGCCTGTACAGATCAGCGCGCCGGAAGAGCCGCTCTATATTTCCGACAATGTGACCGTGGCGGGAAAGAAAACGGTGGAAGTCTCGGAGACGGATGAGCTGGCGTATATTCTGTTGAACTGATAAGACTGCTGTGAGAGCAGATGTGAATTTGCAAAATGGCATCGGAACAGATGCGGAACTTTTTATAAGAGAGGAGATAGTTATGGAAAAAACAATGGAGAAGATCGTAGCGCTTGCGAAGGCGAGGGGATTTGTGTATCCCGGCTCCGAAATCTACGGGGGGCTTGCCAACACATGGGACTACGGCAATCTTGGCGTGGAACTGAAAAATAACGTGAAGAAGGCGTGGTGGCAGAAATTCATCACGGAAAACCCGTACAATGTGGGGGTGGACTGTGCGATCCTGATGAATCCCCAGACGTGGGTTGCCTCCGGCCATCTGGGCGGCTTTTCCGATCCGCTGATGGACTGTAAGGAATGCAAGGAGCGTTTCCGCGCGGATAAGCTGATCGAGGATTTTGCGCAGGAGAACGGCATTGAGCTGGGAAAACCGATCGATGCCTATTCCCAAGAGGAGATGAAGAACTTTATCGAGGAGCACAATGTGCCCTGCCCTTCCTGCGGCAAGCATAATTTCACGGATATCCGTCAGTTCAATCTGATGTTCAAGACCTTCCAGGGCGTCACCGAGGATGCGAAGAATACGGTTTACTTAAGGCCGGAGACGGCGCAGGGCATTTTTGTCAACTTCAAGAATGTGCAGAGGACTTCCCGGAAAAAACTGCCCTTCGGCATCGGCCAGATCGGCAAGTCTTTCCGCAACGAGATCACGCCGGGCAACTTTACGTTCCGCACCAGAGAGTTCGAGCAGATGGAGCTGGAGTTTTTCTGTGAGCCCGGCACGGATATGGAATGGTTCCAGTACTGGAGAGGGTTCTGCCGTGACTGGCTGCTGTCCCTCGGCATGAAGGAGGAGGAGATGCGCTTGAGGGATCACGCGCTGGAAGAGCTCTGTTTCTACTCCAAGGGCACAACGGATATCGAGTTCTTATTCCCGTTTGGCTGGGGTGAGTTGTGGGGCATTGCGGACAGGACGGACTATGATCTGACGCAGCATCAGAATGTGTCAGGCGAGGATATGAGTTATTTTGATGATACGAAGGGCGAGAAATATATACCTTATGTGATCGAGCCTTCTCTCGGCGCGGACCGTGTGGTGCTGGCGTTCCTCTGCGCGGCCTACGACGAGGAGGAACTGGAGGGCGGCGATATGAGGACCGTTCTGCGTTTCCATCCTGCGCTGGCGCCGGTGAAGATCGGCGTGCTGCCGCTGTCCAAAAAGCTGAACGAGGGCGCGGAGAAGATCTATGCGGCCCTGAGCAAGAAATACAACTGTGAGTTCGACGACAGGGGAAATATCGGTAAGAGATACCGCAGACAGGACGAGATCGGCACACCTTTCTGTGTGACATACGACTTTGATTCCGAGACGGACGGCAAGGTGACAGTGCGCTTCAGGGATTCCATGGAGCAGGAGAGAGTTGCCATCGATGAACTGGATGCGTATTTTGCGGATAAATTTACATTTTAGGAGGCGTGGTGATGAAAGCATACGGCGTAAATGAACTGCGTAGAATGTTTCTGGAATTTTTTGAGAGTAAAGGGCATCTGAAGATGAAGAGTTTCTCTCTGGTGCCCCACAACGATAACAGCTTGCTGCTGATCAATTCGGGCATGGCGCCCTTAAAGCCTTACTTTACTGGGCAGGAGATCCCGCCCAGAAGAAGGGTGACGACCTGCCAGAAGTGCATCCGCACCGGGGATCTGGAGAATGTGGGAAAGACGGCACGCCACGGCACCTTTTTTGAGATGTTGGGCAACTTTTCCTTCGGGGATTATTTTAAGAAGGAGGCCATCACCTGGACATGGGAGTTCCTGACGGAGGTCGTGGGGCTTCCGGCGGAGCGGCTCTATCCTTCCATCTACGAGGAGGACGAGGAGGCTTTCGAGATCTGGAATAAGGAGATTGGCATCCCGGCGGAGCGGATCTTCCGGTTCGGCAAGGCGGACAACTTCTGGGAGCACGGCTCCGGTCCCTGCGGCCCCTGTTCGGAAGTTTATTATGACAGAGGCGAGAAGTACGGCTGCGGGAAACCGGGCTGTACGGTGGGCTGCGACTGTGACCGTTATATGGAAGTCTGGAATGATGTGTTCACCCAGTTTGATAACGACGGCAAGGGAAACTATTCCGAGCTGGAGCAGAAAAATATCGACACCGGCATGGGCTTGGAGCGTCTGGCAGTGGTGGTGCAGGATGTGGATTCCATTTTTGATGTGGATACCGTGCAGGCGCTGAGAAACAAAGTCTGTGAGATCGCAGGCGTGTCCTACCATGAAGATATGGACATGGATGTCTCTATCCGGATCATCACGGATCATATCCGTTCCGCGACTTTTATGATCTCCGACGGTATCATGCCGTCCAACGAGGGCAGGGGCTATGTGCTGCGCCGGATCATCAGGCGTGCGGCGCGCCAGGGCAGAAAGCTGGGCATTCAGGGAACTTTCCTCGCGGGGCTTTCCGAGGCGGTGATCGCAGGCTCCAAAGACGGTTATCCGGAGCTGGAGGAGAAGAAGGCATTTATCCTGAACGTACTGACACAGGAAGAAAATAAATTCAACAATACCATCGACCAGGGGCTGAGCATCCTGAGCGAGATGGAGGAAAAGCTGGAGAAGGAAAACAAAAAGCTTCTTGCGGGCGAGGATGCGTTCCGGCTCTATGATACGTTCGGATTCCCGCTGGATCTGACAAAGGAGATCCTGGAGGAGAAAGGCTTTGCCGTGGAGGAAGAGGGCTTTGAGCGCTGCATGAAGGAGCAGAAGGAGAAGGCCCGCGGAGCCCGCAAAGTGACAAATTATATGGGTGCGGACGCCACGGTCTATGAGTCCATCGATCCTTCCGTCACAACAGAGTTTGTGGGATATGACAGGCTGGTGCACGACTCCGAGATCACGGTGATGACCACGGAGACGGAGATCGTGGACGCGCTGACGGACGGCGAAGTGGGCACGATCTTTGTGCAGGAGACGCCGTTCTACGCCACCATGGGCGGACAGGCGGGAGACCACGGCGTGATCACCACCGCGGAGGGAGAGTTTAAAGTAGAAGATACCGTAAAACTGCTCGGCGGTAAGGTGGGCCATATCGGCAGAGTGACAAAGGGCATGTTAAAGACCGGCGACAGGGCGACGCTCCACGTGGATGAGGCGCGCAGGATGAGCACCTGTAAGAACCACAGCGCTACCCATCTTCTGCAGAAAGCCCTGCGGGAAGTGCTGGGCGAACATGTGGAGCAGGCGGGGTCCTACAATGATCCGGACAGGCTCCGGTTTGACTTCAGCCATTTCTCCGCCATGACAGCGGAGGAGATCGCGAAGGCGGAAGCCCTCGTCAATGCGCAGATCAGTGCAAACGTACCGGTAGTGACGAAGATCATGACGGTGGAGGAAGCGAAGAAGACCGGCGCGATGGCGCTTTTCGGTGAAAAGTACGGCGAGACGGTCCGGGTTGTGGAGATGGGAGAGTCCAAAGAATTCTGCGGCGGTACCCATGTGAAGGATACCGGTGTGATCTCCGCTTTTAAGATCGTTTCCGAGAGTGGCGTGGCGGCGGGCGTCCGCAGGATCGAAGCGCTCACCGGCAGCAACGTGCTCGCCTATTACGCGGAGATGGAAGAGCGGCTGCATCAGGCGGCGAAAGTGCTGAAGACGTCCCCCGCGGACATTGTGGAGAAGTGTCATCATCTGATGGCGGATATCAAGGCGCTGCAGAGTGAGAATGAGTCCTTGAAGAGCAAGGCGGCGAAGGAAGCCCTCGGCGATGTGATGGACAGCGTGACGGAAGTGAAGGGCGTGAAGCTCCTCGCCGTGAGCGTGGCGGATGTGGATATGAACGGGCTGCGAGATCTGGGCGATTCGCTGAAGGAAAAGCTGGGAGAGGGCGTCGTGATGCTTGCCTCCGCGAAGGACGGAAAGGTAAACCTTGTGGCGATGGCGACGGAGGAAGCCCTGAAGAAGGGCGCCCATGCGGGCAATCTGATCAAAGGCGTGGCCGGCCTTGTAGGCGGTGGCGGCGGCGGCCGCCCTAATATGGCGCAGGCAGGCGGCAAGAACCCGGATGGCATTCCTGCGGCGATCGCGGAAGCGGCGAAGGTGCTGGAAGGACAGATAAAATAGAACGGTTTTGATATAACGGGCGTCAGTGAGAAAAATAAAAAGCGTGGCTATTCTAAAATGGGAGTTTAGAATGGCCATGTTTGCTGTGGAGCAAAAACAATTAAAATTGTTTTTAAGGTTGTCCGAAGTTCTGTTTCCTGCTATGATGATAATGCAGTCATTCAGGATTGTAAATGTAGAAAAGATGGGAGTGAAATTGATGTCGAAGAGTGCAGCCGTATTCATATAGCGATGGCTATATAATCCGGACAGTATTATAATAGCCGTCGCTTTTCCTTGGCATATGCCCGCATACAAAGTGTGTGGCGTTGCCTGATAATGATGATAAGGAGGGCGATCATGGGCTATATCAGAGCGGAAGATGTCTTACCATCCGAAGTTCTTACCCTGGTTCAGGAATTTATTGACGGCAAGATGCTTTATGTTCCGAAAAAGGACGCCGGACGGAGTACGTGGGGTTCGATCAGCGGGACAAGGGAGTATCTGGAATACCGGAATGCGCAGATATGCAGCGAGTACCGGGCAGGGTGCAGCGTTCATCTGCTGGCGGAGAAATACTGCCTTTCAGATAAGAGCATCCAGCGGATCATCAGGGATTCCAGACCCTCTGCAGTGACATGAGACGATAAAGAACAGGAGGGTTTAGAGGTGAACCGGGAGAACAGGAGAAAGACATTTGAAAAGAATTATTATAAAAATCATGCATGTAAAGAAATTTTTATCTGCAAGGTGTGCGGGAGGGAGGTGATCCCCGCAGGAGCGGGGAGTGATCACAGGAACCACTGCCCGAACTGCCTGACGAGCCTTCATCTGGACAACATGCCGGGAGACAGGGCTTCGGACTGCGGTGGACATATGGAGCCAATCGCGGTCTGGGTAAAACAGAACGGCGAGTGGGCGATCCTGCACAGGTGCAGACAGTGCGGAAAGATCAGCGCCAATCGGATCGCGGCAGACGATAACCCGATGAAGCTGATGTCTATTGCAATGAAGCCTCTGGCAAGGCCGCCGTTTCCGATCGAGCGCGTGGAGGAAATGACCGCGCTGATGGGCGGTGCGGGAAGCATGAGATAAAATAGGTATAGTATTTTAAGGCCTCTTTTCCGGACGGGAAAGGAGGCTTTTCCATTGTGATATCCCGGCGGAAGGAAACGGCAGCCAGCTTTCGGCAAAACGGCGGCGGAGATATTCAGAAATTTTTTGGAAACAGATGATTTTGTGCGTAAAGTATGGTAGAATAAAGCATCAAAAGAGAAAGAAGGGCAGAGGATAAGATGAATTTTAACTGGATAGACAACCCGATCATGCGGGGGATGGGCAGGCTGGCAGATTTTATCATACTGAATATACTCTGGGTGATATGTTCCATACCGATCATTACGATAGGGGCATCGACCACGGCTCTGTATACGGTGATGCTGAAGCTTGTCAAAAACGAAGAGGGATATATCGCGAGAGGATTTTTGAAGGCGTTTAAAGAGAATTTTAAACAGAGCACGGTCATGTGGCTCATTTTTCTGCTGCTGGGCATCATCTTTGCGGTCGATTTTGTGTCGATCAAACTGATGCCGGATAAAACAGGGGGCATTCTGCAGATATTGTTTCTGTTCATGGGGGCGCTGTTATCCGCATGGATGGTCTATGCATTTGCACTTCAGGCGAGATTCGTCAATTCGGTAAAAAATACGTTGAAAAATGCCCTGATCCTGGTGTTTGCAAAGCTGCCCTTTACGGTGCTGATCGTTATCATATCGATCGGGCCGGTATTTGCAACTTTTCTGACGTTCCAGACCCTTGTGATCGGTATCATGGTCTGGTTTTTTGCCGGTGTTTCGCTGGTGGCGTGGCTCAACTCCCTTCTTCTGCGGATCGTATTTAAGAAACTGGAAGAGAGCGGGGAACAGGAGAGTGCGAAGCAGGGGGATGCGGAGGAGATATCATAGTGGAGGAGGTATCATAGAGATAATGTCCGCGGGCAGCCATCTGACACGTTGTGCACTGGGATCGAGCTTGCCTGCAGTACATATAAAAGCATATAAAAAACTGCCGCGGCATGAAAAAGATGATGCCCGCGGCAGTTTATTGTTTTGATTAGTTGTATTTCCGTTTTCTTGCTGCTTCGGATTTTTTCTTACGCCTTACGCTGGGTTTCTCGTAATGCTCTCTCTTACGGATCTCCTGCTGGATACCTGCCTTAGCGCAGCTTCTCTTGAAACGGCGTAATGCGCTGTCCAAAGATTCATTTTCTTTTACGATAACGTTAGACATTAAATCACCCTGACCTCCCTTCAGTCCCTTCGGCTCTTACGACTGAATGGGTTATTCTTGTGTATATACTATTGCACAAAGGTTCCACCGTCGTATACACTTTAAATATTATAGCATAAATTTCCTGTTCGTCAACCGTATTTTGGCATTTTTTTCACTGGATGGGACAAAAAAGCCCGAAATTAAAAGAAAATTTATGAAGAAGGGAATTTGCAGGGCTAAAATGCGGGAATATATCGTGACAGATCCCGCATTTTGGGGTCAAACCTAACGGCTTTGAAGATTATTGGACATTATTGAAGACTATTGAAAATTTTCCTTGCAAAGAGTAAGGCTCTGTGATAAAATACTAGCGTTGCGATAAAGAGATGGTCCTCTGTTACAGAAGTATTAAGAACATCCGATCAAATAAGGAGGCACAGATAAATGAACGAACTGATCAAAGAGATTGAGCAGGCCCAGTTAAAAGAGAATGTGGGCGATTTTAACGTAGGTGACACCGTGAGGGTACACGGCAGGATCAAAGAGGGAAACCGCGAGAGGATTCAGATTTTTGAAGGTACCGTGATCAAGAGACAGAATGGCGGAAACCGTGAGACATTTACGGTAAGAAAATCTTCCGGCGGTATCGGCGTAGAAAAGACATGGCCGCTTCACTCTCCCAATGTAGAGAAAGTTGAAGTAGTGAGAAGGGGTAAAGTGAGAAGGGCGAAACTGTTCTACTTAAGAAAACTTTCCGGTAAGAAAGCAAAAGTAAAAGAAGTTATTCGGTAATATTTTCAAGGCTGAAAAGAAGAGGGGACTGTTACGATTGTAATGGTCCCTTTTATTTGGTATAATGTAGCTTATGAGAAGATGCGGAGCAGATTCTCATAAAAGGCGCGTATTATGCGCCGTCAATCTAATGACAGGAAGCGTACTTTGCTTTCTGGAATATAGCTTACAAGAAGTTCACTTGCTTGCAAGTGTGAACTTCGTAAGCTAATGAGCAGCTTTGCTGCGAGTATATGCAGCTTATGAGAAGATACTGCGAGAGGAAATTATGTCCAGAAGAAATAAAGGGCTTCATTTTTATAAAAGACGAAAGACGATCAGTGTGGGATTGTTAAAAGAGATCGGAAGCTGGGGTTTCTTTTTTGTGCTTGCAGTTCTGATCGCGTTTGTGTTTGTCTATTCGGTGGGGCAAAAGACCAGCGTGATCGGCGCGTCCATGGAGCCC
Organism: [Clostridium] symbiosum; assembly: GCA_021769625.1. Taxonomy (GTDB): domain Bacteria; phylum Bacillota; class Clostridia; order Lachnospirales; family Lachnospiraceae; genus 1XD8-76. The sequence goes on along the minus strand of JAETSN010000077.1, from coordinate 4,834 downwards.
TGTCTGTATAACGGCCAGAGTGTTCTGATCAATAAGATCAGTTACAGTTTCGGAGAGCCGAAGCGGGGGGACGTTATCGTCTTTCTGCCGAACGGGAATGAAAATACGCATTACTATATTAAGCGGGTGATAGGGCTTCCGGGAGAGACGGTTGCGATCAGTGACGGCAGGATATATCTGGACGGCTATTTTTACGAGGAGAGCGACAGCTACGACACGATCGAGGACGGCGGTATTGCGGAAAAAGGCATCACGTTGGGCGAGGAAGAATATTTTGTGCTCGGGGATAACCGGAATAACAGCGAGGACAGCCGTTCCGCCAATGTGGGGGCGGTGAAGGAGGATACGATCGCCGGAAAAGCATGGTTTAAGCTGGGCAACAGTATTGATATGATAGGATTTATCGAGTGACGGCGTATTTGCGGAGGATGAGTCAGTAACCTCGCCGCCCGCGGGAATAAAAGGGGAAAGTTGCATGAATTATCAATGGTATCCTGGGCATATGACAAAGGCCAGGCGGATGATGGAAGAAAATATAAAGCTGATCGATCTGGTGATCGAGCTGGTGGATGCGCGGGTCCCTCTCTCCAGCAGAAACCCTGATATCGATGCGCTGGGGAAAAACAAGTTCCGCCTGATCCTTTTGAATAAATCGGATCTGGCGGATGAACGCGTCGGTAAAATGTGGAAAGAATATTTTAAAGGCAGGGGATTTCATGTGCTGGAGGTGAATTCCCAGAGCGGCGGCGGAATGAAACAGATACACGCGCTCGTGCAGGAAGCCTGTAAGGAGAAGATCGAGCGGGATCGGAAAAGAGGGATCCTGAACAGGCCCATCCGCGCCATGGTGGTCGGGATTCCCAATGTGGGAAAGTCTACCTTTATCAATTCTTTTGCGGGAAAAGCCTGTACAAAGACCGGCAATAAACCGGGAGTGACAAAGGGAAAGCAGTGGATCAGGTTAAACAAGTCTCTGGAACTTCTGGATACGCCGGGCATTCTGTGGCCGAAGTTTGAAAATCAGGAAACAGGATTAAAACTGGCGCTGATCGGTTCCATGAATGATACGGTCGTCTCCGTGGATGAGATGGCGATGGATCTGATCGCGATGCTGAAAGAGCGTTATGGCGGCGTGTTGAAGAAACGCTATGAGGTCGATGAGGAGCAGGAAGCTTTTGAGGTTTTGAGGGATATCGCAAGAAATCGCGGCTGTCTTCTGAAGGGGGAGGAGCTTGATACAGGAAAGGCGGCGGCGCTGCTGATGGATGATTTCAGGAGCGGGAAACTGGGCAGGATCACGCTGGAGATGCCGCCTGTGTAGACGGCGGACGCAGGTAAGGACATAAAATACTACGTCGCCACGCTTGCGCTGGCTCTGTTTTTCAAAGGGCATATTAAGCATTTTATGTTCTAATCTGTTGATTAAGATGTTAATGGACGACAGTGCGGCTGAATTATTATATATGAGTGGTATGGAAATGAGGAAGAAAAGATGAAAAAGAGTGTTGTGAAAGAGATATTGAGTACCAGTGTTTATCTGTTGTGTGTGCTGATAGCGACTTACCTGATCATCCATTATGTGGGACAGAGGACGGAAGTGCAGGGGAGTTCCATGGAGCCCACTCTGCAGGATGCGGACAATCTGATCGTCGATAAGATCACTTATCGTTTCCGTGAGCCGCAGCGGTTTGATATCATTGTTTTTCCGTTTCAGTATGAGGAGGATACATACTATATCAAGCGGATCATCGGCATGCCGGGCGAGCATGTGCGGATCGACTGGGACGGCACGATCTATATCGATGGAGAGGTGCTGGAAGAAAGCTACGGGCTGGAGGTCATTCAGGACCCGGGCTGGGCGGCGGATGAAATATTTTTGGGGGAAGATGAATATTTTGTATTGGGGGATAACCGGAATAACAGCACCGACAGCAGGGCGGAGCTGGTAGGGAATATTCACAAGGATGATATCATCGGCAGAGCGTGGGTGAGGATCTATCCGTTTGAAAAGTTCGGGAAGCTGAAGCATCAGTAGGGGGATGGACTGGGATGGAGAAGATTGGGGAAATTAAAGAAAAATTTTTGACGGGTAATGTGACAGAGCTGTCAGAGCTTATTTCTCTGTATGGGGGAGATGAGCGGAGCGGGGTGCAGGCGGCTGTGGCGGGGGCTCGGAAGCGGATCGCGGCTTATGAGAAGGAAGTTTCGCGCACCGAGGGGATGAAGCGGTATGAGAAGGAGTACGGGGCGTATTCGTATATCTGCGGCATCGACGAGGTGGGCAGGGGACCGCTTGCAGGGCCTGTGGTGGCAGGGGCGGTCATATTGCCAAAAGATTGCAGTCTTTTATATCTAAATGATTCCAAGAAATTATCCGAAAAAAAGAGAGAAGAGTTATATGCCGAGATCATAGAGACGGCCGTGGCGGTGGGGATAGGATACAATACGCCGGCACGGATCGATGAGATCAATATCCTGCAGGCCACCTACGAGGCGATGCGGGAAGCAGTGGGTTCTCTTGCGGTAAAGCCCGATCTGCTCTTAAACGATGCGGTGACGATCCCGAAGATCGATATAAAACAGGTGCCGATCATCAAGGGGGATGCAAAGAGTATTTCCATCGCGGCGGCCAGTATCGTGGCGAAGGTGACCAGAGACAGGCTGATGGTGAAATACGATGAGATCTATCCGGAATACGGTTTTGCCTCCAACAAGGGATATGGTTCTTCGATGCATATGGATGCGATCAGAAAATATGGGCCGACGCCCATTCACAGGAAGAGTTTCATTAAAAATCTATGAATATCACATTGACGGATGTTTTATCAAGAGTAAACGGGACGAACCAGTCGGGCGCGGTAAATACGGCGTCTGTTTCCGCTGTGGCAAAACAGCTTCAGGCAAGCGCGGTTCTGAATTCCCTGGTGACCGGGCAGACCATCGGCGGCCAGATCCGCTCCATGGAAGGCAGCCAGATCCTGCTGGATATGGGAAACGGCGTGGAGATCAATGCCAGACTGGACGGGGATATCAAAGCTTCCATCGGGCAGCACATGCTGTTTGAGGTGAAAGGGAATTCGGATGACAAACTGATGCTCAGCCCCCTGTACACGAACCTTTCGGCGGGAAAGAGCGCCGCTATGGGCGCGCTGAATGCGGCGGGCATGCCGCTTACGGCTGAAAACATGGCGATGGTGAAGAGCATGATGGAGGAGGGGCTTCCCATTGATAAAAACAGCCTCTGGCAGATGGGAAAGGCTGTGGCGGATTTTCCGCAGGCATCGGCCGACACGATCGTCAGGCTGACGGCGATGGGCATGGAGATCGACGAGACGAACGTCATGCAGTATGAAGCCACGAAAAACATGCAGCACCAGCTTCTGCATACGATGGAGGATATCACGGGCGGACTGCCGCAGGTTCTTTCTTCCTTTGGAAAAGGCGGACAGCAGCTTTCCGGGCTGCAGTTTATGAAAGATATGCTGGAAGTGCTGCAGGGGACGGAAGGCGAAGCCGCAAAAGAGGGCGGTCCGGTAAAGGGACTGCTGCAGGAAATTGACGGCCTGATGAAGGAGATCGCGGAAGGAAAAGGCGGTGTCCCGGAAAAAGGTGCGGCAGGTGCGACGGAGGAGGCGGTGCGGCAGCTGACTGATGAGGATGGTACGGTGTTGCTCAAGGACGGTGCAAATGCGGCGGAGCATGGGCGGATGAGACTGCCGGATGCGCTGGAAGAGCGCCTTGCGGATCTGCAGAAAGATTTTACGGGGCAGATCAAAAATCTGCTGTCGGAAAAATGGACGATCAAGCCGGAAAGTTTTTCGGACAAGGAAGAGGTAAAGGATTTCTATCAGAAGATAAAAAGCCAGTCGGGGCAGCTTCAGGAATTGTTTTCCGCCGTGGGAAAGGCGGATACGCAGGCAGGGCAGGCGGTGCATCAGATGAACCAGAATCTGGAATTCATGCAGAATCTGAACCAAATGTTCCCTTATCTGCAGATACCGTTGAAAGCGTCCATGGAAAATGCCCACGGAGAGCTGTATGTATATCAGAAAAAGAAGGGGAAGGTTTCCGAGGACGGATCGACCAGCGCGCTGCTGCATCTGGAGATGGAGCATCTGGGCAACATGGACATCTATGTAAAGATGAAGGATTACAATGTCTCCACACAGTTTACGCTGGCGAATGAGGCAGTGCTGGACTTTCTGGGCGACCATATCTACATCCTGAACGAGCGGCTGGAGAAAAAGGGCTACCATATGCAGGCGGAGATGAAATTCAAAGAGGAAGCGCAGGACGGGAACGTGATGTCCCGTATCCGCGGCATTGAAGAGAACGATACGGTGATCTCCTACACCGCTTTTGACGTGAGGGCATAGAGCATGGCACAGGAAAAAGACAGGATAAAAAAACCGAAAACAGCGGTGGCGCTGGAGTACGATCCGAACGATGAGGCGCCCCGGATCATTGCCACCGGTAAGGGCGCGCTGGCGGAAAGAATCATAGAGAAAGCACAGGAAGCCAATGTGCCGCTGCATCAGGACAATGAGCTGGCGGATACGCTTTCCCGGCTGGATATCGGGGAGATGATCCCGCCGGAGCTCTATGAGGTGGTGGCGGAGATACTGGTCTTTGTGGACGCGATGGATAAGATCAGGGCGAAGATGAAAAAGTAGAGGGGAATAGAGAAGGATACCCTGTCCGGAGAGTGGAAAGGGTTTATATGTTATTAATTCGCAATAACTGCACTTAAAAGAAAGATTTTGTAAAAATTGGCATGAAAATAGAACCAGCCCATATCTGGAATGGGAGGAACACCTATTTGAGACTATGCCAC
>JAETSN010000131.1 GCA_021769625.1 [Clostridium] symbiosum | reverse complement strand
GCGGTGAGAATACCGCATACCCAGGCCGGGAGGTAACTGTCACCGAGCTTTACAGCGTGGATGATGAGATAGTAAACGAAGAGTATGATTATGTGGTCGAATATTCCTATCATGTGCCACAGATTGATGATGATACGCCGGGCGCGGCGGAAATCAACAGTGAAATCGCCGCTGTATACGGCGGACTTGTGGAGAGGAGCCTGAAAGAGATAGAACAAGGGGAGCTGACAGGCTGTGCCAGTATCACCTACGAGGCTTATCAGAGCGGGGATATTTTTTCCCTGGTATTGCTGTGCACCGAGTATTTCGGGGGATATGAAGAGTATGGCACTTATAGTTATGACACGAGGGAAGGTGTGAGGCTTGGGAACGAGAAGGTTCTTGAAAAGAAAGGCCTGACCGGGGAGGAATACCTGTCTGCCCTGCGCCGCGCTGCGGCAAAATACTATGACAACCTCTATTTTAACCAGTGGGACGAGATGGGAGAGTGGTGTCTAGCAGGTGCCTATCAGGAACGACGGGCTTTTACGGTATCGGAGCGGAATATCACTATGGATCTGCCTCTTTATATCGATAACAGCGGCAAGCTGCATACAATAGTTCCCATTGGCAGCCACGTCGGAGCAGACTGGCTGAATGAGATCATTACACCCGAATTCCAGCAAGAAGATATGGATGTGGAAACTGTAGAATACATGGACTTTCTGACGGTAAAACGGCAGGGAAGCAATGTTACGCTACGCTTTAAGAAGACGGATTACTTCAATGAACTGCTGGCGGCTACCTCTTATTACACATATGATGAGGTTACAGTGCCTTATGGGAAAGAAGTTGAAGTGAATGGACTCTATGGCGACTATACCCGCATTTTCTGTGAGAGTATCGGCGAGCTGGGGGCACCATACCTGTTTCTGTTGACTGAGGAAGGGCGTGTAGAGTATATCAATGTCATGGGTTGCCTGTATGCAGGGTATTTCTGCGCCAACGGACCACTGCTGGGCGCAGCGCAGGTAAAAGATTTTGAACTGGGCGAAAACGAGATAGGCTACCAGATGATTTACGCCGTTACCGGGAGCGGAGAAAGAATCGACCTGAGTGAAATGATATGGGGCAATATGGGAAACATAGCATATGATCTTTTGGATTGCAGCTGGGGAACCGGCAGCGGCGTGGAGGATGGCCCGGAGCTTTTTTTGAGGAATGACAGTGACGGCTTTCTTTCCTTTGAATTGATGTACAATGTGCCTGGTGAGGAGTACCGCACGGGTATTGACGGTTCTTTTACTTATCTGGGGATTACAGAACAGGGGGTAGTTTATCACTATGTAGGAAACGGAATAAACAGCAACGGTCCCGTATGGCAGGGGGCGGTCGCACTGTATGTGGAGTCCGATTACAGTGGGGAGGAACCGATCACTTTGCTGTATGTGACGGAACTTGGCGGCAATCCGCTTTTTGAAAGCGAGGCCGGAGATGTGACAGTGCTCTTGCGGACTTTTGGATGACATCTTTCGTATTGCGAAAAGGGAGGATTTTACAATGAAAAGTA
>JAETSN010000076.1 GCA_021769625.1 [Clostridium] symbiosum | reverse complement strand
GATCATTTTTTGTACACAGATGTTGTTTTCGGGGGATGGGGCGAGGGCTTTTGCGAGGCTTCTTCCGGGGTGCGATGAGCGGGTCGTTTATGCGGAACATTTTCTGATGCCCAATAATATCTGTAATTTTTTCTTATTTCCGATCAGGGAGAGGGAAAAGGCCAGGAAGCCCGTGAAGGCATTAAAAAAGCTGGATCGGGTGTGCATGGACATTCAGCGTGGCACAGTAAAAAAACGCGGGTGGAATGCGTTCTCTGCACTGCTCGGAAAAACACAGAATGTTGTCTATCCGAAGATGGAGGAACAGGCAAAATCTTCCTTTCAGACGGATGAGAGCTGTACCGGCTGTGGACTGTGTGTAAAAAAGTGCCCTGTCCATAATCTGGAATTGGTCGATGGGAAGGTAGCGCAGAAGGGAAACTGTACGCTTTGCTACCGCTGTGTGAATTTGTGTCCGAGACAGAGCTGTACGGTTTATATACATAAAAAACCAAAAAAGCAGTACAGAGGAATAGAAGAGAGATAACGACAGCGGCGATAGACCGTGAGAGAACCTTTCATTTTGCAAAAGAGTTTCACGGAGGGGAAGCGGTCAAAAGCCGGGGAGGTATTTATGAAAGTCGGAATTGTATGTGCCGATGACAATGAACTTGCGCCATTCTTGTCTGTGATGGACAACGACAGGATTACGCAGAGAGCTATGCTGAAGTTCCATGAAGGACAGATTCACGGAATAGATGTTGTCGCCCTGTACTCCGGTGTATGCAGGGTGAATGCTGCCGTGGCCTGTCAGATCCTGATCGATGTTTTCGGGGTGGACGTGGTCATCAATGCAGGGACGGCGGGCGGGATGGACCCGGACCTCAAAATTTTTGACACTGTGATTTCCGTGGAAATCTGTTATCATGATGTGGCGCAGGATGTTCTGACAGAATTTCATCCGTGGATGAAATCCGTGTTTTTCGAGGCGGACCAAAGACTGGTCGAGATATCGGAAGCTGCGGTTCAAAAGACAGAGTATGAAGGAAGGGTATTCTGGGGAAGAATGGTTACGGGGGAATCGTTTATCACAGACGAGGGACGCCAAAAGATCATCGACGCTTTCGCGCCCTTGACGGTGGATATGGAGACGGCGGGGTTTGCCCATGTATGTTATGTGAACGGCATACCCTTTCTCGCGATCCGGTGTATAACGGACACCGCTGAGCACAGCGGAGAGGGCAATTATGAGAAAAACTGCAAAAGGGCATCCGTCATCGCAAGGGATATCACGGTGGCGCTGCTGGATGAGATGAGAGATGGGAAAAAGATTGGTAACAGTGAAGCATGACGGTTGAATGCGTACCGGATGGACGGATGCGGAACCGGTTCATAGAATAGGAGCGGATGATGAGGAAGACAGTATTGGCAGTTGTTCTGCTGTGTATGATTTTTATGGCCGGCTGTGGCAATGAGGCGGTGAATCCCTATTTTAATGCGACCGTGGTGGAGGTATATGAAAAGTCTGTTCTGGTGGAACCTTTCGAGGGGGAGGAAGAGTTACTCTCCGCCGATCAGTTCAGTGTCAGCACCGAAGTGGAATCGACGAACGAGGTGCCGCAGATGGAGAAGGGGACAACGATCCGGATCGTGTATAACGGGGACATTGCAGAGTCTTATCCGGCGCAGATCAATACGGTTTTTGCGATATATCTTGTGGATGAGTCGGGAGAGCTGATCGGGGACGGCTGAGAAAGCAGGCAGGGGAAGGACGCGGAAGGAATCCTGGCAGAGCGTATCAGAAAGTACGGGTCTGCTTTTGAGGGGAAAAGAGTGCTGATCGGTTAGTTTTATATTGACCGGCATTATCGTTGTACTGGGTGCCGGATTTATGATTTCAGGATATAATGAGCGTATAGCGAAGCGAGCGGCATTTGTTTTTTGCGGTTATCAACGAGCAGCGCAGGCATGAATTTACATATTAAGGTACTGGATGGGCAAAATAACCATCATATCATCGAAGCGATGTTCAAGGCTTTTGCGCTGGCGCTGTATGAGGCAGCAGGGCTGGACGAGCGTATTACGGATGTACTGAGTACGAAAGGGACGCTCGTGTGAAGAAGTAAATAGTGTCGTGATTCATTACTTTATCGGAAATTCAGGGGAAAGCCGTTATTGTGTGACTGCCTTTAGAGATATGTCGTAAATAATAAGGCGGTTGTTTTTATATAAATTGGACAAGATGAAGATTTCGGATAAAAGAGGACAAAGACTATGAAAAGATTGATTCCATGTATATATTTGTACAAGGAGAGGGCAGTAAAGAATTTCAAGGATATGACAGTGGTGTCGGAAAATCCGGTGGAGCTGGCGAAGACTTACAGTGAAAATTCAGCGGATGAGCTGATCGTTTTTGATATGTCGAAGGATGATGAGGAACATGAGAAGGCGCTGGATGTGATCAAGGAGATCTGCTCATCTATCGAGATCCCGGTGATCGGAGCCGGAAATGTGGCGCGGATGGAGGATATCAAAAAGATCCTCTACACGGGCTGCGAGCGTGCGGTTTTGAATTATGACAAGGAAGAGAATATTGAGATCACCGAGGAAGTCTCCAAAAAGTTCGGGAAGGAGAGGATCTATCTTTCTTTTACGAAACCGGAGACATTGAGCGTCCACAGACAGCTCATCGATGCCTATATTTCCGAGACGATCTGGATCGCCCAGTCGGGCAGGGTGAAGGAGACGATGCAGTGCCTGAACGATCCCACGATCATCGTGATGGACAGCTGTTCTCTGGAGGGGATGTCATGGATCTTCCAGAATCCGGCGGTGGACGGCATCTCGGGCAATGCGATCAACGACAATTACAAAGACCTTTATTCCATGAAGTCGGTGTTTCAGGACAACGGCGTGGAGGTGAAAATACCGAAGGGCAAACTTTCCTGGGCTGATTTTAAGCTGAACAGTGACGGTATGGTGCCGGTGGTAACACAGGATTACAGGACCGGCGAGGTGCTGATGGTCGCCTATATGAATGAGGAGGCTTTTGAACACACGCTGCGGACCGGGAAGATGACCTACTACAGCAGGAGCCGGCAGGAACTCTGGATCAAGGGGGAGACCAGCGGGCATTACCAGTATGTGAAATCCCTGACGGCGGACTGTGACTATGATACGATCCTGGCGAAGGTCAGCCAGGTGGGAGCTGCCTGCCACACCGGGAGTCGTTCCTGCTTTTTCAATGAGATCATGGCGCAGGATCTAAAAGAGGCGGCGAATCCGCTGAAGGTGTTCGAGGAGGTCATGAAAGTCATTGAGGATCGGAAGATCCACCCGAGGGAGGGTTCCTACACCAACTATCTGTTTGACAAGGGGCTGGACAAGATTTTAAAGAAGCTGGGCGAGGAGGCGACGGAGATCGTGATCGCCGCAAAGAACCCGAATAAGAACGAAGTGAAGTATGAGATTTCGGATTTTCTGTACCATATGATGGTGCTGATGGCGGAGAAGGGGATCAGCTGGGAGGAGATTACGAGGGAACTGGCGAACCGGGAGTGAGACGGACATATACGGATCAACATGAAATGTGGTCCTCAATGGAAGGATTGGTGGATAAATAAAAGGGAACGGGTAAGATAAAACCGTTCCCTTTAGACATTTATATCATAAAATCATATAAAATAAATTTGATCCACCGAAAATGGGAGGCGGGAAAAATGGGTGTTCTGGAAATCTGATAGCTGTTGTTTTGTATGGATTTAAATATAAAATGTATACATAAAGAAAATGTATGATAACAATCATACATTTGCAAGTGAATGAATGCGTTCAATATAGGAAAAATGTATATATTTTATAAATTGTAATAGGATAAATTGTGCAATATGCACAAAATTCATCCATCTTTTTAGCTATTAATCCGATTTACAAATGTACGTATCTTATGATATTGTGTATGTGGTTTACAAAAGCAAACAGTAAAATATAAAAGGAGGAGCGGAAGATGAAACGTTTAGCAATTATCGGAAGCAGCGGTGGAAATCTGTATAATCAGGGCGGCGCGGATCCGGAAAAAATGATGCATGAGGTTTTCGTGCAGGCGGGATCTGCCGGTATTGAAGTGTCATATGTCCAGTTTATCGGGACAAGTACCTCCATGGATAATATTTCCATGGATGCCAAAGCCAAATTGTGGACACTTTCGGGTAAAGACACCATAGGAAGCAGTGAAGAGAAAACCCTGAAAGAAATTAACCAGATGGCAGAGGAAACGGATCAGGAGTTGGCGGATTTGATCAGGAAGGGCGAGATTGACGGCATCATGCTCTTGAGCTGCGATCCGAAAGGAGTCAATAATAAAGCATTGACGGCTGCTGCGGAGAAGAAAATCCCCTGTGCAGGTACTGGTGGAACTTCTATGGCAAATACGCAGGCTATGGGATGCCGTGTGGTTGCAGCATCAGGAACCACAGGAACTACCAACAGGACGCGGGCAATCTCAGCAGTATCGGCTTTAGCAAAGGAATGGAAATTAAAATATTCTCCTATTATCGGTTCGTCAGGCGGTGGGCAGGTGCAGGAAGGCAGCGTTTGGAAACGAATTAATTTCAGAGGGATCATGATGGCATCCATGCCAGGCTTTATTGCTATGGCACTTTGTCTGGCATTGAGTAAAATTCCGGGGCTTAGCGTACTGGAGGATGTGTTTAATACGCTGGTAGGTTATCTTCCCATTATTTTAGCAGCTATTGCGGCAAAACAAGTATCTGGGCTGGATGAAGTGGGAATTGTCGCAGGTATCGTGGCAGGGGCTCTCTCCATAGACGGAGGCATCATAGGTGGGCTTTGTACAGGTATTATAGCAGGTATTTTTGCTTATTATATTATTTCTTTTTGCTTCAAATATAAAGTACCTGGCACCACAGCTAATATTGCGGCAGGCGGAATTGCAGGGCTTGCAGCCGGATTTATCGGAATGTTCCTGATTGCGCCGGTTGCGCTTTGGGTTGGAAATATGATCAAGGCAGCTATTGACTGGGCTTTAGCAGTAAATCCTGTTTTGGCAGGTGCTATTGCCGGATTTGCTATTTGGTTTGCCATCATGGGCGGTGTATATCATGCCGCAATCCTTCCGATTATTCTTTTGGAAATGGAATCTACAGGTTACAGTTTTCTGGGATGTATTGATCTCTGTTCCATGGTTATGGTCTGTGCAGGACTTCAGCTGGGGAACATTATTGCGCCCAAGAAGGATGGCGACCGTGTGACCAGTATCCCTAATATTATTATTAACCTTGGATTTGGAACTTTTGTGGAGGCGGCATATCCCTTTATGTTTGCCAGCAAGAAGATTTTTGCTTCTGTGATTGCATCCGCCACAGTGACAGGTCTTCTTATTGGATTGTTTGATGTGAAATGTACTGCATACGTGCCCTGTTTTCTGGCACCGTTTATGTCCAATGACAAAGCGGTTTTAGCGGTCGTATGCATGGTAGTTGCAGTGGGCATGCAGGCTGTTTTGACTGTGATTTGCAACCTTTCTGAGCGAAAAGCATAAGATTATAAGAGTGGATGAGTAAAAGAGATAGATAAGTAAATTAGACTGGTTGATTTTAATCATTATCATGGAGGAGAATTATGTACACAAATGATATGGCACGAAAAATGAGTGCTGCTATGGATAAAGTAAAAAAAGCAATCGAAGCTGGAGAAGGACATACTATTCTCAGTACAGGAATCACGGGAGATGATGCTCGTATGGCAAAAGCGGTGGTAGATGCAGGCATTAAGATGCTGGAACCTAATCATCCGGCGGTTGCATTGGCAAGAGGTTATAAGGGCGTTACCACCATGCATGATGCGGAGCAGGTTCGCTACGGTATTACGGTGGCGCAGATGGCAGAGGTAACTCAGGGGGTCAGAAATGTGGTTGGAAAAGATATTTATATTACAACGGGTATTCCCGGAGGATTTACAGAAATTTTGCCTATGCCCCTCACGGACGAGGATTTCCTGATGATGGCCAGAGCTGGTGCAGACGGACTGCATACCCACAAGTCTTCCCTTCGTGATCTGGAAGAACTGGTGAAAAAGGCGCATCAATATGGACTGTGTGTGGATGCATATATTGGACTGCCAACGGATCTTCATACTTTTGGTATTTCTGCAGAAAAGCCGGAGGAAGTGGCGCGCCTGGCCAGACAGATGGAAGAAATCGGAACGGATATGATCGGCCTTATGACAGGTATGAGTTATGAGGGAATCGATGCAGGACAGATTCCGCAGGTACTGAAAGAAAGACTGTGTGCGATGGTAGAGGCGGTGAAAGTTCCCACGCTGGCGGAGGGCGGAATTAATATAGATAATTTCCGTGCTTTTAAAGATACCGGAGTCAATATTTTGGTGATTGGAACAGCTATTGATGGAATGGCAGGGAAAGCGGTTGCAGCAGCAGCTAAAGAATTTTTAAATATCTAATTTCCCGTAGAGAGTTTTGGGAAAGTTGGCGAAAGGCTTTGTCGGAATTTTGGGCAAAGCCTTTATTTGTACAAACTGTATTTTCTGATGAGTTATTGATAAGTATGGTCAAACTGTTATGGTATATTGTAATATTTGTAAAAAAGAGATGGAAAAGTTGTGGTTCTTAGTTTAAAATAAAAAAGGAATAGAAGTTAACTATGGTGATGATATGGAAAAAGTAAAAGAAGTCCGATACCGAATAATTTACAAGCAGTTGAAAGATAAGATTGAAAGCGGAGAGTATAAGCAGGGGGATCGGTTAAAGACAGAGAAGGAGCTTCAGGAGGAGTATGGTGTAAGTCGGGACACCATTCGAAGAGCATTGTCACATCTGGAAAATGAAGACTACATTGTAAAAAGGCCTGCTTTAGGTACTTTTGTAAAGCAAAAGAAATCGGATTATCAACTTTCCAAAATGGAGAGTTTTACGGAACAGATGAGGAGCAGAGGAATTGTTCCATCATCGGAGATCATTTCCATTGAGCTGGTCGGCAATCCTGGACGGCAAGTGGTGAGGGAACTTTTGCTTAGCGAAGGAGAGAAATGTTATCGGATCACAAGAATTCGTAAAGGGAACGAGAGTCCTATGGCTTATGAGATCGCTCATATTCCACGGAAGCTATGTCCTGATTTGCAGAAGCACTTGGACGATACAAGTTCTCTCTATCAGATTTATGAGGAAGTGTACCATCATAAGATGGGTGATGGAAGGATTAAGTTGGAAGCCGATATGCCGGGCATTGAGATTCAGAAAAGTTTGGGAATTTCTCACGATTCACCAGTACTTCGGATGGAGTGTACTACCTTGCTGGAGGATGGAACTCCGTTGTATTACGTGGAATGCTATTATATAGGTGCAAAATATTATTTTTCAACAATACTACCAAGAAAATGAGGAGGAAAAGGTTATGGAACCTAGAGTCGCAACAATTAATAGAGTTACAAAGGAAACGGAGATCACGCTGACGCTGAATCTGGATGGAAGTGGAAAGTGTAATCTTAATACGGGGATAGGGTTCTTTGATCATATGTTGAATGGGTTTGCCCGCCATGGTCTTTTTGACATAGAGTTGATTTGCAAAGGAGATCTCGAGGTGGATTCCCATCATACAGTGGAGGACTGTGGGATTGTTTTGGGACAGGCTCTTAAAGAAGCAGTGGGTGACAAGAAAGCTATTAAACGGTACGGGAGTGCGATGCTGCCTATGGATGAGGCACTTGTGCTTTGTGCCGTAGATCTTTCCGGAAGACCGTATTTTTCCTATAATGCCCAGTACACAGTACCCCTTTTGGGAGATATGCAGACTGAGATGATACATGACTTTTTTTATGCAGTTTCCTACACAGCATCTATGAATTTACATATCAAGCAGATTTCGGGTAGTAACAATCACCATATTGCAGAGAGCAGTTTTAAAGCCTTTGCGAAAGCACTTGATATGGCTACTATGTATGAGGAACGGTTAAATGGTTCAGTGTGGTCAACTAAGGGTGTATTGTAGGAATAATGCGAATAAGATCGTTTGTCAATATTCGTTTAAAGGGAGCGGAAAAACCGCTCCCTTTTGCCATTATTATAATACCACAAAAATGCCCTAAATTCAAGGCTGGTAATGCAGTCTGCGCAATGGTATAGTGATATTCCGGCGCATAGTTTTGCGGTGCGCTGAAAAGTTTGCAGGGGTTTCGGAAAAAACGAAGGAGGATGCGCATGGATAAAGAATGGATCAGTATTTTACAGAATCAGAACCAGCTCGGAAAGGTGATTGAGACAAATCATGTGGCGGAGAAATTCGGACTCGTTTTGACAAAGGAGGATGCGGAGCTGATCGTAGCGGAACGGAATCATGTATTGAGGGAACAAAAAAGAGTGGAATTCGGGGAGAGCGCCGTGCCGAAGATCATTTATGAGTTCTGCGATTCGGATTATATCAGCCAGAGCGATTATGTCGGGACGATCCTCAGGCTGCAGGAAATATTTTACCTGTTTAAAAATGAGATGCGGGATGAAATTACGGACAGCGAGCTGCTGCATTTTATGAAAGAACAGTTTGAGACGGTCTGCTTTGGGGATTTAGATTATTTGTCCGGAACCTGCCTCGCAAATTTTGCGCAGGCGGTCCGTGCCGGATACAGGGGCTATCAGGGTACGGACGGTTATGGGGAATATGGCAGGCTGGACGAAGTGACGCGGTGGGATCATGAATTGTATTGTGAAACGTTGAAAGACCTTTGCTGGGATTGAGACCGGACAGGGAAAAACGGCGGGCCAGAAAGAAAGCGATGGTGCAGGGGAAGAATGCGGTGATGAGGAAAGAAGGCAATGTAGAAAGAAGATGACGGTATAGGTAGAAAACAGCAGCGGAACAGATGCAGAAAGAGGAGGAGACTGGCTGTGAGAACAGAAGACTTAGTATCAATTGTTGGAAAACTTGCAGAAAAATATACGTCGGGTGAGAGCACGTCCGTGACTTATGAAACGGCGGAAAAACTGATGGGCGCCGTTATTTACTGTATCCGGGAGGCGGAGCGGAACGGATGTGATTCGTCTGTGGGAAAGGAACCATGGGAGGATGCATTGTTTGAGGGAGGGGAATATGAAGCGCATGCCGGGGCCGGAATGGGAAAAAGGGCTGAGGGACAGACGGAACTGACAGCACAGGAGGAGATGACGGCAGAGCAAAAGTATGAAAAGGGATTAGAGTACGTGGAAGAAAAAACAAAAAGGGCATTGGCGCTGTACAATGAACTGCTGCCGGATTTTCTTTTTTATGAAAATCAGTGCCTGTATGATACCGTTGTGAAGGGGTTGCCGGAGTTCTTTAAATGGTATGACATCCGGTTTGAACCGCAGAATACGATCATTACACTGGATTATCCGGTACTGAGGGATCTCTCTGATGATTCGGGGATCGACCGGATTTTTGAGTTTATCCGGTGTATACGTCTGGAACAGGAATTTTTGAGCGCGTTTCCGACAACCTGTGTGACAGGGTGGTTAAAAAAGTACAACAGGGAATACAGGGAGACGGCGGATAACATATGTGAGACAGTGCTCGGTTTTCTTTTCGGACATGTCCTGGCAGGAAAAGCGTTGGAAAATGAACTGGATGAGGCAGATTACCTGCGGTTACAACAGATATTTATGAAAAAGGATCCGTGTGATATAATGGAACTGCTGCGGGATGCGGTGGAAGTTTTTGCGGAAAAATGCAGCGGGGACGGCCGCGGTTTCCTTGCGGCGTATCTTTCCGGTGCAGTGGAAAATATTGCGGTCCGGATGAAAAATGCGGCTGAGCATGGTGCGCTGCAGCGGATGTGCTGAAGAATGCGTCCGGCACGACGTATACGGATACGGTGAAGCCGGCAGTACAAAAGGAGAAGATCCTATCCGAGACAGGAGGCTGCATATTGTTTTATCATGACAAAAGCGAAAGGAGAGCGCGATCCCTATGGGAGAATATCAACATATCTGCCACACATTTGAGCCGGTCTATAATGAGGAATCCGGCATATTGATCCTGGGGAGCCTGCCTTCCGTGAAATCCCGGGAACAGGGCTTTTATTACGGGCATCCGCAGAATCGCTTCTGGAAGGTCTTGGCGGCGGTATTGTGCTGTCCTTTGCCGACGACGATCGAGGAGAAGAAGAGTATGCTGCTCAAAAACCGCATCGCCCTGTGGGATGTGATCGAGAGCTGCGATATCATAGGTTCCAGCGACAGCAGCATTAAAAACGTGGTGCCCGCGGATATCGGCAGCATCTTGTCAAAGACGAAGATCGACAGGATATTTGCGAACGGAAAGAAGGCGGAGAGTCTGTACCGGAAGTATATTTTTCCGAAGACAAAGGTCGAGATCACGGCGCTTCCCTCCACCAGCCCGGCGAATGCAGCGTGTTCGCTGGAGAGGTTGGCGGAAGTGTGGCGTGAAAAGATAAATGACGGACCGGTTCCGGACGGCGTTGTGGGGCAGCGAGACCGGAAAAATGGTTGATTCGCAAATTACTTAAAATTTAAGTTGACCAGACAATGGAAATTAAGTATAATACAAGCCAGACAGGATATTGTCCGGTTTGTATTATTTTGGGGATATCTGAGCGAAAGGAGCGTATCGACAAATTAGTGCAGCGGTCAGCGGGAGCGAGTAGATATTTTCGTCCCGCCTGACGGGCAAAAGAAAAAGTCGGTTTTAAGGAGGAGAAAAATGGCGATCCATTTTCAGGAGGAAAAAAGAATATTTCATCTGGATACAGAAAACACTACATATCTGATCGGGCTGGCGCCGGAAGGGTACGTGGGACATATCTATTATGGGGAGCGGCTTTATCAGGAGGCGGATGCTTACCTTCTGCGGATGGAGGAAGCGCCTTTTACACCTTCTGTCAATGAGCGGGAAAAATCCTCTTTTCTGGACAGTTTTCCGATGGAATATCCCACAGGGGGCATCGGGGACTACCGGGAGAGCTGTCTGGATGTGAAAAATGCGAAAGAACAGATGGGATGCGAACTTCTGTACCGGTCCCATGAGATCTATAGAGGAAAGAAAAAGCTGGAGGGGCTCCCGGCTTCCTTTGGCACAGAGGAAGAAGCGGAGACATTGGAGATCTCGCTGGAAGATAAGATCCTGGGACTTGAGGCGGTGCTTTCCTATTCGGTTTTCGAGAAGGAAGACGTGATAGCGAGAAGCGTCCGCATCCTCAATCGGGGCGGTGAGGCGCTGAAACTGGAGAAAGTGTTCAGCGCCTGTCTGGATATGGACAATGAGGAGTTTGAGATGATCAACCTGTGCGGTTCCTGGGCGAGGGAGCGCCATATCCAGAGGGCGCCTCTGCGCTGCGGAAAACAGGCGGTCTCTTCTATCCGGGGGGAGTCCAGCCATCAGGAGCACCCGTTCATGGCGCTGGTGTCTCCCGGCACGGACCAGCAGCAGGGGCAGGTGTACGCCATGCATTTTGTGTATTCCGGCAATTTCCTCGCGCAGGCGGAGCTCAGCCAGTACGATAGTGTGAGAATGGTGATGGGCATTCACGGGGATCAGTTTTGTTTTAACCTTCCTGTCGGGGAGAGTTTTCAGGCGCCGGAGGTGATATTGACCTATTCCGGCAAGGGGCTCGGGAAGATGAGCCGCAGTTTCCATGATTTTTACAGTAACCATATGATCCGGAGCGTCTATCACCACAAAAAACGTCCGATCCTGATCAACAACTGGGAGGCAACCTATTTTGACTTTGACACGGACAAGCTCCTGCAGATCGCGAGAGAGGCGAAGAAATGCGGGATCGAGATGCTGGTCATGGACGACGGCTGGTTCGGGAAGCGGAACTTTGACGATAATTCTCTCGGGGATTGGAACGTCAATGAAGAAAAGATCAAAGGCGGATTAAAACATTTGGTGGATCAGGTAAACGAGATCGGGCTGGAGTTCGGCATATGGTTTGAACCGGAGATGATCTCGCCGGATTCCGATCTGTACCGGGCGCATCCCGACTGGGCGATACAGATAGAGGGGCGGAAGGGCACCATGTGCCGCAGCCAGTATGTGCTGGATCTCTCAAGGCGGGATGTGCTGGACTATGTCTATGAGGCGGTGGCGAAGATACTGCGCAGCGCCAATATCCGGTATGTGAAGTGGGATATGAACAGACAGCTCTCCGATCTGGGCAGCGCTTATCTGGACGCGGCACATCAGGGAGAGTTGTTTCACCGCTATGTGCTGGGCTTATATGAACTGCAGGAGAGGCTTGTGACGGAGTTCCCGGAGCTGCTTCTCGAAAACTGTTCCGGCGGTGGGGCGAGGTTCGATCCGGGTATGCTGTATTACAGTCCCCAGATCTGGTGTTCCGATGATACGGATGCGATAGAGCGTCTTCTGATCCAGGAGGGTACGGCGCTTGTCTACCCGCTCTCTGCGATGGGCGCCCATGTCAGCGATTGTCCGAACCATATCGTGGGACGCGTTACGCCCTTCGAGACAAGAGGGCATGTGGCGCTGGCGGGAACCTTCGGATATGAGTTGGATATCACGAAGATCCCGGAAAAAGAGCGGCAGATGATCTGCGAGCAGACAAAGATGTACCACGCTTACAATGATCTTGTCAGAGAGGGGGACTATTACCGGATCGCGTCTTACCGGGAGAATCATATATTCGATGCCTGGGCGGTGGCTTCCAAAGATAAGCGGGAAGTGCTCCTGACGTATGTGCAAGTGCTGGCGGAGCCGAATAAGCACAGCAGAAAGCTGCGCCTGCAGGGATTTGATCCCGGGGCCTGCTACCGGCTTACAGGGGCAGAGACGGAACGGGCCTTTACCGGCGAGATGCTGATGCAGGCGGGATTTCTGATCGAACCCATGAAGGGGGATTTTGTGAGCAGGCTGTATCATTTTGAGAAGATCTGCGGATGATATCGTACAGCTCTGGTGATAAGGACAGGGCGGAAGAATTGCAGGGCAGATGCCTGAAAGAACGGATTTGAAAGCCTCAAAAACAGTGAGAGAGGGAAAATAGGGGATGGCTTGCCGGGAATGCGGCTGCTGCCTGCAGATCAGTAAAAGCGGACGGCAGACTGCAAGACCGGCAGAGAAAGGTGGAGAAGAGTATGGGGAAAGTAAGACTGGCGGATATTGCCGAGCGGATAGGGGTCAGCACCGTGACGGTACATAACGCTTTATCCGGACAAAAGGGGGTCAGCGATGAGCTGCGGCAGCAGATCATTCAGTTGGCGGATGAGATGGGGTATCGCCAGAACACGGCGGCAGCAAAGCGGGAAAAAGGCAGGAGCCTCAAAAATATCGGCATCGTCATCTCGGAAAAGTATCTGGCGGAGTATACCACTTTTTACTGGAAAATGTATCAGGAGATGGCGCTGACAGCGACGGATAAAAACTGTATGACGTCCGTGGAAATTTTGAAACATGAGGCGGAGGCAAAACTTATTCTGCCCAGAGTCGTGGCGGAAGGCACGGTGGAAGGGCTGATCATTATGGGGAAGATCAGCAAGAGATATATCCGTTTTCTGAAAGAGGCGACAAAGATGCCGATCATCTTTCTGGATTTTTACGACAAGGAGCTGTCGGCTGATTCCGTGATCGCGGATAATTTCTACGGTATGTATCTGATGACGCAGTACCTGTTTGAACAGGGGCTGCGGAAAATGGCGTATGTGGGTTCTATTCAGGCCACCAGCAGCATCATGGACCGCTACTGCGGTTTTCAGAAAGCGCTCTGGGAGAACGGAGAGGAATTGCCGAAGGAATGGCTGATCGAGGACAGAAATGAGATAGGCGACATCATAATGGAGCTGCCGGAAAAACTGCCGGAAGTTTTTGTGTGCAACTGCGATCTGGTGGCGGGCAAGCTGATCCTTATGCTGGAGGAGCGGGGGATCCGGGTGCCGGAAGATATTTCCGTGGTCGGGTTCGACAATTATCTTTACCCCGGGTTTCCGGATAAACGCATCACTTCCTATGAGGTCAACACAAAGGCGATGGTGAAGGTGGCGCTGGAGAAAGTGCTGAAGAGGCTGAAAAATCCGGAGTCGGGGAGAGGGCTGGACATCATCTCGGGACATATTGTGGAAAAAGATAGTGTGAGGAAATGAAAATGGAAGGATTCACTTCTGAAAAGGACCGTCTGGAGGCTGGCACGTTTTTGCAGGAAGTCAAAACGCATTTGACGGAAAGGATCATCCCGTTCTGGGAGAGGCTGAAAGATGAAGAACAGGGCGGTTATACAGGGTATATGGGATATGATCTCGCGGCGGATAAGAACTATGAGAAGGGCTGTATTTTAAACAGCAGGATCCTGTGGTTTTTCTCCAATGCCTATATGCTTCTTAAGGAGGAAAGGTTTAGGGCGGACGCGGAGCATGCTTACAGGTTTCTGCGGGAACACTGTCTGGATGAGGCATATGGCGGCGTATTCTGGTCCGTCACCGCTGACGGCAGGCCCCTCGATACGACAAAGCATACCTACAATCAGGCTTTTGCCATCTACGCGCTGTCTTCCTACTATGATGCGGTAAAGGATACGGAAGCCCTTGCACTGGCGGGAGAACTGCAGAGGCTGATCGAGGAAAGGTGCAGGGACGAGGGCGGCTATCTGGAGGCGTTCGACAGGGAGTTTAAACCTGCCGGCAATGAGAAGCTGTCCGAAAACGGCGTGATGGCGGAGCGGACGATGAATACGCTGCTGCATGTGTTTGAGGCCTACACGGAATACTACAGGGTATGCGGGGATGAGAGGACTGCCGGGTATCTGAAAGAGATGTTTGATCTGATCGACAGTAAAGTTTACGATCGAACGAGGCAGAGGCAGGAAGTCTTTTTTGACAAAGATTGGCATTCCCTGATCGATCTGTACTCTTACGGGCATGATATAGAGGCGGCGTGGCTGATCGACAGGGGACTGGACATCCTGGGGGATCGGGCATATACGGACAGGATATCGAAGATCACAGGAGAGATGACGGAACATGTTTATCGCTGCGCCTACCGGAATCATTCCCTGCTAAACGAAGCGGAAAACGGGGTGGATGATACGACCCGCATCTGGTGGGTGCAGGCGGAGGCCGTAGTGGGATTTTTGAACGGCTATCAGAGGCAGGGGGATGGGCGGTATCTGGAAGCCTCCCGCAGCATCTGGGAATATATAAAGGAATATGTGGTCGATAAGCGGGAAGGGTCAGAGTGGTTCTGGTGCGTGGACGAGAACAGAAAACCGATGGAAAAACCGATCGTGGAGCCCTGGAAGTGCCCGTATCACAACGGCAGGATGTGTATGGAGGTGATAAGGAGGCTCTCCCGGATCTGATCGTTTTACCGCACAGGCGGTTTGCTTTGTATAAACCGGTCAATCTGACATCAAAGAGCACAGATTGTCAGGAAACAGTTTTTCGTTTCTGATAGGATGAGATTACAGAACAGGAGGAGACGGAAATGGAATGGATCAAGGGGATACAGAGGGCGCTCGACTATGTGGAGGAGCATCTGACGGAGGAGATAGACTATGAAGCGGCGGCGAAGGAGGCCTGTTCGTCCGCCTTTCATTTTCAGAGAGTATTCCGGATTCTGTGCGGTTTTTCGCTGGGGGAGTATATCCGTATGAGGCGGCTTTCCCTTGCGGCGTCCGATCTGATCGAAACATCGGATAAAGTGATCGATATCGCGCTGCGGTACGGCTATGATACGCCGGAGAGCTTCACACGCGCCTTTGCCCGTTTCCATGGGATCACGCCCACAGAGGCAAGACGGGGTGGGAACATCAAATCCTTTTCCAGACTGTCTGTAAAACTTATTTTGACAGGAGGAAGTACAATGGATTACAGAATTGAAAAACTGGATGCGATCAAGGTGGTCTGCAAACGGAAGAGGGTGGAAAAACCTGTGGGGGAGGGACCGGCGGAGGAGATCAGCGCATTCTGGGATGCGTGCACGGCGGACGGTTCGATCCGGAAACTGACCGGTTATTTTCCGAAGGAGCCAAGACTGAAAGGTCTGCTCGGCATATGTCACTCCGCGAAGACGGAAGAGGACAGCTTCCCTTACGGGATCGGTGTGGAGTATGACGGAAGAGAGGTGGAGGACGGCCTGGAGGTCGTGGAGATCCCGGCACATACCTATGCGGTATTCACCTGCAAAGGAAAAATGCCGGAAGCTTTCGCTAAGACTTACAAAAAGATCGTGACGGAGTTTTTCCCGAGGAGCGACAGGTATGAGTACATACCGGAGGTCGAGCTGGAGGTATATCCCTCCGACCAGGTAAATGACCCGAATTATGTCTGCGAGATATGGGTCGCTGTGAAGGAGAAGAGACTGTAGAGGAACAGGTGCTGTAAAGAAACAGAGGGGCTGTCGGGAAATAGATAGTCCCTCTTGAATGAATTGTATCTTTTTTGTATGATTTTTCGAAAAGAAATCTTGACAGTTATAATGAAAAATGTAGGTGTTAGTCAGCATGTGGGTCGTTATATCATTTGAGTCCATTTTAAGGGACTTAAAAAATGTTAAGCTATTCCCGATATAGGGAGGGAATAACATGACCACAAAAGAATTGCT
>JAETSN010000075.1 GCA_021769625.1 [Clostridium] symbiosum | reverse complement strand
GGCATCAGGAAGAGATCAATGAAAATAACCGGGATCTGGTAACGCTGCTCAAGACGGTGGAAGAAGCGGAGAAGGCTGAGGAGGAACAGAAAAACAACGGCGTGGAAAATGAGGACGGCAATGCATCAGACACGGATAATTCGGCAAGTGATGCGATCCATGATTCGGCGTCCGGGCTTGTAAGATCTTCTCTGAACCATGAAAAAGGTGTGGAAAAGTTGTCGGATATGGTCAGCGATGGCGGGCGCTATTTCCTTTCCGAGGCGGACGATATTGCCCAAAATCTTCTGAAAAAAGGCAGGGTGCTTAAGGCTGTTGTCCGGGACGAGGACTTCACGGTCGGACAGATAGAAGAGGCGATGAAAAGTTTTCGGAGCGAGGTAAAGGTAAAACTGGAGGACGCTTATATTCTCGGAAGCTTCGGCACGCAGGTCCTGCGGGATATGCGGGATGCCAGATTGCAGCATATCGCGGACGATCCGTTGTGGAGCATGCAGCAGACAAAAGACGGCATGATGCAGGCGGCGACAGATGCAGCCATCGGGGCGGCACGGCAGAGCAGCATCGATGAGGCCTCCGAAAAGCTGGCAGATGAAATGCAAAGGCTGATCGACGAGCGCAACGGTATAGACAGGATTTCGGCTGATAATGAGAAAGAGGAGACCGGGGCAGAAAAGATGCCGGAGGAACAACTTCAGAAAGCCGCACAATAGTAGTTGATCCAATAGTATGTAAGAAGCATGTTGCCGATAGAAAAAGAAATTATCCGGACCAAAATAGGATGGCTGGGAAAGAAAAAAAGTGTATAATAAGGGATAGCTGATCGCAGGCAGTTTCAACGGATCCGGCGTTGAAACTGCCTGCATGATCTCTTAAGCAACAAGATGGGTAATTCCTTACTGGCTGTAAGGGGTATAAACCATAAATACATTGTAGTAGGAAAAGAGGAAATACAATGAATATCACAAAAAGACCAAGAAGGCTTCGCGGCAGCGGCGCGCTCCGCAAAATGGTGCGGGAAACCCGCATGGATGTATCGTCTTTAGTGTATCCGCTGTTCGTGGTGGAGGGTGAGGGAAAGAAGGAGGAGATCGTTTCCATGCCCGGGCAGTACCGCTACAGCATAGACAGGCTTTCGGAAGTGATGGAGGAACTGCGGCAGGCGGATGTATCCGCGGTGTTGTTCTTCGGGATCCCGGATCACAAGGACGAGACAGGCAGCGGCGCTTATGATCGGGATGGCATTGTGCAGCGGGCGCTTCGCTATACAAAGGAACATTTCCCGGAAATGTACTGCATTGCGGATCTCTGCATGTGCGAATACACTTCCCACGGCCATTGCGGCATTCTCTGCGGACGGGATGTGGACAACGATAAAACATTGGACTATCTGGCGAAGATCGCGGTCTCCCAGGCACAGGCGGGGGCGGATATGATCGCGCCGTCGGATATGATGGACGGCAGGGTGGCGGCGATCAGGAAGGCGTTGGATGAAAACGGGTTTACGGGGACACCGATCATGGCGTATTCCGCGAAATTTGCATCCTCCTTCTACGGGCCCTTCCGGGAGGCGGCGGACTCCGCGCCCGCCTTCGGGGACAGAAAGACGTACCAGATGGATTACCACAACCGGCTGGAGGCGTTAAAGGAAGTGCAGATGGATATAGACGAGGGGGCGGATATTGTGATGGTGAAGCCCGCGCTCGCCTACGGGGATCTGATCCGGGAAGTCAGGGATATGGTGCAGGTGCCGGTGGCGGCGTACAGCGTCAGCGGGGAGTATTCGATGGTAAAGATGGCCGCGGCGGCGGGAGCCGTCGATCAGGAGAACATCATGTGCGAGATGGCGGCGAGTGCCTACCGGGCGGGGGCTGATATTTATATCACTTATTTCGCGAAGGAACTGGCACGCTGCATGAAGGACGGGAAGATCGGGTAGGCGCATGAAGTACAGTTTATATGTACCAACAGGAGAGCGGTAGGACAGATATACGGATACATGATATGAAACGGCATGATGGGATAAGGCATGAAATATAGAAAGAATAGAGAAATAGGGGAAGTACAGCGTTATGACAAATTCCGAGAAAATATTTGCAGAAGCGGTAAACTACATACCCGGCGGCGTAAATTCCCCGGTGCGGGCTTTCGGCTCCATCGGTTCTACGCCCAGAATGATAAAGAGGGCTGACGGTTCAAAGCTCTATGACGAGGACGGCAGGGAATATATAGATTTCGTCTGCTCCTGGGGACCGATGATCTTAGGACATAATCATCCTAAGGTGAGGGAGGCGGTGCAGGAAGCCTGTGAGCGGGGCTTGAGTTTCGGGGCGGCAACCAAAATAGAAGTGGAGATGGCAAAACTGATCTGTGAGAACATCCCTTCCGTGGAAATGATCAGGATGGTAAATTCCGGGACAGAGGCAGTGATGAGCGCCATTCGTCTGGCGAGGGGTTATACAAAGAGGGACAAGATCGTCAAATTTGCGGGCTGTTATCACGGGCACAGCGATGCCCTCCTGATTCAGGCGGGCTCCGGCGCGCTGACGGCAGGCATCCCGGACAGCGCAGGCGTGCCGGAGGGGTGTACGAGAGATACGCTTTCGGCGGTTTATAACGATCTGTTCTCGGTGGAGGAATTATTCCGGCAGTTTCCGGAAGAGATCGCCTGTGTGGTGGTGGAACCGGTGGCGGCAAATATGGGCGTGGTGCCGCCGAAGGAGGGGTTTTTAAGAGGACTGCGCAGCCTCTGTGACAGATACGGGGCGTTGCTTCTCTTCGATGAAGTGATCACGGGATTCAG
Source organism: [Clostridium] symbiosum (assembly GCA_021769625.1). Taxonomy (GTDB): domain Bacteria; phylum Bacillota; class Clostridia; order Lachnospirales; family Lachnospiraceae; genus 1XD8-76. The sequence goes on along the minus strand of JAETSN010000075.1, from coordinate 14,229 downwards.
GCTGTGTTTCGGCGGGGCGCAGGAATATTTCGGCGTGGAGGCGGATCTGGCGGCCTACGGAAAGATCATCGGAGCGGGAATGCCGGTGGGCGCATACGGCGGCAGAAGGAAGATCATGGAGTTAGTTGCTCCGCTCGGTCCTGTCTATCAGGCGGGGACGCTGAGCGGCAATCCTGTGGCGATGGCGGCAGGCTATGCGCAGCTTTCCCTGTTAAAAGAGCATCCGGAATATTATGACGCGCTGAATGAGAAGGCGGATGGTTTCTTCGGCAGAATGAAAGAGATCGTGAGAGAGACGGGAGCGCCCTGCCAGGTGAACCATATCGCTTCTCTGGGCTGCCTGTTTTTTACCCCAAAGCCGGTGACAGACTACCGGAGCGCCAAAACATCCGACACAAAGGCATATGCGGCATACTGCAATGCGATGCTGGGACAGGGCATCTATCTGGCGCCGGCGCAGTTTGAGGCAATGTTTTTATCGATGGCGCACACGGAAGGGGAGCTGGAAAAAACGTTAGATGGTATTAAGAACGAGATTACAAGGTTTGACGGATGTTTGGCAATCATGTAGAATAAAGCAGGCTGAGCGGTGGAGAGCAGCCTGCTTTACTGTTCTATCAGAGAGAGCAGGCTCAAAGCCATGCATATGTGTTTGGAAAAGAGGACATGATAAATGAACAGACTAAAAATGATATATTGCAGAGTATACCAGACGGTATTTCGCGCCGCGCTTCCGTTTCTGCCCTATCGAAATCCGAAAATTTTAAACAGCGTGACGGAAATTCCGGGTGTTCTGGCGGAGAAGGGGCTGCACAGGCCGCTCCTTGTGACGGATGCATCGATCCGGGGGCTGGGGCTGACGGAGCGGCTGGAGAAAGTGCTTGCGGAGGACGGCGAGACGCTTTCTGTGTATGACAGGACACAGCCGAATCCCACAACGAAGATGGTGATGGAGGCGCTTAAGATTTATCGGCATAACGACTGCGACTGCATTATTTCCTTCGGCGGCGGTTCTCCCATGGACTGTGCAAAGGCGGTGGGAGCCTGTGTGGCGAGACCGAAAAAGCCGCTGCGGAAGATGGCGGGCATCCTGCGTGTCGGAAGAAAGACGCCGCTTTTGATCGCGGTGCCGACCACTGCGGGAACGGGGAGCGAGACCACACTGGCGGCGGTGATCGTGGACTCCGAGACAAGACATAAATATTCCATCAATGATTTTCCGCTGATCCCATCGTACGCCGTGCTGGATCCGGCGGTCATCAGTACATTGCCGTATGCCGTTGCGGCGGCGACCGGGATGGACGCCCTGACGCATGCGGTGGAAGCCTATATCGGCCGCTCCACCACAAGATATACCAGAAGGGAAGCAAAAAAGGCAGTGAGGTCGGTCTTCCATGACATCAAGGCGGCAGCGGAACACAGGAGCCTGCGGGCGGAAAAGGGGATGCTGATCGCGGCGCACCGGGCAGGGAGGGCATTTACCCGGTCCTATGTGGGTTATATCCATGCGGTCTCCCACTCCCTGAGCGGAAAATATAATATGCCCCACGGCCGGACAAACGCGATCCTGCTCCCGATCGTGCTGGAAATGTACGGGCCGATCATCGATAAAAAACTGGCGGAACTTGCTGTCTGTGCCGGACTTGGGAAGGCGGCGGAGGGCAGGGAAGCCCTTGCCGGAAAATTTATCAAAGCGGTGTATGAGCTGAACGAAAAGCTGGGGATCCCAAAGCGGATAGAAGGGATTGAGGAGGAGGACATCGATATGCTGGCATCTTACGCGGACAAAGAGGCGAACCCGCTCTACCCGGTCCCGGTGCTCTGGGATAAGGAAGCTTTGAAAGAGGTTTACAGAAAGGCGCGCGGTTAGAGATGGAAAGACAGGAGATACAGGAAATTATACAAAGACAGCGGGAGTATTTTGAGACGGGGGAGACCTTGCCGGTCTCTGTCAGAAAAGCGGCGCTCCGGAAGCTGTATGCTGAGATAGAGAAGAAGGAGAAACGGCTTTGCGCGGTGCTGAAAAAGGATCTGGGAAAGAGCAGTTCCGAAAGCTATATGTGTGAGATCGGGCTGGTAAAGAGCGAGATCACCTATATGCTGCGCCATGTGGACAGGTTTGCAAGGGAAAGACGGGTGCCGACGCCTCTCGCGCAGTACGTGTCCCGGAGTTTTGAAAAGCCCTCGCCCTATGGCTGCGTGCTGATCATGAGTCCGTGGAACTATCCGTTTTTGCTGACAATCGAGCCTCTGGCGGATGCCATTGCGGCGGGGAATACGGCGGTGTTAAAGCCGAGCGCCTATGCGCCCTGTACGGCGGCGGTTATGACGGAGCTGATAGAGAGCTGTTTCCCGGCAAAGTTCGTGGCGGTGGTGAACGGCGGAAGGGCGGAGAATACGTCTCTTCTGGAGGAGAAGTTCGACTATATTTTCTTTACCGGCGGAAAGAATGTGGGACGGGAAGTGATGCGCCGTGCGGCAGAGCATCTGATGCCGGTCACGCTGGAGCTGGGCGGGAAAAGCCCTTGTATCGTGGATCGGAGCGCCAATATCCCGTTGGCGGCAAAGCGGATCGTTTTCGGCAAGTTCTTGAACTGCGGACAGACCTGCGTCGCGCCGGATTACATTTATTGTGATGAGGCGGTAAAGCCCGCGCTTTTGCGGGAACTGAAAAAGCAGATAGAGCTCCAGTACGGCGGGGAGCCTTTGCAGAATGAAAACTACGGAAAGATCATAAACCGGAAACATTTTGACCGTCTCTGCGGGCTGATGGAGGAAAAGAAGATTGTGTTCGGCGGGGAGAGGGATGCGGATACGCTGCGGATATCGCCGACGGTGATGGATGATGTGGGCTGGGACGACGCGGTGATGGGGGAGGAGATATTCGGTCCGGTGCTGCCCGTGCTTTCCTACCGTTCCCTGGAAGATGCGGTGCGTAAGATCCGCTCCATGCCCTGTCCCCTTGCGCTGTATCTGTTTTCATCGGACAGAAGGAACGTCGAATATGTAAAGGAAAGGGTTTCGTTCGGGGGCGGCTGTATCAACGATACGCTGATCCATCTTGCCACGAGCGCGATGGGTTTCGGCGGCGTGGGAGAGAGCGGTATGGGATCCTATCACGGGAAGCATGGTTTTGAGACGTTTACCCACAGAAAGAGCATTGTAGATAAAAAGACATTTCTGGATCTGCCCATGCGGTATCAGCCTTATGCGGCGTGGAAAGATAAGATGATCAGGATGTTTGTGAAATAACAACTGAAAAAGAAATGAGAGGGGAAAGAATATGGAACAGTCATATGTGATTTTTTCGGATATTTCGGCGGACATTCCTGCTGATTATGCGAAGGAGAATGATATCCGGTTTATCTCCATGCGGTATTCGCTGGGAGATGAGGACAGAGTCTGCGAAGAAATAGAGGCGGAAGAAATCTTAAAGCGGTTTTATGACGGGCAGAGAAACGGAGACCTGACAAGGACTTCCCAGATATCGCCCCAGATCTATATGGATGTGTTTACGCCGGTGCTTGAGGAGGGGAGAGATATCCTGTATCTGGCGCTGTCCAGCGGGCTTTCCAGCACCTACCAGTCATCCTGCCTTGCGGCAGGGCAGTTAAGGGAACAGTTTCCGGAGAGGGAGATCGTCTGTGTGGATTCCCTCGCGGCTACCGGGGGTATGGGGCTTTTGCTGGAAGCGGCTGTGCAGAACCGAAAAGAGGGCATGGCTCTTTTGAAGAACGGAAAGTGGCTGGAGGAAAACAGATTGCATGTCTGCCATTGGTTTATGGTGGAAGACCTGATGTATTTAAAGAGAGGCGGGAGGGTCTCCGCCGCCACCGCCGTGGTGGGGTCAGCTCTGAATATCAGACCGGTCCTGAAGATCGAGGAGGACGGCACGCTGAAAAACTTCGCCAAGGCAAGGGGGACTAAGAGGGCTCTCAATTCTCTGGTGGACTATTATGAGGCAGCCAGCGATAAAAAGCCGGGAGAGAGGATCTACGTCCTCCATGCCGACAGCCGGGAAAACGCGGAATATCTGGAGGAAAAGGTGAAACAGATCAATCCGCAGTGCAGTGTGACAAAGATGATGCTGAGCCCCATTATCGGCGCCCATACGGGCCCGGGTATGTGTGCGGTCGTACACTTTGGACGAAGATGAGCAGCGTGAAATATAAAATTTCACGCGTCCGGTTTGAGTGCCCAATAAAGCGGGCAAGGTTTGTCGGCAGAGGAAGCAGGCATATATAAGCATATATAATTAGGAAACGGAAAGATAGGATGAAAAAGAAAGACAGGTATTTTCCGCTTTTTCTGTCTCTGGAGGGAAAGCGGATCTTCATAGCCGGAGCCGGAAAAATTGCGGCGAGGCGTGCGGGCGTTCTGCTTTCGTTTGGGGCGAAGGTGTTTGTCACGGCGCCGGAATGTTCCGAGGAGATGCGGGCGCTGCTTCGGGAGGCGCCTGATGAGGAAGAACCTGGGAAAGAGAAGCTGAAAGGGCAGAAAGAACAGGAACTGCAGCGGAAGGGATCGCGGGACAAAGAGCGCGGAGATGCCGCCGGGGAAATCGTATACCGGGAAAAGTGTTTTGAGGAGTCCGATCTGGAGGGGATGGATATGGTGCTTGCCGCGACAGACGATCCTGCGCTGAATCATCGGATAACAGAACTTTGCAGGGCGGGGAATATTCCCGTCAACAACGCGTCCTGCAAGGAGGATTGTGATTTCTTTTTCCCTGCCATCCTGCAGGAGGATGGGCTGACGATCGGCGTCAGTTCCGGAGGGTATGATCGTAAAAAGGTGGCGGAGGCCTGCGCAAAATTAAGGCGTTTTTTCCGGGACGGCGTTTAAGATGACAAAGGAAACGCCGCCGCCGGCATCTACCGTTTCCACCTCTTCTAAACGGACATCCGGATAGTTTTCCGCGTAAAATGCTTCCAGATAGCCGTAGCCGGTATCTTCCGTATTCATAAAGACGGCATAGACGAAAGGGTCTTCACAGAGAGCAGCGGCGGGATCCGCGATCTGTTCTTTTTCCAGTTTTTTCTCATACCACGGGCTCTTTGCCGCCCATCCCCCCATGAAAAGATAATTGCTGTCCGTGTTTCCATTTGGCTTCAGAGCGTCTTCTGTATAGTAGGAGAAGGAGTTGGTATCCAGATAATAAAAGCAATCGGGATGCGCCTTAAAATAGTCTTTCATAACTGTGAAGGACTCGGAAAACTGCAGGCGGGCGGCGGCTGTTTCGGCGGCTGTTTTTGCGTTTGGGATACCCGAGCGCACACAGGTGTACAGGATAATGACAAGCGACAGAAGCCACGCGGCGGGGCAGAGTTTTTGGCGGAGGGAAATGAAATTTTGTCCGGAAACGGTATCTTTTTTGGACGGCATGCCGTTTTGGCACGGGCTGCCTTCCGGCAGGGGGGAGGTTTCCCTGCGCAGTATCCGCAGTTTGTGCGAAAATGCGGCTGGATCGGCGGTCGGATCAGAGGAAAGGGTTTCTCTGCGCAGGATCCACAGTCTGTGCGAGAAAGCGATCGCAAAAAGAACCGCCAGTTCCGCCAGATAAACAGACTGGGAAATGCGGACCGGAAGCCTGCCGTAAAAGAGCAGATAAGCCCAGATGGTCATGCGGGCAAACAGCGCAAACAGGATATCCCGGAGCGCATTCCACTTTCGGGAGAGGAGGGCGCATGCCATAAATAATATATAGCAGCGATAAACCAGCAGATTCAGCGGTTTATCGGCGTCGGAGCGATGGCGCTCGAAAAAGAACGCCGCCATGTCACGTACTTTTTCCGAAAAACTTTCCAGAGAGGCAGCTTTTTCCTGTCTCGAAATATTTTCCAAAACCTCCATGGAATGCTGATCGATGGCAGGGTCCAGGATCAGGCAGTAGCGGTGTGCAGCGGCCTCATAGGAGGAGCGGCTGATTCCCAGTTCCCGGTAGGTTGCCTCGTAGGTGTCATAGTCGGGGTAGCCTTCGTAGTCGTAGATCGATGCGCGGGCGGCGCTGTAAGACTGAAAGGAGCGCCAGTCATCGCCGTGATAGGCGATTTTTTCAGTCAGAAGAAGGGCGGCGAGCATGGCAAGAAAAACGACGCCCAGAAGCAGAAGGTTTCTCTGATGTTTATTTTTACAGATAAAGCAGGAAACGGGCTTTTTACCGGAAGTTTCCTCTCCCGGCAGCTTTCCGGCGTCCAGATATTCGGACAGCCCTGCCATGCCGAGAAAAGGAAAGCACATGAACAGTACCTGGTCACGGATACAGAAGACGTAGGCGGAAAGCAGAAAAAATCCCGCATAGTGTTTCAACGTTTCCCGAAGGGAGGAAGAGGGGGCGGAAACAATAAACAGAAAAAGAGCGCCGGCTGCGGCAATGCCTGCGGAGGTCGTAAACTGCAGCTCGGCGAGATGCGCAAACAAAAATCCGCAGCTGAGCATGCAGAACAGGATAACGGCAATACAGCCGCTGAACCATGTTCTTGTATCGCGCAGAAGGACGAAAAGGATCAGGATCATGGCGAAGCCGAAAGAGCAGCACAAAAACAGCCCGTACCAGGGGAGGGACGGAAAGCATCTGTAGAGCAGGGAAAGCAAAAGTCCTGCGGGATAGGCGATAAAATGGAGACGGCTCTCGGGCGTGCCGCTTATTTCGCCGGAAGCGATCATTCTCAAAAACAGGTCGTCGTTTGTCTGGTAAACAAAGGGAGCAAGATGACGGAAAAAAAGGAACAGCAGAAAAACGACAAGAATACAGCAGGCTGCCCGAAGGCAGGATGCCAGTTTGTCGTGAGAAATATTGAAAACTGTCTTGTCGCGGAAATTTTTGTTCATGCTCATAGTAGTGTGATCCTTATATCATGAATCTGTGGTTCATGATTGGTATTTGGCACTGGCTGAATGATTAAGCTCATTTTTTTCGCTAAGCTCATTATATCAGGTGTTATCTGATTTGTACCGCCGGGTACCGGTACGAAGATATTTTTACACTTCCCGTCATGCCGCCTACAGCGGCACAAACAAATCCCAGTGTGAAGTTTTATAATTTCTTAGTCTGCGTACTTAGCAAGCTTAGAAATTCTCTTCACACTTCTCCGGCAGCGACATCAATGATCGGATGGTATTGCCCTATATCAGGGAAAGCTAAGGAGGGAACGGTCAGCCCCGGTATCCTTTCAGGATCAAAAACTGCAGATCGTTTGAAACATTCACCGTATCTGCGATCTCCAACGTCACGCCGGGATAGTTTTCCGCATAAAAATCTGCCAGATAGTCATAACTGATCCCTTCGGTATTCATAAAGACGACAAATACGTTCGGATCTTCAAATAGCGCTCTGGCGGGATCGGTGATCCCCTGTTGCTCGAATTTTGCGTCATACCAGGGGCTGTGGGGGATCCAGCTTCCCAGATACAGGAAGTTGTCATACGCACTCTTCGTATTTTGCAGGCCGTCCTCCGTGAAAGAACCGAAAGAGTCCATATCCAGATAGTAAAAGTTATCGGGGTGCTCATAAAAATAATTTTTGATATCCACAAAGGACTGGGAAAACTGCAGCCGGGATTTAGCTTCCCAGGCGGCGGCTTTGGCCTTCGGAAAACCGAACCGCAGGCAGACAAACGTCAGAAAGCAGACTGTCAGGATCCAGAAAGCGGAGCATGTCCGCCGCCGGAGGACATTGTTTCCAGCAAAAGCCCAGAGCCGGTATCCAAAGGCTATGGCGAGAAGCACAGCAAGTTCTCCCAGATATACTGACTGGGATACCCTCGAGGGGAGCCTTCCGTAGAAGACAAGGTATGTCCAGATCACCATCCGGGCAAACCCCAGAAACAGGATGTCCCGGATGGCGCGCCTCTTTCCGGACAGGATACCGCAGATAAAAAACAGGATATAGCAACAGTATACCAGTAGGTTTAAAGGGCGGTCCGTATAGGAGAGATGCCTGTCGAGAAAAAAGGCTGCCATCTCCCGGATCTTTCCGGGAAGTTCGGACAGAGAAATCTGCCGCTCCTGTTCTATAATGGCTGCCAGCGTTTCCATCGTTTTCCGGTTAATGCCCGGTTCTATGGCGATGCAGTAACGGTGGGCGGCGGCTTCATAGGAGGAGCGGGTTATGCCGAGCTCCCGGTATGTCTCCTCGTGGGTATCATAGTCGGGGTATCCCTCGTAATCATAAACGGTCTCGCTGGCCTCGGTGTAGGCGGAGAAAACTTTCCAGTCCTCCCTCTGATAGGCGAGTTTTTCCAGAAGAAAGAGGGAACCGATAAGGGCGATAAAAATACCGGCGAGGGCAAACAGATTTTTCCGCAGCCTGTTCATTTGAAAAAGGGAGGCGGAGGAAGTTTTTCCGGCGTCCAGATATTTTCCCAGCCCGATCATGCCGATCATGGGAAAGAACATCAAAAACGCCTGTCCCCGGAAACAGAAACTGTAGGCGGAGAGTAATAAAAAAACTATGTTATTTTTAAGAGTCCCCCGCATGGAATCCGCAGGAGGCGCGAGATAGAACAGAAACAGCGCGCCGCAGCCCGCCATGGCGGTCACTGTGGTAAACTGCAGCTCCGCGATATGCAGAAACAAAAAACCATAGCTGAACAGACAGAACAGGACGATAGTGAACAGGCGGATGGCAGGATTTTTCTCCCGTTTTAAAAGAGAGTAAAGGATCACAGCCATTGTCAGGCCGATCGTAAAACAAAAGAGCAGTCCATACCAGGGAAGCTGCGGCGACAGTCTGTACAGGCCAGAGAGGAGCAGCCCTGCCGGATAGGAAAGATAGAACATACGGGGATCGGGCGTGCCTGTCATCTCTCCGGAGACGATCATCTTCAGAAACAGGTCGTCGTTTGTCTGATAGATAAAAGGAGAAAGCCTGCGCAAATAACAAAACAGCAAAAAAACAACGAGCACGGAAAAGATGCCGAGAAAATAAGGTTCCAACGTTTTTATGGAAATAGTATTCCTGTCATTTTCGGATCGCTGTCCGAGGGAAGAGATATTCATACGCTTTTTTCTCCTTTTGCAGGTATCGGGAATTTTCCTTTAAGCCGTTCCGCGGAGAGATACATTCCGTATCCCGCGCAGGGAAGCATAAAAACGGCATAGGGCAGGACATATCTGCCGCTTGCCTCCCATGCGAGAAACAGCAGCGCTCCGCCGAAGGCTGTGAGCGGAAACAGGTAAAGGAAGACCGCATCATTCTTTTTGCTGCGAAGCAGCACAAAGGTGCAGACTGCGGACAGCAGATAGAGCACCATCTGGTAATTGGTCATATAATCTTTCAGGATGCCGTAGAGTGAACCGGAAAAGCAGCTTTCGATCACAGGCAGCCTCTCCCCGAAAGAGACATAGATGGAATCAAAGATAGACCAGCCGGTATTGAGCCATTCCATGCAGAATTTCCGGGAGAAAAACCTGAGGCTGTAATCCGGGTGGGATGCGAAATAGGAGAGCTGCTCCCGATATGCTTCCCAGCCGATCCGGGCGGCTGTTTCGGCGTCGTAATCCGCATCGATCGTAAAAGTATCAAAATTATAGCCGTTGTAATGGCCGGGGCCGGCATCCGCTTCCATCAACCCCATGGCGAGATAGGTACTTGAAGGAATACCGGGATTGATCTTTTCGCCGGAACGCTTTGCATAGAGCGCCTGCACCATCGGGATGGCACTGACGGAGAGGGCAAATAATAAAATAAGGTAAACAAGATAAAACGCAGTTTTTTTATGGGAAAAAGCCCTGCGGTTTCGGATCAGCCACAGAACGAGTATGATCCCCAGAGCGATCATAAAAACAAGGGAGTTTTTCCGCACCAGAACACTTGCGGCAAGGGACAACAGTGCCAGTATGCCGGACAGTATCCTGACCGGGCGGTTTGCCCCGTCAGCATCGGAAGTCTTTCGGGATGCTGTCCCGCCGGTATCTGCGAAGGAGGACGGACACAATGGTTTTGGAGAGGAAGTATCCGGGGAAACAGGCTGTGCAGGTCCTTCCAGAAAGACAAGCAGCATCCATGTCCCGAAGAGCAGAAACGCAAAGGACGGAACCTCCCCGTAAATATAGGAGCCGTACATGATAAGCGGCAGGCAGAAGGCCGTCAGCAGCAGAGTGTAGATCTGGGCCGCCCTCTTTCTGAAAAGCCGTCCGCAGAGATGGTACTGGGAGACTGTGCAGAACACAAGGCACAGCGCGTTGACACCCTGCAGAATATGAAAATTGTCATTGCGGGCAAAACGGAATATCAGTTCGTAAAAGAAAGCGAGCCCGAGCTGAAAGGGATACACGGAAAAGTAGGAATCCCGGTAGGAGATGGCGCTGAAATCATTTACGGCGAACCGTTTTGCGGCATAATAGACAGAGCCGCAGTCGGAGGCGGGGCCGCTCTTGGAAAGATAGGTCCACAGCAGGGATGCCCCGAAGATCCAGATGCAGGTCAGCGTAAGGCAGATCTGCGCGCCGTGTTTCATCCGGAGGAAAAGCTGTCCGATCCCCAGGAGAAGCCCGAGAAAGCAGCACAAAAACAAAAGGTTGAGCAGGGGGTTATCCCAGCCTAACTGTATGACGATCTCATAAGCATTTTCCACGTAGGCAGTCCGGAAAAAAGCGGACACCGCCAGAACGGCGAAAAGCAGGAATGCCGTTATCTGCATAAAACGAACGCAGAATGTGTAAAACCGCTGCATAAACTTCAGGCTCCTTTCATTAACTCCTATTGTACCATCTCGACTATCGTCTCGATGGAGATACTCGTCAAATGATTACTCATGCAGGCATGGCAATCATTTTCCTCGTTATTGTATCATAATAAAAAGAAGAAAGCAGTAAATTTTTTGGATAAAGAAGGAAAATGGGGTTATTCTTTGAGAAAATCGACCGATATAATAATTGAAAGACCGTCATATCAGGAAGTGGCGGCGGTAAACGGATTTACAAAAAGAGCTATGGAGGGCGAAGCGATGAACAAAGTAGGCGGCTATGATGCTTATGTGAACAACTACCAGAGTTATGTGGGACAGTCCAAAGAACAGCGGAATAATAAGATTGCGGGAAAAGCCGACAGGATGAGCGAAGCGGCGAATACGAAGCCGGTGGAACTGAGTCAGGATGCAAAAAACCTGTTGAAGGAGCTGCAGCAGAAATACGGCAATATGGATTTTATTGTCGGGGATTACGGTACGGATGAAGAAGCGGCGGCTTATCTGGAACGGGGAACGAAAGAATACAGCGTGCTGCTGGATGTGGAAGAACTGGAAAAGATGGCGAAAGACGATTCTCTGAAGAACGAGAACATGGAAAAGATCGAAAACGCCAGAAACCAGCTTGCTTATATGCGGACCCAGCTTGGGGAAGCCGGCGAGGATGTGAAAAAGATGGGGGTTACTTTCGGAAAGGACGGAACCACCACATTGTTTGCATCTCTGGAAAAGGTGAGTGAGAGGCAGAGAGAGCGGATCGAGGAAGCGAAGGAAGCAAAGCGCACAGAGAAAAGTTCGGATTCCGGGTATAATTCCGCGTACAACCGCGTGAAGAGGACCACCGTGCAGGCGCAGACAACAGAGGAACTTCTGGAGAAGATCCGGAACGTGGACTGGAATCAGGTGGAGGAAGAGAAAGTGCCGGTGACGGGCAGCAGGTTCGATACCGTAGGCTAAACCGGTATAAAACAATTTCATATATCTAAACAAAAGAAAATAAAAGCCATATCAGGCTCGGAAGCTGCAGGAAACTGCTCCGGAATGTCTGATATGGCTTTTTCATATACTGTAAAGATGACTCGGAGACAAAAGGAAGGAAAAACCAAATGAGAAAGAAGGGGAGGGGAAGAAAGGATCTGTACGGCCTGCTGATGCGGGCGGGTGTGGTGCTGGAACTGATGGCGCTGGTCTGTCTTGCGGGGATGAGGATCACTTCCGGGGACAAAAACGCACGGGATGCAAAACAGGCAAATGCGGACGGCATCTGGGAGATTCTGGAAAAGCATCAGCAGGGGGAGATGGTGGAGAACACATCGGGAGATTATATCAAATGGGTGGATTTTACTGTGCCGGCGGAGGCGATGAACAAGGCTTATCAGTATGATGTGGAGAGTTACGAGGAGGAGATCCATTTGAACTGGATCGAGCTTCTTGCCTATGCGGCGGCGCGCCAGGGTGGTGAATTCGGGAAGGAAGCGCTGAAAAATATAGATGAGTGCGCCGCACGGCTGCGGGAAGGAGAGAGCATGGAAGAACTGTCGGAAAAGCTGAAATACTACCCTTACTATCTGGAGGCGTATACGGCGGTTTTGGGCGGTTTTGTGGGAGAGTATGAGGCGGAGGGGGAAAAGCGGTACGGGCTGAAAGCCTATTCTCCGATCGCGAAGGATTTTCCATATACGGATTATGATGATTTTGGGGCATCGAGAAGCTACGGATATGCGAGGCCGCATCTGGGGCATGATATGATGGGGCAGATCGGTACGCCGATCAGAATAAAAAGCAGAACCTGCGCATCAGAAAATGATGTGCAGGTTTTCGCCGTTCAAGACACATTTCTTTATGATCTTTCGGATCAGTTCGTTTTTTCCAGTATACTCTATAGAGTCGAAATTGTCCAGCAGATAACAGATGCTCTGGTAGATATAATGTTCTGTTTCCTGCAGCGCCCGGTCGGAAGTATTCCGGAGCTCCGCCTTCCTAAGATCCGCTTCCAGGGCTTTCTTATGCCGGTCAAGCTCCTCTATCTTGGAGATGATGTAGGCCGCGGCGGGCGAGTCAGAGGCACTCATCAGGGCGGTAGTGAGGTTATCGATGGCGGAACCTGCCTGCTTCAGTTCTTCTTTGATGGAGGAGATGCTCTGCAGGGAGTCATCGGCGTTCTGCCGGAGCCGGAAGCCGTCCGGATTAAAACGGATCCGCCGGAGCTGTTTCAGGAAGGCATCTTCCACCTGCTCCGTGCGTATGTAGCCGGTATTGCATTTTGCCTTGCCCTGCCGCATCATATCTGTGCAGCAGTAGTAGGAAAAGATGCGGCCATTCTTCTGATATGTCCTGACATCCATCCTGGCGCCGCACTGGCACCGCAGGACGCCCTTTAAGATGCCGCAGTTATATTTTGCCGTGCGGACCATCTTATTGACGCCAAGGCGATTCTGGGCGGCGATCCACTGGTCGGAGGGCATCACAGGATCATGGATGCCGACGGCGATCGTCCAGTCAGACTTCTCCTGCTTTTTCTGGGCAGTCTTTCCGTTTTTGGTTTTGCCGTAGCCGATCAGCCCTTTCCGGCCGTCGAAGAGATCCGGATCCGGCAGGCTGCAGCCCAGATCGTGGAAATAGTAATATGCTTCCATGCTGTTCTGGCAGTAGACAGGGTTTGTGACGATACCGTAGATCTGGGAGGTATTGAGGAACTTCCCGCTCTGGCTCCTGATGCCGTGGTCCCTGCAGTAGCGCTCCGCCGCAGTAATCGTATAGCCGTCGAGCAGGAGCTTATAGAGCAGTCTGGGAAGCCATATCTTCTCCGAATCTATGACGAGGAAGGAGTGCTCCTTGTCACCGCACTTCTGCCGGATGGACTTCATGCCGCTGGGGCATCTGCCGCCGGTCCACTTCCCGGAAGTGCCCAGGGCGTGCATATTGTCGGAGACACGCTCGGAGGTGTTTTCCCGCTCTAGCTGGGCGAATGCCGCGAGGATATACATGACGGTCCTGCCCATGGGCGTGGTGGTGTCGAAGGACTCTTTCACGGAAATGAAGGATACGTTGTGCTGCTGGAAGATATCGTACATTGCGGAGAACTCCTGCACATTACGGCTGATCCGGTCAAGCTTGTAGACCATGACCACATCCAGCATATCTTTTTTGACATCGCTCATCAGCTCCTGAAAGCCGGGGCGGTTCATATTCTTCCCGGAGAAGCCTTCGTCCTGGTCATAGATCTTGAAGGTGACATCTTTATCCTTGAAAATGACGCCGGCGTAGTCCTTGCAGAGCTGTATCTGGACGCTGACGGAATCGCTGTTATCGCGGTATACGGATTTTCTGGGGTAGATCCCTACAGTGAACATACACTCATCCTCCTGTATATTTTACTGGCAGCAGGGCATAAAAATGCCCGGTATAGTTCCGGTCCGCTCTGGTGTCACCAGCACTGGGGCGGATTTTAAAATGTTAAAAATTTATATGTTGATTTTTATGACCTTTCTAATATAATAAAGAAAAAAGGAGAGATTTTCATGAAAAAAAAGGATATAAG
>JAETSN010000074.1 GCA_021769625.1 [Clostridium] symbiosum | reverse complement strand
GCCAGACCTGCATTCATTATACAGCGGAGTTTTCTATTCTGGTACTCTACTCACCGCCTCCGGCATCTGTTAGTCTCCCCAGCTCTGCTGGGGGATTTATAACTGTTTCATTAAGATCGGCGCCGTCCTTAATCTCAACCGCCAGTAAAAATTGGTCAAAAAAATAGGACTAAGTCAGAAAAGCTTTTCGCTCACGCGGCTTCTTGACTTAGACCTATTATCTCATACTCATCCAGGATAATACAGTCAAACTCATCCGGTGCATACTCCAGTAAATGTTCCTCCCTGTTCAATGTCTGAACTGTCGCAAACACATAATCCTTATCATATTCATGATATCCTGCACCAACCAGTCCCATGGAAACTGTTTTGCCAAAAACTTTTTCATAAGACTTTCTGGTCTGCCTTGCAAGCTGACCTCTGTGCACAAGAAACAGCACTCTTTTAAAGCCAAGCTCACGCATCGCAAAAGCGGAGGCATATGTCTTTCCGGTACCTGTCGCTGAAATAAGAAGCGCCCGCTCTTTACCTGCTTCTATGATTTTCCTCAGATTTTTGATAAAACCAACCTGCATGGAATTTGGTTTTAAACGATATTTCTCAATGGACGTTACTTCATCCTCTCTGGCGATCGCCCTTTGCCGCCTGATTATGTTATAACGTTCCCTGTATGTCTCATAAAACTCGTCAAACACGAGAGAGTGCCCGGAGTTCCAAAGTTCCTCATATTCTTCTATGATCTGCCTTGCCACTTCGCCCTGCCCGGTCGACACAAGTTTTGTGTTCCACTCACGATTGCTGGTCAGCGCGGCGCTTGTCATATTGGAACTTCCAATAATGATCCGATATATCTCCTCTTTCTTAAAAATATATCCCTTTGTGTGAAACCCCTCCCTTCCGGCCTCCACATCATACATTTTCAGAGAAATATTTTGGAGATGATTCAGCTTTTCCAGTGCCTTGGGTTCACTGAAATTCAAATAATTTGTTGTCAGTATCCTTCCGGGAATCCCTCTCCTCTCAAGTTCCTTTAACGTCTGGAGCAGCGGCGTGATTCCGCTCATCGTGATAAAAGCCACACTGATCTGAAATTGATCGCATAACAAAAGCTCATCTTCAATAGAAGACAATACCTTTTTTCCTTCTTTATAATTATTTGATACAAACTGCGGCTTATACGCCAGATTGGACGAAACCGCCGCATCGACAAACGCTGTCTCAAATCCATCCCTTAACTCAGCCAGTCTTCCTTCTATCATAAATTCCATTCTCTCTTACAATTTTTAATAAAGTTTCTCCGCCTTTATGCTGCGATTCCCCGTAATCCCGGATAACTCCACATACATTCCCATTATAATACATTTATCCCGAAACAGCCACTGCGAAGTAATCCCACATCCGGATTTTTCGACCAAATCCGCACATTCCTGAGCCCCAAGCAGCCCGGTACAGAATCCTGCAATGGGCTGTTACGCATTTCTCTCACACCCCAATCATTCTTTTCCCGCAAGGGTCCTCCCCTCTTGACTCCCCCACCGCTTTCCGCTATACTCCCCTTAACCAGACAACAAATACCCTTTCATCGATCCCCGACTTCAGAGGTCCAAACCATTGAAAAAGAAACTGACCGCCACCGTCTCTCCAAAGGACGACAGCCTCAAACTTGAAACCTTTTTAAAAACCCGCCTCCATCTGACCAGAAACGAGATCAGCCGCGCCAAATTCCGCGAGAACGGCATCTGCGTAAACGGTGAGCGCAGAAAGACCAACGCTGTAGTAAAAACAGGCGATCTGGTGGAAATACTGTTGGAGACTGAACAGGAAACATCGGGAAAACTGACCGCCTCAGGCGGTGAACTCTCCATCCTCTACGAGGACTCAGATATGATCGTCATAGATAAACCCGCTGGTCTCCTGATCCATCCGACGGGAAGAAATGACGCGGACACGCTGGCCAACCGTCTGGCTTATTATCTGCGCGGAAAAAAAGAAGATTCCGTGATCCGTATCTTCGGAAGACTGGATCAGGACACTTCCGGCGTGGTGCTGGCAGTCAAAAACCGCTCCGCCGCCACCCGGTTAGAACGCCAGCGGGAAAAACATATTCTTTACAAAAGCTATCTGGCCATTACGAACGGCATACCGGATCCGTCTGCGGGAAAGATCACTCTCCCTTTAGCGCCGGATCCTGCAAACCGAAGACAGATGTGTGTCACCCCGGAGGGAAAGCCCGCCGTCACCTGTTACGAAACCCTTATGTCCAGAGAAGGCCATGCCCTGATCCGTCTGCGCCTCGAGACAGGCAGGACCCACCAGATCCGGGTACATATGGCGTCTGTCGGCTGCCCTCTGCCCGGCGATCCTCTCTATGGAAACAAAGCAACACCAAACATAAACCGAACGGCACTGCACGCCCGGACAATACATTTTCTGCAGCCCTTCACAAGGGAGGAGATGGAAGTAAAAGCACCTCTCCCGGAAGACTTCCGTCTTGCCCTGTACAGTCTCGGGTTCCCCTTTCCCGGCTCCTGCTGAAGCATCCCGCCGCATCTTTTACCTGTCACACCGAAACTGCACCCTCACAGCCTGTCATATTTCTCCGCTCTCCCCTTCGCCTTCTCCACCGGATACTTTTTTTCATTTTGATCCATTTTCCGGTTCACGATCTCGTCGGCGTCCAGTCCCAGCTTGTCCAGCAGATCCTGGCAATAGACCAGCACATCCGCCAACTCCTCTTTTACATGCTCCGGATCATAGTCCGTGTCGCTCCACTGGAAACATTCCAACAGTTCGCCCGCTTCTATGGAAATTGATTTTGCCAGATTTCCCGGCGAATGGAACTGATCCCAGTCCCGGTCTTTTGTAAATTTCCTGATCCTGTCTATCGTCTCCTGCCTCATATTTTTTCACCCTGTCCTGTATTTTTCACAAATTTTTTGCCTGCTCACCCCGTAATTATACCGTTTCCGCATTTACATGTAAATATTACCATCATTGTACTGGAAAAAAAACATTAAATTTTGAAATAACTATAGACAAAAATGAGAATAACTACTATTATTAAATCAATGAAACAGTAATCATTACTATTATTAAATTATATTTTCAAGGAGGAACACATCATGGCAAACACAAGCGCACAGGTAGACAATCTCGTTAATTTATTGGACGGCTACGCAACAAAGGGCGGTCATCACCTGAATGTTAACGTATTAAACAGGGATATGCTTCTCGACGCCCAGAAACATCCTGAGAATTATCCCCAGCTCACGATCCGCGTTTCCGGTTACGCAGTAAACTTCATCAAACTCACACCGGAACAGCAGGCAGATGTTATCAGCCGTACATTCCATGAAGCAATCTAATCTTTCGACAGGAAACCGCCGTACACCACGGCGGTTTTTTATGCCCTTCCGGTGGCAGTTCAGTCCGTTATCATTAACCAAATAGCCGCAAACTGTTGCCGCCAAAATATATTTATGATATCCTCTATATAAAACAACGAACAGTACATTCTGCTTACTGCCCTGTATTCCAGCCCGGCCACACAGCGGATGATTTTGGCGTTCAGGACAACCGCCGGATCCTGCATCTTCTCTTAAGAAAGGAGCTTTTCATGCAAAATTTCAACCCTTTACTGCAAAACAACAACGACGGCAACCGATTTATCACCATCGGCGAGATCATGCTGCGCCTGACGCCGCCCAATTACGAAAAGATACGCTCCGCCTCCACTTTCGAGGCGAGCTACGGCGGCAGCGAGGCGAATATCGCCCTGGCGCTGGCGAACCTCGGCGTGGACAGCACCTTCTTCAGCGTGGTGCCCAACAACAGCCTCGGGAAAAGCGCCATCCGTATGCTGCGGAGCAACGACGTCCACTGCACGCCTGTTATTTTGAGCACCCCCGAACAGACGCCCACCCACCGGCTCGGCACTTACTATATCGAGACAGGATACGGCATCCGCGCCAGCAAGGTGATCTACGACAGAAAACACAGCGCCATGGCGGAATTTGATTTCAGTACGGTGGATCTCGACAGCCTTTTAGACGGTTTTACATGGCTCCACTTGAGCGGCATCACCCCGGCGCTCTCGGAAAACTGTCATAAACTGATCACAGGCTGTTTAAAGACAGCAAAAGAAAAGGGCATCACGGTCAGTTTCGACGGCAATTTCCGCAGCAAACTCTGGTCGTGGGAAAAAGCCCGGGACTACTGTACCGAATACCTACCTTATGTGGATGTTCTTTTCGGCATCGAGCCCTATCATCTCTGGAAGGATGAAGCAGACCACAGCAAAGGGGATATCAAAGACGACATACCTTTTCAGCCGAACTACGAACAGCAGGATGAAGTCTTCCAGGCCTTTGTGGCGAGATACCCGAATCTCAAATGTATCGCACGCCATGTGCGCTATGCACACAGCGGCAGCGAAAACAGCCTGAAAGCCTTCCTGTGGTATGAGAACCATACCTTTGAGAGCAGATTATTCACATTCAATATTCTGGACCGCGTGGGCAGCGGGGACTCCTTCGCCAGCGGCCTGATCTACGCCATGATGCATGGCTACAAGCCTATGGACATCGTAAATTTCGCGGTTGCCAGCAGCGCCATCAAGCACACGATCCGCGGCGACGCCAACATCACGGACGATGTCTCCACGATCCAGAATCTGATGAATATGAACTACGATATCAAGAGATAGCACTGTTGCTCCATGCCCATTTCAACCGCATATGGCCTCTGCATGGAACTGCCCATAAGAAAAGGCTGCCTCCCACGGCCGCCTTTTCTCTTTTCCTTCTCTTCTATTCCTGGATCAGCGAATATCCAAACCCATTCGCAAAAGCATCGATCTTCTTCTTTGCCTTACACAGGCTGCAGTTATCCGGCTCATACTTTCTGTAGTCCGGAAGGTCCGCCATCGTAAAGAGAGAGTTGATCGTCATGCCTCCTATGCTGTTTGCGGCGCTGAAGATAGCGCAGATCCCGGTGAGTTCGGCGCCGTAATATCTGAGCGCCCTCACCGCCCTGACGATGGTCTGGCCGGTTGTCACGGAAGCCATAAGAAGCAGAACATTTTTCCCTCTCACCATCGGTTTTAAATTCTCCCGGAACAGCATCTGTCCGGAAGGACCGAATTCCGGCGTGATGATATACATCGTCTTATGGGCATTCATCGAATAAACACCTGCCTTTGTGAGTTCCTCTGCCAGATAGGAACCTACGATCTCACAGCCGTCCATACAGACGATCGTATCCACGATCGTTGTCACCGCTATCTGCTTGCTGAGCTCCGCAGCCACTGCCGCCGCCTCGCTCTGCCTCGCCTTCAGCGCCGTCATATCCAGATAGTAGTTTACATGGGAGTAGGGCGTTGCAAAATGCCCGGGTATCACTCTTAATACCACTTTCGGATGTTGTTTTGATTCAATTTTAATGATGTCCTGCATACTATACCTCCTCCAAAGTTGTTTGACAATACCTTATTTACATTTTAAATTATTGTGCAACTTTAGTCAAGAAATAAAAAACTATTATGAACTATGACAAAACTATGAAGATTACCGGCTGTTTTTCTTAAAACTCCATAAAATCCATGCAAACCTCCGGCAAAAGTGATATACTGTTTCTGGATACTTTACAGCATGTATTTTGACTAAAACCAGATAATACAGGAGAGACTTTTGACATGAAAGATTTCATTATTTTTACGGACGGAGATGTCGATGTACCGAAGCCCTATGACGCAGATGTCGTTATGCTGCCGCAGTATTACTATTTCGATTCCGACACTGTCTACGGCGATGAACGTGTTTTGACAAGGGAAGCATTCTTTGAACAGCTAAGCAGCCGTCGGGCATATACGGCCGGTGTTAATCCTGATCTGACCCGCAACCGTTTTGAAAAAGCTCTGAAAGATGATAAAGATATTTTATGTATCGCGGTTTCCTCCGGTATCAGCGGTTCCTACAACACGATCTGTATGGTGGCAAAAGAACTGGAAATCCTTTATCCTGAATCTTCCATAAAGGTCATTGATTCCCTGAGCGCCACGCTCGGCGCAGGTTTTCTCTGTGCCGATGCCATCGAACTAAAGAAACAGGGCAAAGCTCTGGAAGAGACTGCCTCCGAGATAGAAAGACGGGTAAAGCTTCTGGATATCTTCTTCATTGTAGATGATTTTAAATATCTGATCCAGGGCGGCAGAGTCTCCCCCGCCATCGGGAAGATCGGGGATATCCTCGATATCAAGCCGATCCTGACCATCCGGGAAGGACAGATCGAGTTATACAAAAAATCCCGCGGCTTAAACAGCGCCCTGCGGAATATCCAGGCCATCGCGGAGAGCAAAAAAGCCGCCCGCATCGGCAATATCTATGTGGGAAACAAGGACATGTTTGAGAAATGCAGGTCCTTTATCCCGGGCAGCTATGAGGCAAGCTTAAACCTCATCGTCTCCTCCCACGTAGGCCCCAACACGACCGGTATCGCCGTGGAATGGGAGGCATAAACGGCATCGGCAGATAAGGCTTAGTAAAAGGCGGTCATCCATCCGGATTACCGCCTTTATTTTGCATTTTATTATGCTCTATATTAGGGGAAACTTCTCAATCTGCACAGCAGATCGAGAAGCAGCGACTATCTTCGCCTGCATGGCGATGATAGTCTTTATTTCTGTGCTACATCTTTCATGGAGAAGCTGATCCTGCCCATCTTGTCCTTTCCGAGACAGACAACCGTCACCACATCGCCCAGCGTCAGCACATCCTCGACGCGGTTGATCCTCTCCTTCGCGATCTTGGAGATGTGGACCATGCCTTCCTTGCCCGGTGCAAACTCGATGAACGCGCCAAACTCCTTGATGCTCACCACTTTGCCTTTGAACACCTGTCCCGCCTCAAAGTCGGTCACGATGGTCTTGATCATATCCACCGCCTTGTCCATCATTTCCTGATCGGTGCCGCATACGGAAACCTGTCCGTCATCCGTGATATCGATCTTCACGTCAGTTCTCGCGATGATCTCATTGATCGTCTTGCCGCGCTGTCCGACCACATCGCCAATCTTTTCCGGATCGATCTGCAGGGAAATGATCTTCGGTGCATACGGGCCTACTTCCGGTCTCGGTGCGGAGATAGCCGGTTTCATGCAGGTATCCATGATAAACAGCCTCGCCTCACGGCAGCGTGCGATGGCACCTTCCACGATAGGTCTTGTCAGGCCGTGGATCTTGATATCCATCTGGATCGCCGTGATACCCTCTGTCGTACCGGTCACCTTGAAGTCCATGTCGCCGAAGAAATCTTCCAGTCCCTGGATATCTGTCAGCAGTACAAAATCATCATCCGTATCGCCTGTCACCAGACCGCAGGAAATACCGGCAACCATCTTCTTGATGGGCACGCCTGCCGCCATCAGGGACATGCAGGATGCACAGGTGGAAGCCATGGAGGTGGAACCGTTGGACTCAAAAGTCTCCGATACAGTGCGGATCGCATAAGGGAACTCGTCCACAGAAGGCAGTACCGGCAAAAGCGCTCTCTCCGCCAGTGCGCCGTGTCCGATCTCTCTTCTGCCCGGCCCCCTGCTCACCTTGGTCTCTCCTACGGAGTAAGAAGGGAAGTTATAGTGATGCATATATCTCTTTTCGGTAATGTTCACATCCAGCCCGTCCACTTTCTGTGCCTCGGATAAAGGCGCCAGCGTGGTCACGTTGCAGATCTGTGTCTGTCCGCGGGTAAACATAGCGGAACCGTGCACTCTCGGGATGATATCGACCTCCGCCGCCAGCGGACGGATCTGCGTCAGCTCACGGCCGTCAGGACGCTTGTGATCCTTTAAGATCATCTTGCGGACCGTTTTTTTCTGGTACTGGTACACAGCTTCCCCTAATACGGCAAGCCACTCTTCGTTCTCCGCAAAAGCCTCCTCCAACCTTGCAGTGATATTTCTGATATTTTCTTCGCGCACCTGCTTTTCATCCGTGAAGACAGCCGTCTCCATCTCCTCGGGCGGTACGATCTTTTTGATCTCCTCAAACATCTCCTCGGGGATCGAGCAGCTCACATAGTCATGTTTCGGCTTGCCGCACTCCGCCACGATCCTGTTGATAAACTCGATGATCGTCTGGTTGATCTCGTGGGCTTTGTAGATGGCGGAGATCATCTTATCCTCCGGGATCTCGTTGGCGCCCGCCTCGATCATGATCACCTTTTCAGCCGTGGAAGCAACGGTCAGCTTCAGGTCGCCCTTGTCCCACTGCTCCTGGCCGGGGTTTACGATAAATTCCCCGTCCACCATGCCGATCTGTGTCATCGCGCAGGGACCGGCAAAGGGAATATCGGAAATGCAGGTTGCGATGGAAGTACCCAGCATCGCCACCAGCTCCGGACGACATGCGGGATCCACCGACATTACCATGTTATTTAAAGTCACATCGTTTCTGTAATCCTTCGGGAACAGAGGACGCATGGGCCTGTCGATCACGCGGCTTGTGAGCACCGCATTCTCGGAAGCCTTGCCCTCTCTCTTGTTGAAGCCTCCCGGGATCTTTCCCACGGAATAAAATTTCTCTTCATATTCCACGCTGCAGGGGAAAAAGTCGATTCCCTCCCTGGGCTTTTCGGAAGCCGTCGCCGTGGAAAGCACGGTCGTCTCGCCGTACTGCATAAACGCACAGCCGTTCGCCTGTTTGCCGACTCTGCCGATGTCCACTTTTAATGTACGGCCGGCGAGTTCCAATGTGTAAGTTTTGTACATGTTCTCTCTTCTCCTTTTCTTTACTTATGTCACAGACCTGATGACAGAAAGCATTTTTACTTTTCGGAATACAGTTTGTTTCTCAGGCAGAAGAGGCCGAAACTACAGAAAATGCCGCTTCCCGCGGGAAGTACCATTTTCTGTGGTCTCGGAACTATTCCCCTGCCTGAATCGAATCCTTCGTCGAAAAACCCCAAAACTCCCGGAATTTCCCCACTCCGCTGAAGCATTCTCCTGAAACCGGGAAAGGCGGCACCCAAAACGAAGTCTCCGGTTCCGCCCATCCATCACGTTCTTTCTTTTACTTTCTGATACCAAGTTTTTCAATTAAAGCACGATATCTCTCGATATCTTTCTTCTTTAAATAATCAAGCAGCCCACGTCTCTGACCGATCATCATATACATACCGCGGCGGGAATGATGATCCTTCTGGTTCTCCTTCAGATGCTCTGTCAACTCCTGGATCCTTGCTGTCAGGATCGCGATCTGTACTTCCGGTGAACCTGTATCGCCCGGTGTTCTCTCATACTCTTTGATGATCGCTGCTTTCTTTTCCTTAGAAATCATTGTTTCTTCCTCCTTTTATTATAACCGCCGGATACCAAGGGCAGGTCGGAGTCTCCTCTCCCTGAGTATCGGCTGAACTCATACTGAAATACTATAGCATAAAGTATGATAATTGTAAACAAGAAATTTTTATTTCTGCTGTACTTTTCATAAAGTATGGCGGCAAAAAATTGTCAGGGCTTCCGTCCTTCAATGAAAACCGATTCTTAAGCATTCGCCATGGCGCATAGTTCCGCCAGCATCTCAGACAGTCCTTTTTCCATCGTCTCATCGCTGAACCGGCAGATGCCCGCCTTTTTATGGCCGCCTCCATTGTATTTCAACATCAAACTTCCCACATCCAGATCTGCGGGTTCATCACTTCCTCTACTGTCAAATCCCCTGAGTCAACCTTATCCACCGCATCCATCAATTCCCCAAACTGCGGGAAACGGTCTGCACCGCCATAGTACTCATAAACAATGCGGGCACAGGAGGGCGCGGTCCGGCTTTCCCCCTTGTACTTGCCCGCCAGCCTAAGGCGCTCGTTCTCGCTGGCATGATGATCGAACCACAGGCCGCATTCTTCCACATACGGCACATTCGCCAGACAGTCATCCTCATCGACCTCCACCAGTCCATCCTGAAGATCTTTCGGATGCGCAAATTTCCAATGATCGATAATACCCGCCTCCAGCAAAAGCACCCCGCAGACAAATCCATCAAAATCTGGTCTTGTTATCAGCCTCATAAAAATCTCCTCCTTATCAACACAAACTAATGTCCGGCTTTGATTTCAATGACCGCTCTTACTAAGAATTGATGATCCTGACCACTTTCACCGGCGTTCTGTAATTGCAGCTGCTGATCCTGATCCCGGTCTTAGGCGAACTGGCATGAATCACCTGGCCGCCGCCGATATAGAGCGCCACATGGTTGATATACCCTCTGCCGCCGTAGAAAAACAGATCCCCGGGCTTCGCCTCCGACGCGCTGATCTTCGTTCCCATGTTCGCCTGTGCCCTCGAAGAATGGGGAAGCGAGATCCCGAACTGCTGATAAACCCGCATCGTAAACCCGGAGCAGTCCGTACCCTTCGTCAGGGAACTGCCGCCGTACACATACCGGTTCCCCAAAAACTGCTTCGCATACTCACAGATACTGACACGAGCGTCAGAAACCCCTGCGCCGTAAAGCAGTTCCGTCAGCGTCACCGCTGTCTCCAACTTATCCTCCAGCTCCACGTACTCCCCGGAGACATACACGGTCTCATCATCCAGCATGATCTCCACCCAGCCGTTTTCCAGCGTCTGCACATACTCTAACATCTCTCCCTGGGCAACCTGCGTATAGATGGAAGCATCTGTATTCGGTTCCTGCCTGACCCTGAGGGCGTCCGCATGCACCACCGCGTAGGTGGAGATCAGATCCAGCGCCTTGATCCTCGCATCGGAACCTGTGAACAGAAATTCCGTCTTAACATACCCCTCCACTTTACCGGAAGTGATCTTCGACCAGTCCCCCTCCTGTCCTAAAATCTCACAGGCAGAGTCCCTCGGCATCTTTCCCACAAGTTTTGAACTCTCATCTGCGCCCGCTCTGACATTCAGATTGTTCTCCACATTCGCGATCCCCAGATTCTTATAGCCGAACAGTTCAATATTCTCTGCTTCAGCCAGAATCTCCTCATCACTCTTTTCCGGATCCATGACACGGTCGATCCCGATGGGCTTTAACATCACGTCTTTTCTCGGCACCTTTTCCTTTGCCTCTGTCCCAAAGCCCATCATGAAAAACATTCCTGCGGCGAGGAACACTCCGCAGGAATATAGCATTGTTCTTTTGTATTTCATTTTTCCAAATCGCACTGGCTTTCTCATAAATGATACTACAATAATCCTTTCCTCCGGATCTGGCCGGCACCGGTTCACAAACTCGATCCCTGCACGAACCGGCGATATCAAAAGCCGGACACACTGGCCGGCTGAAAGCAAATATGCCCTGCACTAGCCCTCCGCTTCCTCATTGTCGCTGCTGTAAATGGAAAACGCAATATTGGTGGCATGGTCGGAAACCCTCTCCAGCCCGGATACGATATCCGAGAACAGCATGCCCGCCGCAGGCGTACACTCGTTCCTTGTCAGCCTGTCCACATGGTTCTGCTGCAGTTCCCTTTCCTTCTCATCCACCGCATCTTCCAGCTGCACGATATCCTGCAGATGCTCTATCGTGCCGTTCGCAAACATATCCACCGAATACCGGATGATCGTGTTGACCATATCCAGCATCTCGCCCAGTTCATGCTGCGCATCCTTGCTGATGGAAATATTGCCTTCTTTTCTCTTCACCGCATTATCCGCCACATTCTCCGCATGATCGCCAATACGCTCGATATCGTTCACCACATGGAACAGCCCGCCGATCATCTTCGCGTCCTCTATCGGCAGCGTGGTCTGGTTGATCTTTACCAGATAACCCGTGATCGCATGATTCAGGAAATTGATGTTTTCCTCCACGGCATACACTTCCTGAATGTCCTCCTCATCCAGCGTGATCAGCGCATTCATCGCACGGTTTAAATTCTCGCTGGCGAGGGACGCCATACGGTCGATCTCCTTGATGACTTCCACAACCGCCGTAGCCGGATTCAGCACGACCTTGTTGCCGATGTACTTTAACTGGAAGCTGTCTCTGTAACCCACCTTCTTATCGTCGCCGGGCACGATCAGATAAGTCAGCTTCACAATGCCGCCGATGAAAGGCGTCAGCACGATCACAAGAAACACCTTAATAAACAGGTGCGCATAAGCTACAATACGCCCCGGATCATCACCGGCTATGCTGACAAACATCCCGAGTATCCAATCCATCCCGATTCGCAGGATGACATACATGATGACCGTACCGAACACATTGAACAGCATATGGATCATAGCCGCCCGCTTCGCATCTTTTTTGCCTGTCAAAGAAGCCAGAACTGCCGTGATACAGGAACCGATATTACAGCCCAGCGTGATGTACATGCACATATCCAGTCCTAGAAGGCCCTGATTTGCCATCAGCACCATGATACTGACGGTAACAGAGGAGCTCTGGATGATCGCCGTCAGCACAAATCCCAGTATGACGGCTAAAGCGGGACTTTTCAGCGCTGCAAACTGTTTCATGATAAAAGGTGACTCCTTCAGTCCCGACATTGCGGCTGACATCGTGGAAAGCCCCATAAACAGTATACCGAAACCGACGACCACTTCCCCTACCTTTATCATTTTCTGCTTTTTGCCGAACAGTACCAAAAGCACACCGATCAACAAAATAGCCGGTGCGAATTTTTCCAGTTTAAACGATACCAAAAGCGCTGTAACTGTCGTTCCGATATTGGAACCAAAGATGACTCCCGCCGCCTGATACAGTGTCATCAGCCCCGCGTTTACAAAGCTGACCACCATAGCAGTACAGGCAGAAGAAGATTGGATCAATGCAGTAAAGATAACCCCTACCAAAATGCCGGTAAAACGGTTTGTAGTGAACATCTCCAGAATCTTTCTGAGTTTGGCGCCCGCAACCTTTTCAATACTGTCGCTCATGACATGCATGCCATACAGAAAGAGCCCCAGTCCCCCAGCCATCGATAATATAATGCCAGCTTCCATTCCTTATCCCCCTGCCGGATATCCCGTATCCGGTATGTGCTCTCATATTCTTATCTATCATCTCCTACCCATCAGATACCCGGCTTTTTCGGCAAAAAAACGCCTTTTGCCGAATACCTGACGAGCCTACCTGTTCATTATAACCGTTTTATCGACATCTTTCAACAAAAATATCAAGCGGGCACAGATAGTAAGAGTTCAGCCCGGACAGGCGGGCACAGTCATATCCCATTCAGACACGCTCTCGCTTGAAGAAAAACGTAGCGGACACATAAGGCGCCAAAACACGGCGCCTAAGTGCCAACGTTTTTCTACAGTCTTCATAGGATAGACTGTACCTGCCTGTCCGGACTGAACTCTTACATCAGGCGTGCTCGTAATACCTTCCCTTAGCGATATCCGCCGCCATCTGCCGCTTCAATTCCTCCACCGAACCGAATTTCCTCTCCGGCCTGTGAAACGAGTACAGCCTGACCGTGATCTCTTTTCCGTAGATATCCTGTGCAAAATCATATAGATAGGTTTCCACTCCCGCCTGTTTTTCATCGTTCACGGTGGGTTTGCAGCCGATATTGGTGATACCCTTGTAAGTATGCTCTCCCAGAATGACTTCCGAAAAATAGACGCCGTAGGGCGGCAGGAGTTTTTCTTTCTCCGGCAGCAGATTCACGGTGGGCATACCCAGCCTGCGCCCCAGCTTCTTCCCGTGGGCCACCACGCCGCTCACGCTGTAGGCCTCGCCGATCAGCTCTCTCGCCTTCTCCATATCGCCCGCCTTCACCGTCTCCCTCACATAGCTGGAACTGATCTCCACGCCGTCCAGACAGACCTTCTCTATGATATCCGTCCGGTATCCGCACCGCCCGGCATATTGTTCCAACAGCGCTGTGTCGCCTTTTCCGTCCTTTCCGAAGGACAGATCCTTCCCCGCCGCGATATAGGCTGCTCTCATCTGTTTTGCCAGCACTTCCTCGATGAACCGCTCCGCCGGCATGGCGGCGCTCTCATAAGTCAGCGGAAATTCGATCAGCACATCGATCCCCAGCTCCTCGAACAGTTTTCGCTTCTCCCGTTTCGTCGTGAGTTCCGGAAGGCTCGTCCCAGCTCTGTTCTTCAAGAGCTTGTGAAACAGCACCGCCGGGGAAGGATCGAACGTAAACACGGCCGCCTGCAGCCCCTTATCCTTCTGTTCCAGGACATGCCGAAGAAGGCTCTGGTGCCCCCTGTGTATGCCGTCAAATTTCCCGATGGCCGCCGCCGACGGCTTATGTAGTTGGAAAGTTGTCTCCTTTTCAATGATCTGCATCCTTATCTTCTCCCATTCCGGAATTCATATTCCCCACATATCCGGCAGAAAAATAACTTTCATACACTCCACTTCGCTCTCTGGACAAGAGCAGTAAAACCAAAATAACATTTTATCTCTAATATCGTTTCGTTTACACCTTAACCAGCCATGAGAATCATAAAATCCTCAAGGAGTGCCCTTGAAAAACACCGGTACTTAGCGAGGTCCCTCACGAGCTTAGTACCGCTGCGTTGTTTCACAGGCTCTTGAAAAACAGAGCCAGCGCAAGCGTGCCGACGGAGGATTTTATGATTCTCATGGCGTCCGGTTCCACAAACTAAATGTCTTTGCTTATACAGGCAAAAACATCTTCCACGGCTTTAATACCCGCCTCTGCTCCTGCAGCAGATATACGCCGTAAAATATTCCGTCCTTATCATAAACCCGAATAGGACTCCCATCCGGCATGCCGGCAAAACCGCCCTTTCCTCCGCCGGATATCTCCGCCATGGAAAGCCGCAGTTCGTTTCCGTTTTTCAGGAAGCGTGCCGCCTCCTCCCTCACCGCCGCCGCCGGATATTCCCTGAAACATGCATCCACAGGGATCAGTATGCTCTCAAGTCCCGCACTGTCCCTGATCTTTTCTATTTCGGACAGGGTATGCGCCGCTTCCAGCCGGAAATTTCCGACCCTTGTCCGCACAAGGGAACTCATGGCAGCGCCGCAGCCCAGTTTCTCGCCGATGTCCTGACAGATCGTCCGGATGTAAGTCCCTTTGGAGCAAACCACCCTGATCCGGAGTTTCGGCAGCATCGAAAAACAAGCCGCCCGATATGCCATCGTCTCATGGCATCCTTCCGGCGGCAGCAGTTCTATCTCTTCTATTTCTATCTCACGCGCTTTCCTCTCGATCACAGTGCCCGCACGGGCCAGCTCGTAAAGGCGTTTTCCGTTTACCTTCAGCGCCGAATACATGGGCGGTATCTGCTGCCCCTTCCCCTGAAAGGAAGCAACCGTTTTTTCTATCTCTTCTTCAGAAAGTTCCCGCCATTTTTCCCCGCTGTCTGTCAGCACCTGTCCCCAGATATCCTGCGTGTCGGTGGTGATCCCCAGCGTCAGCTCCGCAATGTATTCCTTGCTGCGGTCTATCAGCATATCGCAGAGCTTTGTGGCATTGCCGAGACACACCGGCAGCACGCCCTCCGCGTTCGGATCCAGCGTCCCGGTATGCCCTATTTTTTTCTGGCGGCAGATGCCGCGCATCTTAGCCACCACATCATTCGAAGTATAATCCTGCTCTTTTCTGACGACCAGTATCCCGTTAAGCACCTGCCCCCTCCAACTGTTCTTCTATATGTACTGTCAGATTATTGATCACGTCATGGAACGTACCGTTCATTGTACAGCCGGCAGCCCGCGCATGGCCGCCGCCGCCGAACATCTCCGCCACCTCCGCCACATTGACTTTATCAGTCGACCGAAGGCTCACCTTGTATTCCAGCGTCCTGATCTCATACATAAAGACCGCGCATTCCGTGCCCTTCGTCAGTTTGATCTGGCTGACGATGCCCTCGAAATCCTTGCTCGTCACCTGATAAAAATCCATCGTCTTCTTATCGATATAGCTGACAATGCATTTCCCGTCCATGATCAGCATGCTCTCAAGGAGCGCCCGCCCCATGATCTGATTCTGTACATAGGTCTTCTCATAAAAAGTCTCTTCGATCAGTCTGGGAAAATCGATCCCTGTACCGATCAGCTTTGCCGCCGCCTGCATGGTCTTCGGGGAAGTGCAGGAATACCGGAACACTCCCGTATCATGCACGATCCCGATATACAGCGCCGTGGCGATATCCGCATCCAGCATCCTCTCTTCCACCAGTTCATATACCAGCTCGCTTGTGGAACTGGCCTCCGGATACACATAATTATATGTCCCGCAGCCCTCCGCATTGCTGATATGATGGTCGATATTGACCGTCTGCTCTGCCTCCTCAAAAAATTTCTCCGCCTCGCCCAGCCGGTCTTTCCGGGCATCCAGCGCAAAATACACATCAAAAGGCGCTTCTTTTGGCATATCCTCTTTCAATACCACGATCTCATCAAAACCTTTGATGCAGGAAAAAATATCTGCCGGTTTTTCCAGAAAAACTTTCACTTCCTTTTTCGGAAACAGCTTTTTCAAATACAGAGAAAGTCCCAGACAGGAACCGACGCAGTCGCCGTCCGGCCTGATATGCCCGCTGATCCCGATTCTTTCCGCATCTTTGCATATTTCCCTGATATTCATTATACTAACCTCTTTTCTATGTTCCGCCTCTTTGCACAGGCATATCCGCCCGCCGCATCGAGAACGTCTGTTTATGCCTGCTCTTTACCTGTCACGTCCTCTTCATTCCGCTCCGGCATGGACGCCATCACTTCATCGATCTTTTTGGACATATTGACGCCGTAGGCAATGGACTGATCCATCACAAAAGTGATCTCCGGCGTATTGCGCAGATTGATCCGCCTTGCCAGTTCTTTTCTGATATAGCCGCCGGCGCTCTTAAGGCCCGCCAGAGTGTCCTGCGCCGCCTTATCGTCGCCCAGCACGCTGATAAAAGCCTTGCAGGTCTTCAGATCCGGCGCCACCGTCACGGTCACAACGGACGTCATCGGATGGATCCTCGGGTCCTTGATGTCGCTGCGGATGATCTCCGCCAGAACCCTCTGCACCTCCCCGTTGATCCGGGTATTTTTTACACTGTTCTTACGCATATTGTTTCCTCTTCCTTTTATACGGGAACTGCTGCGATCTGCTCCGCAAATTGCACCGTAGCGCACATAAACTTCCTTCGTCAGTTTATCGGGAAACGCTGCGATTCGCTCTGCGAATTGCACCGTAGCGCACATAAACTTCCTTCGTCAGTTTATCGGGAAAC
>JAETSN010000073.1 GCA_021769625.1 [Clostridium] symbiosum | reverse complement strand
CGATGTTAACAGGTTTCAAAGTGTGCACCTCCAATCAAGAGTGAAATTAGTTCTTAATTGAAGGGCGCACCTTGAAGAGCTGGCGCATAGGGATCTTCAAGGTGCGCCGCACATTTTACCCCACATGTCAAGTGAGTTTTTTAAAAAGTGGGGGAATTTATAAAAATGGGGTCTTGGAAGCCGTATAAAATAAGGCTTTGAGATTCCGAGAGTCTATAAATAAAAAAAGGAGGAAAGAACATGAAAAAAGTAACAGCAACTATTTTGGCAGCAGTTTTAACGCTCACACTGGCAGCGTGCGGAAATCAGGAGGTACAGACAGAAGCACCTGCAGCGGAGACGGCGCCGGCACCGGAGGCGGAAAGCGGCGCGGAGGAAGCAAATGGAGAAACCGAAACGGCAGAAGGCGGAAAGGCCTATACTTTTGGTATATCCATGCCGCAGCTTGACAATGACGGCTTTAAGGCAAACCTGATAGGAATCCAGCAGTTTGCGGATGAAAACGGTATTGAGCTGGTAGTGACGGACGGAAAAGCGACGGCTGATACACAGATGCAGAATATCGAAGATCTGATCACGAAAGATGTGGATGCGCTCGTTATGTGCCCGGTAGATTCCGGTGCGGCTGCAGCAGCTGTAAAAAAAGCACAGGATGCGGGAATCCCGGTTATTTCCTTTGACAGGAACGTAGAGGGAGATGTGCTTACCGGATTGGCAGAATCGGATAATACGGCGCATGGTGCGGCAGCAGCAGACCTTATGGCGGAAGTGGCCAAGGAGTCAGGGATAGAGATAGGTGATCTGGTGGTGCTGGAGCTGTTAGGCACGCAGTCAGCGACAGCGGGACTGGAGCGGCATCAGGGATTTGAGGGTAGGGCAAAGGAGCTTGGCATCAATATTGTGGCTTCGCTTCCCACAGAATTTAAGAATGACAACGCTTATAACGCAGTCATGGATGCATTTCAGGCAAATCCGGATATCAACGCTATTTTTGTACCGAGCGATAATGCCTGCTACAGTGGAACGGAATCTGCTCTGGCGCAGTTAAATAAGCTGCACGCAGCGGGTGAGGAGGGGCATATTCTGATCACGACAGTCGATGGAGGACCGACAGGCTTGGAGGGCGTGCGGAATGGATATGTCGATGCTATTGCGGCACAGTCCAAGCTGGTTATGAGTGAAGAGGCGATGAATATGGCACTGAGAGTGGTACAGGGGGAAACGTTGGAAGATACCGTGATCAGGATTCAGCCTACAAAGGTGACAAAAGAGAATGTGGATGATCCTACTTTATGGGCAAATTCGATCAATATAAAACAGTAGTCCGAAAAAGATATTTGACAGGAAGAGAGGCGGAAAAATGAGAAATAAGTATGCAGTTATCACAGGGTTTATGGGACAGATTCAGGATCGTTTCGCTACATATGGGGTAAACCGGAATTTTGAGCAGATGGTAGAAACGGCAGCTACAGTAAAAGGATGCTCCGGCCTGGAGGTCGTTTATCCACAGCAGGTACAGGACCCTGTGAAAGCGAAACAGATATTGGATAATAATGGAATGGGTGTGGCGGCTCTCAATGTAAACGTGAAAGGGGAACCGAAATGGGCCTACGGTTCTGTCAGCTCTCCGGACGCGGCGGTGCGGAAAGAAGCGGTGGAATATATGAAAACAGGGCTTGATTTCGCGGCGGAGCTTGGCTGTAATAAAGTGACCATTGCTTTTTTAAATGACGGAAATGACTACCCGTTTGAGTTGGACTACGAGAGGGCATTTAATGATACGGTGAACTGCATCAGGGAGGCAGCAGCCTACAGGCCGGATGTAAAATTAAGCCTGGAATATAAACTTTCCGAGCCGAGGATGCATTGTTTGCTGGGAAATGCCGGGAAAATGGCATTCCTGTGCGAAAAAGTGGGGTTGGATAATGTGGGCGTCACGTTGGATACGGGACATGCACTGCAGTCATTGGAAGTGCTGGGTGATTCCCTTTCCTTTTTAAGTACTACCGGCAGGCTCTTCCATGTGCATGTCAATGACAATTACAGAAACTGGGACTGGGATATGGTGCCAGGGACAGTCAACTTCTGGGAATTTGTAGAATTTTGCATCTATTTAAAGAAGACCGGCTACTCGGAATGGATCACTGCAGATGTGTTTCCGCAGCGCCATGATGCAGTGCGGATCATGGAAAAAACATTTGAGTGGATGGATTATATGTTTGATATAGCAGATGCAGTGATAGCAGACGGAAGGCTATTTGAGATGTTGAACGGTGGGAAATGTGATGCATTTGAAGCGATGGATTATGTGCGCAGATTTTTGAAATAGCGGGGAGACAAAATGGAAAACAAAACAATAAAAACAGAGAACCGCACATCTGTGCGCATGATACAGATAGACCGTCCGGAGGTAAACAATAAACTGAGTATTGCATGTATGGAAGAGCTGCGGCGGGAACTTGAACAGGCATCGCGAGACGATACCTGCCGCGCAATCATACTATGTGGAAACAGCGAATGGTTTTGTGCGGGCGGCGATCTCGGGGATTATCGTAGAAAAACCGTACAGGAAATAAAAGAGTTCGGCAATGCGTTTATCAATCTCCACCTGGCAATGCAAAAATGCCGCTTGCCGATCATTGCGGCGGTGGAGGGAAAAGCATATGGAGGGGGCTGTTCTCTGGCGGAGGCATGTGACCTTGCAGTCGCTTCCAAAGATGCAGAGTTTGCCGTTCCGGAAATATTGGACGGGGTGGCTCCGGCGATGGGTTTTTCTGGGCTGTTTGCAAACTTAGGAAAGAAAAAGGCGATGGCGATGGGATTGTTGGGAGAAAAGCTGAGTGCCGGGACGGCAAAGGAGTTGGGACTGGTCAATGAGATAGTTCCGGGGAGTGACGTTTTGCCGTATGCGGTAAAATTGGCAGAGCGGTTTCAAAATTTTGATCCTATGGCAATTAGCCTCTTTAAAGAAATGTATGCGGATATGGGACAAAGAGTCTATGAGAACCGGCTGCGGATAGGGCAGGCAATGATGGTCACATTATTTAAGGCAAAGGGGGAAGGGTATGAGATTATTTGAGATGGTATCCCTCGGGACAAATTTATGCAGAGGATATTCTTTTGAAAAGGCGCTGGATATCGTTAAAGGAAGCGGATTTGCCTATGTGGAGCCTTCCTCAATTGTCAATATGTGTGAACATATCAGCCCGGAGGAGATGACGGCGGAGTATGCTTCGGAAATAAAGGCATTACTTGTGGAAAAAGGGCTGAAGTGTTATGCGTTATCCGGGCATGTGGATCTGACTGAGGAAAAACAGTTCCATGATTTCATGAAAAAGATAGCTTTTGCAGGCCGTATCGGAGCGAAGATGATCAATACAAACTCCGGACCGGTTGAAAGGCTTGATGTCTTTTATAAAAACATGAAGGAGATCATAAAGGAGGCGGAAAAGTGGGATGTTGTGATCGGGTTGGAATCCCATGGCGATATTGTGAGCACGGCGAAGGACAGTGTGGAAGTGTTTGAATATTTTCATCATCCTCTGGTGCGTCTGAATTATGATACCGGAAATACTTTATTTTACAGTGCCGGAAAGGTTAAAGTGGAGGAGGATATAAAATACGGCTTTGAATATCTGGCGCATCTTCACTTAAAAGATATCAGGATAAGGGGAGAAGATGTGGCATATGTGCCGATCGGGGCAGGTGACGTCCATTTTCCGGCGTTCTTTAAGACGCTGAGCACATTGGGGAGAAAAATTCCCTGTGGATATGAGATACCTGTACATGTGAAGGGCGTACTGGGTAATATCGGACCCCGGAATACACCGATGCCGGAAGAAGATATTTATCGTGCGGTCAGAGAGTCCACAGAATATGTGGAACAGCTTTTGGAAGGCATCACAGAATAAAAAGCAGAAGCTAAAAAGAAAGAGAAAGCAGCGGCGGGGTTACTGGCTAAGCAGTCAACACGTACGCTGCTTTCATGTGTGGGTGATCAGCATAGTATAAGGAATAGTGATCGTAGCGACGGTACCCGGATGAGAGCCGGTTATATGCAGTGTACCGTGCAGTTCGTTTTTGATGATGGCGCGAAGAATAGAAAAACCGATGCTCTGGGCGGTATTTACATTGATCGTTTCGGATATGCCAACACCATTGTCATGTATTTTCATAACAAGGTCTTCATTAAAAATATGACAGGAAATATGAACGCTGGGCTTGGCAGGAAGCAGGGGTTCAGGAAAGGCATGTTTAATACAGTTGGCAAGAAGTTCATTGATAATAATGGATATGGAAGTTGCTTTGGCGTAGGGGATCAACAGGTCTTCCACCTCTGTTGAAATGGAAACGGAAGTTGTTTTATAAAGGCGCAAAATGCATTCTATGATGCGGGAAAGATCTATATTATTTGAGTTTGAATGGGGGCTTGTCAGCAGATCATGGAGAGAAGCAATATTCTGGACACAGTTTGTGATGGAATCCAGAATTTCTCCGGTATCCGCTTCAGGATTTTGCTGAATATAGAGCTGCTGCATGGCGATCAGGCTGATAATGATCTGCAGATTGTTTTTGATCCGGTGGTTGCTTTCCTGCAAAAGAACGGAATTGTTGATCAGCCGTGAGGTTTCCACAACGACGGATACTTCGCGGCAAAAGGACTTTAGATAATTGAATTGCTGATTATCATATACGGTAATACTGGAAAAAAAGACACATAAAAGCCCCAGAAGATTGTTTTTGCTGACAACAGGCATAATGATAAGGGATTTAACATCGCTGGATCTTGAGGATATGATCCTGTTGAAATTGATATCTTCTGAAGAAATATAGACAATATTTTCCGGATAACTGCATTGTTCATTTAAATAATCATGCATAAATTCTTCGGACAGGGAAGGGGCATTATGATATTGCCCGTTATAAGTATGGACGATATCCGAATCCTGATTTCTCAAAGAGATGACACAACTGTCACAATGGATAATGCGTGAAATATTATTGATAATAACAGAAAGCGTTTCATTTAATTCATAGTTATTTGTTAGATATTCGGCACCAGTATACAACATATCCAGCATCTGGGAGGCGTCTATGGAATTTGCGTTCTGTTCCATCAGCGTGCGGCCTGAGATCAAAAACAGTAAATGTTGGGGATTTTCAATAACTTCCAATGTGTTCATTTCCCCCATCACTTCCCCGTCACTGGCTACAATGATTCTGGATGCAGCCTGAACGGCATTTTCCCATTTGGTAGTCAGATAGAGTATGCTTTTGCCCTGATCCAGCATGGTCCGGAACATGGAGAGCAGTATACTGCGGTCTTCGATACTGAGCTGGGAGATCAGGTTATCGCAGACCAGAATATCCATCTCAGAGATCATAGCACGGACGACCAGAACAATGATCTGCTCGGAGACGGGCAGACGTTTTATAGGCGTGTGAAAATTAGTGGAGATGCCGAACTGCTTTTTGATATTTTCACAGATGCGTATCAACTGCTTTCTGTTATACCGTATAACGGAATGTTCCGCCATACTGAAGTTGTCATAAGCAGAAAATTGGGGGAAAAGATTGATATTGCCGGCAGTGACACAGCGAATGGCCGGATGGGAAAGCGTCTTTTTCCCCAGTGGGTTCAGGACATGGAATCTGCTGTAGATATCGCTTATATTATTGCCGCGGGTGCCTAAAATAGCTACTGCTTCTCCCGGAAGCAGGACCAGATTGAGAGAGGGAATGCATAAATGATTATTGGAGTCAAAATAAAAAAAATCAGATTTTCCGATCATTTGATAGCCTCATCCATCGAAATAATACCCTGCGCGATAACATTTAATTTTTTGTGGCTGTCCCGGGCTTTTTTCTGCATAAATTCCATGGCCTGTTTTTCCTTCATGTCAAAATTATCCATAAGGATACCTTTAGCGCGCTCGATCAGTTTTCTGTTTTTCAGATCCGCTTTTGCCTGATCTCTTTCCTGAATTACCTGTATATATTCCTGGTACTGCTGCATTGTAATATTCAGGGCAACACGCAGATCTTCCAGACGGACTGGTTTTACAAGATAGTTAAAGACACCGGCGGATTTGGCGCGTTCAATTAAATGATCGTCAGAATACGCGGAGATAAAAATGCAGGGCATTTTAACGCTGCGTGTACTGTTGATCTGTTCCAGAGCCTGAATACCGTCTAAAACAGGCATTTTTATATCCATGATCAACAGGTCGGGGTTAAGGGAATTACATAGTGATACAGCGTCCCTGCCACTGTAGGCTTCTCCGACAACAGTATGTCCGAGCTGGGTTAAAAGGGCTTTTAAGCCAAGTAAAACCAAAGATTCATCTTCGGCAAGTAAAACAGAATATTTTTGATCCATAGGATTTCCTTTATATTATATATTTTTTATTGATTAATTTCATATACTTTAAAGATTCATTATTTAAATTCTACATGAAATATACAGGGTTGGCAAGCTTGAAAATAGAGGAAAAAGGGACTGGTTAGTTTTTGGCGGCCTCAAATTCTTCGGCTCTCAAAGTACGGAAACTGCTCCACGGCTTCCAGAATATCCCGGAAGTCTTCCCTGGGCGCCAGCTCGATATAGCGCTCTAAAAGGGCAGTTTCCTCATTTTTATATCTCCCGTAAAAAATATCGAATAGATTGTGTCCGCGCATGTAGGTACGAATCTCTTCCATATGCGCTTTCACATCCTCCACGGAGTTGAGATCCTGTCCGAGGACCGCTGTCAGGCGCTTGCCGCTTGTGATGCGGTACAGATACTCCTTCCATTTTTCCAGAAAGATTTCATAGAATGCTTCTTCGGATTCAATGATCCCGAGCATAGCCATGATCTTCGGGTTCAGAAAGTAATTCTCGAAGGAATAATAGCGCAGGATCAGCACGTTCTCCGGGCGGACCCGGGGAAGCTTATCCATATCTTCCAGATTCCGCTCTTCATAATAGCGGCAGAGCTGCCGTTTCAGCCGGGAGGGGTCTTCGCCGTCGCCGTCCCGGATCATCAAAAACTGATCCCGGATATAGATCTGGTTCATGTATTTGAGGTTCGCGTAGGTTTTGATGTTGGTGCAGCTGTTGGTGGTGATAATGGCGATCCGGGACAGGTTTCCGTCCGAATCATAGGTTTCGGAATAATATTTCTTAAGCAGCAGCGGGAGACGGCTCTTGTCCTGCCTGCCCTCCACGATAAAGACGAAATTCACGTTCATCAGATCCCCCGCCGTATAGCCGAGATCATCCAGAATGGCGCTGATATCCGTCTTTTCCCGGATGGCGGAACAGCCCTCTTTGTCCAATATCACCTGACGGATCTGCCTGCTGTTGAAATTGGGCAGGAGATTGGGCGAGTGGGTGGAAAAGATGACCTGATTTTTTCGGGACAGCCGGTACAGGATCTCCCCGGCAACTTTCTGAAGCCTCGGATGCAGAAAGATTTCCGGGTCTTCGATCATGATGATGCTGGGCAGGGTTTCCCTGATCTCCGTATAGGCCTCCAACAGTGAAAACAGATAGATGCACCGCATGCCTTTTCCCATCCGTTCAATGGGGCGCAGCAGATTCTGGGCAGGGGAGTGGATCTTCGTGGTGACGGAGAGCATCCTCTCCACATCCCGGTTAATGGAATAAAGGATTTCTTCCCGGCCGCCGTTCTTGCGGAAATTATTATTGACTTTTCGGGCAAATTCATCCAGATTCAACTGATACAGCTTGTAATCCAAAAGCTTTGAAGTCTCCATCACATTCAGTTCCGCCGGACGTTTCTTCTGGATCAGCCCGATACAGCGGAAACACTGGTTGCATTTTCTCGCCTGATCGAACATACAGCAGCCCGAGCGCATTTTGAACAGCAGTTCATCCTTCTGCAGGAAAAACAGATCGTTCTGAAGCTGTTCCAGACTGCGCTCCGAATCCACATAGTAGACTTTTGGAAAAACTTCCTGTATGTAGGGATTGTGCTTTCTGAAGCCGTCATGATAACGGATCTGGCCGTTCCGGTTGGCCGACATGGTGAAAGTCAGCACATTTTCGGAAAAAGAAGGAAGTTTTTTGCGAAAATCCTGCATCCAGGCGTCCCTTCTGCGGTATTTGCTGACAACGCCTTTTTGCCGCAGCAGATCCAGGTCTTTCCCTGTAAATTCCAGAGAGACCGTGATCTCGATATTCGCCCCGTCCTCATTAAAATCCTCCGGACCGATCCGGTAATCGCCGCCCGCCGTCCGGACCGCGTTCAGCACGGTGGTCTTGCCGGTGTTATTCTGTCCCACCAGGATCAGCGCATTCTCAATATCCTGAATATGCATCCGCCGGATGGATTTAAAATTTTGGATACAGAGTTCTTTGATCTTCATGGCAGCCTCCCTTTACCTGTCTGATATAGTTTTATTATACGCTGTTTCGGCAGGACCGGCAAGGAGGATATGCCGGGAAAACAGGCGCTGGCACCTGAAGGGGGCAAAGACAGGGCGGCATTTTTTGAGGTTGACGATAAGGGTAAAACACTTTACCATTATATTGGTGGAAAAAGGAAAATAAAGGAACGATACAAAATGAATTATCAGGAAATTATTACGTTTATCATGGAGATGATCGGTACGGTGGCATTTGCGGCGTCAGGAGCCATGGTGGGCGCAAAAAGAAAGATGGATATTTTTGGTATCTGTGTGCTGGGAGTGGTCACAGCGGTGGGCGGAGGGATCACCCGCGATGTCATCCTCGGGATCATACCCCCAAATGTATTTCAGAATCCGATCTATGCGCTGGTGGCAACCGTTGTCTCATGTCTGGTGTTTATGGTCCTGTATCTGAATCAGGAACTGCTGGAGGGAAGATTCCGCGCCGCATATGATAAAGTGATGATCATTATGGATTCCATCGGCCTTGCAATATTTACTGTTGTCGGGGTAAATATCGGGATCCGGCAGGGGTATCCGGGAAATACTTTTCTGCTGGTGTTTCTCGGAACGATCACAGGAGTGGGAGGGGGACTTCTGCGCGATATGATGGCAGGCGTGCCGCCGTATATTTTTGTCCGTCACATCTATGCCTGCGCATCCATTGTAGGAGCGCTTACCTGCGTCTGGATACATCGCATTTTCGGCGAAGTAGAGGCGATGGTAGTCTCTTCGATCGTGGTTCTTTTGATCCGGTATCTGGCCGCTCATTACCGTCTGGATCTCCCGAGGCTGGAATTGAAAGAATTCCGGGATCATGAGAACAGGCAGTGAAACGGGCAGATGGGCAAAAGCTTAAGGCTTCTTCTGCGCCGGTTCTTTGACGGGCTTTATCTGCAGCAGAGCAAGCCCCACACCTGCGACCAGGATAGCTGCCACCGTGGCTTCCACAATGCCGTTAAAGCTGACAACGCCCATGATAATGTCTATGACTGCATCTCCGGCGATACCGAGCGCTTTTGCGTAAGCATCTTTATATAAAATGTAGATGCCGCTCATGACAAACAGAGTATTGGTGAAGGCGCCGGCCATTCCCGCCCAGGCTAAAGCTGTGCTTGCGGAAGCTTTTTTCCGGGAGGTTATGGTCAGTATGACGAACAGAAGAACGCCGGCAGCCACCCCGCTGACGGTGCCGGGGATGTTGTTTTTTGCGTCCTGCATCAGATTGTTGACAAAACCTCTGACGGAAAACAGGAAAATGACAGACAAAACGGCATTGATCACGATGCGCCATACTTTCTGGTTTCCCTTTAACAGGCGGCGGATCAGGATATAGACAAAATAAGGGATAATGCCAACCAGAATCCTCGGCACAAAACAGATGTAAAGGCTCTTAAAAATGCCGGAAACGCCCGCTATGTTTGCCGCCAGAACAGGCGAAAAGACAAAGGCTGAGGCGGTGGCCGCTTTAAAAGTGTTGTTGATGAGGCTGGTCAGGCCAAATACGAATCCTAAAAAGGCGCCTTTTTTTGGTCCTAAAAACAGGGAACCAAGGATGACCGGGATATGGATGATCGTTGCATTGATCACGACCAACGGGATATATCCGAGAGGTGTGAATGCCATTATGACGATAATGGAGGTGAACAGCGCTGTGAGCACCAGTTCATAGGTTTTTTCGTTTTTCATGATATGTCCCTCCTGAGACTGTTCTTTTTACTTACCACATTCATATTTGGGAAGCTATGAGCAGGCAAAGTTACCCCTATTTCCCAATCAGTACCTTCTTCCCACAAAATGCAAACCCATACTTCCGTATCTTCTCCTTTGGCACTCCTTTCTGCACAAGAGCCATTTCGTACTGTTTCTTTTCGATCTGCACAAGAGCGTCTCTGACTGTATCGGTCAATTTCCCCTCATCCTCCGCATCCTGTACTTTGAACTCGATGATGATCCCGTCGTCTCCCTGCTTCGGTTCTAACATCACATCGTACCTGCCAAACCCGCTCTCCCGGTTGGAGGTCATGCTGTAGCGGTCTGCCAATTCCACCAGGAGTCCCAGCACAAAACCATGGTAGAACCGCTCGGGCTCCGTCTGGACCGAAGGTTTTTTCCCCGAGTCAAAGGTGCTAAACATAGCGAGGGACATCCTGTTCATACAGATGTTCATCACTTTCAGATCGTCCGCTAACAACGCCTTAATAAACTCGTTGTATTCCCTCCGGCTTCCATAATATCTGTACAGAAAAGAGGACAGGTAATGGAGGCTCATGGTGGCGTCCTGTTCACGCATATTCTCTGATATCCGCCCAAAATATTCCTTTTCCTTTGGTGTCAGAAGATCCCCCTCTAAGAGGAAGCGCATCTCCGCATACAGGTTCATCAGTATCTGGCAGATCCTGTAGCGGGTATCCTCATATTTGATTTCCTTCACATTGGCAAAGGAGAGGCTGATCACCGGGTAAGTTCCCTGAAGCTCTCTGTAGTTTTCGTTTTCCCAGACAGAAAGTCCCTCGAACAGATCCCCCCGCCCTGCATATTTCACGGAGAAGAACTGCTCCGTCATGCTCATGTTCAGGGTTTTTCCGAAACGCCTCGGCCTTGTGATCAGTGTCACGCTGTCCCGGTTGTCCCACCATTCCTTGAGAAACGAGGTTTTATCGATGTAGAAACAATTGTTTTTTCGGATTGTTTCAAAATCCTGGCATCCGATACTTATCGTTCTCGCCATACCCTGCACCTCTTATTTTTCTTTTACTTTACTTTCTTTACCCGATTTCATCTTACCATACTTGTTCGATACTATCCAGCATCTTTTTTATGTTCCGGGCAAATTGAAATCTTGTTCTGGATAAAATCATAAAATAAAGATTGACCTGTTCCCCTGAATTGGTTATGGTAGAAGATAGCAGCATAGAAAATCATAAATACTGGAGGAGAAAGAGAATGGGTGATGAAAAAAAGACGCAGAAAGTAATGCCGGGTGAGGGCGGCATTTACGATGCAAGACAATTGGGCATCCCAAAGATGTTGATACTGGGCGTGCAGCATATGTTCGCCATGTTTGGCGCCACGATTCTGGTGCCCATGCTGACGGGACTGGATGTATCTACGACACTGTTGTTTGCGGGACTCGGAACCTTGTTGTTTCATCTGATCACAAAGGGGAAGGTACCCGCATTTTTGGGCTCTTCTTTTGCCTTTCTGGGCGGCTATTTTGCGATCTGCCCGATGCTTGCGGATGCAGACGGAGCACAGACCGTATCCAACGTGGAGATGATCCCTTATGCCTGCCTGGGCGTTGCGTGCGCAGGGTTGGTGTATCTGGTGATGGCCGCGCTGATCAGGGTTTTCGGAACGGGAAAAGTGATGAAGTTTTTCCCGCCTGTGGTGACAGGGCCGATCATTATCGCCATTGGCCTTACGCTGTCACAGTCCGCCATTGACGGCTGTGCCTCAAACTGGCCCATCGCGCTTGTGGCGATCGCGCTCGTGGTGGTCTGTAATATATGGGGAAGGGGCATGATCAAAATTGTCCCGATCATCATCGGCGTGGTGGGTTCCTATCTCGCGGCAGCCTGCTTTGGGCAGGTGGATTTTGCACCCGTTGCGCAGGCGGCATGGTTTGGGAATCCTGTGAAGTGGGATCACACGGTATTTTATCTGTTTGGGAATGGCGCGGATGGCAGCATGATGATCACGGCCATCATCACCATCGTGCCCCTTGCGCTGGCGACCATGGTGGAACATATCGGAGATATCTCTGCCATATCATCTACTGTAGGGAAAAATTTTATCAAGGATCCCGGCCTGCACCGGACATTGCTCGGGGATGGGCTGGCAACGACTTTGGCTTCCCTGTTCGGGGCTCCCGCAAATACTACATACGGTGAGAATACAGGTGTTTTGTCGCTGACAAGGGTGTTTGACCCGGCAGTGATACGGATTGCCGCCGTTCTCGCCGTGCTGTTTTCTTTCTCACCCAAGTTTGCGGCGATCATCGGCTGCATGCCGACAGCGACCAGAGGCGGGGTATCGCTGGTGCTCTACGGTATGATATCCGCGGTGGGTGTCCGCAATATCGTGGAGACGCAGACAGATTTCACTAAGAGCCGGAATATCATCATAGCAGCGCTGATCCTGGTGCTGTCCATCGGTATCAACTACAGTGCTGCGGGAGCGATCTCCTTTGACATGGGCAGCGTGACGATCAGCCTTTCCGGTCTGGCGGTGGGAGCGCTCACAGGCATCGTGCTGAATGCTGTTTTGCCGGGGAAGGATTATCTGTTTGACGAGGAGAAGCCCGACGATACCGGAGTGAACTTCGGAACCGGCAGATAGGCGGAGAGAAAAGATATGATGCAGACCCGACAGGGATAGAAAACGATAGGCGATGAAAAAACGAGGGGATTGAAGATGAGAACAGTCGATATGCATTGCGATACCATTTCCGCGCTGCTCCGGAAAAGGCGGGCGAAAGAGGCGGCGGAACTGCGGGAAAATAATGGTCATATTGATATACAGAAGATGCGAAAAGGGGATTACCTGCTGCAGAATTTTGCCCTGTTTGTGAATCTCGGGGCCTGTGAGGATCCCTGGAGGGAAGTGCAGGAGCTTCTCGGGCTTTATGAGCAGGAGATGTTAAAAAACAGCGATGCCATCGCCCCTGCGCTTTCTTTTGCCGATATTGAGCGGAACCGGTCGAAAGGCAGAATGTCCGCTGTGCTCACTGTGGAAGAGGGCGG
Source organism: [Clostridium] symbiosum (assembly GCA_021769625.1). Classification (GTDB taxonomy): domain Bacteria; phylum Bacillota; class Clostridia; order Lachnospirales; family Lachnospiraceae; genus 1XD8-76. The sequence continues at coordinate 4,048 of JAETSN010000073.1, read as the reverse complement.
TGTGTGCGGCGGGGATTTGGAAAAACTGCGCACACTCTACAGCCAGGGTGTGCGGATGATGGCGCTGTCATGGAATTATCCCAACGAGCTGGGAAGCCCGAATCTGGACAGCAGACGGGGAGAGAAGCTGCGGGAGGCTGCGAAAGGCCAGGGCTCTCCTGCGGCGTGGCAGGCGGTACTGGATTATCTGAATACGCCGAATGCGGAGGACGGCCTGACAGAGACGGGAATCCTGTTTGTGCAGGAGATGGAAAGGCTGGGGATGATCGTGGATGTATCACACATGTCGGACGCCGGTTTTTACGATGTGCTCACCCATACCAGGAAGCCTTTTGTGGCGAGCCATTCCAATTCCAGAGAGATCTGTCCCTGTGCGCGCAATTTGAGCGACGATATGATCCGCAGACTGGCCGAGCGGGGAGGCGTCATGGGATTAAATTTCTGTGCGGATTTTCTCACGCAGGTTTTGCCGGGGGAACGGAATCCGGGCACTGTCGCGGCGGTGGTGGAGCATGCCAGACATATTGTCTCTGTGGGCGGAGAAGAGTGTCTGGGGCTCGGCAGTGACTTTGACGGAATAGATACCCACGCGGAGCTGACAGGGGCAGATCGGATGGGAAGGCTGGCGGATGCCTTGAAAAGGGGTGGATTTACCGAGGGGCAGTTGGATAAAATATTCGGTGGGAATGTGCTGCGGGTTTACAGGGAACTTTTGCATAAATAAATCAACCAAAAAGTTCCCTAATGAAATGAGGTACAGGCGATGAGCGCAAATTACCCGGAAATTCAAGAGCTGCTACAACAACGCGCAGATATACGGGCAAGACTAAATTTAATGCCTTATGATGGTAATCCCGAAATAAAAAACAAAGCGGTTGGCGGCCTCAAAGGAGCATATTGGATTATACCGGGGCCTGAGGCGGTAATGCAGTTTGCGGAAGAGCTCCGGGGCTACAAAAGCGATAAGGGAACTATCCGTATACCTTATGGCAGGGGTGATGCCGCATTGGTTGAAAAGATTGCAAAGTGGTGCTGGGAAACCGGTGATCATGCGTAGCCATAGTTATTGGCAGGAAATTAAGCATTGATGAACTTAATAGGTTTGAGTATTGATTATTAAAAGATAATGTGAAATGCAGAACGTGAGAGTATCAGCAGATTGTGCTGGTATTCTCTTTTTTTGAAAAAATGGAAATAATCTAAAGGCGTATAAAATTCAGAAATAGAAATGACTAAGTAAGGAATTCGTGGTATTTTTATCTGTATTTCTATCAGATGAAACTTTTGAAATACCCGAAAAGTCTATATAGTAAAAGAACAAAAGAAAGGTGTGCACCTGTTATGAAACAAGTATTATATGAAAGGTTGATTCAGTATATTCTTGATAACCAAGACCGGTTTTACCGGATAGCTTATAGTTATACCAGGCATCAGGAGGACGCTCTTGACATTGTCCAAAGTGCGGTCTGCAAAGCACTTGAGGCGCATGAAAGCATAAAAAATGAGGATGCGATCAAGACCTGGTTTTATAGAATACTAATTAATGAAAGTCTGACGGTCCTGAAAAAGCGGAAGAGACTTTTGTTGACCAACGATGGACCGGAACAGGAGGAGGTGTATTACGAAAAGGGCTATGAACAGGATGATGATCTGGAAAAAGAATTAGACAGATTGGATCTGGATGTGCAGGGAATTATTAAACTCCGGTTTTTTGAAGAGATGTCTTTGAAAGAAATTTCCTGTATCACCGGATTAAATCTGAATACGGTTAAAACGAAACTCTATCGTGGCTTAAAACAATTAAAGGAAAATATTCAGGAGGCAGAAATATGGGCAAATTAGATACAATGAAAGAAAGATATGACCAGATCACGGTTCCGGAGGAACTTAACTTTCGGCTTCAGCAGGAGATACAAAAGTCAAGGAAACAGCAGGAAGAAAAAAATGGGGCCGGCAGGAGCCATGGATTCAGGAGAATAATACGCAGCGTGGAAGCGGCGGCAGCGGCTGCGTGCATTCTTTTTACAGCGGCTTTGAATATGAGTCCGGTATTTGCAAAAGAAGCAGGAGAGTTTCCGGTGATTGGAGAGCTTGCCCGGGTACTGACATTCCGTTCCTATGAAACAGAGAAGGATGATATAGCGGTGTCTGTGGAAATCCCAACGATTGAGATGATCGCAGAGGATACCGGAATCACGGTGGATGAAATCAATCAGGAAATCCTCGACTGCTGCAGCCAGTATGCAGATGAGGCGCTCCGACGTGCAGAAGAATACAGGACCGCTTTTCTGGAAACAGGAGGAACGCTGGAAGAATGGGCGGAGCATAATATCAAAATTAACGTGGATTATGAAATAAAGCAGCAGAGCAGCGATTACCTTTCCTTTGTTGTGTGGGGAACTGAAAGCTGGACATCCGCTTATAGTGAATCAAGATATTATAACATGGATTTGAGAACAGGAAAGCTGGTTACGTTAAAGGATATGCTGGGCAATGATTATGTGGAACTGGTAAACGAAAGCATCAGGGAGCAGATTGCTGAAAGACAAAAAGCAGGAGAAGTATTCTTTACAGCAGAGGAAGGCGGTTTTGCGGGAATTTCGGAAGAGACAAAATTTTATATCAATAAGAATGACCGCCCGGTTATTGTTTTTGGAAAATATGAAATTGCACCTGGTTCGTCAGGAGAAATTGAATTTGAAATTACAGGAGGAAATTAAGATGAGAAAGAAAATGAAGAACGTGGCTGTTATGGTTTTGGGTTTGGCTCTTACAGGAGTGGTCCTGACGGGATGCGGCGAAAGCCGGCAGTCCCGTCAGGATACACAGCAGGATATCCCTGCGAATATATCGGAGGAAACAGGGCAGGATTCTGTTTCGGAAAGAGCAGAGACGGATGCGGCAGAAAAAGCAGAGACAGGTGCGACGGAAGAACCAGCACAGGCATCAGAAAAATATGAGGATAACTTTGCAGTTGACAGTAAGGCGGCGAAGGAATTTGCTGAGAAAATTAAAGAGGCAGCCGCCCAAAAGGATCTGGAGGCGTTGGCAGAGTTGACGGCATTTCCGGTTTATGTGGGGTTGCCGGATGCTGGTGTAGTGGAGACTAAAGAGGACTTCCTGAACCTTGGCGCAGAGGCCGTGTTTACGGATGAACTGTTGGAATCTATAGAAATGGCTGATATTGAAAATTTACAACCCAGTATGGCGGGATTTCCCGTTTCAGATGGAAGGATAGCGAGCATAAACTTTAGCGTGGTAGACGGGGTGCTGGCGATCAACGGGATTAATTATTGATCATTGACAGAGGGTAACTGTTGTAAAAATGTGCAATGGGGGGTTGGATCAGAAGCGGCGATGCTCATTTTCAATGATTGAAGAAAGTCTCCGGGAATTTACGATCGATCTGGGAATGAAGGTACTGATAACGGATCGGGTTGGCGGTTTGCGGAGAGGTATAGAAACGATTGGTTTTGAAAGCATCTCAACACCGCTTGCATGGCTGCGGCTTATTGCGTTCAGTCTGCAGATTCACTTTGATATCTGCGGTTTTTCATTAATATCAAAAGGGCTGGGATATATTTTGGGATTTAATCTGCCATGTAATTTTGCCCATCCGTATATGTCAGCTTCTATGACAGAGTTCTGGAGGAGATGGCATGTAACGTTGGGAAGCTGATTCTGCGAGTATGTTTATATACCGCTGGGGAGAAACCGGACAAATTTATATATTATGCTGACTGGGTACGGTGGATTTTAGATAAGGAATAAATTTGTATGGCAGGGAACTGATGCGACTCCGAGTTCAGTCCCGGCATGAAGCAGAGCTACTACAAATATGCACAAAAACTAATATATCTATAATAAAAATATAACTTTTGTGTAATTATAGTATATAAAAAGCACATCGCTTGATTTACAGGGTGATGTGCTTTTTAGTTTGCGCGCCATGGGCGCGCTCTAACGGGTGAAAGTCCCGAACACGCCTAGGCAACGAGGAAGTGTATAGCTGAACAGCAAGGGTGTCCATCGTGAGATGGAATCTGAA
>JAETSN010000130.1 GCA_021769625.1 [Clostridium] symbiosum | reverse complement strand
TCAGGCGTGACGGAAATTAATAACGATGGGCTCAAGGATTCTTATACAAGCGATAAAAAATTACATAATGCAGTCACATATATGGATGGGTTGGGGAGTTTCAGTGTTGCAGCTCTTAGTTTTGATGATGCAACTGGACTTGAAACAATTGGTGAGCAGGCTTTGCAGGGGAACAGCCAACTGACAGGGATACTTGATTTATCAGCGACAAATGTCTCAGTAATTAAAAAAAGCGCCTTTTCCGGCTGCTCCAATCTGACAGGAGTTGTTCTACCAAAAACGTTGAAAGAATTAGGAAGCAGATCATCCTCTGCCGGTTCTGTATTTAACGGGTGCGAAGGACTTCGGTATATCCGCGTGGCCGGTAGTAGTAACCAGAATGCGGTTTTTGAACTGCCGGAGGGCCTTACCTATATTGGAAGGCAGACATTTAAGAACTGTTTTGCTTCCGATGTGGATGCAAAGGTAATTATTCCTGCTAGTGTAGAGACAATCGGAAGTGAGGCGTTTTACAGCAAACGGATTTCCCAGATCATCATTCAAAAGGAAGGAGACGGATGGGATCCACGATTAACCGGATATGATACATCTGCATTTAAAACCGGAAACGATGACCTGTTGGTGGTGTTTTTAAATAGGAAAAGCTATGTGGACTATACAGTGGGCCGGAGCTTTACAGGGGCGGTAAAACGTGCATTGTCCTATCCGGTGACGCTCACCTTTCAGAATGCCAAAGAGGGTGTCATCAAGCAGGATAAACTAAACTATCAGTCCATTCAGTATGAGTATGATGAGGCAGCAGGATTTTGGGCCGTCAACCAGGACTATCTGCTTCCGCAGCCCGCAGGAGAACAGGTGTCCAAGCCCGGTTATAATACATTTTGGACAGTGGATGACAAAAAATTGACAGACAGCGGAAAAATAAATATTACTTCAGATAATCCAACGGTAGAAATAGACTATGTCATACAGAACCCGACAATTCAACCTGTTGCGGACGGTACTGTTCAAGCGGATTTCCACACATTAAGCATAGATTTGGATGCGGCGGGCCCGCATACCGTAGGGGTACAGGTTTCACACCCACTGCTGAAAGAGCAGCAGGGCACAGAGGATACCTATGTGTATTTCCAATACTGCTGGTGGGATGAATCCGGAGAGGAAAGCGGTGTCAACGGCCCCAGAAGCAGGGCGGAACCTGAATTGTTTTCCAGCTCCGCTGAAAACGGAATTCTAAATCGTGTCAAGACGGGGAATGCGGTCATTCCTATCGACGGCCAGGAGCACGCCAGGACCGATGGACACTACTACATGGTCGAAATCTACGGTTACCTGGTGGAAAACGGAGGTACCCCGGAGCTTTTCTACAAGTCCCATCACAATTTTATTGATTTCGGTTCGGACTCCGACACGGAGGCAACCGTGAGCAGGAGCTATACACTCCAAGTGGAGGTAACTCAGGTAGAGCGCCATGCAGTTCTCTTCCAGACTGGTGAGCATGGTACGCTGGAGGGGACTTCCAACTTTGCAGTAAAAGACGGGTCCACGATGCGTAAGAGCGGTTATCCTGTACCGAGCGTTGCTGCGGACAGCGGATAC
>JAETSN010000129.1 GCA_021769625.1 [Clostridium] symbiosum | reverse complement strand
TTCGTAAACAGGCACCCCTCCGCCGCCAGACGGTCCAGATTCGGCGTGATCATATGGGGATACCCGGCGGCGCAGACGGTGTCAAAGCGCTGCTGGTCGGTTGTAATCAATAAAATGTTCGGTCTGCTCATGGTTTTGTACCTCTTTTTCTCTGTCCTCACGCCATAGTTTCCGGCAGATTGTTTTTCTCCTGAGTTTCCAAAAAAGCCTCGTTCATACTATTGTAAATATTGTGAACCCTCCGCACTGTCTGCACCGTAGTTCTGACTCCTTTTCCATAACGGCTGCCTTCTTCCCAGTCTGTAATCGTATCAGACAGTAGTTCCAGAGTGTCCTTCTTTTCAAAAGAAAACGGAATGTTCTCCATTACAGACAGCAAATATCTTATATCGTGCGATTTATTGTATGCAACACCATTCTCCAGTAAAATAGCTTTCATCAAAAACTCTAATGCCTGCTGTGTTTCAAAGCATGCAACATCCAGATACGCATCATCTTCTGATACCATTTTTAAAGCATTTTTTGACTGCTGCAGCATAGCGACGGATCTGCTATACATTGTGCTCATACACTACAACTCCTTCCTGCACGGCATCCTTAATATCCGTTCCATCCAGATAATCATAATTCACGACGTCAGCTCTTCCTTCGGTAATCCTTGAGATCGCCCGGCGCATGTTTCTGGTAAACGGCTTGAGCACGCCGTCTGCGTCATAGCACTCTCTCGCCCAGTCGATACAAATGTCAAGATCACTGGTTATGTCGCAGTCATACCGCGTAGAGCTGCCAAAAATAATCAGCCGTTCTACCTCCATGTCCTTTTTCGCTGCTTCAACGATCTCCTTTACCAGCTTTTGCTTAATCGGATGAATTCTGTTCACATGCTGAAAGGATGTGCGGTCCACGACTCGATTGAACCTCCAATCCTTTGATTTTCTCGCAGTCAAATACTCTTTTGTCGTCACATAACCACCTCCTGCCTCTATGCCCTTAGTATAACAGTTTTCCGGTATTTCTTCATCAACTTTTCTTTATGCGGTCATGGCTCCAACCGCTGTAGTTCATTCCTGCGTCGCCCAAAATAATCCATAGACTTTTTCCCCATTATACCATTCCTGCGTCCACATTTCACCTGGAATCTTTGTGTGCTTTTTGCCACATCGTCTTTCACAGGATATTTTTTTGTCCTGCCTTTTCAGCGCTCTTGGTCCCGCCCCGATCCTTACACCATCTGTAAGTGTTCCTCCCGCCCTCTCTGTGCTATGATAGTCACAGAATAAAAGGAGGTCCTGACATGAAACCGATTCTCACGATTGAAGCTCTGAAAAAATACTACGGCAAATCAAAAAACCAGACGAAAGCCCTGAACGGCATCTCCTTCCAGGTGATGCCCGGCGAGTTTCTCGGCATTATGGGGAGCAGCGGGTCCGGAAAATCGACGCTGCTCAACTGCATCGCCGCCGTGATCCGGCCTGACGGCGGCACGATCACGATGAACGACAGGCAGATCCAGACCATGAAGGGCGCTGCCCTGGCCGACTACCGCGGGAAAGAGATCGGCTACCTGTTCCAGAATTTTGAGCTGCTCGACAACCTGACCGGCCGCGAGAACATCC
>JAETSN010000072.1 GCA_021769625.1 [Clostridium] symbiosum | reverse complement strand
ATGATTTAGCCATTGCCTATCAGTCTCTGCGCGTCAACTATTGAAACCGCCGTGTACCGGACGGTATGCACGGTGGTGTGAGAGGACGGCGGCTAATCACCGCCTCCTACTCGATTCATAGGAAACCCCGTCTCCTATGATGCAAAACGCCCGCATGGATGCGCACCCGCGCCCAGCGCAGGAATATGGGGAAAATCTGAAGCTTGCCGATAAGGATCCATAATGTTTCATAGTTTGTTCACACAAATATTTAGCCTGCCTTTAGCCTCCGTTACTACAATGGTCACATCAGGCGGTACGGCCTGGACAACACCAAACAAAGATATGGAGGTAAACGACATGAAAAAAAGATTCAGATTATTGGCACTGGCGATGGTTGCGGTGCTCTCCATGAGGCTTCTGTGCGCCTGTGGGAGCGATGATGCTGACGAGACGGAGGCAACGGGAAAGGACAGCAGTACGCAGATGGACAGCACCTCCGATGAGAGCAGCGGGACGGCGGCGGAAACAGAAGATGTCATCGGTGAAATCACTTATATTTCCTCCACGTATATGTCACTGGACGTATATGAGCCGGAAGAAGAAGTAAGCGATTATGCTTCTTTGGACGTCTCAACACTCACAGCGACATACAGCACCGAGAGCGTTACGGTCGATACGGATGCGGAGTATTATTACATTTCCGATTCTTCCATGGTATCCCAGACTGCGGATGACCTTGAAGAGGGGGATATGGTTGCCGTTACCACATCAGCGGACGGAACCCAGCAGATCATCCTGTTGGAAAAGGGGGATGGGGACAGTACAGGAAGCGGCACGGAGGATACCGTAAGCGGCACGGATTACATAGGGAGCGGTACGGACGGCACCGTAAGCGGCGCAGAGGATACCGGAAGCAGCGCAGACAGTATCGGAAGCTATGATGCGGGATAATGGAAGCGGCCAGGCTGCAAAGAAGAGAAAGGAATGGACTTAGGATGCAGACACAGACGTTGATACAAAAAGCACAAAAGGGCGACGTGCAGGCGATGACAGAATTATTTGACGCGAATAAATCTACCGTATGGTTTTTATGCCGGGAGCTGCTGCGAAATGAAGAGGAAGCAGGGCGGGCAGCCATCTATGTTTTTAACCGCGCAGTAGAAGAGGTTGCGGAAGGCAGGATTGCCGGAGAGGCAGAATTTTCCGCTTTTACCGTACAGAAAGCGGCAGCTTACTGCAAAAATAAGGTATACAGGCAAAATAAAAGGGCTTTCCGGACTCCGGAAAACTGCAATTTCATCCATAACTATGACGCCGGAAGCATGCAGTTCTGCGGGGAGCCATATGAAGTTATCCTGTCAAACCTGCCTGTGTTCCAGCGGTTTTTGTATGTCATCCATACGGTGGCCGGCTATTCGGAGGATGAGCTGGCAGGGCTCTTCCATATAAAGCCAAAAATCATAAGCAAGGCGCTGGGGGACGAGGCCGCGAATGTGTCACGGATCGTGTCGCTGGCGGAAAAACATAAGGGGGCAGGCATGAGTATGGATGCGGAAAGCTTCCATGAAACGGTTGCCAGGGAGGCTTCGGAATGCCAGGTGCCGGAAAATGTCGGGGAAGCCGTGAAGGAGGTGATCCGGAAGGCCTGCCTGCCGCTGCAGAAGAAGCAGAAGAAAAAAATATGGATAGCTGCCGCCGTATGTGCGGGGACGCTTGCCCTTTGCGCTGCAGCGGCCGGGCTGATATCGGAAGGGATAAAAACCTCCGGGGTTGGGGATGAGACACCGGCAGGCGGAGGGGCGGAAACAGAAAACGGCAGCGAAGGTACGGAAAGCAGCGGGGCCACAGAGGGCGGTGAAACCACGGAAAGCGACGGGACCACAGATGGCAGCGAAAGTACAGGAGACAGCGAAACTACTGAGGACAGCGGAAGTACAGAAGACAGCGAAGCCACAGAACGGGGTACGGAAACAGCCGCGTCTTTCGGGGCTGCGGAGGAAGTATCCATTGAGGCGACACACTATGCGGATATCGACATAGAGGGATATGGGACAATTACCGTCGCACTGGACGGGAATACGGCGCCGGAAACAGTCGAAAATTTCGTTTCGCTGGCAGAATCCGGGTTCTATGACGGGCTTACCTTCCACCGGATCATGGAGGGTTTTATGATGCAGGGCGGAGACCCGAACGGGGATGGTACCGGAGGGTCAGAGGATACAATCACCGGCGAATTTTCCGATAATGGCATTGAAAATAACCTTTCCCATACCAGAGGAGCTGTTGCTATGGCCAGATCCAGCGATTATGACAGCGCAAGCTCTCAGTTCTATATCGTCCAGGAGGACTGCACAAGCCTGGACGGCCAGTATGCCGTCTTCGGGTATGTGACGGAGGGCATGGAGATCGTGGATGAGATCTGCGAAAGCGCAGAGCCGACAGATGACAACGGGACGATCCCGGCGGAGGAGCAGCCGGTCATTGCCAGCATTACCGTCACAGCGGCGGAAGACGGCACGGAAGGCGGGAATAGCGCCGGAACAGAGCAGGAGGGATAATTTGCATGAGGATATCGGATGCGGTTGTGCTGATCCCGTCCCTGAATCCAGATGAAAAGCTGCCCCGGCTGATCCGGGGGCTGCGGGAAGAAGGATTTGAATGGATCCTCGTGGTGGATGACGGCAGCGGGCCTGAGTATGCGAGTATTTTTGAAAAGGTAAAGGAACTGGACTGCCTTTTGGTGCGCCATGAAAGAAATCTTGGGAAAGGCGCGGCAATCAAAACTGCTTTGGAAAGCGCAGTGAAAGAATGCGGCCGGACTGCGTGGTATATTACGGCGGACAGCGACGGGCAGCACCGGCCAAAAGATATCAGGTGCGTGGCTGATGTAATGGAGATGTATCCGGACAGCCTGGTGCTTGGGATAAGGAATCTGAAATCGCAGGATGTACCGCTGCGCAGCCTGGTGGGGAACAGGGTTACCTCCCTTCTTTTCAGGCTGGTAAGCGGAATATCCTGCCCGGATACGCAGACCGGCCTTAGGGGGATCCCGCCAAACCTGCTGGACCTGGCATTGTCTGAAGAAGGGAGCCGGTATGAGTACGAGATGAATTTCCTCATGGACGCCGTGCTTTGCGCGCCGGTAAAATATGTCCCTGTTGGGACCGTTTATGAGGACGGCAACAGGGCTTCCCATTTCAGGCCGGTAGCGGATTCCTGCAGGGTATACGGCCGCTTCCTGCGGTTTGCGGCGGCCTCCCTGGCCGGCTTCGTTCTGGACTACGCCCTGTTCTGCGGTTTTACATCATGGCTGGCATTTTCACAGGCCGGGGTAATCTTTGCCGCGACAGGCGGTTTACTTTGAGGATATTGCAGATGGGGCGGATACAGGGGAAATGGAAGCGGATGGCACAGACCCGGGGAAGGAAGAAGCGGCAGACACAGAATCAGCAGGGGCGGGGGAAGCGGCGGATCCGGTTATTACCAGTACCAGTTACGAGAGTGAGGGAATCTCCATTTCGATTACAACAAAGCGGGAATATGACACGGAGATTTACATTGCTGACGTGGTCCTGGAGGACATTTCCCATCTGAGGGCAGGGCTGGCCGGCGGGGCCTTTGGACGGAACATAAAGGAAACCACTTCAGTCATGGCGGAAGATAATAATGCAATCCTGGCTGTCAACGGGGATTATTACGGCTTCCGGGATACGGGGTTTGTGATGAGGAACGGGTACCTTTACCGTGATACGGCCAGGCAGGAGGGCGATGACGACGCACTCGTCATTTGCGGGGACGGGCATATGGAGGTCATCAGTGAGAATGATGCACAGATACAGGGGCTGCTCCAGGACGCCGTACAGATTTTTTCCTTTGGCCCGGGCCTGATCCGGGATGGGGAAATCCTTGTAACCCAGTCCAGCGAGGTGGGGAAAGCGATGCAGAGCAACCCGCGGACTGCGGTTGGCGAGATCGAACCCCTCCACTATGTTTTGCTGGTTTCCGACGGAAGGACGGAGGAAAGCGAGGGGCTGTCCCTCTGGGAGCTGGCAGAGTTTATGAAGGGCTTAGGCTGCGATACGGCCTATAACCTCGACGGCGGCGGTTCCTCTGTCATGTGGTTCATGGGCAGCGTGGTCAACCATCCTACCGACGGGTGGAAGTCCGGGGAAAGGAGCGTGAGCGATATTGTCTACATTGGGGAATAAGGGAGACGGGGGCGGCCCGATGCGGGCTTTTGCTGCGTATCTGTGCGCGGCTGCACTGTGCCTGGTTTTTTCACTGGTTTATGGCCGGTTCTCCCATGGCGTCCGTTCGCCGTTTATGACATGGCTTTTTATGTGGCCTTTGGCGCTGGGATTTTTTCCCTGTATCCTTTTCCGGCATTTCCCCAGGTTGCGCCGTCCGGGAAGGTTTGTGGGGAACCTCTACCATTCGGGCGTGGCGGCGGCCACGGTAAGCAGCCTGCTCCGGGGGATTCTGGAAATCGCAGGTACAACGTCAAAGTACCAGGAATGGCTGATGCGCTCAGGCGGGGCCATGATCTCCGCAGCGGCGCTTGCATATCTGACGGGCAGGGAGCGGAAAACGTAAGTTGGAGGCGCGGAACAGGATAAGGAAAGGCAGGTGAAGAGAAGATGGAACGATTTTGCCAGGACCGGGAGGTTACGGAAAGAGTCTTATGCTACAGGAGGAACCGGGACATCCTGTGGGTGTCCCCCGAGACGAGGAAAATCTACCTGAAAGAGCAGAAGGGCTGTCTGGCCCTGTATTTTGACGCATACAAGGAGATGCTGGAATACATTTCAAAAATGCGCGGGAAGGGATTTGTGGTCGCATAGGCCGCGGTACTCCGGGGAAACAAAAGAAAGGAGAGAATGATGGACACCATACAATACACATTTAAACGGTATGAGAAGAAATTTTTGCTGACTGGGGAGCAGTATGAAGCCCTTATCCCGCTGCTTGCCGGTCGTATGCAGGCGGATGGGTATGGGCTGCATACAGTCTGCAATATTTATTATGATACGGATGACTATGAGCTGGTGCGCAGATCCGTTGAAAAACCGCCTTATAAGGAAAAATTCAGGCTGCGCAGCTATGGGATCCCCGGCGTCGGGGAGAGCGTATTCGCCGAGATCAAGAAAAAGTCTGACGGCATTGTGTATAAACGGAGGATTGCGGCCACGCCGCATGAAATACAGGAGTTCCTAAATGGAAGGCAGCTGCCCCATGAGGACACCCAGATCCAGAGGGAAATCCACTGGTTTTTACATATGCACCGGTTAGGGCCGAAGGTATTTATCGGATATGAGCGAACCGCGCTTGAAGGGATGGAGGATCCCGGGCTCCGCGTCACCTTTGACCGGAATATCCGGTGGCGTCCGAACAGCCTGGACCTCTGCGCCGGTACGGCGGGAGGGCTGGTGCTGCCGGAAGAGCGGATCGTCATGGAAGTGAAGCTCCCGCTGGCCATGCCGCTATGGCTGGTAGCCGTGTTAAGCGGGCTCCGGATATATCCGACAAGCTTATCAAAATACGGGACATGTTACCGGCGGCACATTGCCGCAGGCTTATTCAAAGAAAGGAGAGAAATGGTATGCTGAACAGTATTCTGACAAGCCCGGTCACGCTTTTGCCATTGCTGGTCTGCCTTGCAGCCGCAATGCTGTTAGGCGTTATGACTGCGCAGGTGTTTTTATACAGGAGCAGGCACAGCGCGGGTTTTGCGCTGACGCTTGCCCTGCTCCCCATGACGGTCGCTGTCGTCATCATGCTCGTGAATGGGAATATCGGGACCGGCGTTGCCGTGGCCGGGGCGTTTGCCCTGGTCCGTTTCCGCAGCGTGCCGGGGACGGCAAGGGAGATCGCGGCAATCTTTACGGCCATGGCCCTCGGACTGGCGCTTGGCATGGGATATGTGGGGATTGCAGTCATTTTCTTTTTGTTGGCGGCTGCCTTCACTCTGCTGCTGACCACGGTCAATTTTGGGGCTGCATCACGGTACGAGAGGATGCTGAAGATAACCATACCGGAGAATTTCAATTATGAAGGTCTGTTTGATGAGGTTTTTGAAAAGTACACGGATAAAGCGCGCCTGGACAGGATCAGGACGACGGACATGGGGACCCTCTTTGAGCTTACCTATGACGTGGTGCTGAAGGATCCGCAGGTACCCAAGGAATTCCTGGACGAGCTGCGCACACGCAACGGGAACCTGAACATTGTGATCGGAGATTTTTCAGAGAAAGAAATGCTGTAGGAGGCGGTAGACCTTGAAAAAAGTGAAATACAGGCATCTGCCCGTTTATGCGGGAATGGCCGTCCTTCTGGCGGCGGTAACCGCTTATGGGATCCGGCATGGGACCCCGCCGGGCACAGGGCAGACGGAGGGGGCAACGGCGGCAGAAGAAAACGGAACAGGCACGTCACCCACCGGCGCGGAGGCGGGACGGACACAGATCCTCCTCCGGCAGGATGGCTCCGAGGTGGAAGGGACGGGAGCCAGCGTTTCCGGGAATATCGTCACCATCAGCCAGGGAGGCGCCTATTCTGTCAGCGGGACACTGGAGGACGGGCAGATCTATGTGGATACCGGAAGCGGGGAAGAGGTATCCCTGCTGTTTTCCGGGCTTGATATCCGCAATGCTTCCGATGCGGCAGTCCATATTGAGAATGCAGGGCATACCGCCATTGTCCTGGAGGACGGGACAAAGAACCGGCTCCAGAGCGGCAGCAGTGCAGAAATGGATCCTGTTGGTGACGCTGAAGACGGGAATGCCAGCGGAGCTGCGCTGTATGCCCGTGACGACTTATCCATTACAGGGACAGGATCGCTGGAGGTTTATGGATATATCAATAATGGGATCCATACAACAAACCGGCTGGATATTGAGAACGGGACGATTTCCGTAGTGGCACGGAACAACGGCATAAAAGGGAAAGATTCCGTCAGTATTTCCGATGGCGTGATTTCGGTTGCCGCAGGCGGCGATGGCATTCAGTCGGATGATACCACGGGGGAAGGATACGGTACGGTTGCCATATCCGGAGGCGTCTTCTCCATTGAGAGTGAAAGCGACGCGGTGCAGGCGGAAACCACGCTGGAAATTTCCGGCGGGACATTTTCCGTCGTATCAGGCGGCGGCAGTGGGAATGCCGCGTTCCCATCTGAAGGAGGGTGGGGCTCCCCGGACTCCGGCTGGGATATGTCGGATGAATCAGAAACCAGTACAAAGGGATTTAAGTGCGGGGAAGAGATGCGGATAACCGGAGGGGATTTTACGGTAGACTCCCGTGATGACGCCTTCCATTCCGACGGGGGCATTCAGATTTCGGGCGGGACGTTTGAACTTGCGTCCGGAGACGATGGGATACACGCGGGGACAGAGCTTTTGGTGGAAGACGGCAGCATCCGGGTCACGGGTTCCTACGAGGGGCTGGAAGGGAACCAGATCCGGCTTGGCGGCGGTGAAATTTCTATTACCGCCTCAGACGACGGGATCAATGCCTATGGCGGGCAAAGCGGCTGGGGCAGCTTTGGAAATAGCGCCGGGGAAACGCCGGAGCTTTGCATCACAGGGGGGAATGTTTCTGTCAACGCAGGCGGGGATGGCATTGACTCGAATGGCAACCTTACAATAGAAGGGGGCGTGCTGGTTATTGACGGGCCGTCTGACAGCCGGAACGGGGCGATTGATCCCGGCCCGGAAAACGGCGGGACCTGTACGGTGAATGGAGGCACGGTGCTTGCGCTTGGAAGCTCCGGCATGGCGGAAGGCTTTGACGAGGGCTCCGGGCAGTATTCTTTCCTTTATAATTTCGGTACTTCTTTTGCAGCGGGGGACGAAATCACCGTTACAGACAGCCAGGGGAACGAGCTGTTTTGCCATGTGTCGGCAAAGGAAGGAAATTCCGTTGTATTCAGCTGCCCGGAGCTTGCCGGTGGCGGGACGTATGTTTTGAGCGCCGGAAGCCAGAGCGTGGAGGTCACGCTGGATTCCATATCAACAACAGCAGGGGAAAGCGGCAGGGGAGGCTGGCGGTAAACCGGCCTGCCGCAGCTTGGGCGGCTTACCGCAGCATGGTAAAGTTTATAGATTCTTTATTCTTTTTATAAACAATAAAGAAAGAATAAACAGATAAAACAAAAAAACTCCACAGGATAACCACATTTTACATTTATGATGTTCTTGTCGACAGGACAATACATACAGAAAGGACTTGATAAAAAATGAAAAGACGATTTTTAGCAGCAGCATTAGGATTGACAATGGCTATCACGCCTGTTGCGGCATATGCAGAAGAGAATACAGGCGTAGAGGAACAGACAACGCAGCAGTCCTCTGTATCTGAGGAAGAACCGGAAGAGGACGGAAAGCTGATCGGAACCGTGAAAGAGGTCGGGGAAGACAGTATCACTGTTGAGATCTATGAGGATATCCTGGACGACGGGACGGAAGACAGTGCGGAAGGTACGGAAGCGGACGCCATAGATGATACGGGAAGCAATGGCGGGGCAGAGGACACGGCAGACGGTTCCGGAGAGACAGGAACGGCAGAGGATGATGCGGAGCCTGCCGGGGACGATGATGCGTCAGGAAACGACGGGATATCAGACGGCGGAATGGCGCAGGGTGAAGAGCGTACCATAACGGTGACAGAGGACACGAAGATCTACCATGTATCGGATACGGAGGAAGGAAGGCTCATGATGCAGGAGTATCCGGAAGGGCAGGATGCGGCCGGGCTTTCCGACACCGTGGAGGACGCATCCGTAAGCACAGATGGGCTTTCTTACACCGTGGAGGACGCATCCGGGAGCACGGATGAGCTTTCCGATACCGGGGAGGATGTTTCGGAAGGTATGGATGAGCTCTCTGATCTTGAGGAGATCGGGCTTACCAGCATCCTGGCGGGGGATGCGGTCAGCATCATCCTGGATGAGGAGGGCAACGCATCCGTGGTGCTTGTGATGTATGGAGCAGGGGAGCTGTCTTCAGATTCCGAAGAAAGTGACATCCTTATTGAGGACACGGATGAATTGACAGAAGATTCAGAGGCTGCAGAGGGATAAGTATTTAACGGTATTGGATATAGATCAGATATAGATATAGGGTTTCATTTATAACATTTCTTTCTCCTTTCCTTTTAGGCAGCGCTGCGTGGATGTGGTTTCCGGCAGCGCTGTTTTGATGTGTATGAGCCGGAAATGCCGATGCCTTATTTTGGAGCATTGGCAGTCCTGAATATATTTTGTACTTGACAAAATGGTTTACAGAGTGTAAACTTAAAGCAAGTTTACAACATGTAAACCAATATAACATTTGGAGGATGAAATGGCTGGAAAGAATCTTGGCACTGTTGAATCCATGTTTGCGGATCTGATCTGGCAGAACGAACCACTTACGTCGCGCGAGCTTGTTGAACTATGCGCTGTGCAGCTAAACTGGAAAAAATCCACAACCTACACCGTACTAAGGAGGCTTTGCGAACGAGGTATTTTCCAGAATGAAAATGGAATGGTAACTTCCCTGATGTCAAAAGAGGATTTACAGAGCAGACAAAGCGAGGATTTTGTTAAGGAAGTATTTAATGGCTCCATTCCGGCGTTTCTTTCAGCGTTCACAAAACGCCAGAATCTGTCGGATAAGGATATTGAGGAAATCAGGCAATTTATTGATTCATACAAAAGGTGACAGAGGGCTGCGCAGATAGCGGACGGTCCTGTCCTGAAAGGTATTTTTATGGAAGCTGTTTTTTTAAAATTAGTGGAGCAGAGTATTGCTGTAAGCGGGTTTATTCTGATTGTCCTTGTGGTACGTTTATGTTTCCGCAGGCTTTCTGGAAATGTGCGTTGCATATTATGGGCATTGGTCGCCGTCTCACTGATATTCCCTCTATCATTCCGGATTCCGCTTCCGGTGGAGACAACACCTGCACCTTTCTCCGTATGCAGCGGGGAAAAGCCCATTCTCCAGAAAACGTTTCTTCACTTGACAGGAGAGCCGGGTTACCGTCTGCCTGGTAATTCTGCTGCTGAAAAGACATTGGAAGCATCCCCGGCTGTCACAGTTATATGGCTTCTGTTCTGCTGCCTGTTTTTGGCTTATATGCTGCTTACCCAGATCCTGCTGTATAAAGCTGCGGGTTTCTTTTCTTACGGAAGAAAATTACCGCATCTGCGACCAGATTAGCGACGCATTTGTTATAGGGCTTATACACCCCAGTATCTACCTGCCGTCTGACCTGGATCCTGCGTACACAGAATTTATTCTGGCCCATGAAAAAGCGCATCTTAGCCACAGGGATTACATTTGGAAACCATTGGGATATATCCTCCTGGCGGTATATTGTTTTAACCCTCTTGTATGGGTCTCTTATGTACTCTTTTGCAGGGATATTGAAATAACCTGTGATGAAAAGGTTATTCGGGATATGGACATGGATGGGAGGGCTTTTTATTCCCATATGCTCCTGCATTTTAGTATCCGTACCCCACGGTTTTTTATCTGTTCCCCCTCTTTTGGTAAAACCAGCTTAAAAGAAAGGATTAAATTTGTTATGAAGTACAAAAAACCATCAAAAGCAGTAAAGCGTTTTTCGGTAATAATCTGTTCCCTCCTTTTCGCAATTTGTTCCGTGAGGCTTGAGACAGGGGCTTCATCTTTAAAAAGTACAAATGAGAGTCACACTGATAACGCCATTACATCGACACAATGTTCTTTCGGATTTTTCGGCCTTACAGCGGGAGAGTCAGAAACGTATCCGGAGGCAATCCAGGCCAGTGCCGGTTCTGAAATTATTTGGAGCGTTAACTATATCCAAATGGGTATGACTGTTGAAATAATCCTGACAGATGAGGATGGGAATGAAACCATACAGAATATGGTGGGCGGAAGCGGTACAGGAGTTTTTTCAGGCCTTTCAGAGGGGGATTACCAGATCGCCATCCGCTCTTCTGAAAGTAACCTTCAAAATGAGATACAGCGCACCCTTACAGGGACTGCGGCTTTTTCCTACTGATATTGTTACAAAATCCAATGCGCGCAAAAGGATATTGTATAATAATTCAATGACGGGAGGTGGTTGAACCGGAAGTAGTGCGAAACACGAAACTTATGTTAACTTCCAACGCTTAAGGGGGAATAATATATAATGAAACAGATAAAAAAATCAATGGTGATTTTGCTGGCGGTTATGTTGTTTGTGATAAATAGCATGTCAGCATTTGCGATGGAAACAATTGAAACAGAATCCTATATGGGAAAAGAACCTGTGGAAACAGAAGAGTATATCGGTAATATAGCTGATATGACAGTAATAGATGCCGAAGAGACGATAACGAGAGCCTCTACAAGTTTTGGCGGTTCTATTTTATCCGGGTCTTATCTTCGGTCTGGAAGTTCTTACTATATGGGTAAGGGTGAAAAATTCAGCTATAATGTCACATGGACTCCAACCGGCCAGAAAATCAAAGTCTGCCGAATAAATGTAGATACCGGCAATGTATACGGGACATCTGCCAAGTCAGGAGGAACTGCTTCCGGGACAGTCAGCTCCGCTTCCGTTCCTGCGGGGGAATACAAATTTGCAATTTATAATGCCGGAACCAAAGAGATTACAAGCTGTACATGCTCTATCAGCTTCTGATTGCTGATTTCCGGCAGAAAAGCCAATAATTCCAAAATCGCTTTATAGTTAAGCTAAGCATGCCTGTAGATCCTGTGCTCTGTGGGCATGCTTAATTTAGCTTATGATCGTCTGTACAGAGTAAGAAACCGAACCCGGCAAAGGCTTCACAGAAAAGACAAATATTCTTTGGCGTAGCTTTAGCCCGGACCGATATAATATGGCTGTAATTACAGGAACACAGAGAAGGGCCACAGCCTCCCTTGGTACCGGCTGAAAAGGCAGACTAAAAATAACACCACATGGGGATGATTATCATAGATATTTTGGAGAGCAGGAGGTGTGGAAGCAGTGAAAAACCAGCTGTAGATACAGGGCCGGTGAACAGGCAGCATAGGTTCACTGGCCCTGCTTTATATCTGGCAGATGGAAATGTTTTTTTCATAGTTTGTTCACACGAATCTTTAGTACCGCTTTAGCCTGGGAGAGTAATTTGTATAGAAAGCATAACTGCTGAAAAATAAAAACAGATATGGAGGACAGCCAATGGCAAAAGGAAAATACAGACGCAGACGTATACGCAGGCAAAGACGGCAGACAAAAATCTGTGATTCAGGGATGTCTGCACGGGTGGTTCATTGCTTAGAACGTGCAGGGATCACAACGCTCAGGGAAATGGATTTATGTACGGTCGATGACCTCGCCGCCATTGATGGGATCGGCGATGCGGCCATCCGGGAAATCCAGGAGTACCGGTGGGATGGGGCTTCGTGAGGCTATAATGCCGGAAAAGAGAAAACCAGCAGGTGCAAGAGGTCCTTGTCCTGCTGGCATCATCCGGAGCTTTCGGATTCCGGTTTGTGCTGGCTGGCCAGCAGCTGCTCTGACAGGAAATCTATGGTATGAAGAAGGATCTCCTGATTTTCCTCGCTGCATACCTGGAGTTTCCCAATAACGTGTTCAGCCAGCTCGTTTTTTACGGTGGCCATGACTGGGAAAAGGGAATTTGGGGAAATTCCCAGCCGTTCAATCAAAAGAGATAAGGTTAAGCAGGAAGGGGTTTTCCTGCCTTTCTCAATATCTTGGACGGTCTTGACAGCCAGGCCGCACTGATCGGCCAGTTCCTGTTGGGTAAGATTGCACTCTTTCCTCCTGGAACGGATGCAGTCTCTCAGATAGATAAGTTTGTCTTTCGGCATGATGACTCACCTCAAATATATTCTACCGTACCGGTTGTGGAAAATACATTCCCTTTAAGTATGTATAGAATAGGTGCTTTAATACCGGTTCTGAAAGAACAGAATAAGAGTTATGGGAAATACTGTGTGAAAAAAGAGCATTGTAGTACAAGGATATAAGGAAGGCCCTGTCCGGGAGCCGATAAAAAAAACGGCTTCCCACGGCAGAGTCTATTTGTGTTGTGCCGTCTGTGAGAAGCCGTCAGGAGAAGGATCATGGATGGCATTATTTTTATGAAAAGATACAGGTTCCAGTCAGGTGACCAGCGAAAAAAAGCTTAGACTACAAAAGAATACCAGACACCCATGAATATGCACTATGCTACGTGTTTAATATATACAATAATGCATATAAAGCAACAAAAAAGAAAAACGCCAGGAAGCGGGGAAAGCTGTCTGGCGTTTTTCTTTGTCGATTTTTCGTACATATTGACGGCTGGCATCTGAATATCGGCTGTACCGTCCAAAGGCAGCCTTATAAAACTATTCCAGGGAGTCCCGCAGGCTGGTGATCCGTGAAATGCCAGCCGGGGCATCGGGCTTCCAATATATTTTGTACGCTTTTGGAATGAGGGGAACAGGATACGGTAGCACCCTGAGATACAGTTTTATTTGCCCCCGGAAGGCGGATATAAGATGTCGGCCACCGCCGCCGCTTCGATTTGATTTCTAAAAAAAATTCAGATCGGAGGTAAAAAAGGTGGCTTATAACAAAGCGAGAGAAGAACACAAATGGAAGAAATGGAAAGAGCGTGAGGAAGAAAAGCTCCGGGAGCTTGGCATGGAGGAAGCGTCCATACAGGCACTGCGTGAGAGCGACTGGGCGGATTTTAATGCCGACAGGCGTTTTCAGGAGCATCAGACCCCGCTTTTGGAATATATGGAACTGTTGCTGGAAGAAACAGGCGCCAGCGAACCGGAGATCCGGAGCGTGGAGGAACTGTTGGATTCCATCAGCGATGAACATTTATTACATATCCTGCGGGAAGCAGACCAGAAAACACTGCAGATCCTCGTGCTGCGAATGATGGGGTATGTTGTTGCAGATATCGCCAGGGAACTGGGGCTGACAGACCGGGCGGTGTACTGCCGGATTGACCGACTGAAGAAAAAAATTAAAAAATTTTCCTGATGTGCGAGAAAAAACGAGCAATCCCATCGGCTAGTAAGTAGAAAGGGGGATGTTGTCTCTTTTTCGTGAACTTTGAAAATTTCATACCAGCATTACTGGTACGTTCCCATGGGTAGTAGCGTTGCAGGATGAGCGCCATGACGAGGGGACTGGGGCAGATGCCGCCGGCAGGCCGGATACCCGGAAGGGATATCACGGTTCTGCCCTGGCATCTGTTTCGGTTACCTCCGAGCGATGAATCAGACCTGCTAGGGAGCCGTGGCTGGCTCCCCGCCATGAGCATCCGTGGGGGATAATGATACGATATTCTGCCAGCGAGCAGAGGATGGACTCCGGGTTGTAATCAGCAAGACCCTCAGAACATCTGCGAACGGCATCCGCCAGATGCCTGCCGGTAATGTTCCCATATATGCCATGAAAAGAGTGGCACAGGCTGTCAGGGGTGCGAGGTCAAATATGACGCCGACAATGAACAACGATTTAGAAATCAATGGAAGTGTGTCGTTGATATCAGATATATGCGGCTGTGGGGAAAACCACAGCCGCAGTCTCAAAAAACTAAGCTATGTGTTTTTCTTTGATATTGACGCCATGTTACGGAGGATATCATCGGACGGTATTTCAAGCGGCTGGAAAAAGCGGATTTGAAAGAGATGTCCTTTAACAGCATTGTTACAGCAATCTCACACTTTTTCGATTATATGAAAGTCCGGGGCTTTATTGAGAAAGTCCCATTCTGCGAGCAGTATTATCTGAAGAAGGTGATCCTGAAGCATCATGACAGGAGTGTCGGGGATGAGGTATATGCGGAGATACTTGGGAAACTGAAATTTTTCCCGGAGGATCTGCGGCTGATGTTCCTGCACCTGTGGGGGATTGGGCTGCGCGCCAGTGAAGTATGCAGCCTCAAGGGAAACGCCTATTATATACAGGGCAGGGATGCATGGATACAGGTTTATCAGATCAAAATGCAGAATTATAAGCGGATACCAATCCCATGGGCATTGTACAGGCTGATGATGGTCTATCTGGAAAAGTACCAGATCGGCCCGGATACATATGTATTTCAAAACAGAAAAGGCGGAGCATACTGCTATTCCACCTTTCGGATAAAAATGCTTAAATACTGCGAAGAAAACCAGATTGCAAATAGGGAGTACCTGTTTAAATCCCATGATTACCGGCACACGGTAGCGACGATGTATTATGACAACGACGTATCCATCCAGAGCGTCCGGGATTACCTCGGGCATGACTATGAGGAAATGACAAGGCAGTATATTGACTACATGCCGAAAAAAATTGCAAAGGCCAATGAGGAATATTTCAGCCGGAAGGATAACAGTCTGGCTACTGGGATAAAGAGGTGTAAGCGTGGAAAATAAAATTCATTTAATGCATCTGGAATCCTACCAGGATGCAAGCGAAATAGCAAAGGTGAGGATGGGCAGAGATCCATGTTTCGACCTGGATTTGCTGCCGACAGTGGCAATGCAGGAGGAAATGCGGGCATATATCATACATCGCAGCCGAAAACTGTCTGCTGAAAAATTATACAGTGAGAACCGGTTTTACCATCATCTCTGCCAGCTGGTGCAGGAAAAGGGGAAAAGACTGAACAGTTTCCGTGATTGGGACAGGGAGAAATGGCTGCGGCAGATGAAAGGATGGCTGTTGGAAAATGGCCTGCCACTCACACACCGGGAGAAAGGGTATTACGGTAAAGAAAGGACAAGCAACGCTCCAACGATCCGGTATCTGGAGAGAGTCCTGAATTTTCTGGAGCTGGATAATGGGCAGGATGAGGCGGACAAGGATATATGGGATTTAAGCAAACTGGATATTGAGATCCGGTCGGATCTGATCAGAAGCTGCAGGACAATAAATTTTACAAAGATACTCCAACCGGATATCCGGCAGGAGTTAAAGAAAGCAATCTTTTTCCATCTGAAAACGGAGGCTGTGGGAAGCGTACAGAAAGAAATGACGGCAATGCGGAGGTTTTCAAGATATTTGTCGGAAAAGTACCCGAAAATAGAATCCTGCGCAGAACTGGACAGAGAGGTATTTGAAGAATACCTGATCTATTTAAAGACAGAGGATACCGGGGCAAGCAGTTCCGGGCGGAATTGACAAGACTCAGGGCTGTCATTGAAACGATAGGAAGTATGTACCAGTATCCGCAGCTTAAATCCATCATACTCAACCGTGATATACCGCCAACGAGCAAAGCAGAATTTAAGACTTATTCCGATGCAGAATTAAGGAGGCTAAATTCTTTCTTAGTGAAAGCGGACGAACAGACGGCGCGGCTTATGGTCATACATCAGATGCTCGGAACTAGAATTTCGGATACGCTTACACTGTCAGTCCATTGCCTGTCGGAAAAAGACGGAGAAATCATTATCCGGATAAAACAGATGAAAACACATGCTTATGAGAAGCCGATCAGTCAGGAATTAGCTGCCCTGATTCGGAAAGCAATCCAATATACGAAAGAACGGTGCGGGGAGACAGAATACATATTTGTCAATGAAAATGATCCTGAGAAACCGCTTCGTTACAGCACGTTGCAAGCAAGAGTACTCCAGCTTATTTATAAAGAAGATATCCGTGACGATAACGGAAACCTGTTTGGATTTGATACCCATATGTACCGGCATTATTATGGCGTAAAACTGACGGAAATGCATCTGGATGACTGGACGATAGCAAGACTTCTCGGACACAGCAGCCTGAAGAATGTGAAATACTACCGGAAAATGAGCAACCAAATACTGACGGATGAGACACGCAGGGTGCGTAATATGCTCTCGGAGATGATACTGGCAAACTTAGACGGATGGGGTGAAGAGTATGAGCAAATACGACAAGATGATAGCCTTAAATAAAAAGAGCAGCGAAGAAAAGGTGGATAGGGCGATAAAGGCGATCCACAAAATGCTGGAAGAAGGAGAAAAGGTCACCGTTCCCAAGCTGATAAGCAAGACCGGATTGTCGAGAGGATTCTTTTATAAGAATCTGGTTGTCCGGAAAGAAGTGGATCGGGCATTGGAACAGCAGGCAGGGATGGTTGATCCCAAACGGTACATCGGGGATATGGCATTAAAATGCAGGATCGAACTGCTGGAGCAGCAGATACGGGAGCTACAGATGGAAAATGAGGGATTGGTAAAGAAGAATCGGAAACTGGAAAAGGCACTGAATAAGAAGGATTTGAATATGATTAAGAATTTGTAATGAGGAAGAAAATAATCTGCAGACTGCCAGGTGAGCGATAACAGCAAACTTGGCTTTTGTAGTTGAGATATACAGAAAAAGGTGACACAAAACACTCGTTTGTATGCCGTTAAGCCCAGTGTTTTCAAGGCATACCAGAGGGGTACCCCATTTTATGGACGAGCCGGCGAACGGACTGGACCCGCAGGGAATCATAGAGATCCGGGAGCTGATTCTGAAGCTCAACCGGGAGCGCGGGATCACGGTGCTGATCTCGAGCCATATCCTGGACGAGCTCTCGAGGCTGGCGACGCATTTTGGGTTCCTCGACCGCGGTCAGATGGTGAAGGAGATCAGCGCCGCCGAGCTGGAGGCGACCTGCCGCAAATGCATCCATGTGTCCGTGTCCGATACGCGGACGCTGAGCTGCGTGCTGGATGAGCTGGGGCTGGAATACCGCATTTTGTCGGAGCAGGAGGCCGACATTTTCGGGGAGATCCGCGTGACGGCGCTGACGCTGCGGCTCTCGGAGCGGGGCTGCGAGGTGTACCACCTGCAGGAGCAGGAGGAAAGCCTTGAGAGCTACTATCTGAATCTGATCGGAGGTGGCAGACATGAGTAGATTGCTGTTTGCAAATGCCGCCCGCCTGAAGCGGTACCGGGTGCTGTGGGGCTGTGCGGCGGTGATGCTGGCCTTTGTGCTGATGCGGATCGGTATGCAGTACAGGGAGCATGTGAAG
>JAETSN010000071.1 GCA_021769625.1 [Clostridium] symbiosum | reverse complement strand
TATTATGCCCGTGACACATCAAAGAAAATCCGCAGCGTCAAGAAAACAATGGCTTTGAATGGCGGGTTTTGCGGTTCCTTTGCCCCATATGGCTATATGGTCGATCCAAAGAACAAGCGCCAGTTGCTGGTTGACCCGGAAACAGCGCCTACCGTCAAGCGAATTTTTGAATTATCGAAGCAGGGCAACAGCGTACACCAGATTGCAAGAACTCTATGCGAGGATGGAATTTTAATCCCACGGGCATATCGGGCAATGAAGAACGGCACGCTGGACACAAGCACCGGATTCAAGTTCCCGACAGATTGGGTGGGGAAAAATGTAAAAATGATTTTGGAGAATCAAGTGTACCTGGGTCACATGGTATCTCACAAGACACAGACAAAATCATTTAAGAACAAAAAACTGGTATCTGTCCCTAAAGAGGAATGGATCATAGTCCGAAATACCCATGAGGCTATCGTGGACGAGGAAACCTTTGAGCTGGTGCAGAAATTTATCAGTGTGAAGAAACGGCCTAATAAGACAGGCTGCCCCAATATGTTTGTGGGACTTGTGAAGTGCCCGGACTGTGGCCGCAATATGGCGTTCTCCAATCCAAACGGGAGAGACCCCCGGTTCCGCTGCAGGACCTATGCGAGAAACAGCAATCTTTGTACGACGCACGCAATCTCGTATGACGCATTACAGCAGATTGTTATGGGCGACATTCAGAAGCACATTAAGAGCATGGAGGCCCTGGGCGATCAGTTTATCGAGGAAATGCACGAATTGAGCGAGAAAGGCGGCGGCCAGAAAATCAAGCAATTCAGGAAAGACCTGGAAATAGCTGAAAAGAGGATTGCAGAAATTGACAATGTGATTATGAAGCTCTTTGAGCAGAATGCCCTGGGTAAGATTACAGACGAGCGCTTCGAGAAAATGTCATCGGCTTATGAGAACGAGCAGAGAGAGCTTACCCACAAGAGGGATGACCTGAAAGCAAGGATCAGGGCCGAGGAAAAGAAAACCCAGAGTACCAATCAATTTCTGGAAACCATACGTAAATATGAAACTGTAACCGAGCTGAACCGTTCTATGCTGGTGGAGCTGATAGATAGCATTTATGTGTATCAGGCGGAGGGAACCGGCAGAGATCGTAAGCAGAAAGTAGAAATTAACTATCGTTTCCTTGCGGGGTCTCAATGTGGTATTGCCTGATGGTAACGGCAGAACCGGCAGATTAATAATTTTCAGAGAATGTCTGAAAAATGGTATCGTGCCGATTATTATCGAGAATGCAAATAGAAATGAATATCTGGAGGGTTTAAAAGAATATAGAGAAGAAAAAAAGTTGGATAAACTGATCGGCTTATTTGAAAAAGAGCAGCAATTCTATTTGCAGAAATGCAAGTATTTTATGTGATTTTAGTATCTGGCTGTTGTTGCACATGTATATGGCTGCCTGCTGTTTCTATGATTTTGACATCCTCGCCATCACAGGGCGCAGGGACAGTCCAAGAGGAACCGCCACGGCACATGCGACAACGGCGTTTATGCCCGATACCACCGCTTTCTGCGCGATCGTCAGCATGACCGCTTCCGTCGGAAGTCCCACTATAAAGCGGTGTTCGATAAAACTTTTTGACAGATAAAGTACCACATAGGTAAATGAGCCTGCTATGGCGCCGAGAATATACTTCTGTCTCAGATGAGTCGAATGATCGGATGTTATTTTTCCGCAGATCCACGCCATAAAAAATTTGAAGAGAAATGTGAAGGGCGCGGACGCGATGTAAGCCGGATTGGTCAGGTCGAAAAACATGGAGCCGATCCCGGCGGCAAGTCCGCCCTGTAATGGTCCTAAGAGCATGCCCGACAGAAGGCACATGACATTTCCCATATGCAGCCGTGTGTTGTCTATCGCAGTTGGAATGGGTATCTGTATAAAAGCGGAAGAGACGTATACCGCGGCAGCCATGATGCCGATCCGGGTGATGTCCATTATCGTGATTTTTTTCATTTCTGATTCCTCCTTTTGGGTGCAGCGTTTTTGCACGCAATCTATTATAGACTCCCAAATGCGTAGATGCAATATGAGAAAGTACTAAATTATTCTGTTTGTAACAGTAAAACTTTCAATGTCATTGAGTGAATGGTGCCAACTGGCCGAGGTGTTAATATATTGTTTTAGCCGCTGCACAAATGTTAAAACTTCTTGACTTTTCTTAGCAGGGGTATATAATAAAATGTAAAGATGTTTTTACATTCTGCGTTATAGATGGGAGATACGGCTATGAAGAAAATGGATGAGATGGACAGGAATATTCAACTGCGTTCCAAGGAATGGGGTTATCACACGGCTTTGCTGGCGCTGGCGGGCTGGTCGCTTTTTAACAGCTTTCGGACACTTATGGACGGCACGGCGTACAATCCGCTGCCGGGGCTTATTTTATGTGTTGCTGTCTGTATACAGGGACTTTCCCAGTCGGTGATCAAACGGAGGATGATCGCCGGAGATGAGGAGTACCGGGAGCCGAACAGGCTTCTGTGGGGGATAATAGGCGCAGTGGCTGTTGCCGTAGCCGCTGCATCTGTTGGCACATATTTTATCGTGAGAGTATAAAATTTATGAAGAATGTGATAAAGAAGCTCAGAAAGGAAGCGGGGCTCCGGCAGGAGGATATGGCGAGGAAACTGGGTGTGAGCAGACAGACGATCATAGCCATCGAGAACGACAAATATAATCCGACGCTGGAACTGGCGATGAAGATTGCGAGATTGTTGGGACGCCGGGTGGAGGAGATATTTTTTCTGGAGGAGTAGTTTTTGACTGTATATTGTGGTAGACTATGAACAAAACGGGAGCTGCAGGGAAGGGGAAAATTCAGATATGGGCAGAACGGTGGGTATCGGAATCCAGAGTTTTGAAAAAGTGAGGGACAACGGATATTTTTATATAGACAAGACGGATTTTATAAAAGAGTGGTGGGAAAACGGCGATGATGTTACCCTGATCACCCGTCCGAGACGTTTCGGGAAAACGCTGGCTATGGATATGCTGAACCAGTTTTTTTCGGTGTCCTGTGAGGGAAAGGGCAGACTGTTTGAGGGGTTGTCCATATGGAAAGAGGAACGGTACCGTAAGCTGCAGGGGACTTATCCGGTGATATTTCTGAGTTTTGCGGGTGTGAAGGAGAAGGATTACCCTTCGGCGGTGAAACGCATCTGTCAGCTTTTGACAGATCTGTACCATCGAAATGATTTTCTGCTGGAAGGAGAACTTTTGTCCGAAAAGGAGAAGGCAGAGTATGATAATGTTTCAATGGACATGCCGGAGGTGGTAGCTTCCATGGCGATCCATAAGATGTCGGAATATCTGTCGCGCTATTATGGAAAGAATGTGATCATTCTTCTGGATGAGTACGATACGCCTTTGCAGGAGGCTTATGTGGGCGGTTACTGGGACGAACTGGTGGCGTTTACGAGAAGCCTGTTCAATGTTACCTTTAAGACGAATCCTTATCTGGAGCGCGCTGTGATGACGGGAATTACCCGTGTCAGCAAAGAGTCCGTTTTTTCCGACCTGAATAATCTGGAGGTGATCACGACAACCTCCGAAAAGTATGAGACGGCATTTGGGTTTACACAGCAGGAGGTATGGGACGCGCTAAATGAGTATAGGCTTTCGGAACAGAAAGCGGCGGTAAGAGACTGGTACGATGGATTCACGTTTGGAAAGAGGCGTGATATCTATAATCCCTGGTCCATTCTGAATTATCTGGACAAAAGAAAGCTTTCCACATACTGGGCAAATACCAGCAGCAACCGGTTGATCGAAAGGCTGATCCGCGGGGGAAGCGGCGCTGTAAAGATGGCGATGGAAGATCTGCTGGAAGGAAAGACGCTTTTGACGGAAATAGAAGAGCAGTTGGTCTTTGATCAGCTTGGCCAGAGGGAAAGCGCGATCTGGAGCCTTTTTCTGGCGAGCGGGTACCTTAAGGTAAAAAACTATACTTTTCATATGGAATGCGGAAGGGAAACCTATGAGTTGGTACTGACAAACAAGGAAGTTCGTTTGATGTTTGAGCGGATGATACGCGGCTGGTTTTCGGAAAAAGATCCAGCCTACAACAGCTTTATCAGGGCATTGCTCCGCGATGATAAAAAAGAGATGAACCTCTACATGAATAAAGTTGCGTTGGCAACGTTCAGTTACTTTGATACCGGTAAGAAGGTGTCTGAGGCGGCGGAACCGGAACGGTTTTATCATGGATTTGTTCTGGGGCTGTTGGTGGAGCTTCAGGGACGCTATCATCTCACATCCAACCGGGAGAGCGGTTACGGGAGATATGATGTGATGCTGGAGCCTTTGCGGGACGAAGACCCTGCCGTGATACTGGAGTTTAAGGTTTATGATCCGGCGGAGGAAAGAACGCTGGAAGATACGGCAAAAGCAGCTCTTGCGCAGATAGAAAAGAAAAAATATGGTGCTGTTTTGGAGGCGAAGGGAATCGCGCCGGATAGGATTCGACAGTATGGATTTGCGTTTGAGGGGAAAAAGGTGCTGATCGTCTGAGGGGAGAATGGGAATGAAGGAAAAAGCCGGGAAATTTCCTGTTAATCTGTTTTGCAGTCTGATGCTGCTTGGTCTTATCCCTTTTGTGTATACGCTGGTGAGGACAAATTTGATTGCGAACGGCCCGTCGGCGGACGGATTGAACATCGCAGGCCATATTGAATGGTTTGATCTGATCAACGAGACGATACAGGCATTTCTGATCGTGCCGCTGTACGCGCTGCTGAATAAGTGCGTGCAGGATACCGAAAAATTTAAGGAGCGGATATTTCAGTCGTTTCTTGTTGTCAATGTTATCTATGTGCTGTTTTCGATTGCGATTCTTACATACTGCAGTTATATTGTATCGGCAATGGTAACTGATCATGTTCGGGAGGTGACAGGATATCTTCGGTTGGAGACGATAGGTTTTATTATAGCGAACACGGTCAGTTTCGTGAATGTGTTGTTTGTTGTTTTGGAAAAGCCGCTATATATCTATGCAATGGTCATTCTGAAAACAGTGTTCACTATTGCCGGCGATCTGTTTTTGATCCCAAAGTTCGGGGTAAACGGTGCAGCGTATTCCAATATCGCGGTAAGCCTGGTATGCGTCGTGTTATGCCTTCTTGTTGTATGCAGGGAAAAATTGATCTCGGTTTCTTTTAAATTTGACAGATCGTTTGTAAGGGATTATCTGTACATCGGCCTCTTTGGCGGCTCACAGGTATTGTTGGATAATATCATCTATGCCGCTATCGTGTGTAAAATGGTGAATGCAGCGGCGGAACAGGGAAATTACTGGACGGCAAATAATATTATATGGGGCCTTATGCTCATTCCGATATCGGCATTGGCGGAAATCATAAAAAAGGACTGCAAAGATGAATTGAATGCAGCAAAGATAAAACATTATAATATTGTCATAATCGCGACATTTCTTGCATGGCTGTGTTTTATTCCAATGCTGAATCCTTTCTTAAAATATGTTATGGGAATCGAAAACTTTAAGACGATCAAGCATATATTGGTCATCTTAATACTGTTTTATTTAGCGTATAATTATACCGTTTTATTCGACAATATACTGATAGGCTATGGGAAAACCCAGTATTGTTTTGGAATTTCGGCATTGGTAAATCTGATATATTATCCGGTCATATATGGGTTGATGTCAAAAGGTATATTTCAGCCGGGTATAACCTTTATCTGTATGATGTTTGGCTTTGGCATGGTGACACATCTGGTTTGCAGTATAATATGTTTTGGTTTATACAGGAGACATTCCTGTAAAATATCATAACATATACTATTTATAATAGGAAAATGTATTGTAAACGGATAGAAGAAGTGGTATAATCTCAGTGTGGAAACCAGAGAGCCTGGGCGGCTTACCCTCTGTTTATGGAGGGGCAAACCCTCCGATGAAGGAAAGGAGGGATGCCAATGTATATTACATATGAGGACTTGATCCAAACTGGAATATTCATTGTATCCCTGATAAGTCTGACATATCAGATTTTTAAGGGAAAAAAATAACCGGCCGCCACTACCACCAATAGTGACGGCCTGATGCTGTAAAGCATTAAGTCTGTTATTGATTGAGGGGAAGCCGCTTCTCTGGTTTTCCCTTTTTTAAATATACCATATGTGGGAATAAGATTCAAGCCATAATCAAAATCTGTTGTGAGGAAGTTACAATACAGGCAATATATATGGTCAACCTCACTCCACCCGGTTGGCCCGCCCTGACAGGCTTCCGTCGCCCTCAAGACGTTCCTGAAACTGTTTTTCCCTCTCCACGGCATCCTCGCTTGCCAGATCCATATATTTGATAAAAATATCCTCCACGGACATCTGCTTTTCCATAGCGAGTTCCTGCATAATGGGGCGCAGCTTCTGGAGCTGGAAAGAAATAGGCGTTTTCTGCGGATCCGTGTCAAAATCTTCCAGTGCCTTATCTGCGTAGTCCCTGATGCGGTTAAACATTTCTCTCTCTTCGTTTGTCATATACGATTCTCCTAAATTATGATTTATTGTTAACATATTCGGGCGTAGCCTTTATAATTTTTCCGTAACAGTTCAGCCTCCCATATTATTTAGTTAGCGCCTTAGTCAGCGGGTAAGAACATAAAATGCTTAAGGAGCCCTTTGAAAAACGCCGGCACTTAGCGAGGTATTTCACGAGCTTAGTGCCCGCTGCGCTTTTCACAGAGCGCGAGCGTGGCGACGAAGTATTTTATGTTCTTACCCGCGTCCGCTGTCGTTAACTAAATGGTTTTGCGGTCCAAACTGTTACATTCTTTCATTATTTTATCACTGAAATTATTGTGTTGCAAAGCATATTTTGTTAAACTGATATAGAAAGACAAAAAGATAAGGCGGAGATTACTATGGCTAAGATCAGAATGTTCCGGGCGGTGCGCCCCGTGCCCGAAAAAGCGGCGAAGATCGCGGCGCTTCCCTATGATGTCTATAACAGGAAGGAGGCGGCGAAGATCGTAGAACGAAATCCTGATTCTTTTCTGGCAATCGACAGGGCGGAGACTTCCTTTGACGAGAGTGTGGATACCTACGATGAGCGGGTGTACATAAGGGCGAAGGAGCTGCTAAATGAGCGGATCGCGGCGGGGGATTTTGTGACGGAAGAGGAGCCCATGTATTATATTTACGCCCTGACCATGGAGGGGCGCACCCAGCATGGGTTTGTCGCCTGCGCTTCCATAGACGATTACTTAAATCAGGTGATCAAAAAACATGAGAATACAAGGGCGGATAAGGAGAGGGACAGGATCCGTCATGTGGATGCCTGCAACGCCCAGACCGGTCCTATCTTTTTAGCCTACAGGCAGACTCCCGCACTTCGGGAGATCATGCTGAAAAAGACGGCGGAGAGGACGCTCTATGACTGGGTTTCCGAGGACGGCATCAGGCATCAGGTATGGCAGGTGACGGATGCGGAGAGTAAACAGGGGATCCGGGAGGCGTTTGCAGGGATGGATGCGATCTATATCGCGGACGGGCATCACAGGTGCGCCTCGGCGGTGAAGGTCGGTTTAAAGCGCCGGGCGGAACATCCGGATTACACGGGGGAGGAAGAGTTTAATTTCTTTTTGTCCGTGCTGTTCCCGGAGGAGGAGCTTTGTATTCTGGATTACAACAGGGTGCTGAAGGATCTGAACGGGATGACGGCAGAAGAACTGATCGGGAAGCTGCAGAAGGATTTTGAAGTGCAGAAGCTGCCAAATATGACATGCTTGTCAGAAACGGAAAGCGGAAAAGACAAAGAACCTGGAGAGGCCTGTGAAACATCTGCGGGAAACACAGAAGATGGAGATGGGGAAAAAAGGATTGCCGACATCCGCAGGCCCGCGAAAAAAGGTGAGTTTTCCTGTTATGTGGACGGAAACTGGTACAGACTGAGAGCAAGGCCCCATTGCTTTTCGGATGATCCCGTGGAAAACCTGGATGTCTCCATTTTGCAGAAAAGGGTACTGGAGCCGTTTTTTGGCATTGAAGATCCGAAGACAGATAAGCGCATCGATTTTGTGGGAGGGATCCGGGGGCTTAATGAACTGGAGAAACGCTGCGGTGAGGACTGCAGGGCGGCTTTTGCGCTGTACCCCACGGATATCCGGGAACTTTTTGCGGTGGCGGACGCGGGATACCTGATGCCGCCGAAGTCCACTTGGTTTGAGCCGAAGCTGCGGAGCGGACTGTTCATTCATGAATTGATTTGATATGGGAAAACGGACGGCAGTGAAAAAGACAATTGCCTATTGGATGAGTTTGACCAGAGGAGAAGAAGATCGGGCATCATTTGCCGGAAGATGAATGCAACAGAAAAATAAATAACGGAATATACAAATAACAGAAGGACAGGAGGGTATCATGCAGGAAAAATTGTATAAGTTGATGGACTGGCAGTTTATCGAGGGAATCGTATACTCGGAGGAGGATAATCCCCACAGGCTGCTGGGGGTACACAGAATGGGGGCATATCTGGTATTTCAGACTTTTTGGCCGGGAGCGGTTTCTGTGAATGTGCTGCTGCGGGAAGAAAAAAAGATCCTGCCCATGGAGATGGAAGATGAGGCGGGATATTTTGCGGCGATGATGTTTTACCGAAAGATCGGGGCCTACCAGTATGAGGTTTGTTATGAAGACGGCAGGAAAGTCATCATGGAAGATGCTTACCGTTTCCTGCCGCAGATCAGTGCGTCGGATACGGATAAGCTGGAAGCCGGGATCCATTATACCCTGTATGAAAAACTGGGCGCTCATCTGACAGAGAATAACGGCGTAAAAGGATGTGAGTTTGCGGTATGGGCGCCGAATGCCCTGCGGGTTTCCGTGGTCGGTGATTTTAACGGCTGGGACGGCCGGGTGCACCAGATGCGGCGGCTCTGGGACAGCGGTATCTTTGAGATCTTTGTGCCGGAGGCAAAAGAGGGGGACTGTTATAAATTTGAGATCAAGGTAAAGGGCGGGCTGACCTATCTGAAGGCCGATCCGTATGCTTTCGGGGCGGAGGGCGGCTCGGACTGCGCATCTGTGATCCGGGATATCCGGGATTTCAAGTGGCATGATGAAAAGTGGCTGAAGGAGAGGAAAGAAAAACAGGCGGAAACGGCGCCGCTGAATATATACGAACTGCATCTTGGGAGTTTCGGCATGCAGAATGCGGAGACAGATGATGGAAAAGAGGAGAGAACCGTTCTGCCGGTCTACAGGGAGATCGCGAAGAAGCTGGTGCCCTATGTGAAGGAGATGGGATATACTCATGTGGAATGTATGCCGGTGATGGAGCATACGGAAAGAGATCCCTGGGGGTATGAGACCAGCGCCTATTATGCTCCCACATCCCGGTACGGCCTGCCGGAGGATTTCCAGTATCTGATCGATGAGCTGCATCAGGAAGGGATCGGCGTGATCCTGGACTGGGCGCCGGGGTGGTTTCCGAAGAACGGCGAGGGGCTTTCCGATTTTGACGGCACCTGTCTCTATGAACATCTGGACCCGAAGAAGAAAAACCACCCGTTCCGGGATGTGAGGTTATATAATTATGGGCGTAATGAAGTAAAGAATTTCCTGATCGCCAACGCGCTGTTCTGGGTGGAGAAGTATCATGCGGACGGTATCCGCATGGCTTTTGTGGACAGCATGCTCTATCTGGATTACGGGAAGGGCGACGGGCAGTGGATCCCCAATATGTACGGCGGGAATGAAAATCTGGAGGCGATAGAATTTATCAAGCATCTGAATTCCATGATGAAGAAGAGAAATCCAGGCGTTTTGATGATCGCGGAGGAGTATTCCGCATGGGCAGGCGTGACCGGCAATCTGAGGAAGGACGGACTGGGTTTTGATTACAAATGGAATACAAGCTGGACAAAGGATTATCTGGAGTATATCAAATATGATCCCTATTTCCGTTCCCATCATCAGGAAGAACTGACGTTGAGTATGGTCTATGCCTACAGCGAAAAGTTTATTCTTCCCTTCGGACATGAGGTGGCATCGGAAGCCTCTCTGTACCAGAGGATGCCGGGAAAGGCGGAGGATAAGCTGGCCGGCCTTCGGTTGACTTATGCGTATCAGATGACCCATCCGGGCAAAAAGCTTTTGTTTATGGGGCAGGAGCTGGGCGAGCGGGATGCCTGGAAGGCCGGAGTGATACCGCCGGATATGCTGGCAGCGCCGGACGGGGAAAACGTGCAGGACGAGGGGGATGCCGCCTCAGGAAAACAGGACAAAGCGCTTTTCCCGGCACTTTTGCAGGACGAAGGGCATGAAGGGATCCAGCATATGGTCGGAGAACTGAACCGTTTTTATCTGGCGCATCCTGCACTGTATCAGGATGACAATAAAGCCTCCGGTTTCCAGTGGGTGGACTGCATTGATCATGAGAACTGTAAGCTGACCTTTATCAGAAAAGCGGGAAAACAGAAGGCGAGATCGGAAGAACTTCTGGTGGTCTGCAATTTTGCAGGCATAGACAGGGAGGTGCAGATCGGTGTGCCTCATATGGGGAAATATAAGGAAGTCTTTAACACCGATGACGTGCATTACGGCGGTGAGGGATATATCAATCCCCGGGCGAAGAGAGCCGTGGCAAAGAGGGCGGACGGATGCGAGCAGTCCATCAAGATCAAGATGGCGGCGCTGAGCCTCAGCATCTGGCTGGTGACGGAAGGGTGATGTATCATCCCATTTGATACAGCGCGCAGAAAGAATGGCCGATACGGAAGCGGCAGAAAATGGTATAAGGGATAATGCATACCGGAGGGGACTGCACAGGACCGAAGCAGGAGAATATTATAGCGGGGAGCAATAACAGTGGAAAATACGGAATTTATCTCGGAAATTACAGAGGGAAATCTAAAACCGGGCGTGATCGAGGCGTTTTTGAATGAACTGCCCTCCAAAGCGCTGAACTTCGGGGTGAAAGTGCTGCTCTGCATCCTGCTCTTTCTGATCGGGGTCAGGATCATCCAGTTTGTCAGGAAGATGCTGCGAAAATCCATGGAAAGGGCAGGGGCGGAGGAGGGCGTGCGCTCCTTTGTGGATTCCTTTGTGAAAGCGGCGCTGTATGTGCTGCTCGGTTTTGTGCTGCTGTCCTGGTTCGGCGTGGATACGGCGAGCATTGTGGCGCTGGTGGGCTCCGCCGGCGTCGCCATCGGGCTTGCCATCCAGGGGAGCCTCTCCAATCTGGCGGGCGGGGTGCTGATCATGCTCTTAAAGCCTTTTAAGGTGGGGGATTTTATCAAGGAGGACACCCACGGCAATATGGGGACCGTGACGGAGATCCAGATTTTTTATACGAAGCTGAGCACCATAGACAATCAGGTGGTGGTCCTGCCCAACGGCAGCCTTGCCAACACGAGCCTCACCAACGCCTCGGGCAATAAGGAACGGCGGATGGATGTGCAGGTGGGGATCTCCTACAGCGCGGATTTAAAGAAGGCGAAGGAGGTATTGCTTTCCCTGCTGGAAGAAAATGAAAAGGTGCTGAAGGAACGGGAGTACCGGGTGTTCGTGGAGGAACTGGCGGACAGCGCAGTCATCTTAAATATGCGCTGTTATTTTGCCCAGGAGGATTTCTGGGAGGAGAAGTGGCGGATGACGGAGGAGGCCAAGCTGGCGCTGGATGAGGCGGGGATCGAGATCGCTTATCCGCAGCTGGATGTGCATATGAGGTGAAACAGGTGATACAGATCGCGGTGTGTGATGATGAGATCGGAACCTGTGCTGAGATGGAGACGATGATTCTGGATTTTGCGGGAAGCTGTGCCGTGCAGATAGAAACGGAAGTGTTTTATCCCGGTTTAACACTGTCCCGGGATCATAGCAGGACTAAGGGACTATCCTGCTATGATTTCCGGGATTTTTTTGCCTTTTCTTTTTTTCTTGCCAACAGAAAATGGTACAGGAAGTATTGTTCTTCGACGGGAAGGCGGCGGATCTCGAGTATCAGATCCTGTACCAGCTTGGAATCAGGGACGGAGCCATCGTCAAAAAACTCTCTCGGGGTGATCTCAAAATAGTCACAGATCTCATAAAGCGCCGTTATGGAGGGAAGTGTCTTACCGGAACTGATGGATTGGATATAACCTTTACTGCGGCCGATATCCTGGCTCAGTTTGTATTCTGATATGTCCCTTGCAAGTCTTAATTCCGTAATTCTGTCCTGTACAAATTTAGTATTGGTTATCTTCTCTTTCATCATGGCTAAATTATACTATTTCTGCTTGTAACAGATAACTTTTCAAAGTTGTTCTTAATTGACAAATCCTAAGAAATAAACTAATTTGAATAGTGATTATTCAAATGAATGCGTACCATAAATATTTTAAAGAGAAATGGGATGAACTGGCAAGATGATTTTGTGAGTTTTTTGAATGTCATTTGAAATGCCTGTACTGAAAGACGGTTTTGTGAGCAGGCAGTTTTCAACTGGAGTGATGAGCCGGTGACAGTCTGGACTTTTGAGGATTTGATTTTCCTCCCGGCTGTTTCATGGCATTAACTGATATGGAAGGCTGAGTTGTTACTGTGAGCCGTTATAGTTCAGCAGATTGCGATTGAGAAAAGCGGGCATCCCATGTATAATATAAGGACATGGGGAGAAGCGGCAGGGAAAAAGCACGGGTATTTATCTGACAGAGATGAACGGAAAAGAGAGAGGACCGGAATGATGCGGAAGGACAATGAGAAGAACTTTGGAGATGCCAGAGATAATAGTGCAGATAGGCATGCAGTTCTGCCGAAGGCAGCGGTGATCTTCGGGATCCTTCTGGTCATAGCCGGTTTTCTGTATCTGCGGCTGCGAAACGGTGTTCAGATAAAGGCGCCTCAGGACAAGGAGATATGGTCCGGGGCGGAACCGGT
This sequence comes from [Clostridium] symbiosum, assembly GCA_021769625.1. Taxonomy (GTDB): domain Bacteria; phylum Bacillota; class Clostridia; order Lachnospirales; family Lachnospiraceae; genus 1XD8-76. Next base: position 5,618 of record JAETSN010000071.1, on the reverse strand, counting down.
TTTATACAGACAGGATGATGAAAGATGGGCTGAGGAGAGGCTGGGGGATTCCGAATATACCATGCGTTCTTCCGGCTGCCTTGTCAGCAGTATCGCGTCCGCGGTTTCCATGGAGAGCGGTGCGGAAGTAACGCCCGGCGCGTTAAATGAGAGATTTTCCGGGGAACAGGTGTACGATACTGCGGGGAATCTCCTGTGGGAGCGGCTGAATGATCTGGGAGAGTACCACGTCGATGTATACGGGGAAGCCTCAGCGGAAGTGATAGATACATGTCTTTCGGAGGGCAGATATCCGGTTGTCAGGGTGCGGATGTATGCGCTGGGGAATATTCATTATGTGCTGATCGTTGGCGCGCAGGACAGGGAATATCTGTGCATGGACCCGCTGCAGGATAGGATCACGAAATTATCTTCCTATGGAAATCGTGTTTATGCGGTCCGGTGCGTGTCTTTGACAGCAAACGGATAGCGGCAGGCGGGAATTGCTGACATGAATGTGGATGTTTACAAAGTAAATGAGATGATAAGAGGCAATTACGGGTTCATCAGTTTTTTTGTGAAAAATGCAGGTAAAAGGAGGAAAAAGCAATGAAAAACTATCGTGCGGAGTTGACAGGGGTATTCGGTGATCCGGTGGATGATAATCCGACCGGCGCGGTGGAGGAAGCGGCGTTTGCGGCAAAGGGGCTCAATTACCGCTATCTGACCATCAAGGTGCAGCCGGAGGATCTTGAGACGGCGATGGCGGCTGTCCGTGTATTTGGCATGAGGGGGATCAATCTGACCATGCCGCACAAGGTAAAGGTTCTTGCTTATCTGGATGAGTTGAGCGAAGCGGCTTCGATCATCGGCGCCGTGAATACCGTGATCCACAAAGACGGCAGGCTTTATGGCGAAAATACGGACGGAAAAGGGTTCGTCACGGCGCTGAAAAATGAGGGGATGTCTCTGGAAGGAAAGCGGGTCACCGTGCTCGGGGCAGGCGGCGCGGCGAGGGCGATTTCTGTGGAATGCGCCTTAAACGGAGCGGAACATATCACCATTATCAACCGAAATACGGAGCGGGGAGGCGAACTGGCGGCACTGCTCAATGAAAAAACGGACTGCAGAGCAGAGTTTCTGCTGTGGGAGAAGGGAATAAAGATTCCGGAGGATACGGAAATACTGATCAACGGTACTTCGGCAGGTTTTTCCCCGAATGTAAACGACAGGCCGGATATCGATTATTCCTCTGTCACGGAAAAAATGTGTGTCTGTGATGTGGTCTTTAACCCGGTGGAGACTGTTTTTTTGAAGGAGGCCGCAAAGCGGGGAGCAAAAACCGTGACGGGGCTTGGCATGCTCGTGCAGCAGGCGGCGCTGAATTTTACGCTCTGGACAGGGGAGGAAGCACCTGTCGATGTGATGGAGGAAGCGCTCAGGAGAGAAATGAGCTGTTGATTTTCACCAGAAAGTTGCAGTGCAATGATACTGTGAGGTGAAAATAGGATAAAACATCTATTCTCACAATTTATTTTGAAAAACATAAAATTTGATTATAAAAATACTTGACAATCAAATTTTATAGCTATATACTTTGATAATCAAATATAAATAAATTCAAAATATTTGATGATTCAAACTTTTTGAAGGAGAGATTATGTCAGCAGTGATTTGTGGAACGGGTTCGTATGCGCCGGCTTATAAGATGGATAATGACGAGATCGCAAAACTGGTGGAGACGAACGATGCCTGGATACAGGAAAGGACGGGGATAAAGGAACGCCATATCGCGAAAACGGAGACCACTACATATATGGCGGTGCAGGCGGCGAAGCGGGCGTTTAAAAACGCGGGCATTTCTCCGGATGAGATCGAACTGATCATTGTGGCGACTCTTTCCTCCGATGTGACGCTGCCCTGCACGGCCTGCGAGGTGCAGAGGGAGATCGGCGCGGCGGGAGCGGCGTGTTTTGACATCAATGCGGCCTGCAGCGGATTTACCATCGCCTACAATATGGCGGATGCCTTTTTTGAGGCCGGGCAGTACCGGACGGCGCTGATCGTGGCGGCGGAAAGCCTGTCCCGTCTGACGGACTGGACAGACCGGAATACCTGCATTTTGTTCGGCGACGGCGCAGGGGCGGCAGTGTTAAGGAGGGGAACAGGAAAGCATTATTTTTCCGTGACTCATTCCGACGGGGAAAAGGGCTGGGCGCTGACCTGCAAAAACCGGCTTGCCACAGGGGCGGAGCCGCTTTCCAGAGAATATTACATCGATATGAACGGACAGGAGATCTTTAAGTTTGCCGTCCGCAAAGTGCCGGAACTGATCCGGGAAATACTGCGGAAAAACAATGTGGGGCAGGAGGAGATCACGTGGTTTGTCGTGCATCAGGCGAACTGCAGGATACTGGAATCCGTGGCAAAACATCTGGGAGAGCCGTCCTGTAAATTTCCGATGAATCTGCAGCATTACGGCAATACCTCTTCGGCGAGCATCCCGATCCTGTTAGATGAAATGAACAGACAGGGGAAACTGAAAAAGGGGGATAAGGTACTGATCGCCGGTTTTGGCGCGGGACTGACATGGAGCGGGAATATCCTGGACTGGGGGATCTGAAAAAGAAGTGACAGTGCAGTGTCTGATGATATCGGGCATAGATGGAAGGAAAGGGTGATATCCGGAGTGTGTCCGGTTTATCCATATAAAAAAGAAAATACATACGAAAGCGGGAATGCTTTCGGAAAACCGCAAAAGGATGGAGGATAAGACAATGGTAGAAAAAATCAGAGAGATCGCAGCAGAGAATTTAAATCTGGATCTGGCGATGGTGACGGCGACGGCAAAATTCAAGGAGGATCTGGAGATTGATTCTCTGGATCTGTTTGAACTGACTATGGCGCTGGAGGAGGAATTCGGTATTGAGATCCCGTCGGAAGATCTGGAACATCTCACCTGTATCGAGGAAGTGGCAAAATATATCGAGGATCACCAGGAATAGTCGGAGGAACGGATGAAGACGGAAATAACGAAGCTTTTGGGAATTGAATATCCGATCATTCAGGGCGGTATGGCATGGGTGGCGGAATATCATCTGGCATCGGCTGTCTCAAACGCCGGAGGACTGGGGCTGATCGGTGCGGCTAATGCGCCGACAGACTGGGTCCGGGATCAGGTGCGGAAGATGAAGGAACTGACGGATAAGCCTTTCGGTGTGAATATCATGCTGATGAGCCCCTATGCTGAAGAAGTGGCGAAGGTCATGGCAGAGGAAAAAGTACCGGTGGTGACTACCGGTGCGGGGAATCCGGAAAAGTATATCGATATGTGGAAGGAAGCGGGGATCAAAGTGATCCCGGTGGTGGCTTCCGTTGCCCTCGCAAAGAGGATGGAGCGCGCCGGCGCGGACGCAGTGGTGGCGGAAGGCTCTGAAGCCGGCGGCCATATCGGAGAGACCACGACCATGGTGCTCGTGCCCCAGATCGCGGATGCGGTGCGGATACCGGTCATCGCGGCGGGCGGCATCGCGGACGGCAGGGGGATAGCGGCGGCGTTTATGCTGGGCGCGAAAGGCGTGCAGATGGGAACGCACTTTGTTGTGACGGATGAATGTCAGGTACATGAAAATTACAAGGAGCGCATCCTGAAAGCAAAGGATATCGATACCCGGGTGACGGGCAGGAGCACGGGACATCCGGTGCGGGCGCTGCGCAACGAGATGACCAGAAAATATCTGGAACTGGAGAAAAACGGGGCATCCTTTGAGGAGCTGGAACTTTTGGGAGTCGGCGGCCTCCGCAAAGCGGTGGTGGAGGGAGACATGAAAAACGGAAGCCTGATGGCGGGACAGATCGCCGGACTGGTCAAAGAGTCCATGAGCTGCAGGGCGCTGATAGAGAAGCTGGTATCCGAGACGGACGCACTGCTGAAAGGAACGGGGATTTATGAGTAAAACAGCATTTCTTTATCCGGGGCAAGGGGTGCAGGCTGCCGGCATGGGAAAAGATTTTTATGAGAACAGCGCTCTTTCCAGAGAAGTGTTCGATAAGGCGTCCGAGGCGCTTGGGCTTGACATGAGGGAACTCTGCTTTACGGAGAATGACCGGCTGGATCTGACGGAGTACACGCAGGCGGCACTGGTCACGACCTATCTTGCGATCACAAGGGAGCTGGAAAGCAGGGGCGTCCATGCGGATATCGCGGCAGGGCTTTCCCTCGGGGAATATGCGGCGATCGCGGCGGCGGGAGCCATGACGGATATGCAGGCGGTCAGCCTTGTGAGGAAGCGGGGTATCTTAATGCAGAATACGGTGCCCGCCGGGGAAGGCGCCATGTGCGCGGTGCTGGCGCTGGATGAAAAGGTGATCGAACAGGTGCTTAATGGGATGGAGGATGTGTCCATCGCCAACTACAACTGTCCGGGGCAGATCGTGATCACCGGAAGGACGAAGCAGGTAACTGCGGCGAAGGAGAAACTGGAGGCGGCGGGCGCAAGGCGCTGCATCCCATTGAATGTCAGCGGCCCATTTCACTCACCGCTGCTGAAGGAAGCAGGGGAAAAACTGCTTGCGGAGATGGAGAAGATGGAGTTCGGACAGCTTTCCATTCCCTATATCACCAATGTGACGGCGCGGAAGGTGACGGATGCCGGGGAGATCAAACCGCTTCTGGCGAGGCAGGTCTACTCGCCGGTGCAGTGGATGCAGAGCGTGAAGGCCATGCTGGAGGAGGGCGCGGATACTTTCGTGGAGATCGGGCCGGGCAGGACCCTTGCGGGATTCATGAAGAAGATCGCGCCGGAAGTGAAGGTGTATCAGGCGGCAAAGTGGGAAGATCTGGAGAAGATAGAACAGGTGATGGGTTGAATATGTACATCGGACGCAGGCAAGAACATAAAATACTTCGTCGCCACGCTCGCGCTCTGTGAAAAACGCAGCGGACACTAAGCTCGTGAAATACCTCGCTAGGTGTTAGTCAACAAATGGGTTGGTAAGGCTATATGGCCAGTAAACCAGCTTCCCTTACGTCCCTGTTACTGTGGTAATAGTCAGTCCCTGTCACCGTCAGAACCGCACCTGTCAGCCGCTTTATGATGCCTTCCGCATTTCGATAGGCCGTTGAAAAGAGGGCATTATACCTGTTGATATACTTGCTGGCCACGCCACGGTAGGACGCATACCGCTGCTTGATGAAGCTGTGGAACCCATTTACCGTATTCAGGTTGTAGAAACAGGTAGCTTCTGCATCGGGGTCATTGCAGTCCTTGACAATGCAGTCTGCAATCCCCGGAAGTGCATGGTAGCTGCGCAGCCCGTCGCAAAGAGCGAGTGTCCCGTCTGCGATATGGCCTTCAAATATGGTCAGCAGCTCCTTCGCGCTGGGCTTTGCCCGGTTCACCGTGGCGGCCATGGCATCCCCTTTGCGCTGGATGCCTGTGCAGATGCACACATATTCATTGGAGATGCCCCTCTTTTCAGCTTTTGCCCCATGTCTGCGAGGGCCTCTTGGAATGGAGCTGTCCATTTCTTTTCCTTTATAGCAGTCAAGGACAAAGGTCTCGTCGAATTCGGACACTTCGCCAAGGCAGATGCCGCTTGCTTCAGGCAGCTGCTGTAGCGCCAGGAGCACCTTGTGC
>JAETSN010000070.1 GCA_021769625.1 [Clostridium] symbiosum | reverse complement strand
TTGACCAGACTTCGGTGAAAACTCCCGAAATTTTATGCCGCCGAACAGGTGTAAAATTTCCCTTGCATACTCAAAACAATTTCATATCTGCCCCGTTCTCCTTTTCATGCCGCCTGTCACACACCACACCGCCACATACAGCAGGACATAAACACCCGCCAGCACGAGGGCAGTGATGTACTTTTTCCGAAGTCCTGTTGTGTAGCTTTCCGCAGTCTGATCCGGCTCCACAGTGATATAAGAGCGGTCAGCGGGAATCGCCAGCACCCGCCGCTCCACTGTTGTTCCTGCATCCACACTCTTCTGGCCCAGCTCACGGGTGAGAGCCTGCTCGCTCCACTGATAGCCGCTTCCACTGATGTCCTGATAGTAGACCATATAGGCGGTCTTAGTCGGGTTCATGCGGCGGTCACGTCCGCTCGCACCCGTATTCTGCACCTGGACGGGCAGTACCTGATAGGGTGCAAAGATATAAACGCCTTTGTCCTCGTAACTGTCAGCGGGGAGGATAGCAGACAGATACCTGAAGGAAAGATAACCCATCGCCGCTGCTAAGATCAGCAGCATAATTCCCACCACAAAAATAATAGATTTTACTTTTCCCATATGTACCCCCTGAAGTTGCAGATATCTGTTAAGTGTTATGCTGTATGCTTACATATTTCTTCAAGGATATCCGCATCATTCCTGTCGCCAATCACTCTGAATGCCTGTATAATATTCGGCGCATAATGACCGATAGAATTTTCAGGAAAAGTGAAAATTCCTTCCATAGTCAATTCAGTATCAAATGCAATTAAGAAAGAGGCTGTCTGAATAAAGTCAGCACACTTCAACCACTGGTCATAATCATTCCCCCATAAATCAGCTGCAAGTTTTTCGCATAAAGTTTCGCCTGTAAATTGTCTGATATTTATTTCCTTACCGTCGATCCATCTCATATTCCTGCTCCTATCGATCAAATCTTCTTCGTCAAAATTTTCCTGGATTCATTCCCGCGAGCAACGGACCAAGTGACTGCCGGCTTTATTTAAAACAAAAAGGCGCTCCCCGCCACACAGTTTCCTGCAGGCATAAGAACGCCGATTTTGACGGTATAAAATTGAATATGATAAAATTGCAGAACTATATAGTTACTAACGTAACTATAGCAGAAATCCATCTTTCACGCAAGGGGCGTATTGGTAAGTAAAGACAATTTTCAATCTCTTATATTCCGACGTATAAAGCAAGCCCTTCTGCAAGGCGTTTCAATCCATCCTCCAGCCGGCTCCGGGAGCAGGCGACATTCATTCTGACAAAGGAACTGCCGCTCTCCCCATACTGTCTTCCCTCCGACAGATACAATCCTGTGTGCTCTCTCAGATACTGCGTAAATTCTGCCGCACATCCCTGCATGTTCCGGCAGTCCAGCCACATCAGATAGGTAGCCTGTGAAGAAACCGGCCTGATCTGCGGAGCCTCTTTCTTCAAATGATCCACCGCATAATTTTTATTTTCCTGAATATACTCTCTCAGAGCATCCAGCCACGCCTCTCCTTCCGTAAAAGCCGCGACAGCTGCCTCGACTGCAAAGGAATTCGGTTCTGCCACTTCATCCGTATTCAGCCCCCGCCAAACCTTATGCCGCAGATTGGGATCCGGAACAGCCACAGCAGCTGTCTGCAGTCCGGCCAGATTAAAAGCCTTGGTGGGCGCTATGCAGGTAATGCTGTTATTTCTGCAGCCTTCCGAGACAGAGGCAAAGGGAACATACTCCTGCCCGGGAGCGGTCAGATCACAGTGAATCTCATCGGAGATCACTGTCACATGATATTTCCTGCACAGCTCGCCGACCCGCCCCAGTTCCTCCCTGCTCCAGATCCTTCCAACCGGATTATGGGGATTGCACAGGATCATCAGCGTCATCTGGGGATCGGAAAGTTTTTGTTCCAGATCCTCAAAATCCATCCGATAGCTGTTCCCGTCATACTGCAGCGGACTCTCCACAACATTTCTTCCGCTATTCACAATGGAATTGAAAAAGATATTATACACCGGCGTCTGGATCAGCACATTCTCTCCCACGGTTGTCAGCTTGCGCACCATACTGGAAATGGCAGGAACCACTCCCGTACAGAAGATCAGCCATTCTTTCTCCATCGAAAAACCATGCCGACGTTCCCACCATCCAACATAAGCCTGATACCACTCGTCAGGCACAATAGAATATCCGAATACGCCATGGGCGGCTCTTTTCTGAATCGCTGCCCGGATCTCCGGCGCTGTCTGAAAATCCATGTCCGCCACCCACATCGGCAGCTCGTTCTCTTTCACATCCCATTTCAGCGAATGAGTATTTCTTCTTTCCACTGGTTTGTCAAAATCGTAAGGCATACGACACCTCCAAAGTATAAGAACCTTATTCCAGCGAGAATGTCACCGTCACATCTCCGTCTCCGAGTGCTTCCTCCCATCCTGCCAGATCATCGATATGCCCCAGCCTTGTGTAACTCCACGAGTTGGAGCCATAAAAGATAACGATCTGATTCCCGTTATATAAAACAATATCTCCGGCATGTGTTGTAGTCTGGCTGTTGTTTGCGGGAAGGCTTGTTCCAAGAGGGCCTACCTTTTCAAAACCGGAATAATCGCTCATCCGGATCACCACGGAACCCTCCCGCATCATCTCCACAAACGCAGTCACCGCTTCATTTTCTTCCAATGTGGCTGAAAATACCGCATCGCCAACCTGTACATTCATATTCATTACTGTTTCCCCCTCCACATCACTACCGTTCCGGGTACAGGCATCCGCGCCTGCTGTTCCCATTTCCGGTGCAGTTTCCGGTATAGTTCCCGTTTCACTTTCCGCCGCTGCCATAGAAAACAAGACTGCCGCAAGGCACAATAACATGCAACATTTTTTCATTATCTGTCCACTCCTTTTCCGTTCCTATATTTTCCTATTGGGAGTGCCCGCATAAAGACAAGGATCCCCTTCCAAAGCAGGCTCATACTGCCTCCTTCAGCTCTCTTCTGCAGATGATCTTTGTCTTTGACGGATCCACCTTGTCTTTTTCAAGGATCAGTTGATCAATACGGTCTGCCCGGATCACTCCGCCGGAAGGATTCATCACGCTGTCAATCTTTCCGGTAATCTCCGCATCCACCGTGGAATACAGCCCTCCAGCTCAATGTCATGGCTCTCCTTCAGCGGCGATTCCCCATCCGCAAAAATGCTGTCATAGATCTTTAGATTCGCTCCCTGAAACAATGCTCTTTCTCCTGTAAGATACTCCTGTCTGATCTCTCTTGTCTTCATGATTTTCCCTCCTGATTATCTAAAATTTTTATAATCTTTGCAGGCACGCCTCCCACGATCACACCGGGCGGAACATCCTTCGTAACCACCGCCCCGGCAGCTACGACCGCTCCATCCCCGATGGTAACTCCCGGCAGCACAGTGGCATTTGCCCCGATCCATACATTCTTCCCGATGTGGATCGGCTTTGGAAAAAGATCTTCACGGTGCTCCGGATCCTGCTCATGATTCAAAGTTGCCAGAACGACCATCGGCCCGATCAACGCCCCGTCATCAATGTAAATGCCTCCCTGATCCTGAAACCGGCACCCTCCGTTAAAGAAAACATTCCTTCCGATATGGATGTTTTTTCCGCAGTCCGTATAAAACGGCGGAAACATTCCAAAACTCTCATCCACCTCTTTGCCTGTAAGAAGCGAAAACAACTCCCGTATCTCTTCCGGTTCATGATAACCGCAATTGATCCTGGCGGTTATTTTCATCGCCTTCTGGCTCAGCCGCCCCATATACTGATGCACTTCGGAGCCACACTGAATTTTTTCTCCTGTATTCATTATTTTAATAAAGGTTTCTGTGGTCATAAATCCTCCTGTATTCCTTCACTTTGATTTATGATTGCCTGATTTTTTCTTTTTTGTCTGGCTTCCCTGTATCTGATAGATCAGATAATCCAGACAGAAGATCCTTTTTTCTTCCTTATGGACCTTGCCGAGCAGACGTTCTCTCTGATGCTCCAGCAGTTCCAGTTGTTTCTTCTGCTGCCCTTTATCAAACCATCCCAGAAAATCCCGGATCATTTCCGGATCACATCCGGCATCCTCCAGATTCTGTATCACGGTTTCCCTGCTCCCTATGGCTATCATTTTGGCACCCCCTTATATCTTAATAATCTTACTGTAAGATCAAAACTGCAAAATAGCAAATATTTATATATGATCCATCTGTATAGTTGAATCCTATTCAAATTCATGTTAAGCTATAATCAGGCTGCGGCAAAGGCCAATATAAATTACAGATACTGATCAATGCGCATATGCCTCAAAAACACCACTATATCTTTGGGAACAGGACAGGCAGCCGGTTTAAGACGAAAGAGGAGCATCAATATGGAAATACGGGTACTTCAATATTTTCTCGCTATCGCAAGGGAACAGAGCATCATACGGGCTGCCGAATCCCTTCATCTCTCCCAGCCCACGCTTTCCACACAGATCAAAAACATGGAGGAAGAACTGGGAAAACAGCTGCTGATCCGCGGCACGAAAGGCTCCCGCAAAGTGACATTGACAGAAGAAGGGATAATCCTCCGGAAACGGGCGGAAGAAATTCTGGATCTGGTAAAGAAAACCGAACATGAAATTACACTCTCTGACAACGTTATTATCGGAGATGTCTATATCGGCGCAGGGGAGACAGACAGCATGCGCCTGCTGGCAAAGGCAGCCGGAAAGCTGAAAGCTCTATATCCCGGCATCCATTACCACATTTCCAGCGGCAATGCCATATTTGTCAGGGAACAGCTGGATAAAGGACTGATCGATTTCGGCATTGTATTCGGTGCCCCCGACCGCACCAGATATGAGGCATTAAAGCTTCCGGCAAAAGATATCTGGGGCGTTTTGATGCCCAAAGATTCTCCTCTGGCAGAAAAAGAATACATTACCCCGGAAGATCTATGGCAGCAGCCGTTGCTGATATCCCAGCAGGAAGCGGAAGGCGGGGAGCTTATCCAGTGGATGAAGCGCAGTATACCGGAACTAAATATCGTCATGACATACAATCTGCTCTTTAACGCTTCCCTGCTTGTGGAGGAGGGACTGGGGTATGCCATATGTTTTGACAGGATCATCAATACTACCGGGGACAGCAGGCTCTGTTTCCGTCCCCTGTCGCCGACTATCGAGATCGAGATGTATATGATCTGGAAAAAATATCAGGTCTTTTCAAAACCTGCCGAAAAATTTTTAATGATGATGCAGGAGGACACAGACACAGCCAAACTACAGTAAAAATTTTGAACCTTGAGCCCTTTCCCCGAATATGCTAAAATAAGAACCTGACAGACACAGGAGAGAAAGGCGCCCTCCGAAGAGGGCGGACAAAAGAAATGATCTACGACAATATTTTACAGGCGCTGGGCCATACGCCGATCATACGATTAAACCGCATGGTGTCTCCCGAAAGCGCAGAAGTTTTAGTGAAGTTTGAGGGACTGAACGTGGGCGGCTCCATAAAGACAAGGACAGCCTACAATATGATCAGCAAAGCGGAACGGGACGGAAAGATAAAACCCGACACGATCATCGTGGAACCCACCAGCGGCAATCAGGGCATCGGGCTCGCCCTCGTGGGGGCTGTGAAAGGATACCGCACCATCATCATCATGCCGGATTCGGTCAGCGAAGAGCGCCGCAAACTGGTGCACCACTACGGGGCCGAGGTGATCCTGATCCACGACGCCGGGGATATCGGCGCCTGCATCGAAGAATGCCTCCAGACGGCGCTGCGCATGGAGCGGGAAAATCCAAAAGTCTATGTCCCCCAGCAGTTTGAGAATCCGAACAACACAAAGGCGCACAAGCACCATACCGCCCTCGAAATACTCGAGCAGGTGGCGGGGCCCATCGACGGCTTCTGCTCCGGCATCGGCACCGGCGGCACCATAACCGGCATCGGCGAAGTGCTGAAATCCCAGAATCCCCAGATGGAAATATGGGCTGTCGAACCGGAACATGCGGCGATCCTCTCCGGCGGTGCCATCGGCACCCACCTGCAGATGGGAATAGGAGACGGATTGATCCCTGCGATCCTGAACCGTGAAATCTACGATGACATCTATATCGTCACCGACGAGGAAGCACTGCAGACCGCCAAAGACCTGTCCAGAAAGGAAGGCATCCTCTGCGGCATCTCCAGCGGCACAAACGTAGCCGCCGCACTGAAGCTGGCGGAAAAACTCGGTCCCGGGAAGACAGTCGTGACTGTACTGCCTGACACGGCGGAGCGATACTTTTCCACTCCGCTATTTGAAAATGAGTGAAATACCGCGCAGCGGCGAAAAGAAATCAAAGCCCCCGCCGCAAACAGTCATCTGGCTTGTTGCTCGCGGGAATAAAAACAGACCGGAGGCTTCCCGGTCTGTTTTTATTTCTCTCAGAGTTTCCCATGCCGAATCAGCGTATATAAGCATACGGCTTTTCATTCTATTTTCATCATCACACAACGCCGATTCCCGACAGGATAATACAGATCACCATCACCGCGATCAGGATCGTCGTTGTCTTTACCTTCTTGCCGAGCAGCCAGTACATAATCCCAAACAGGATCGCCGGCAGCAGTCCGGGCATGATCTCATCCAGATAGTTCTGCAGCGGTTCCGCCCAGTCGCCGCTTCCTACGGTGAGCGCCAGATTCAGGCTTACATTTGCCGCCGTCATGCCGCCTATCACCATAAGCCCCAGCATGGTGGCTGCTTCCGTCACTTTTGTGATAGTGCCGCCGCTACTGATATCCTTGAAGAACTGCGTCCCATACTTAAAGCCCTTATCCAGACACAGATAACGCAGGATAAAATGAGGGACATTGATGATCAGGAAAAACAGGATCGGTCCCATGATATTTCCCTGGGAAGCAAGCGCGATACCCACGCCCGCTGCGATCAGTTTTAACGTTCCCCAGAAGAAGGAGTCCCCGATTCCTGCCATCGGTCCCATAAGGCTGGATTTCACAGCGTTTATACTGCTCTCGTCAAAATCAGGATTTTTAGCGTTCTCCTCTTCCATCGCGCCCGAAATACCTACCAGAAGCGTACAGATATGGGGTGTCACAGACATAAATTCCAGATGTCTCTTTAACGCTTCAGCGCGATCCTCCTCCCTGTCATACACTCTGCGGATGATCGGTGCCATTATGTAACAGTACGCGAGGTTTTGCTGACGCTCATAGTTCCAGGAGGAATCCAGTGTCAGGGAACGCCAGAAGCACTGATTAAAATCCTTTTTTGTGATCATGCTCTCAGGAGATATTGTCTGAATATCTTTCGCCTTTTCATTAGAATTCGTTGTCATCATCTGCCACTACCTCCTTCTTTCCCATAAAGTTCACATAGATCAACGCCACTACCACTCCGAACAGCGCAATGCCCGTCACGGAGATACCGAAGTACGCAGCCATCAGAAAACCGAGAATCAAAAATGCCACGGTTTTCTTGCTGATCATCATTCTTGCAAGCATCGCAAAACCGACTGCCGGGATCACGCCCGCCGCTACATCCAGTCCGTATGTTACAAACTCCGGAATATAGGATAAGATCTTCTCAATAACAGGAACGCCTACGATAAAGCCTGCGCCCACCACCAGCGCCAGTACCAGCTTGTTCCCGATACCAAACAGGATCTGTACCCTCTCCACGCCTTTGATATCGCCTTTCTCCGCGTATCCATCCGCAATGTGGGAGGCCCATGTGAGCACTACCGTCATCATGAAATTGTCAAATAATAATACCAGTGTAGCGATCGGCACGGCGAGTACGACTGCCGCTGTCACCTCGCTTCCGCTCAGGATAACATAAGCTGTGGAAATGATCGTACCAGACACAAAATCGGGAGGATTGCTCGCCCCTACCGGAAAAGCGCCCATAAACACAAGTTCCAATGTCGCGCCGATAATGATACCGGTCTGTAAATCTCCCAAGACCAAACCTACCAACGGTGCCACTATGATCGGCCTGTTGTGCATGGTCGATCCCATATAACAGTGCATATATGCAAAGAATGCCACTAAAATAATAAGTATTACCTGTACTGCCTGTCCCATAGTTCCCCCTTATAATAAATTCATCACATTGACAGAAGTATCGTCCGGCACCATCTGGACATATATTTCTTTTCCGTCATTCACCAGTTCCTTTATCTTCTCGATATCCTGCTCCGACAGATGCACCGCCTTGGAGACCGCCTTTCTGTCCTCCGCCGACTTTGTTCCGCCCAGATTGATCGACTTTATTCTGTCCGAGCCCTTCGCCAGACGGTGTACATCCTCCACCGACTCGCAGAGCACCAGCAGGTTATATTTATCTGTCACACCGGAATTTAAAGCCTTTATCGAGTCTTCAACATTTTTCATCACCAGTTTCACGTTGGAGGGCTTTGCCATACGCAGCCCCGCCATACGCAGTTCATCTTTTAAAAGCCCATCGCTCGCTATCAGAATACAGTCCGCCCCCAAAAACTTCAGCCATGAAAAAGCAACCTGCCCATGGATCAGGCGATGATCAACACGCACTAATTTAATCATTACAGTTCCTCCCTGATATGTTTTATGATTCCCATAAACTCCTCGACATGTTCTTTGCAGACATCCCCAAAATCTTTATAATTGTCCTTGAAGTAGCTGCCCACGATCGCCATATCGCCAACTTTCAACTGTTTTGCCGCATTTTCTTTCGTCATTCCGGCTGCGATGACAAGCGGGAAATCTCCCACTCCTGCCCGGAAGGCTTCGATCTTTTCCATCGAAGTTTCCTGCCCTGTAGCATTTTCCGTCACCGCTATCGCGTCGCAGCGCCTCATGGCAATCTTTAAATCCTCCTCCAGGGAATTTTCTGAAAGCATCGGCTGATATTTAAAGCGGACCCCTCCGATCAGATAAGCATCGGTTTTCTTTCTGTACATATCGAAGAACACTTCCAGTGTCGCCTCATCTCTGGGTTTTACATGCCCCACCACAGAATCCACCTGCAAAAACTTCGCGTCATATTTCGCCGCCAGCTCAAATCCCATCGCGTCCACATTCAGACAGTTTACCCCGTAAGGAACATGCAGATTCCCCTGCGCCGCATAATCCAGAATTTTCTCCAGATTATAGTAATTTCCGTAATAATTCTCTAACATCAGGCCGTCGATCCCGCCCTCTTCCAACAGACGGATTTCCTCTTTTGCCTTTTCAAATATTTCCGTGTCACTGTCCCCTTTTAAGTGGATCATTCCAAGAATCGGTTTTTTCACCGGAAACAGCGATAAAATTCCATTTCTTTCCTTCATCAGAAATCTTCCTCCTCTTCTTTTTTCAAAACAACATGCATAACGCCCTCTCTTGCCGTTCCCAGCACCTCTTCCACCGCTTTTTCATCCAGCGGTACGCTCTGGGTCAGCACCTCCGCCGCCATATTGAAGTTCATGCCGGCGAACAGTTTTACGTTTTCGCAGACCGTCAGCGTCGTCAATGCATTGCATACGCTCCCGCCGAACACATCCGTCAAAATGACATATTCCGTATCCCTGTTGGCGTTGATCTCCTTTTCCAGTTCTTCCTTAAAATCTGTGGCGACCTCGCCCGGATACAGACTGTAGGACCTGACATTCTCCGCGATCTCCCCCAGTATCATTTTAAGAGAGTCCCTCAACCCCTTTGAAAATTCACCGTGGGAAGCTAATACTACCTGTCTTCTCTCCATTTTTCTCCTCCTTTCTCATTCATGTTTATTTTTAAAAATTTTATCTTTCTTTTTCAATTATTTTATATTGCGTTAATTTGTATTATTTTGTATTACTTTAATTCAATATAACACTTTCAAGCAATAAAGGCAATATCTTTTTTACTGCAATTCTATTTTTGTACAATATGCACAAATTTATATTTATTTTATTGGACAAATACTCCTATGCTATGCTATAATTCTCATATATTTTTTGGGAGGTCACTTATGGCAACGTTTAAGCACCTGAGTCCTGTCACGTTAAAAGAACAACTTTATCAGGAACTTCTTGCCCAGATACAGGACGGAACTTACAGACCTGGAGACAAAATACCTACAGAACTGCAGTTGAGTGAAATGTATGATATCAGCAGAGTGACCGTTCGCCAGACACTGGCGCGGCTTGTCGATGAGCAGATTCTGATCAAACGGGCCGGGAAAGGAACTTTTGTTAAAGAAGCTCCTTTTGTTGAAAAATATTTTGTGGGCGGCAGTTTTACCGATTCCTGCTTCCGCATGAATACCATCCCCTCCACACAGATCATCTGCAGGGAAACCATCGAGTCTCCCGAAGGCCTGGACGGACAATTAGGAGATTCTGTCATACATATCACACGCCTCCGGTGTGTAAACGGGATACCCAGCATCGTGGAAGAGGATTACTTTCCCGCCACAAGTAATTTTTTACTGCAGGAAGATCTTACCGATGTCTCGCTTTTTTCTCTCGTCTATCAAAAAACGGGACTGATGCCCAGCAATTCCGAAAGCTTTTTTCGCATCGTCTACGCCTCCAAAAAACAGGCGGAACTGCTCGGCTGTTCGCTTGCCCATGCGCTTCTGGAAGTATCCCAGAATGTCATGGATGCCAATAAAAAGTTGATTTATATTAATTATCAATATATTTTTTCTGAACGCTATGTCTATGCGGTACGGTCTGTTCATTAGAAGGATTCGGATTTCCGGGATGTTATGACGGACAACCGATTTATTGATGCAATTTTCAAAAAGCCGAACACAAACCGGATCTGCATATATATTGTTGATCAATCCTGAAAATCGCATAAAAAGAGCCGACCGGTTTTTTATCGGGTAATTCCCACATTAAAAACCGATCGGCTGCTCTTTTTTTATTCCTTCACTGCCCCCTGAGTCAATCCCTGCACAATATATTTCTGTACGACAGCAAAGAAAATCACTGTAGGAATCAATGCGATCATACAGGCAGCTGACATTTGCCCCCAATCAATACTATACTTTCCGATAAAAGCATTTATAGCAACCGGAAACATCCGCTACACCATGACCAACGACTATATGTTCAACGTGATATTCCGCCATACGGATATCCTGGCGGAACTGCTCTGCTCCCTCTTGAATCTTAAGTGGGAAGAAATCTCTTCCCTCGAAATCAAAAACCCCCTTCTGCCCGGCGACACTGTTCAGGAGAAAGCTTTTGTTCTGGATATCAATATCCTGCTGAACAATAACGCCATCCTGAACATTGAGATGCAGGTCAACAATCCCGGGGACTGGGCTGATCAATCTTTTAGCTACCTCTGCCGCTCTTTTGACCAGCTCTACCGCGAGGAACAGTACGCCTCAACGAAATCGGTACTCCATATCGGCATCCTTGATTTCAACCTGTTTCCGAAAAATCCCAAATTCTACGCCTCCTATAAACTAATGGATATGGAAAATTCATATATTTATACTGACAAGTTTGAACTCCGTGTGTTAGAATTAAAGCATATCAATCTGGCAACAGGGGCGGACAAAGAGCGCGGGCTTGTCCGTTGGGCTTCGCTCTTTAAGGCGACTACGTGGAAGGAGATCAAAATGCTGGCAGATGGCAATCCTACTTTTGGCAGGGTGGCGCAGGAACTTTATAAATCGAATAGAGATGAGATGACCCGGTATGCCTGTCAGATGCGGGAAGAACACGAATTCCAGATGAGGCGGATCGATAAGAGGATCGAGGACGCCGAGAGTGCCAATAAACAACTGAAAAGCGAAAATACTCCTCTAAAGGGTAAAAATGCATTTCTGGAAGATGAAGTTACATCTCTAAAAGGTGAAATCAGCAAGCTTCAACGAGAACTAGAACAGTTAAAAAAACATTCCTAAGCTAAGAAGGCACCGTATACCATAAGAGTCCCTCCCCGTTATCCAGACACGGGCAATGTAATATAAAGTGAGGAAGATCGATGATCCCGAGAAACCGGATTGGTCCCATGAGGCTCTATTCTACCGCGTTGATACTGTTCTCGTCAAACCCGGATTTTTCTCATTATCTTCCTCTATTGCTTCAGAAATACCTGCCAGCAACATACTGATATAGAGTAAAAAACCGGCCTCATGCCGACTAATTTGAAAGATTTCCTTCTAATCGTATATGCGGCAAAAGGCCAGGCAGAACTGCCCGGCCATCATTTTTATTGCTTCCACAATCTCATCTCCGAAGTAAGCATGTTAAAATCTTCCGGACTTTTCAAAACTATATAACGCCTCGCCAAAGCCCCCTGATAATGTTCTATACAGCCCCTTATGCACCCACACACCAGCAATATGGCATCATAGTACTCCCCCTCCTTTGCAGCCTCAAATTTAAATTGAGGAAATTTTTTTACCAACCCCTGTACTGTCTGTCCTCTCCTATAATAAGGATTACACCCTCCGCAAAATTTCAGACCAATTCTCATGTCTCTATATTTCCCATACTTTTCCGCTTTTCTTTCCTCTGCAACATTTTCTTAGCAAAATCATATAACTCATCGCTTACTCCTTCTACCATTTTCACATCTTTCACCGCGTCCGTATGTTTAAAAAGTTCTTCCTTTACAATGTTCTCCAATGTATATTTTGCGGAAGGGCAGCCGCTGCAGTGGCCGGTAAATTTTATATAGGCAATACCATCACGAATCTCTGTCAGGTAAAGATTCCCACCATGCTGTACCAAATACGGTGACACACATTTTTCCAAAATATCTTCTATCTGTTTTTTCTTTTCATACATAGCTCAAGCTTTCACTATTTTTTTTAGATAGTAATCCACACTATCCTTAAGCAGATAATCCGGACAGTATTTTATTTAACATCCGGGAGGATAAGAGAAAGTATACTGTCCGGAAAGTTATATTCACTACATCTTTATTTATATTACTTCTAATGTATATCTTCAAATTTACAGCAAAATCTTCTTTCATACTCCGCAATCAGTCCTGCCCTGAAATCCGGATGCGCAATTTTGATCAATGCTGTCGCACGCTGTTTCAGTGTCTTTCCTCTCAGTGCGGCAATGCCATACTCTGTCACAATATAATCAACATCCGTTCTCGAGGTTGTCACTGCCGCCCCTTCATCCAGAAAAGGAACGATCTTGGAGACAGTACCTTTTTTCGCGGTGGAACCGATCGCCATAATTGATTTGCCGCCCCTGCTTCTTCTCGCCCCGCGGACAAAATCAACCTGTCCGCCGATGCCGGATATCTGGGAAAGCCCGGCACTCTCTGCGGCAACCTGCCCCTGAAGGTCGACCTGGATACAGGAATTAATGGAAACCATTCCGTCATTCCGAGAGATAATATAAGGGTCGTTTACATAATCCACAGGACACATATACAAAGAGGGATTGTCATCCGCATAATCGTACAGCCGCTTTGTCCCCATTAAAAACGTGACAACCGTCTTTCCCGGATGCAATGTCTTCCTCTTATTCGTTATCACTCCCGCCTCGATCAATTCCACAACACCGTCTGATATCATTTCCGAATGGATGCCCAGATCCTTTTTGTCCTTCAAAAACAGGAGGACCGCATCCGGAATTGCGCCGATGCCAAGCTGCAGCGTATCTCCATCACGGATCAGTTTTGCACAGTTTTCCCCGATCGCTCTTTCCACTTCACCGATCCTCGGGAGCGCAAGCTCCAAAACCGGTTCCTCTATTTCAACAAACGCGTCTATCTCCGACACGTGTAAAAAAGTATCCCCATGCGTTCTGGGCATCCTCGGATTTACTTGCGCGATCACCTTTTTTGCACATCGCGCCGCCGGAAGCGTATAATCTACAGAAATACCGCAACTGCAATAACCATCCTTATCTGGCGGCGTCACAATAACAATCGCCGTATCCACCGGCAGGTAATTCCGGAACAATTCCGGAACTTCCGAGAAGCAACATGGAGTAAAGTCTCCCCGCCCTTCTTTTACCGCAGGCCTCGACTGCGCTCCCAGAAAAAAGGAGTTCAAACGAAAGTGCCCTTCTGTTCCGGGTTCCGAAAATTTCGCATTCCCCATGGAAACCATCTGTATGATCTCAATGTCTCTGTAATCCTCCTTATACTCCACCAGAACATCCGTGATTGCAAGAGGAACGCCGGCTGCATGTCCGATCACCACCCGGTCGCCGTCATGGATCAGCCTGATTGCATCCTTTGCGCACATCCTGCGCTCTTCATAAATTTTTTGCCATTCCATATTGCCGTGACCTCCGAAATTCATCTGCTACTCTTTGATTTTTGCAATCTTCTTCGCCAGCTCTTTCTTCATTGGCAGATTGCCCTGGCGGGAAATCATGATCCGCTGTGCCTGCGGGCTTCCGGCTCCATGTAAAGATTCTGTGCGGTATCCGACTGCAGCTGTGCCAAGACACAAGTTTTCGATCAGGCGAAGAATACGGATCCTGTTTTCAACAGGAACGCCCACTGCACCAGCCATATATTTTTCTACCCATTTTCCGGTCTCCTCCCCTCTTAGGTCAGCCTCCGAAGGCGCCGTCACCATGATGCCGCCCGCAATGTCTTCCGCGAGGCGGGCTATTTCATACGGAAATCTTGTCACATTCTGTTTGCAGACATTGGCGAGAAGCAGATCAATGATATAGTTGCCGGATTCCGTCGCCGTTCCCTCCGCCGAGCAGGCGATACCACAGCAATATAACGTCTCGTTCAAATGTATCATCTCTATCAGCTTATCTTTAATGTGGGAAGCCTTTGCCACACCGTTATATTCTGCCGCCAGTGCGGACGCGCCGATCAGGACATCCCCCACACCTACTTTACATCCACCGTAGCTCTGTCTGTGATAGCCCGCAAAGCGTTCAACCAGCATCCCCGCAAATTCATATTCGCCGTTTAAAAAGATTCTGTCATTCGGCACAAATACATCGTCAAAAATGACCAGAGCTTCCACTCCGCCAAACTCGCTGTTTCCTACATCCAGTTCCGTTCCTTCCAGCTTCCTTGTATCGCAGGACTGTCTTCCGATGATCATCGAAATGCCATCCGCATCCGTCGGGACCGCAAATGCAACCGCATAATCCCTGTCCTCCGGCCCCATTGAAATCGTCGGCATAATCAGGATTTCCTGAGAGTTAATGGCGCCGGTCTGATGGGCTTTTGCCCCTCTCACCACTATGCCATCCTCCCTTTTTTCCACCACGTGAAGATACATATCAGGATCAGGCTGTGCGTGAGGCGCAAGTCCCCGGTCCCCCTTTGGATCTGTCATTGCACCGTCAACCGTAAAATCCCTTTCCTGACAGTATGTGGCAAATTTTTTGAAATTCTCAAAATAGGTTGTCCCATATTTTTTATCAATTTCATAGGACGTGCTGTAAACCGCATTAAATGCATCCATACCGACACACCTTTGGAAACATGCCGCGGTCTGCTGTCCGCAAAGCCTCTGCATTTTTACTTTTTTTATCAGATCCTCCTGACTCTGATGGATATGTAAAAACCGGTTTATTTTTTCCCCGGTAAAGATTGAAGTCGCCGTCATCAAATCTTCATACTCCGAGTCCTGCGCCAGATCATAGGTCGCCTTCACCGAATTCAAAGACGGCCTAAGGATCGGATCATCCACCGGATTCTCTATTTTTTTGCCAAACATATACACCTTCAATTTCATCGCCCGCATACTTTTAACATACTGCTCACCGGTCATCATTGCCATGATTTTCATCTCCTTTTCCAATTTAAAATATTCTACAGGCAGTTCTGATAGACAGCCTGAATTTCATCCCTGCTCAACGGAATATGACTGTTTTTCAATAATCTCTGCTGATTCTTCACAGTGCTTTGTGCAAAAGGTACAATATCTTCCTGTACCACGCCATATTCGGACATCCTTTTTGCCGGAAGCACTTTATTCAGCAACTCTTTCAGTAGGTCAATGGCACTCTCCCCACAGTCCTCCCCGCAAAATCCGCCCTTTATCATACACGACTTCAGAATATTTTTCAGCTCACCCACTTTCCCGCCTGATACTTTCTCTTCATATAATTTCAGAACAGGGACAAAAAATTGATAATTACTCTCACCGTGGGGAACATGGTACTTGCCCCCGATCGCATAAGCCATGGCATGCACAGCACCACAGCCATTGTTTGAAAATGCTATTCCCGCCATGTTGCTGGCAATCAAATAATTTTTCGCGTCTTCCCTCCATGCTTCCGTCCCTTTTATGGCAATTTTGCAATACCCTTCCAAAAGCATCTCGATTGCCCTGACGGAGTACATCTCGGAAAAGACAGTCGCAGCCGGATTCAGATAAGATTCCACTGCATGGACAAGCGCGTCAATGGAACTGGTCGCAAACACTTTATACGGAAGGCTTCCGAGAAATTCGGGAATCAGCACCGCTTTATCCGCGAACATCGCTGCTGATACCATCCCCTGCTTTGTCCCCAGTTTTGTCCTGTTCAGAACCGCAATGTTTGTCACCTCACTTCCTGTGCCGCAGGTAGTCGGCACGATAATCAGTTCCCTCCCTTTTTTCAGGGCTTCCATATTCCGATACATATCGTCAATATCACCGTCGCTTTCTAACACCAGCACTTTCGCAATATCGATGATCGTACCGCCGCCCACGGCGATGATCCTCTTTGCGTCATACTTCCCGACTTCCTTCAGAATCGCCTCTGTCATTACATCCGTGGGCTCTCCTGCGCCATATTTTTCCTGATAGATTACACCGCACTTTAAATGCTCCGCCGCCATAATCGGATCGTAGATATACTCATTTGTCAGAATCACGTCCTGCTCTCCCAACACATACTCTGCTGCAAACTCCCGAAAAGTATCGTAAGACTGTATCTCGGGTTTTATCATAATTTGTTTCATTGCTATTTTCTCCTGTTTTATACAACTATATTTTGATCACTAATAAAATATTTAATATACTTCAATTAACCATTTCCAATATTTTTGCTAACAGGTTATATCGGCTAAATAAGCCGACGGCAACCAGTGATACTGTAGACATGATCTTAATTAATATATCCAGTGAAGGACCGACTGTATCTTTTAAAGGATCTCCCACTGTATCTCCTACAACTGCTGCCTCATGAGCAGGCGAACTTTTTCCCTGTCCATCAATTGCCCCTGACTCAATATATTTTTTACCATTATCCCATGCTCCTCCTGCATTACCCGTGAAAATTGCCAGCATAATAGCAGATAGCGTTGCACCAATCAGTGCGCCTCCCACAAACAAGGGACCAAATAAAAATCCTGCTGTCAATGGAAAGATCATGGAAAGAAGTGCGGGAAATCGCATCTCCTTCAATGCACCCTGAGACGAAATCTCAATACAGGTTTTGTAATCCGGTTTTGTTTTTCCCTCCAAAATACCTGGAATTTCTCGAAACTGCCTTCTTACTTCTTCCACCATTTTCCGTGCCGCTTTTGTGACTGCCTCGATCAACATGCCTGAAAACAGATACGGCAACGCAGCGCCTACCATGGCACCTGAAAGAATCAACGGATCTGTAAAATTCAGTTCCAACAATGTTCCCGGCTCATTAAAAGAATATAAATAGGATACCATCAAAGATAAAGCCGCCAAAGAGGCCGATCCAATGGCAAATCCTTTCCCAATAGCCGCTGTAGTATTTCCCACTGCATCCAACTTGTCTGTGATTTTACGCACTTCCGGTTCCAACCCGGACATCTCTGCAATTCCGCCTGCATTATCTGAAATAGGACCATATGTATCTACAGAGACAGTTGTACAAACAAAGCTCAGCATACCGACAGCCGCCATGGAAATACCAAACATACCGGATATTGCATAGCTCACATAGGTTGCTACTCCCAACAAGATCAAGGGCGCCATACAGGATTTCATCCCTACTGCAAGCCCTTGGGTAACCGTCAAAGCCGCTCCCTCTAAAGATGCAGAAGCAATAGTTTTCGTTGGATGATAATCACTGCTTGTATAATACTCAGCAATCATCCCTATTATCACTCCGCTTATAATACCAATGGAAGCCGATAACCAAGGGGAAACATATCCCAATGCAAATCCCACTTCTGAAAGAGCCTCTGCCAATTCTTCGCTTCCAAAAAGTATTTTTGTTACTATAAAACCACTGACGATCGTCAACCCTGCCGATACCCATGTTGCAAAATTCAATGCTTTGTGGGGATTATCAGATCCCTTTTTCAAAAATACTGAAGCAATTCCCAAAATGCAGGCGATCACGCCGCAGGCAGAAAATATCAGAGGATCTCAACCACTACCGGCTAAAGCCGGTAGGTTTCGATTTGCTGCTAAAGCAGCCTAAAGTGTGCACCCTATAATTTATCCTTTGACCGTTACGTTTATCCTATCTCGAAATTATCGG
>JAETSN010000128.1 GCA_021769625.1 [Clostridium] symbiosum | reverse complement strand
ACAATGGGAGATACGGGAAATCAACGAGATAATGAACCAGTGCATCACCGGCTGGAATTATTTCTCCAACCCCCGGATGTTTGCCGGGTACGGCAGGCAGAAAGGATGGGAACGGGAAAACGCACGGACAGAACCGGCAACGGACAGCGGCAACGGGACGGAAAAAATCCCGGAAGGATTTACGCCGGTGCCGGAACAGATGGAGCTTCCATTCTGAAAAAATCCGGGCAGGGACAGCCCGTTGCACACTCCGTTGCTATCCCGTTGCCGACCCGGTTGCCGGGAAAAATCCCGTAACTGCGGGCTTTTCTCCCCTTTAACAACCAAAGCAACAGAAAAATAAAAGAAAAAGTATAAAATAACCCAACTGCCAGACAAGGATTAGCTCCAAGGTTTTTTGAAGCCCGTTGCCGGACTTCGTTGCCGCTATCCCCTGTCTGGCTTATTTCATGTATGGAGGACAACTGCCTATGGCGAAAAATAAAACAGAGATTCATGTCACCACAGTATTTGACGGCGAACTGGACGCTACGGACGTTTTCGTGAGCCTTATCGCACAGAAACACACCAGAAAAACAGATAAAGAATATCTTGCTAAAACGCAAGAAATGAGATATAATAAAGACGAGGTTCAAAGTGACCGTGTTCCGTCTGGATTGTGTGGGTAAACGGTTATGATGAACGGATTAGATTATGACGTGATTGGCACGGCGCTTGCCGGGGGATTCCGGGCAGCTATCTATTGCAGGCTCTCGAAAGACGATGACCTTCAGGGCGAGAGTGCCAGCATCGCAAACCAGCGGGATATGCTGGAAAAGTTCTGTGAAAAGCAGGGATGGGAGGTTGCGGCAGTCTATCAGGACGACGGCTTCACCGGCCTGAACATGGAACGCCCCGACCTGAAACGGATGTTAAAAGCCATCGAGCGGAAGCAGATAAACCTTGTTATCACAAAGGATTTATCAAGGCTGGGCAGGAACTACTTGCAGACCGGGCAGCTTATTGAGGACTTCTTCCCACGGAACGGTGTGCGCTATATCGCCATGAATGACGGTATCGACACCATGCGGGACAACAACGATATTGCGCCCTTCAAGAATATCCTGAATGAGATGTACAGCAAGGATATTTCCAAGAAAGTCCATTCTTCCTATGTCCTGAAAGCGCAGAAAGGCCAGTTTACCGGCTGTCTTGCCCCTTTCGGCTACCGGAAAGACCCGGAGAATAAAAACCGCCTGCTGGTAGATGAAGAAACCGCCCCGGTTGTCCGGCTGATTTTCGGGTATGCGCTGGACGGCCACGGCCCCAACTACATCCGGCGCAGGCTGGAGGAAGAAAAGCACCCCTGCCCCACATGGTGGAACCGGAAACGTGGGCACCGGAACATCCGCACCAAATGGGAGAAGAAAGACCCGGAGAATGGGAAATATATTTGGGATTTCTCCGTTATCAAAGAAATCCTGATGAACCCCGTCTACACCGGTGCAGTCGCTTCCCAAAAGACCGAGTACCGCTTTAAAATCGGCACTATCCGGGACAAGAAGCCGGAGGACTGGATTGTGGTGGAAGGGACGCATGAGCCGCTGGTAGACAAAAAGAGTTTTGCCATCGTGCAGGAAAAGCTGAAATCCCGCCAGCGGCCGGGGCAGTCCGGGGAGCCGAGCCTGTTTGCCGGGCTTCTCAAATGCGGCGAGTGCGGAAAGTC
>JAETSN010000127.1 GCA_021769625.1 [Clostridium] symbiosum | reverse complement strand
AGAAGCTTCTGAAATTCACATTAAATGATGGAACCGGCACAGAGAGAACTATTTTAAGTGGAATTCACGCATATTATGAGCCTGAGGAGCTGGTTGGCAAGACACTTCTTGCAATTACAAACCTGCCCCCAAGACCTATGATGGGCATTGAATCCTGCGGTATGCTGATCTCCGCAGTTCATACGGAGGAAGGCGAAGAGAAGCTTCATCTGCTGATGCTGGACGATCATATTCCGGCTGGAGCAAAGATGTATTAATAAAAAATTGAGGTGAAAAGTGGTTTTTACCAAGTTTACCACCGACTTTATGTAGAGCGTCAGCTCATTCTTTACAAGAGAGTGAGTTGGCGTTCTTTTTTATTATAAAAAGTTCTCCTGTTCTTTTACAACAGGACTTCCGGTTACAGTATGAAGACATTACAGATAAAAAGGGTAGATTTTTTTGCCGCTTACAGATATACTGAATAAGTATACAAAACAGGCCGGGCGGCCTGGACACTGTCTCGGTTTTAAAGATAGGAGATATTATCGCTGAGGAAGTGGAGACACAGGAGGAAGGACACAATGGAATTAAGACACATCCGATATTTTCTTGCGGTAGCCAATGAGTTGAATTTTACACAGGCAGCGGCAAAGCTCTGTATTGCGCAGCCGCCGCTCAGTCGACAGATACAGGATCTGGAAAAGGAGCTCGGAACAAAGCTTTTTATCCGAAAGCCCCACGCGCTGCAGCTTACGGAGGAAGGAATACGTTTCCGCCAGTATGCGATCCAGGTGCTTGATCTGGTGGAGAAATCCACCGAGGATATCAGGAGCATGAACCGGGGATTGCAGGGGACTCTGTATCTGGCTACGGTGGAGGGGCACGGCCCCAGACTGTTTTCAGAGTGGATCGCAGGGTTCAACAAAAAATATCCCCATGTAGAATACAATCTCTGGAACGGTAATTCCGATGACGTGACGTACCGTGTCATGCAGGATCTGTGTGACCTGGCGGTCATTATGGAGCCTTATAATGCGGAGGGTGTAAATGCACTTCACGTATACAAGGAGCCGTGGATCGCGATGATTCCTGCGGAGCATCCGCTGGCGAAGGAGGAGGGGGATGAGATCGACCTGGAAAAACTGACACCGTATGATCTCATTATTCCGTCCCGGAAGTCGAGGCTGCAGGAGATCAGCGGATGGTTCGAGCCGTTTGGAAAGGAGCCGATTGTGCGGTGCAGGAATGCGCACATGATGAACGCGTATGAGCTGACGGAACAGGGACTCGGGATCGCGATATATCCGGCGGCCGCCGGAAAACTGCCGGAAAAGAGAAACATCTGCATCAAAAAAATAAAGAATCCTGCGGTGATGGCATCGTATGTTCTGATCTGGAACAAGAACAGGCAGCTTCCGCTGGTGGCTCAGAAGTTTCTGGCTTATGTGGAAGAGACGCTGAAATGCAGGTGAAAAGAGCGAAGCTTATCATAGGAGTAAAAGATGATAGAAGAATTTTCAAGAACCGGGATGCTTTTTGGGGAAGAAAATATGGAGCGGCTTGCCGCATCCAGAGTGGCGGTGTTCGGTATTGGCGGCGTCGGCGGTTATGTGGTGGAGGCGCTGGCAAGGAGCGGTGTCGGCACACTGGATCTGATCGACAATGATACAGTGGCAGTGTCGAATATCAACCGGCAGATCATTGCACTGCACAGCACGATTGGAAGATATAAGGTGGATGTG
>JAETSN010000069.1 GCA_021769625.1 [Clostridium] symbiosum | reverse complement strand
GTTTAAAACCCTGGACGGCTGAATTCGATGGAGCGCCGTGTGCGGTGAAAGTCGCATGCACGGTGTGGAGCGGGGGAAAATCCGGAGATAACCTCAAAGGATTACCTATCGCTATCTGGAGCTAAATCACAGGGAATCAAGCAGCTCATGGCGGGCGGCGGCGTTGTACTGATCGGAACACAGCTTATCCCACTGCTCGGAGGTTTATTCTGATAAGATAGGGGGATTCGTTCATGTTCGATGGCATTTTTGAAGCAATCGAGGAATGGATGAGGGAACTTCTGACGGGGATGGTAACGTCCAATCTGTCAACGATGTTTACTGACGTCAACGAAAAGACGGGGGAGATCGCTGTGCAGGTTGGACAAACCCCGCAGGGGTGGAACGGCAGCATATTCAGCCTGATACAGAATTTGTCAAATTCAGTAATCGTACCTATCGCTGGCATGATTATCACATTTGTCCTGTGTTATGAGCTGATTACCATGCTGACGGAGAAGAACAATATGCACGAAATTGATACATGGATGTTCTTCAAATATTTCTTCAAGATGTGGGTGGCAGTTTATCTTGTAACGAACACCTTTACCATAGCGATGGCGGTCTTTGACGTAGGGCAGCATGTGGTCAGTGCGGCAGGAGGCGTTATTAACTCGCAGACAGCCATCAACGTGGATTCCATGTTGGAGGCAATGGAGACAGCAATGGAGTCTATGGAGATTGGGGAACTTGTCATACTGGCATTGGAAACGCTGTTGGTCAGCCTGTGTATGAAGATTATGTCGGTGCTGATCACTGTGATTCTTTTCGGACGTATGATTGAAATATATCTTTACACCTCGGTTGCACCAGTCCCATTTGCAACCATGTCCAACCGGGAATGGGGGCAGGTGGGAAATAATTATTTCCGTGGGCTTTTAGCTCTCGGATTCCAGGGCTTTTTTATGATGGTGTGTGTGGGCATTTATGCAGTGCTAATATCAACTATTGAGATTTCCGATAATATGCACTCAGCACTTTTCGGAGTAGCAGCATATACCGTAATTCTGTGTTTCAGCCTGATGAAAACCGGAAATTTGAGCAAGTCGATATTCAATGCACATTAGATAGGAGGGATTTATCATGGCATTCGTATCGGTGCCAAAAGATTTAACAAAGGTAAAGAACAAGGTAGTATTAAATCTTACAAAACGGCAGATTATCTGTCTGACGATTGCGGCGGCCATCGGGCTGCCATTTTATTTTTTGACGAGAAACGTGATCGGAACGAGCAATGCGGCAACGGGCATGGTGCTTCTTATGCTCCCGGCATTTTTATTTGCCATGTATGAGAAGGATGGGCTGCCATTAGAAAAAATACTTTGGAACATCATTACAGTAAAAATTCTGAATCCTGCCATACGGAGATATGAGATAGAAAATCTGTATGAGATGCAGGAACGTGCCGCTGTTCCAAAGAAAAAGAAAGGGGGAGTGTGCCGTGAAAAGAAAAAAAGACGATAAGTTCATGGAAGAAGCAGGAGGCAGGATGTATCAGGAACCGCCGGAGGACTATTTTCTCGATGAGCCGGATGATGGATATTGGGATGATGAAGGGCTTGACGGTTATGAACCGGAGGAATTGCTTGACAGAGTAAAAGCGAAGCCTTCTTTGTACCGTCAGGAACCATATGCGTCCGGTTATGAAGAACTGGAGCGCAGGAGAGGAAGAAAAAGACCGCCCCGGAAACTTACCCGCCGTGAGAAAAAAGCTATGAAAAAGGCAGAAAAGATGGCGGAAAAACTGAGGAAAGAGCAGGAGAGGGCAGAACAGAAAGCGGCAAAGAAACAGGCAAAATCAGATGCCCGTGAAGCAAAACGCTCTGCCCGTGAGGAACGGAAAGCTGCAAAGCATAAGCCGAAACAGAAGAAAACTTCCTATAAAAATAATTCCATGAAAGCAGCTTCGGGAAAGGGAAACCGTGCAAGGGCATCTGTCAAAGAAGGGAAAGGGCAGGTTTCAAAGGCACAGGAGAAGAAGGCGAAGGAAAAGCGGCTGTCAGCACAGAAGTCTATTCCTTACCGGGAGATGGCGAAGGATGGTATCTGCCGGGTGCAGGAGAAATATTATTCCAAAACCATACGGTTTTACGATATTAACTATCAGTTGGCGCAGAATGAGGATAAGAACGCCATTTTTGAAAACTGGTGTGATTTCCTTAATTATTTTGACAGTACGATCCATTTCCAGATTTCCTTTATCAACCATCACAGCAACATGAAAGAGTATGAATCTGTCATTCAGATTCAGCCGCAAAATGACGCTTTTGACGATGTGCGTATGGAGTATGCGCAGATGCTAAAAAATCAGCTTGCGAAAGGCAACAATGGCCTTGTGCGTACAAAGTATATCACGTTCGGGATTGAAGCTGACAACATCCGGGAGGCAAAACCGAAGCTGGAACGTATTGAGGCGGATATTCTGAATAATTTCAAGGTGCTTGGGGTGTCTGCTTACCCGTTAAGCGGGGAGGAACGCCTGCAGATCATGTATGAGACATTCAATCCGGAGGAAGAAGCGCCGTTTCAGTTTACTTATGACAAGGTGCTGCGTACCGGGATGGGAACAAAGGATTTCATTGCGCCTACCAGCTTTGTATTCAAGAATGGGAAAGACTTTATGATGGGGAATACCATCGGTGCGGTGTCTTATCTGCAGATACTCGCTCCGGAACTGACCGACAAGATGCTGGCGGAGTTTTTGGATATGGATAGGAATCTGATTGTCAATCTCCATATCCAATCCTTAGACCAGATGAAAGCAATCAAACTGGTAAAAAGCAAAGTGACGGATATTAACCGTATGAAGATTGAAGAACAGAAAAAGGCGGTACGCTCCGGCTATGATATGGATATTATACCATCCGATCTGAATACCTATGGCGGAGAAGCGAAGCGCCTGCTGGAAGATTTACAGTCAAGGAATGAAAGGATGTTCCTTGTGACGGTGCTGTTTGTGAATACGGCAAGGACAAAGCAGGAGCTTGACAATGCGGTGTTCCAGACTTCCGGCATTGCACAGAAATATAATTGTTCGCTGCGCCGTCTTGATTATATGCAGGAGCCGGGACTGATGAGCAGCCTTCCCTTGGGATTGAATCTGATTCCGATTAAACGGGCGCTGACTACCACATCCACGGCTATTTTTGTGCCGTTTACCACGCAGGAGCTTTTTATGGCGGGGGAATCGTTGTATTACGGACTAAATGCACTTTCAAACAACATGATCATGGTAGACCGGAAGAAACTGAAAAATCCGAATGGCTTAATTTTGGGTACGCCCGGTTCCGGTAAATCTTTCTCTGCAAAGCGTGAGATTACGAATGCGTTTTTTGCCACAAAAGACGATATTATCATTGGAGATCCGGAAGGAGAGTATTATCCGCTTGTCCATGCTCTGGGCGGGCAGGTAATCCATATCTCGCCTACCAGCCATGATTATATCAATCCGATGGATATCAACCTGGACTATTCAGACGATGATAACCCGCTTGGCTTTAAGAGTGATTTTATCCTTTCTTTGTGTGAGCTGATTATGGGGAGCAGGAACGGCATTGAAGCGGAGGAAAAATCTGTAATTGACCGATGCCTGCCGATTGTGTACCAGAAGTATTTTGAAAACCCTGTGCCGGAAAATATGCCCGTACTTGGGGATCTGTACGATTGCCTGCGGGCACAGAAAGAGGTACAGGCGCAGCGTATCGCCACGGCACTGGAAATCTATGTAAACGGTTCGCTGAAAGTATTCAACCATAGAACCAATGTGGAACTGAATAACCGGATTGTCTGCTTTGACATTAAGGATTTGGGAAAACAGCTTAAAAAGCTGGGGATGCTGATCGTGCAGGATCAGGTGTGGAACCGTGTAACCATCAACCGGGCTGCCCATAAATCTACCAGATACTACATAGACGAGTTCCATTTGCTCTTAAAAGAAGAACAGACGGCGGCATATTCGGTGGAAATCTGGAAAAGGTTCCGTAAGTGGGGAGGAATCCCGACAGGTATCACGCAGAACATTAAGGACTTGCTGGCAAGCCGGGAAATCGAGAATATTTTTGAAAACTCGGACTTTATCTATATGCTCAATCAGGCGGCAGGGGATCGGCAGATACTGGCGAAGCAGCTCAATATTTCCCCTCATCAGTTATCCTATGTGACGAACAGCGGAGAGGGCGAAGGGCTGATTTTCTACGGAAGTACGATCATCCCGTTTAAGGATAAGTTTGATAAGTCTCTACGGCTCTATGGCCTGATGACCACGAAGCCGTCTGAGATGGAGAATGGGCAGGAAGGCAGGGTGACAGGATGAAGATAGGACTGATTGATGTGGACGGGCATCACTGGCCGAATCTCTGCCTGATGAAACTGTCTGCTTACCATAAAGCAAGGGGTGATACCGTGGAATGGCATGATGGCAGGAAACGGTATGACCTTGTGTATATGAGCCGGGTGTTTACGGACAGCTACTCTAAGGATTATACCGGAACAATCCATGCAGACCATGTAATAAAGGGAGGGACAGGATATGGGCTTTCTAACTGTCTGCCGGAGGAAGTGGAACATAGTTTTCCGGACTATTCTTTATATCCGCAGTTTAAAGGAACCGCCTACGGATTTTTGTCACGGGGCTGTCCCCGTGGCTGCGGATTTTGTATTGTGGGAGAAAAAGAAGGGCATAGATCAACGGCGGTAGCTGACCTTTCTGAGTTCTGGAATGGGGAGAAGGAGATTAAGCTGCTGGATGCAAATTTACTGGCTTGTACGGATTGGGAAAAACTGCTTTTCCAGCTTATCGAAAGCGGGGCACTGGTGGATTTTACGCAGGGGTTGGATGTACGCCTGATTACTCCGGAAAAAGCAGAACTTTTAAACCGTGTTAAAACAAAAATGCTGCATTTTGCATGGGATAACCCGGAGGAAGATCTGACCGGATATTTCAAGCGGTTTATAGAATTAACCAATGTGAAAGATTACCGGAAACGGCGGGTGTATGTCTTGACGAATTATGGAAGCAGCCATGAACAGGATTTATATCGGATTTATACCCTGCGGGAGATGGGGTACGATCCTTTTGTGATGGTTTACGAAAAGGATACGGCTTCTGATATTACCAGAAAGCTGCAGAGATGGGTAAATAATAAACGATTCTTTCATGCAGTTCCTGATTTTAAAGATTTTAACCCGTATTACAGAAGAAGGGCGGAATAGTATGAGACATTTTGTAGCAGGTTTGCTGTTTGTTTTATCCATTGTGCTACTTCCCATCAGTATCTATTTTTTGATGGGAATGTATATACAGGAGAAACAGGATGATGCACTGCAGGAGCAGCTTCGGGATATTTATGAAAATGAGGATGGGGCGCAGGAACTGCCGGGATGGGAATATATCCTTACCGGGAAGCCTGCGTCCTTTGTTGTGGATGCAGGGCTTCTTGCCCTGCATGAAGAAAATCCGGACTGTATTGGGTGGCTTACCATTGACGGGACGATGATTGACTATCCGGTTATGTACCACCCGGAGGAAGAAAATTATTATCTGCACCGGGATTTTGATGGGAATTACAATGCGAACGGCTGTCTGTTCCTGGCAGAAAACTGTGAGCCGGAAACCAGTGACAACCTGATTATTTACGGACACCACATGAACAGTGGGAAGATGTTCGCCGCATTGGAGGGCTACAAAGAAAAGAAATTCTGCGAGGAACATTCTCTGATTATTTACAACACCCTTCATGGGAAAGAAACCTATCAGGTGCTGGCGGCATTTGCCACACCTGTGTATACGGGGAATGATTTCGCTTATTACGCTTTTATAAAGGCGGAGAGTAAAAGAGACTATGATTCTTTCATAGAAGCCGTGAAGAAACGATCCCTTTATGATACGGGAGTTACGGCGGTGTATGGAGAAAAATTACTGACGCTATCCACCTGCGAGTATTCACAGAAAAACGGGCGGATGGTAGTGGTAGCAAAGAAGATAGAAACGGAATAGAAGAAAGGACGGGATTTGAGATGAAGATCAGCAAAGAAAAAATGGCGGAAATAAAAATGCCGGAAGGCATGAAAGAGTATCTGGATATGGTTTTGAACGGAGATGGAGAGGAGATTTTTGGTCAGATGCTGGATGATATTCTGTATCTGTCGGCGCTTATTGACCTGCAGCATGATTTCCTGCGGATTGTGGATTTTAACTATGGCGTACTTCCGGAAGGCTTCCCGGATTTTGCGGAGTCGGTAAAAAAGCTGGCAGACCGCACGGTAGACAAGTGGGAGGATTACGCAAAACCCATCGTGTGAAACAAACAGGCAAAGGAGTGGTAAGCCATGCAGGAGCATGAATATAAGGCACGGGACAAAACGGTAAAGAAAATGAGCCGGGAAGGATTGACGGAGCAGAACCTGCACAGTAAAACAATCCGTAAAATCAGCAGGCGGGAGAATCAGCCGGAGAACGGAACGGGTGCTGTAGAGCTGGAAAGTGAAGATGTTCGTGGGAAACTGTTAAAACGGCAGTACGATTTACCAGGCATTGGAACCGGGCAGGAATCTTCGGAAAGTAACGAAGTACCGGAGGATATTGGGGAACAGCCGGAAGAAATACCGAGAGGCGTATCAGGACATTCTGCACGGATGGATGGCATACGGGGGCATCCGGCCGGGAGTCCCTATACAGAAGCTGCCGCAGAGGTAAGCCATAACCGGAAGAAAAAGCTGGTGCAGTCCTACGCCAGAAAAGAGAAGGAGAAGCAGGCTGCGGCAGAAAGACGGAGCGCTGACGCAAAAGAAGAAAACAGCCGTTTCCGGAAAACGGGAAAGGCGGCGGAACAATCCGTAGAAGATTACCGGGAAGAAATCAGAGGGAAAACAAAACGGGAGCAGCTACATAAAGAGCAGAGAAAACAATCTGCCCGTTTATCCTTTGGGGATGAAGATGGTGGCATGGTGCGTGGCGCAGGCATGGGAATCACAAAAAAAGCGGTATCTGTAGCGGCAGGCGCTGCAGCCGTTTATCTGCACGGGAAAGGACATGAAGCGGATCAGGACAATGCGGCTCTGGAGGGAAGCCACCGTGCGGAACTGACGGCGGAAAACGCATTGCGTTATGCCATGCACAGGACAAACCGGGGAATGAAGAACAGAAATTCCCGCCTGTGTCCGGCTGGTGATCCCGTGGTAAAAAGCGGGCTGCAGTTTGAAGCGGCACAGGAGACAGGGAAACACGCTGCGCAGGCAGAAATGGAAAAGAAACGTGCGATCCGCAGATTCTGGCAGAAGCAGAGATATAAAAAAGCGTATCAGGCGGCACAGAAAGGGGAGCAGACGGCGGCGGAGACGGTGCGTATCACGCAGACGGTCTTTGCGAAAGTAAAACGGGCGGCTGCAGCGGTAGCCGGAAGGAATAAAGGAATTTTCGGGGCATTGGCAGCGATGGTATTGTTGTTTATGCTGATTGCCACAAGCCTTTCAAGCTGCAGTGCATCCTTTCAGGGGGCTGCTTCCAGTATTGTCGGGACAACCTACGCCAGTACAGATGAGGATATCTATGCGGTGGAAAATGCCTATGCCGCATTGGAGGACGCTCTAAACAATCAGATTAACAGCATGGAATCCCGGCATCCGGGATATGATGAATACCGTTATCAGGTGGACGAGATTTCACACAATCCGTATCATCTGATTTCTTATTTTACGGCAAAATACGGGGAGTTTACCTATGAGCAGGTGGCAGACGAGGTAGAAGAAATTTTCCGCCAGCAGTACGGTATTTCCACGGAAAGCACACGGGAGACGGTAACGGAGACGAGGACGGTGCGTGTAGGGGAGTCACTGGGACAGGTTGTAACCAGTGGGTACTGCAGTTGCCCGATCTGCTGCGGTCAGTGGTCGGGCGGGCCGACGGCAAGCGGCGCAATGCCGCAGGCAAACCATACGATTGCGGTTGACGCATCCAATCCCTTTGTGCCGATGGGGACAAAGGTTGTGATGAACGGCGTGGAGTATGTGGTGGAGGATACCGGAAATTTTGCCCGTTACGGCGTACAGTTTGACGTTTATTACAGCGATCATGGGGCAGCATCCGCACACGGGCATCAGACCTGGGAGGCGTTCATTGCCGATGATAACGGGGACAGGGAAGTGGAAGTTACCAGTACAAGGGAAGTGAACCGTCTGGATGTGACGGTATCGAACCATAACCTTGATGCAGTTCTCAGAAGCCGCATGGATGAAAATGAGGAAAAACGCTATGACCTCTACAACACCACCTTTGGGAACCGGGATTATCTGTTTGATACAAATTCGCTGCCGGGCGGCGGAGGCGGAGGATTCGGGTATGACATTCCGGCAGAAGCATTGTCAGACCGGAAGTTTGCGAACATGATCCGGGAAGCGGAGAAATACCTTGGTTATCCGTATGTATGGGGCGGTGCATCCCCGTCCACCAGCTTTGACTGTTCCGGTTTTGTAAGCTGGGTAATCAATAACTGCGGAAATGGCTGGAGCGTGGGAAGGCAGACGGCGGATGGTTTGCGGGGCTGTTGTTCTTATGTATCGCCGTCTGAAGCAAAACCGGGAGATCTGATATTCTTTCAGGGAACGTACAACACGCCGGGAGCGAGCCATGTGGGAATTTATGTGGGTAACAACATGATGATCCATTGCGGCAATCCTATCCAGTATACGAGTATTTCCTCGTCTTACTGGCAGCAGCACTTTATGGCGTTTGGACGGATTCATTAGAAATGGGGGATGAAAATTGAATAAAAAGTTAAACCGTGTTCTGGATGATATTCAGAAAACAGAGGAAAAGATTGCCGTATGGCAGGAACACCTGCGGCAACTGAACGTCCTGCGGGAGCAGCTTGAAGAGAAGGAAATCGTGAAGTCCTTCCGTTCCTTAAAGCTGGAGGGACGGCAGATGCTGGAAATTCTGGAAGGGATTCAGAATGGGACAATTCCGCTTGCAAATGCCGGGGAGGATGATTTTCCCGGCAAAGCGGAAGGAATGGAACTAAATGAGCCGGAAACGGCAGAAGAAAGACAGGTGCCGGAGGATATGGCACCGGAAAGTGAGGATATGGAGCATGAAGAGATTTAAAAAGTGGCTGGCATTGCTTGCGCTGGCGGCAGGGATGGTATCTGCATCCCCGATGAGCGTTTTTGCCTATACGGATGAAGCTGCACAGGAAGAAACAGCCCCGGAAGCAGAAGCGCCTGTGGTCATTGAGGAACCTGTGGAAGAAACAGAAACAGAAGCCACGCCCT
Organism: [Clostridium] symbiosum; assembly: GCA_021769625.1. GTDB lineage: Bacteria > Bacillota > Clostridia > Lachnospirales > Lachnospiraceae > 1XD8-76. The sequence goes on along the minus strand of JAETSN010000069.1, from coordinate 10,087 downwards.
TTTCGGTTCCGGGCAACGGGCAGCTTCTGGATGATAAGACGGACGATGATACAAAGCAGTTCTTAACGGTTCAGACGAAAAACGGGAATACTTTTTTTCTTGTCTTAGACCGTTCCAGCCATACGGAGAATGTGTATATGCTCTCCATGATTGACGAAAATGATCTTGCAGAGTTCATTGAGGATACGGATATTCAGGGGGAGAAGGAAACGGAAACGCCGCAGGTGGTAATCCCGGAAACAGAGGAGAAGGCTGTGGAAACGGAGCCGGAGGCAGAACCGGAGAAACAGCAGGGGAGCGTGAATACAGGTGCTTTTCTGGTGTTGTCGTTACTTCTTATCGGTGGCATCGGCGGCTTCTATTACCTGAAAGTGGTAAAACCGAAAAAGGACGGGGAAGAAGCGGACGGTGAGGATCTGGAATTTTATGATGGGGGAGAGTACATGAATGAGGATCAGCCGGAGGATTCTGAGGATGAAGAATAATAAGCCGGAATAATGGATAGAAGCAGGGCACAAAATGAAGAAGGGCAGCCGGAGAAATTCTGGCTGCTTTTTCCGTTTACAGGCAGTAATAAGCCGGAAATACCCTGCGGGTATACCATAATGTCTTTCAAAGACAGACAGGAGTAAGGAAAGGAGATTTTATGTATTTAGTATTAGGAGAAAAGCCCAGTGTGGCGCAGGCACTGGCGAAAGTGTTAGGGGCAAAACAGAAAAAGGAAGGTTATCTGGAGGGGAACGGATGGCTTGTGAGCTGGTGTCTGGGGCATCTGGCAGAGTATGTTCCCCCGGAAGCCTACGATGAAAAGTATCAGAAGTGGGAATTTTCCGATCTGCCTATCGTGCCGGACGTATGGCAGCTTTCCGTGGCGAAGGATAAAAGGGCGCAGTTTGCCGTATTGAAAAAGCTGCTGAACCGGAGGGATGTGGAATATGTGATAAACGGCTGTGACGCAGGACGTGAGGGAGAACTGATCTTTCAGCGTGTCTATGAACTGTCGGGAAGCCGCCTGCCCGTTAAGAGGCTGTGGATCAGTTCAATGGAGGATACCGCTATCCAGGATGGATTTGCACATCTAAAAGACGGGAAAGAGTATGAGAACCTGTGTAAAGCGTCGGTCTGCAGGGCACAGGCGGATTGGCTTGTTGGCATGAACGCTACAAGGGCATTTACAACGAAGTATTACAAACGCCTGGTAGTGGGGCGTGTGCAGACGCCGACGCTGGCGATGCTGGTGGAACGTGGAGAGCAGATCAGCCATTTCCAGAAAGAGAAATATTATAACGTCCATCTGGACTGTAATGGGCTGGAAGCTGTAAAAGAAAAGATATTCAGCCAGTCAGGAGCAGAACGGATCAAAGCGGCGTGTCACGGCGCATCTGCTGTGATAGAAAAAGTGATGAAAACAGAAAAATCCGTCCAGCCCCCGAAACTGTATGATTTAACTACACTGCAGAGGGAGAGCAACCGTTATTATGGCTATACGGCAAAAGAAACACTGGACTTTACACAGGGCCTTTATGAGAAAAAACTGGTAACGTATCCGAGGACAGACAGCCAGTATCTGACGGAGGATATGGGGCAGACGGCAGAAAGGGTTATCAGGATAGTGTGTGAGATTTTTGGATTTTCTTCCGTATATCCGGAGGATGCGGATGTAAAAAGGGTAATGGATAACAGGAAGGTGTCAGACCATCATGCGATTATCCCAACGGCTGGGCTTGAAGCCGCCCTTCTGCCGGAGTTATCCAAAGGGGAGAACGATATTCTGCGTCTGGTGGCTGCCCGTCTGCTCTGTGCCACGGCGGAAAAACATATTTTTATGGAAACGGAAGTGACCGTATCCTGCGCCGGGGAGCATTTTACGGCAAAAGGGAAAATGGTTCAGGAGTATGGCTGGAAGGCTGTAGAGGCGGCGTTCCGGCAGATACAGGGAATGAAAAACAGCGGAGCCGGGGATAACGTGATGCTGCCGCCTGTGCAGGAGGGAAGCGTGGTGGAAAAGGTAGCTGCGGGCGTGACGGAGCATTTCACATCCCCACCCAAACCATACAGTGAGGATACTCTGTTATCGGCAATGGAAACTGCCGGGAATAAAGAGTTTGGGGAAGATACGGAAAAGAAAGGGCTTGGGACGCCTGCGACAAGGGCAGGGATTATTGAAAAACTGGTTTCTTCCGGATATGCCGTCCGTAAGGGGAAACAGATCCTCCCTACCGCCGATGGCATGGATTTGATCGCTGTGCTGCCGGAGTATTTGAAATCTGCCGCCATGACTGCGGAGTGGGAAAACCGCCTGCTTCTGATAGAAAAGGGGCAGCTTGAAAGCAGGGAGTTTCTGCTCGGCATTCAGAAACTGATCGGGCGGATGCTCGCCGGGTGCGAAAGCCTGTCTGCAGAAGAACAGAGCCGCTTCCATCCGAGGGAAGAAATCGGAAGATGCCCGGTGTGCGGCAATCCCGTGTATGAAGGGAAAAAGAATTTTTACTGCTCTGACCGTGGCTGTTCTTTTTCGCTTTGGAAAGAGAACCATTATCTTTCCGGCATGAGAAAGCAGGTGGATAAGAAAATGGCGGAAGATCTGCTGCGGGATGGGCGTACCCATGTGACGGACTTCTATTCGCAGAAAACGGGAAAGAATTTTACCGCAGACCTGCTTCTGGAAACTGTGGACGGGAGGGCGAATTTCCGTCTGGAATTTCCCAAACGCAAAGGGAAATCAAAAGGAAATCAAAAATAAAAAGTAATCAGAATGGCTCCGGCAGGGATTTTCCTGCCGGAGTATCTTTTGGTGAAAGGAGAGCTTAATTATGGCGAAAATACATGACATTCTTGGACTGGCGGAGTTTGAGGCAAAGGAAGTCTCCAGTTCTCCGCAGGATTGGATGCGCTATCTGGATACAGCATCACGGCTTTACCGTTATCCGTTTTCCGACACGCTGCTGATCCATGCACAGCGCCGGGATGCGGTTGCCTGTGCGGAATTGGAAACATGGAATGAAAAAATGTTCCGGTGGGTAAACCGTGGCGCAAAAGGGATCGCCCTGATTGATGATACCGGACCGAGAAGGAGGCTTAGGTATGTATTTGATATTTCAGATACGCATATGGTGCGTGGCGGCAGGACGCCGTATATCTGGAGCCTGCGTGATACCCAGAGGGAAATGCTGCTTGACCATCTGACAGATACCTATGGGCTTATGGGAGAGGAAGCAGATTTATCATCGGCGCTTTTTACAATTTCGGAGCAACTGGCGGAAGAAAGTCTGGAAGAAGCGATGGACGGCTTGGAGTATGAACTGGAGGACACTTTTTTAGAAGGACTGGACGCTGATACCTTGCGGGTGGAGTTTCGGAGGCTCCTTACAAACAGTACGTTTTATTCCCTTTCCCGGCGGTGCGGTCTTGAACCGATGGAGTATCTGGAAGAAGCAGATTTTGCAGGTATTACGGATTATAATTCACTGTCCGTACTTACTTTTCTTGGAAATGCCACAAGCCAGCTTGTGGAACCTGTGCTGCGGGATATTGGCAGGACTGTCCGGCAGGCAGAACGGGAAGAATGGCAGAAAAATTCCCGGATAGAAGTGGAGAAAACGGTTGAAAAGAATGACGGAATCGGCTATAATGAATTTAATACGTTAATTCGTGAAAGCAAAGAAAGTGAAGGAGGAAATGAAAATGCAACTGAGCTATCATCGCAGAGGGGATTACCTGTTTCCGAATCTGACCATAGAGAACGGGGAGAACGTAACAATAGGGAAGTACGGGATGCTGCGGAGGACGTATCTGAAGGAGCACAGGAAGAACTGGTATCAGAGCATGATGTTGTCCGGGAAACTGGAGAACCATCTGGCGCAGATCGAGAAAGCGGCACAGGAGAGAATGGAAGTCCTGATGGATGGGCTGCTTACGGCATATCCGGCTCCCGACAAGGAGACAGATCAGATGAAGTGGACGGCGCACATGAACAGCCTGACAGCGATGGCGGAGGAAACCGTACTGACGGAATTGGTATACAGTTAAGTGAGGAAACAACAGAACAGGATTTGAGCGAAGCAGAGGAAGAAGAAGCCTCTGCTTTATCTTTGCCGGAGCTTCCCACAGTAAAGGAGCAGATACGCTCCATAGAGGAACGGCAGGCTGCTCTTTATGCCGGGGAGATTGCCATTCCTTCCGATGTGGTGGATGAGGTTCTTAGAAAAGGCGGAAACCAAAGCCGGAGCCATCTGCGTATTATTTACAACTTTATGATCGAACAGACACCGGAGGAATACACGGAGTTTGTGCGCCGGGAATACGGCGAGGGTGGTATCGGGCTTGTAATTGACGGGAAAGAGTATTCTGTCTGGTATGACGAGCTTGGGATGCAGATCGCCGTGGGGCATACGGTCAATGACCGGATTCTGGATAAGGCATTTTTATCATGGGAAGAGGTAACCGGAAGGATTCATCAGCTTCTTAAGCAAGGGGAATATGCCCCGCAGGTGGTTCTGGATGCGGCGAGGGAAAATGCCGTAAAGGAACACGCACAGGCGCTTGCTTTCATGCACGGGGATATGGCAGATGGCGTGGCGGAGATTGTTTTTGGGGAAGTTGATTTTGGGTATGGTTATCCAGACAAGACAGACCGGATTGCAGAGCTGATCGTACAGCCGGAGTATCTGGCGGATTTAAACGAGCGTCTGGAAGGGCTGGCGGAAGCTTATGCGGAAGATAAGGAGCTGATGCGGTTTCACTGGTATCGTCCGGACAAGGTATCGGCACAGTTTCAGAAGTTTGCAAAAGAAGCAGTTCCCTATCAGGCAAGAGACGGTTTTGAGTGGCAGGAACATGATATATTTATCACACAGGATGAAATAGATGCTTTCCTTGCAGGCGGCGGCCCGTATTCGGATGGACGGCTTGCTACCTATGCTTTCTTTATACAGGATAAGACGGATAAGGAGAAAGCAGATTTTATCAGAGAAAGATACGGGATTGGCGGGGGAAGTCATGCACTTTCCGGTGCAGATGATTCCCAATCTGATTATAATGGGAAAGGCTTGCGGTTATGGAGGGGGAGTTACAGCAAGCCGGAAACGGAAGTTCGTTTGAAGTGGAATCAGGTGGCAAAACGTGTCCAGTATCTGATTGAGAATGACCGATATTTGAAAGCTGCTGATTTTTCAAGGATGCCTGGATATGAACGGGAGCAGATGGCAGGACGGATTATCAGTTTTTATTCCCGGCTCCCGGAGGAAATGGAACGTCCCTTCAAAAATGGTTTTCTGCATGAAGAAGCGAGAAAAACTCTGCCAGCATTGTTGGAGGATATGGAGGCAGCGGAGAAGCTGGCAGCGCAGATGGATGCTGCTCTTGCCGCATTGCCCCTTGATTTTGAGGGATACGAGAGCCGGTTGCAGATTCTCACGGATTTTCATGGATATATAGAAGGTACTTATACCATTTTCCCGGAGCAGAGGAAAGAGGTACAGATCGAGGGCAACGGAAAGCAGTTGTCCTTATTTGATTTTATGGGGATGGATTCAGAGCCATCTGCAAAAACAGAGAAATCAGAACCAAAGTCCTCTGAAACCGTGAAAACAGAGTACGAAACAAAAGAAACGGAACATGGGCAGGAAGAACCGGATTCTGCATATTATGAGGAAGTGGATGAGCGTGTTACGGAGACTATGGAGAAAGCCGGAACTTCCTTTGATGAATTTTCCCCGGAGCAGATGGATGTAATCTATGCGTCTGCAGAAAAAGGCGTGGATATTACACCGATCTTAAACCCGGAGTTTCGCCCGGAACAGATGCAGCTTATCTCGGATGTGCTGGAACGGCTTGCGGCAGAGGAACGTATTGCGCATGGGAATGAGGTGGAGACGCTTACCAACCATGTAATGAATCCGGAAGAGATCAACATGGCACGGAAAGAACGCCATCTGCCGTTAGAGCCAGTAGAAACCGCTGCAGGAGAAGCGCCGGAACAGCAGATTGAGCGACAGCAGGCAGAGCCATCCGCAAAAAAGGAGCAGGAGAGGGAAAAATCAGAGCGTGTCAATTTCCGCATTACCGATGATGACCTGGGAGCAGGCGGCCCGAAGCAGAAGTTCCGTGCTAACATGGAGGCGGTGCGCCTTCTGCATGAACTGGAATCGGACGGGCGTATGGCAACGCCAAAAGAACAGGAAGTGCTGTCCCGTTATGTGGGATGGGGCGGATTGCCGCAGGCATTTGAGGAAGGCAACCAGGCATGGTCTGACGAGTTCATTGAACTGTATGTGGAACTGTCCTCGGAGGAATACCGGGCGGCAAGAGAGTCTACTTTAAATGCTTTTTATACTTCCCCGACAGTAATTAAAGCCATGTATGAAGTATTAGGGAATATGGGGCTGCAATCGGGGAATGTGCTGGAACCGTCCTGTGGTGTCGGAAATTTCATGGGGCTTGTGCCGGAAGAAATGTCCGGTATCAATATGTATGGTGTGGAACTGGATAGCTTATCAGGAAGGATTGCGAGACAGCTTTACCAGAAGAATAGCATTGCCATACAGGGATTTGAGACTACAGACTATCCGGAGAGTTTCTTTGACTGTGTGATCGGGAACGTGCCGTTTGGTGCTTATAAGGTTGCTGACCGCAAATATGACCGCTTTCATTTTATGATCCATGACTATTTCATCGCAAAGTCATTGGATTTGGTGCGTCCGGGTGGTGTGGTGGCAGTTGTCACATCCAGTGGAACAATGGATAAGCAGAACCCGAATGTGAGGAAATATATCGCCAGCCGTGCGGAGCTGCTAGGAGCAATCCGTCTCCCGAATAACGCTTTCCAGAGAAATGCCAATACCAATGTGGTGGCTGATATTTTATTCTTCCAGAAACGTGACAGGGCGGTTTTGGAGATGCCGGAGTGGGTAGAGCTTGGGAACACGCCGGAAGGCTACACCATTAACTCTTATTTTGTGAACCATCCGGAGATGGTTCTTGGAGAATTTACTACGGAAAGTACACAGTATGGAAAACAGGAAGTGACTGTGAAGCCAATCGAGGGTGCAATCCTTTCCGAACAGCTAAAAGAAGCGGTAAGCCATATCCACGGCACGATCACAGAGCCGGAGCTTGAAGATTCGGAGCTTGAGGAAAGGTTAGAATCCATTCCTGCCGATCCGGCTATAAAGAATTTCAGTTTTGCAAATGTGGATGGGCAGGTATACTACCGTGAAAATTCCAGAATGAACCGGATGGAGCTGCCTGCCATGACAGCAGAGAGGGTGCTTGGGATGATTGCCCTGCGTGACGTGACACAGAAACTGCTCCAGTGCCAGATGGAGGACGGAACGGATGCAGAGGTTGCACTTTTGCAGCAGCAGCTAAATCAGGAGTATGACCGTTTTACGGCAAGATACGGCTTAATCAGCAGTACCGCTAACAAACGGGCTTTTTCACAGGACAGCAGCTATTGCCTGCTGTGTTCCCTTGAGATTGTGGACGAAAACGGAGAATTGAAGCGGAAAGCGGATATTTTTACAAAGCGTACAATCCGAAAGCCGGAGCCGGTGACAAGCGTGGATACGGCCAGCGAAGCGCTTGCTGTTTCCATCGGGGAACGGGCAAAGGTGGACGTGCCTTTTATGGCGCAGCTTTCCGGAAAAACGGAAGAGGAAGTTCTTGCGGAGCTTACCGGGGTAATCTTTCAGAATCCGCTGACAGACCAGTGGGAAATGTCGGATGAATATCTGTCCGGGAATGTCAGGGAGAAGCTCTCTGTGGCACGGCAGTTTGCAGAGAACCATCCGGAGTATGAGATCAATGTGCAGGCGCTTATGCGTGTGCAGCCAAAGGATCTGGACGCATCGGAGATTGAGGTGCGTCTTGGGGCTACATGGATTAATCCGGGATATATCAATGATTTCATGGGGGAAATATTCAAAACACCAAAGTATGCTCTTGGAAATACGATCCATACAAGATACGCACAGATAAATGGGCAATGGAATATCAGTGGGAAAAATGCGGACCGGGGAAATTCCCTTGTCAGTACAACATATGGTACGCAGAGGGCAAACGGCTATCGTCTTTTGGAGGATGCGCTGAACCTGCGTGACACCAAAATCTATGATACCGTCATGGTGGACGGGGAGGAAAAGCGTGTCTTGAATAAAAAAGAAACCATGCTGGCACAGCAGAAGCAGGAAATGATAAAAGAAGCCTTTAAGGAATGGGTTTTCCAGGATATTGACCGGAGGGAGGATTTATGCCGAAAGTATAATGAGCTGTTTAACAGTACCCGTCCCCGTGAGTATGACGGCAGCCATATCCAGTTTGTGGGAATGACGCCGGAAATTACGCTGATGCAGCACCAGAAAAATGCTGTGGCACATATCCTTTACGGGCATAATACGCTGCTGGCACATTGTGTAGGGGCAGGTAAAACCTACCAGATGATTGCGGCAGGGATGGAGAGTAAGCGCCTGGGGCTGTCTCAAAAGAATTTATATGTGGTTCCAAACCATTTGACAGAACAGTGGGGCAGTGATTTCCTGCGTTTGTATCCAGGAGCGAACGTGCTTGTAGCAACAAAAAAGGATTTCGAGCCTGCAAACCGGAAAAAGTTCTGCTCCCGTATTGCCACCGGGGATTATGATGCAATCATTATCGGGCACAGCCAGTTTGAGCGGATACCTCTTTCAAGGGAACGGCAGGTGGCAGAGATAGAGCGCCAGATTAACGAGATTGCGATGGCGATTGAAGAAGCGGCGATGGAGGAAGGCTCACGCTATACCGTGAAGCAGATGGAGAAAACAAAGAAAACGCTGAAAGCGAAACTGGAGAGGCTCAATGACCAGACACGCAAGGATGATGTTGTGACATTTGAGCAGCTTGGTGTGGATCGGCTGTTTGTAGACGAAAGCCATTATTACAAAAATTTGTTCCTCTACACAAAAATGAGGAACATTGCCGGGATCGCCCAGACAGACGCACAGAAAAGCTCCGATATGTTTATGAAGTGCCGTTATCTGGACGAACTGACCGGAGGGCGGGGCGTGACCTTTGCAACGGGAACTCCCGTATCGAATAGTATGGTGGAACTTTACACCATTATGCGCTATCTGCAGTATGATACGCTCCAGAGGATGGGGCTGGGACATTTTGATTCCTGGGCATCTACGTTTGGGGAGACTGTAACGGCGATTGAACTTTCGCCGGAAGGGACGGGCTACCGTGCAAAAACACGGTTCGCCCGTTTTTTTAACCTTCCGGAGTTGATTGCGCTTTTTAAGGAATCAGCGGACGTCCAGACGGCGGATATGCTGAATCTTCCCGTGCCGGAGGCAGAGTATATCAATGAAGTGCTGCAGCCCAGCGAGGAGCAGGCGGATTTAGTCAGTTCCTTTGCAGACAGGGCGGAGATAGTTCGTGCCAGGTTAGTGGAGCCGACAGAGGACAATATGCTGAAAATTACAAACGATGGACGAAAATGTGCGTTAGACCAGCGTCTCATTAATGATTTGCTGCCGGACTGCCCGGAGAGCAAAGTAAACCTCTGTGTAAAAAATGCTTTTGACATCTGGAAGGAAACATCAAAGAATCGCTCCGCACAAATAATTTTCTGTGATCTCTCCACTCCTAAGAATGATGGTACTTTTAATGTGTATGAGGATGTGAGGGATAAACTGACCGCAATGGGTATCCCGCAAGAAGAGATTGCTTTTATCCATGATGCAGGCACGGAAAAGAAAAAGGCAGATCTGTTTGCAAAAGTACGTTCCGGGCAGGTGCGGATATTGCTCGGCTCCACGCCGAAGCTGGGTGCAGGAACCAATATACAGGACAGGCTCATTGCCCTGCATCACCTTGATGTGCCGTGGAAACCGTCCGACTTGGAACAGCAGGAGGGCCGGATTCTCAGGCAGGGAAACCAGAATGAAAAAGTAAAAATATTCCGGTATGTAACCGAAAATACGTTCGATGCGTATATGTGGGTGCGACACGGAGTCGCTTAATTTAACTGTTTGGCGGTAATTCCGACCAAACCATCCATTCCGTTGGATGAAGCCAATATCCCCGGCTTTGCCAGTAATGGCATTGTTCG
>JAETSN010000068.1 GCA_021769625.1 [Clostridium] symbiosum | reverse complement strand
TCCAACCGTGAGAGCGGTTTCGGACGATACGATGTGATGCTGGAGCCGATAATGGAACAGGGGAAGGCAGCGCCCGCGGCGGATGCCATGATCATAGAATTTAAAGTGCAGGATGCGGATGAGAAGGAACTTGCCGATACAGTGGAAGAGGCATTGCTGCAGATACAGAAGAAGAACTATCAGGCGGTTCTGCTGGCGAAAAGGATTCCTGAGGAGAGGATCAGAAAGTACGGGTTTGCATTCTGTGGGAAGAAAGTGTTGATCGGGAGAGCGTGATTTCTTCTGTTCGGATATGTTCAGACTGATGCATTAGTTTTCGGATCATACAGAAGGCAGAAAGGAAAAGAATTTTGAATCTAAGGCATATTAGCCGTCTGGCGGCGGTGGGTATTGCTATGCTTGTGGCGGCGGGCTGTGCAAAATCAGAAAATTTACCGGACAATATCGCAAAAACAGAAGAAAAGCAGGAAGGATCAGAACCTGCGGCAGATTCGTGCGATGAAGCCCTGACGGTGAAGGAGCCTCCACATAAGGCGGAAGAAGTTCCTTCTTCTTTCAGAGAGATTTTTCCGAGGACAGGAGAGATTGCGTGGGCGATTTATTCTGAGGGAGTTTACTGCTACAGCGACGGCAGCCTATGGGGCTATCTGTCAGAGGAGGGAGAAGAGATAACGCCCTGTATTTATGAGAATGCAGAGCCTTTTTCCGAAGGGCTGGCGTGTGCGGAATTGAACGGAAAGTATGGTTATATCGGAAAAGACGGGGAGGAAGCCATTCCTTTCCGTTATGATCAGGCGGCTTCTTTCAGGGAGGGAGCTGCCTATTATTCATGTGGGGAAGAATACGGATTGATCGATCGAAATGGGGATGTGATCGTGGAACTTGCCTGCGACAGCATCAGTTCTTTTAGGGAAGGGCTGGCATATTTCAGTGTGGATGGATTGTATGGTTATATGGATAAAAGCGGTAAGACCGTGATCGATCCTGTTTACGGTGATGCGGGGTATTTTCATGACGGACTGGCTGTGGTCATGAAGAATGGGCTTTTGGGGGTGATCGGAAAAGACGGCAGAGAAGTACTTTCGACAGAGTACATAAATATCAGGATAGAAGATACCCATATTATTGCCCAACAGAGTGATGAAGCCTGCTGCTTTGATAAAGAGGGGAAGAAAATTTTGTCCGGTGTCTGGGATGATATACAGAAGGAGGAAAGTATATATTATATAGAGAAAGACGGTAAAAAAGGCTTCGCAGATAAAAACGGAAAGGTCATTCTGGAGCCTGATTATACGGAGATTGCCAAAGTACTGGAAAAGGAACTGGTTATTGTGCAAAATGAGAGTGGAATGTACGGTTTAATGGACTATGACAGACAGGTCAGAGTACCTTTTCTGTACAGTTACATTAGTGATAAAGAAGGAGGGATACTGTTCAGGGAAGCAGACACTGAAAAGGCGGGATTTTGGGATAAAGATGATCTTTCTGTGAAGATACCGGCAGTTTATGACAGTTTGTCGGATTTTACAGACGGGAGAGCGGTTGCGGGGACAGGTGGAAAATACGGAGTGGTCCGGTATGACGGGACGCTGGAAATGCCTGTCGAATATGATGAGATCCGATTGTTTTCAGATGGATCGATGTATGTCTGTAAAGAGACAGATATGAAACTGACAGACAGCGAAGGAAATTTGATTCTTTCAGGTTATGGGCCGATCTGGAAATGGGGAGAAGGATATAAAACGGATATCATGAGCGATGGATGTCGATATTGGAACGATCAGGGAAAGTTGATCGCTGTTGATGAATATTTTTTTCCTGATTTGGCCTATGGGGCAAAGAACAGTCATGTTCTGGGGAATGGAGGCCTGCTCATAAGCGGAGAAGAAAGCGAGGAGGATGCGGAACGGTTTTTGCTGACGAATCAGATCACGCCAAGAGCAGGATTGCTGTCTGATCATTTAAAAACAGGAAGCCTCACTACGGATACGATAGGACCGGAGGCCACAACGGAGATAAAAGAAATTCTGCGGGATGCAAAGGGATTTACCAAATTATACCGGACGGAAGATCAAAATCTTCCCCTGTTGTATTTTTATGCCAGGCCATGGGAACAGCTCCCTTTCCCAATGTCGGACAGCGGATTGTTTACGGTTCTGAATGGGCAGGCAGAACAGGTTTTGGGGGCAAGCGAATGCGGCGGTTCGATGAGGGGAGACGAGGTATGTTTTTGGTATGATACTAAGGAAAATACATTAAAACCGGGCATAAAAGGCAGCAGCGGCGGTTGGGGTGGTTATGCTGTCTACAGAGGAGTATATCGTTTGGAAAACGGACAGGCCGTTTTGGAGGCTTTTTTTGGAATTTCATGGGAGGAAGGTCAGGAAAAATATGGTATCAGAGGGCAGGAAGAGGTATCCGAGGAGGAATATCATGAGGTGGAGAGGCGGTACAGGTGTTATTTACCGATAGATTTTTACTATTTTTAGTGGAAAATATTAGAGTTGCCGGAGGATGCTTTCATAGAGTATTGCGATGAGAATCGGGTCCTTTATAATAGGCGGACACTTTTCCGTTCTGATATTGGAGGAAAATCGCTCTGTAGTATTTTTTTCTGAAAGTTTATAGAAATTATTGGGACTTCAATGCGTCAGCGTGGTATGATGTAAGAAGGAAAACAGAAGAGGGGAAAACGATGCGGAAACAACTTTTGAGGATGGCTTCGATACTGTTGTGTGTGCTCGGCTTATGGAGCTGCGCGGAAAGATGTACTGTTTATGCGAAGGAAGAACAGTCTGCGGAGGCTTTTTCCGGGGATGTGACGATGCTGCGGCAGGAAAACAACGGCTATGTGATGCAGGTGACGGCGGCGAACAACGGAGCGGATTTTACCGGCACGGTGCAGGTGGTCTTTGCCGGTTCCGATTCCGAAAACACTGCCTATAACACCGGGATCACGCTTCCGTCGCAGGGAAAGAAGCAGTTTACGATCAATATAACCAATACGGCGGTTGATAAATCGCAGGCGATATGCGTGCTGAACTTTCTGGATGAGGAGGGGGATGTGCTGCAGTCCATAGAGCTGAAAAATGTGTTTCAGGATGCGGTAAAAGAGGTCACCGTGGGCGTTCTGTCGGAGGATTACGCAGGGCTTGGGTTTCTGGAGGCGAAGGGGGAGACGATCGAGACAAACAACGGATACTTCCCTGTGAAGCTGACAGAATTAGATCGGGATAATCTGAAAGAGAATCTGGACGGCCTGTATTATCTGGTCATCGACCGGTTTGACACCTCTTCCCTCGGCAGGGATACTATTGAGGCGGTGCAGGATTGGGTCAGGGACGGCGGGTGGCTGATCGTCGGAACCGGGGAATACGGGGAGCAGACGCTCTCCGGTTTTGACAGGGATTTTATGGATGTGGAGGTTGTGGATGTCAGCGAGCCGGGTGAGGAAAATATCGTCTCCGACCATGCAGAGCCCTACGGCTATCGATATAGTTTATATATAAATGACGGGGTCGATTTTACCAATATGGCGATCGCGGATCTGGAATATAACAGGATGGGCGGCAGCTTTTATGAGAGCAGCGATACCCCGGCTGTGTGCAGTCCTATGGACAGGGGAGGCATATTGGTTTACTACTGTTCTCTGGGCGATGCGGAACTGCAGAAATTGAGTGGCTATACGGTGGCTTCCATGTACGAGGAGTTCAAGTATTTCGGCTATCAGTATGACGCTTATTCGGAGTGGGAATATATCAGGGAGCGCGCCCTCTCCTATATAGACCATGCCAATACCGATGTGGATTTTACATGGCTCAAGGTAATGATCTTTCTGTATGTGGTGGCAGTCGGACCGGTACTGTATCTGATCCTGCGCAAAGGAAAGAGATGCGAGTGGTACTGGATCTGTGTGCCTGCGGCCGGTGTGCTGTTCATTGCGGGTGTCTATTTTCTGGGACAGGGGGCAAGGGTAAAAGAGACAAAGGTTTATTCGGTCACATCGCAGAGAGTGGACGGCGGCCGCAAGGATACCTACTTTTTGGCGTACCATTCGGGAATCAGGCCGTGGGAAGTGCGGCTGCAGGAGGATTTTGATATGGCGGGCCCGGGTGCGGGGCAGAATACCTACTACTATGTGGGCTACAGCCAGAACATGGAGGATTATTTCTATACAATAGGAAATGACGGGGAAGGGCTTTTGGCAGGGATCAAGCCGGAGGAAAACTTTGACAGCGGATTTTTCTATGCGGCGGGAAATGCGAATAGCCGCGGGACGATATCCTGTGAAGATCTGACGGGCAGCGGAAGAGGCTTGACGAGCGGTACCATCACAAACGCTACGGACTGCGATATGGCATATATGGCGGTTTGGTACCGGAACAATATCATGATCTTTCCCGATGTAAAGGCGGGCGAAGCGGTCGATCTGGAGAACGCAGTGAAAGAGGGGAGATGTGTCTATGAGGGCTATGTCGATTCCTGTGACCAACTGTTTTACGATATGATCCCCATGTATCGTTATGATGACGATGCGGACTACGAGACGGATGATATGGCGGCTCTTCTGATCGGCCTCGGTATTGCGGATAACGCCGGTTCGGCGGGAGGAGGCCAGGCCGTCGCCACGGATCAGGCAGAGGACCTTTCGGAACCGGAACAGGCGGTCATCGCGGGTGTCGTCAGGGATTACGATAAAATTGCCGACGGAAGATGCGATGAGATCTCTTACGGATGTCTCTATTCCTATGGGGCTGTGGAAGGAGGACGGAATGCTTCAGATTGATCATTTATACAAGAATTACGGAAAATTTCAGGCAGTCAGGGATCTGACGCTTCACATTCCGCAGGGCGATCTGTTCGGCTTTGTGGGTCCCAACGGCGCCGGTAAGACGACCACGATACGCATGGTGTGCGGGCTGATGCTTCCCTCCGCCGGCAGCATCAGGATCAACGGCGTGGATGCTCTTTCGCGCCGGAAGGAGATCAAAAGACAGATCGGCTATGTGCCGGATTTCTTCGGTGTGTACGACAATCTGAAAGTGAAGGAGTATATGGACTTTTACGGTTCCATGTACCGCATGCATTCCGGGGAGATCGAAAAGATCGCGGACGATCTTCTGGAACTGGTGAATCTTTCCGACAAAAAGGAAGTTTTTGTGGATACGCTCTCCCGCGGCATGAAGCAGCGGCTCTGTGTGGCGCGGGCGTTGATCCACAATCCGGCGCTGCTGGTCCTCGATGAGCCCAATTCCGGCTTGGACCCAAGAGCGCGGGTGGAGATGAAGGAGCTTTTGCTGAACCTGAAAAGCCTTGGAAAGACTATTGTGATCAGCTCCCATATTTTATCCGAGCTTTCCGAGATGTGTAACAGTATCGGGATCATGGATCACGGCAATCTGGTGGCGGCGGGACGGATCGAGGATGTCATGGAGAACGTGTTCGGAAATAACCAGCTGGTCATCACGCTGGAGGAGGGGCGCGAGACGGCGCTGCGCATTGTGAGCGAATACGCCGGGGTGAAGATCAGCTCGGCGGGCGAGCATGAGATCAGGCTTTCCCACAGGATGACGAAACCGGAGATCGCGAAGATGATCGGCACCATGATAGCGCATGATGTGGTCGTGACCGGGTTCCATAAACAGGAGGGCGATCTGGAAACCTTGTTTATGCGCGTCACGGAAGGTGACGCTGTTACGGAAAGTGACGCTGGTATGAATGGTAATGCCGGTATGGGAGGTAATACTGCCGGCGGAGGCAGTGCAGCCGCTTTTGCCGGCGCGGCATCGAAAGGAGGAAGATAGAATGTGGATGAATCCGATCGTTAAAAAAGATATCAAAGTGCAGTCCCGCAGCATGAAGATCTGTTTCGGCGTGTTTGCCTACGAACTGATACTTGCGCTTGTCTTTTTCTTTGTCATGTTTATTATCCAGGAAAACAATATATATTCCACCAGCAATATTTACAGTGAGCTGGTGACGCTGTATCCGGCGCTGGCGGTCACACAGTTTGTGATCCTCGGCGTGATCGTACCTGTCAGGACGGCGTCGTCCATATCCGGGGAGCGGGAGCGTCAGACTTTTGATATCATGATGACCACGGGTATGACGCCTTTTTCGGTTGTCACAGGGAAGGTGATGACGGCGATCGTGCAGAGCATGCTGTTCATCGCCGCAAGCCTGCCGATCATGGCGCTCTCTTTTGTGACAGGGGGAATGTCATGGAGCTATCTGTTCTGGTTTTTCGCAATTGCGCTTCTAATTTCTCTTTTTTCCGCAAGCATTGGAATCTTATGTTCTTCCATCTGCAAAAAAAGTGTCAGTGCGGTCATTATGTCCTACGGGTTTTATCTGATCTTCTTCGTTGCGACAGTGCTGCCTGCCATTTTTTATGAGGTATACAGCGTCAGCGGCCAGTACGCAGGGAGCGTAGTGCAGAGCGGATATAGGTATGGTGAGAATGTTTTCTTATTGCTGCTGCTGAATCCTGCGGTATATCTGACGGAATTTTTTACGGAGATCATGACGGGGGAGTCCCTTGTCAATGAGATTGCAGATATGACGGTGACGACAGTGAAACTGGGAGGACCGATCCGTTTTGTGACAGCGGGACATCGCTGGATGATCGTTTCGACGATCCTGTTTCTGGCGATCTCTTTTTTGTTTCTCTGGCTTGCGGCAAGGCGTATTGATCCGGTCAGGAAGCACGCGAATAAAGCGAAACGAGGCATCAATGTTGTTTAATTAATGACTGCGGACGCGGGCAAGAACATAAAATACTACGTCGCCACGTTCTCTCCGGCTCTGTTTTTCAAGAGCCTGTGAAAGAACGCAGCAGACACAGAAGGCGCTAAAATACAGCGCCTAAGTGCCGGCGTTTTTCAAAGGGCTCCTTAAGTATTTTATGTTCTTGCCCGCTGGTTGAGGTGTTCACTGAGGATTTTATTATTCTCGCGACTGGTTAAGGTGTTATTGAGATATGGATCCTCGCGGAATGTGTAGAAATATACATGCGGGAGAAGTAGGACAATATATGGATATAAAAAAATATTTGGCTGATCAGATCAAAAAGTGTAAACGAAAAATGAATCTTGCTGGTCTTATTGACAGGGGGGTTTTGTGTGCTGCGGCGGGCGGTATACCGGGGATATGCTGTGAGCTGGTTTCTTTGTTTGTGCCTTTTTATTATGCGCATCTGGCTGCGGCATTGTGTTTCGGGGCGGGGCTTCTTTTGGGGATCGGTTATGCCGGATACCGGCGTGCCGGCATGAGGCAGGCGGCGTCGAGGCTGGATTCTTTCGGGTTGAAAGAGCGGATGATTACGGCTTATGAGAATTTGGACAAGGAAGATGCGTTTGCCAGGCTGCAGAGGGAGGATGCCCGCGCCCATTATGAGCGGATACAAGACCGCATCAGGATATCGATTCTTCCGGACAGGCGGCATATTCTGGCGCTGCTTGTGTCGGCGGCTGCTGTTGCCGGGCTCGGGCTTATCCCCTCTCCGGTGCGGGAGCAGGCGAAGCTGCGGCATCAGGTACAGGAGCAGGCGGCGGAGGAGAAAGAGGAACTGGAAAAACTGCTGGATGCACTGGATAGCGTGGATATGGAGAGCCTGACCGAGCAGCAGAAAGCGCAGCTTCGGGAACTTGCGGATACCATGGAACTGTCGCGGGAAGAACTTGCGGGTGCAGATTCATGGGAGAGCCTTTCGGCTGCCACAGGGCGGCTTGATTACAAGTACCGGCAGGCCGCGCAGGGTCTCACGGATCTTGCCGGTCAGATGGAACATCCCGATATGGCAGGGCTGGCAGACGCGGAGGCGTTGGCAAGAGCCGCGGCGGATCAGAACAGTCCGTCACCGTATTTTTCGGGTACGCCGTCGGCGGATTCTGATGACGGAGGAGACGATGGACCCGAAGGGGGAAATGGCTTAGGCGACGGAGAGGGAAGCGGCCAGGGCGATGGAAACAATTCCGGGAATGGAAACGGGCAAAGCGGAGAAAACAGTGACCGCAGCGGAAGCGGCCAGAGCGGGGAAGACGGCGATGGCAATGGAAACGGGCGAAACGGAGAAAACGGTTCCGGCAATGGAAATGCTTCCGGTAACGGAAGCAATCAGGGCGAGGGAAGCGGGGGCGGCCAGAGCGGAAGTAACGGCTCCGGCAGTGGAAACGGACAGGGCAGCGGAAACGGCTCCGGCAATGGCATGGGAGGCGGAAGGGGAACAGGAAGCAGCGATACCGCCCACGATTATGTCAGTATCCCGAACGCGGTGGGAGATGATGCGTCTTTGACCGGAAATAAGAACGGGTATCAGGATTCGGATTATTACCGCCAGCAGAACGGCCTTGCGTGGGAGGGGGACCATGTGGATTACAGTTCCGTTATCGGCGAGTACACGGACAGCGCCTATGAAGGGATCGCGAATGGGAAATATCCGAGCGGTATGGAGGCGGTCATCAGGGATTATTTTGAAAATCTGAATAAATAATAAGAATAAAATGAAGCGGGAAAGGAATGGCAGGGATCATGTCGGATATCGAATTGTATCAGCAAAAGATCATGGAATGTGAGGAGGAGATCGGGAAGGGGATCATCGGGCAGAGGGAGGTCATCCGGCAGGCGATGCTGGCGCTTTTGTCCGGGGGCAACGTGCTTTTGGAGGGGATGCCGGGGCTGGGGAAAACGATGCTGGTGCGCACGATCGCGCAGGTGTTTCTGCTCTCCTTTAAACGGATCCAGTTTACGCCGGATCTGATGCCCGGCGATGTGACGGGGACAAACATTATGGTGAAGGAAGGTGGGACGGGCAGTTTCCGCTTTGAGCGCGGTCCTGTTTTCGCCAATCTGGTGCTGGCGGACGAGATCAACCGTGCGACGCCCAAAACCCAGTCCGCCCTGCTGGAGGCAATGCAGGAGCACACGGTGACGGTGGGCAATGAGAGCCACAGGCTGGAGGAACCGTTTTTTGTGCTTGCCACCCAGAACCCCATCGAGCAGGAGGGAACCTATCCGCTGCCAGAGGCGCAGCTTGACCGTTTTATGTTTAAGATCCTGGTCAGGTTCCCGGGGAAGGAAGAGCTGCGCGCTATCGTGGAGATGACGGAGGGAGAGAAGACGCCGGAGATACGCAGTCTTTTAAACGGCGGGGAGCTTCTTGAGGTGCGGAGGCTGATCGCGAAAATGCCTATCGCGGATGCGGTCATGGACTATATTCTGGAACTTGTTATGGCGACCCATGAGGAGGATCCGTATATCCGGGAGGGCGCAAGCCCCCGCGCGGCACAGTCACTGATCCGCGCCTGCAGGGCGAGGGCTTTTATGGAGGGGCGGTTTAATGTTTCCTTTGAGGATGTGCAGCAGATGGCTTACCCTGTGCTGCGCCATCGCATCCTGTTAAATTTTGACGCGGTTTCAGAGGGGATCACCGAGGATGCCGTGATCCGCCGGATCATCGAGGAAAAGGAAAAGAATCTGTATGCTTGACGCGAAATATTTTGATGCTCTGTCTAGGCTGCAGCTTCGTATGTCGCACAAGAGCAGCCTGCATATGTCCGGCAGCCACAGGTCCCTCCGGAAAGGGAATTCCACGGAATTTTCGGATTTCAGGGAATATATGCCGGGGGACGATCTGCGCCGCATGGACTGGAATATCTATGCCAGATCAGATAAATTGTATATCCGTGAGTATATGGAAGAGAAGGAGGCGTGCGTCTCCGTTCTGCTCGACACGAGTGCTTCCATGGATTACGGAAAAAGCAGCAAGGCGGAACTGGCGAAAGATCTGGCGGCGGTGGTAGGGTTCCTCGCCCTGAACAATATGGACCGGGTGCTGCTCTATGATATGAAGGATATGGGGCGTCCGCTCTCTGTGGGCGGGGGGAGGAACGGGTTTGACAAAGTACTGCGGTGGCTTGGGCAGGTTGAATTTTCCGGTGAGGCGGATATGCTCTCGGCAGCACGGAACATGCAGTGCCGCGGCGCAGGGGTGACGGTATTGATCAGTGATTTTCTGCACCCGGCTATGTTGGAGGACGACACGGCGGGCGCAGGCTATGAGAAACTGCTGCAGTATCTGGATTATTGCAGGCAGCGCCCGGTGATCCTGCACACGATGGCGGCGGAGGAGCTCCATGTCACGTTTAACGGAGCGCTCAACCTGATCGATGCCGAGACAGGACAGAGACGGCGGCTGGAGGTGGACGCGAAGGCGATCGATCACTATGAACAGGAGCTTTCGCACTTTATCGGGCGGCTGAAGAAGGGCTGCGCCTGCGGCAGGGGCGCTTATGTACTCTGCGATACGGAGAGGGACAGAAGGCAGCTTGTGTTTGAGGATTTGAGGGTGATCTATGATATTTGAGAGTTTGTGGCCGGCGGCGTTTCTTTCGGCAGTGCCGGTGGTGATCGTATTATATTTGCTGAGGCCGCGGGGGAAAGACTACCGGATCTCCTCCAACCTGTTGTGGGATAAGCTGTTTCGCAACCGGCAGTCCAAAACCGTTTTGGAGAAGTTCCTCCACAATATCCTGATGTATCTTCAGATCCTGATCCTGGTCCTGCTGGTGCTTTCCCTGATGTCGCCCTATATCCGGCGGGAGGGAAAAAGCCGGGGAAACGTGATCCTTGTGTTTGACACGAGCGGAAGCATGCAGCATGATGCGGGGGACGGAAGAACGCGCATGGAGCGGGCACTCGGGGAGGCAAAAAGCCTGATCGCATCCTCGGAGGAGACTGTCTTTTCCATTGTCACTAGCGACTGCACGGGCACGGATCTGCCTGCGGTGGGTGTGACGGACAAGGGCAGTCTCTATGCTGTTTTGGACCGGATCGTGTGCTGTGACGGACCGGGAAACCTGATGGATGCGCAGAGCATTGTGGAGACGCTGCGGGGCGCCGCGGACGGGGAAAAAGAGGATCAGCCGGATGCGGAGGTGATCGTATTTACGGACGGCAGCGGGGCGGAGGAAGCCATGCGCTTTTCGTCTGTTTTCGATGCCCGGGTTCTGGTCATGGGGGAGGCGGTGAGCAATGTATCAAACAACTTCCTCACCTATGCGGACGCGGAAGCGGATGAGAATGAGGCGATAGCAGATACCGCAGGGGCGGACAGCGAGCGGGAGTACGGCACATCGGACCATGCCAAAAAGATCACCTGCGCTTCCGGGCTGACCAATTACAGTGATGCGCAGGCTTCCATGGAGGTCAGCCTGTATGAGGGGGAACGCCTGCTGGAGATCAGGAAGATGACCCTTGCCACGAACGAGACGGCGCTGTGCTTTTTCGAGGAATTTGAATGGCAGGGAGAAGCTCTGCGCAGTGAGATCAGTTCCGTGAAGTTTGCCGGAACAAAGGATACGGATGCCCTCGCGGGCGATAACACGGCGTATGCCATCCGGGAACAGACGGGCAGGGTGGACGCAGTGCTGATCGGAGAGGGCAATACCTACCTTGAAAAAGCGTACGAGGCGGCTTTCGGGAGGAGCCTGACGAAAATAAAAGAGGAGGGCGCGCTTTTGCGCGGAGCGTCTTCGACGGACGGGGAGAACAAAACGGCGGATGCGGCGCAGACGGTGCGCATTTATGATGCGGGGACAGAAAGTAATCTGCAGGATGAAAGCAGTTCCATGCTGTTTGAGGACGACAGGTACGAGGCGGGAACTGCGGAGAAAGTGATGCTCACTGTTTCCGACTGCGAACTGACAAAGGGGCTTTCCTCTTTTACGATCGGCGTCAATCAAACGAATGTATATGAGGTTCCGTCCTGGGGAACCGGATTTTTGTGGGCGGGCGGACAGTGCGCCGGCTACTACGGGGAGCACGACGGCGTAAAAACGGTGGTCGTCGGTTTCGATATCAGGGAATCGGATTTCCCACTGAAGGCGGAGTTTCCGGTGTTCATCGCCAACGCGGCCCAGTTTCTCTCGGATACGTCGCTCCTCTCTGAAAATATATATGAGGCGGGGGAGGCGGTCCTGTTCCATCCGCGGGCAGATCTGGATGTGGGCATGCTGCAGGCGGATACGAAGAAAGCCGGCTTATATGAGGTTTCCGCGGGCGATACCACAGAACAGTATGTGGTGCGTTTTGCCGCGGGGAGCGAGTCGGACGGGCGGATCACGGCGGAGGGAACGGCTTCCGATCTATCCTACGGCAGCACTCTTGTGAAAAGGAGGCTGCACAATGTACTGCTTATACTGGCACTGGCGCTTATGGCAGCGGAATGGGTGATCTATGTACGGCAGGTCCGTTACCGCGGCAGGTTTTACCTCGGCGTGCGTGCGGTCGGGATGCTCCTCCTTATTCTGGCTTTATGCGGGGTGTCCGTGCACAAGCGCGGCGGCGTCAACACCACCGTTTTTCTGGTGGATATCTCGGACAGCAATGCGCAGAATCTGCCGGATATGGAATCCTATCTGAAAAAAGCGTTGGGTGAGATGCCGGACGATAACCGGTACGGTATCGTGACTTTCGGGAAAGATTCCCTTGTGGAGCAGTTTCTGACAAAGGAGGATCATTTCTCGCAGATCATGTCGCTGCCGGATAGGACGGCGACCAATTTCGAGGACGCCCTGTCCCGCGCGCTGGCCATGATCCCGGCGGACAGCCCGGGGCGGGTGGTGATCCTTACAGACGGCAGGGAGACAAAGGGGAATCTTGCCGGTATGTCTTCGGCGCTTGCCGCCAGAGATGTGGAGCTTCTCGCCTATGTCTATGAGACGGAAAACGGGCAGGATGCCTATGTGGAAAATGTGGAACTGCCGGGTTATCTGTATCAGGGCGATCTGTACTCCATGACCGTGACGGTGGAGAGTAACTATGAGACCAAGGCGCGGATCCAGATATGGGCGGGCGAAAAACAGACGGAAGAATATGAGGTCCATTTAAACAGGGGAAGCAACCAGTTCCGGTTTCGGCAGCGGGTGAGCGGCGAAAATGTGGAAAGTTTCGACGTCAGGGTCGTTGCAGACGGGGATAGCTGTGCGGAGAATGACAGCTATCACGCGTACTCCGTGGTGGATGCCGTGCCGAAGGTGCTCCTTGTATCCGGCAGGGAGGAGGACAGCGCGCAGTATGAGAGCATGCTTCGCAGCGCGGGCTGTGATCTGGATGCGGTGTCCGCGGCATATGCGCCGGATTCTCTGGAGGATATGCTGAAATATAAGAGTATTTTGCTGCAGAATGTGTATCTCGGGGATCTGCCGGAGGGGTTTCTGGCAGACATAGAAACTTACGTGAAGGACTACGGCTGCGGGCTTGTCTGTATCGGCGGCGAGGACAGCTTTGCCCTGGGCGGCTACCGCGGCAGCGTGCTGGAGACGATCCTTCCGGTGGATATGGAGCTGCGGGGCGTCAATGAGGTGCCTTCCACTGCCATGATCATGGTTATCGACCACTCGGGGAGCATGAGCATGGCTGCGGGCGGCGGCGCGACCAATCTGGATCTGGCAGTTGCCGCCGCCAAGACGGCAGTGGACCAGATGCGGGATACGGATCATGTGGGCGTTGTCACTTTTGACGATCAGTACAGTTGGGTGGTGGAGCCGACTCCGGCGGCGAATAAGGAGGAAATCAAGGCACAGATCGAGACCATAGCGGAGGGCGGCGGCACAACGATCAAACCGGCGCTGTGGGCTGCGCTGGAGGGCGCAAAAGAGTGCGACGCCGGCATCCGCCATGTCATCCTTCTGACGGACGGGCAGGGGGAGAGCAGAAATTACAGGGATATCATAGAAGAATATAAAGCCGCGGATGTCACCCTGTCCACGGTGGCGGTGGGAGGCGATTCCGACGCGCGGCTCCTCCGGCAGCTTGCGGATAACTGCAGGGGACGTTATTACTATGCGGATACGGCATCCGAGATCCCGAAGATCTTTGCGCAGGAGGTATTTTTGAGCGGTGATACGTACCTGCAGAACGGCGTGTTCCATCTGGCGGTGGACAATACAAGCGAGATCGCGGGAGGGCTGTTTGAGGCGGGATGGCCGGAGATCTACGGCTATGTCAGCGCCACGCCGAAACCGGTATCCAGTGTGCTGATCGCCTCGGAGAAGGATGATCCGCTGCTTTCTGTCATGCAGTACGGGCTGGGGCACACGGCAGCCTGGAACACGGATGTGACGAACCGGTGGACGGCGGCATACGCGGGGGAGAGCGATTATGTGCAGCTCTGGAAGCGCATCGTGGATTACAGCGTGGGTAATGCCTCGATCGGCGAGGATTCGATGGAGGTGGAGACGGAGGGCGGCTATACCGATATTGTCTACCATGCCTTGGATTATGAGGAGGGGACAAAAGTTGAGGCGGTGTACACGGATCCAGACGGAAACACCCAGACGGTTCCCCTGCTGGCTTCGGCGCCGGGGCGTTTTGAGGTCAGGCTAAATACGGATACGGCGGGGCTTTATCACTTGAGCGTGCGGCGGCTTGACGGCGGAAATATTGCCAATGCCGTGACCACTGCGGTGGCGGTGCAGTATTCGGATGAATATAAATTTGATGTGGACCCGGCGGCGTTTATCAGCTTTGTGGAGCGCTGCGGGGCACTGCTCGACCCGGAGCAGGATTTCTGGCGGCAGAGAAAGAGCGGTCAGGGGGAGCGTTATGAGCTGACAAAATGGCTGATCCTTCTGCTGATCTTCTGGTTTGTCATGGATATCGCGCTGCGCAGGTTTTATTTTCTGCCGCAGGATACGAAGCTGTATCGGAGGGCGGAGCGGTATCTGGCGGAGAGGAGACAGAAGAAGGGGCGTAAGAAGTACGGAATCGGTGAGCCTTTTGGCGGTGCGGGAGGAAACGTGCCGGAGAAAACCAATGGAGATGCAGCGGATCTGACAGATGGCGGGGTTGGATCGCCCTCGGATGTGTCGGCAGACGTTGCAGGTATAGAGGAATCCCCGGACCAAAGTGTTCGTGGAAGTAAGAAAAAACACAGGAATCCGAAAAGGGAAGAGGAGGCGAAAGGGACGCAGGCGCTGAATACCGCTGCTCTGCTGCAGAAAAAGGATCAGAGAAGGCAGATGTGAAGGTGCAGTTAGATCTTATGCAGGAGAGATTTTGTTGGGAAAGTTGTGAATAGCATACTTTTACTTGAAAGATTATAGGGAAATTGTTTTGTGTGTATATTTTGGACTTAGACGATCATATTGGGTAATAGTTTCATTTGTTATCAGATTTTGCTTTACTTTTTTGAGAAGTGTATAGCGTGGCTGCCCTGCGGTGTAGTCTTTTTGAGATTTGGGGAAAAATGTGCGGCATACCTGTGTGTCACTGCCGGAACGCTGTGCCAGAAATAAATAAATCGGTTTTTCCTCAAAATTATTCTGGAGGAGATAATCCGCCTGGATAGCAGAAAAATTATTTACTTTGGTATTGTACCGGAAAATGATTTCGTTGCTATCCAGAAAATATTCCAGTTTTGAAAGCGGCAGAAGCCGGGGTTCCATTTCATGGTAATAGATACTTTGTTTTATATGGGAGTAAGTCAGCCGTCCATCAAGGATTTCCTTCATAATATCTGATCTTTTTCCTGTCTGAAAACGAAGATTGTCCCGTAGCTTATGTAGTCCTGCAAGGTGATGAAAATCCGAACGGTCGAAAGAAATGGTAAAATTCAATGTTTTCCCCTTGCGCCCAATGACAATATGGTACTGATAAGGAATCAGGCGGTCAAATTCCTGTGCGCATTGCTGTAATAAATCCATAGGTATCCTCTCTTCTTATTGTAAAGATCCCTGCCAAATGGCAGGGATCTTCTGAGCATTTTCTTTCGGTAAATTATCTGGAAAGACAATCCGCCTAAGCCGGTTTGAGGTTTCACTGCACAACCCCTCCTGAAAGCTCCATAAGGCAATGCGTACCGGCACACTTCCTTATTTCAACACTTCAACAGACACACGTTGTTGCCTGTCTTATGTTATTATTATATGTATAGTACGAAAATATGTCAATTAATTTCAGAAAACAATCCAAAATAGCTTTTTGCGAGCCGTTGAAATAGATACTGCTTTCTGATACACTTTTATATAGATTTTTATCTGAAAGGGAAATTCAAATCTCCTTGAACAGGCTAAAAAGAGTAACATTAAAATTTAACGAGAAGGTGAATTATGGAAAAGGATACTCGTCTTATCAATATATACCTGAAAATACATCATAAAAGAGCGTTGACCATAGATGATCTAAATTACTTGGCGCAGTATGATCCGGAGTGTTTTAAGAAGACCTGTAAAAATGTCGTCTATAATATTCCGGAGACAAAACCGATCATGATACCGGATGCCCTGAAACCTGCGCAGAGGAAAGGACAGGATCCGGGGCGGGGTTCATCGCAGGTGGACGGGCGGAATCCGAAACAAGGTTCACTTCAGAGAGGGAAAACGAATCAGGGAATAGGTTTGCCGGAGGGAGATGAGGCGAATCAGGTAACGGGATCTTTGCGGAAGGATGAGACGGATTCCGGGCTGACAAGTACGCCGGAATCTTCCGACTGGCAGGATATCGAAAAAGTGCTGGAGAACTTAAGGCATCTGGAAATGCATGATTTTCCTGTAGCGGACATAGATGCCGACAGGGTGAAGGATCTGCTGGGGAATTTGTATATGGAATTGTTGTTCCCGCACAATGATGATTATCCGTTTATGAATATGATGGATCAGCTCAATGAGCCCACGTTTGATAAGAGGGCATAGGATGTATGCACGATCTTTCCTTTGATGTACAATGTGAAGGGACGAGGGAATGTCTGTATGACAGTAATGATGAGGTGAGGAGATATGCAAAAAGGCGGATCGGGAATTGACAGATGGAGTATATTAAGAGGGGATAACTGCCTATATTAACGAAAAACCGAGTTTCAAAATAGAGTGCCAGTCGCTTTTGGCGTACAGGAAACGCACAATATTTATCTGTTTTTCTTCCTCTAAAATGGTATAGAAAGCGAGATGATTTTCCACCGTCACAAAACGGATTCCCCAGGAAGAAAGAATTTTATCATCCACGATCGGATGCTTCATGGGAAATTGTGAAAGTGTGCTGATTTGGCGTTCTGCTTCATCTAACAGATGATCTGCAGCCTGTGGGTTCTTTAAAACAGATTCTATATAGTTCGCTGCATGAACCATATCTTTCTCTGCCGTAAGGGTAATGTGGATATGGTAATTCATCATCTACGGCGGCTCCTTATATCAGCCATTGCTTCTGAAAACGGGCGTGTCCTGCCTGCAGCGACATCTTCAAGACCTTCATGGATCAGCCCGTATAATTCAAAGCGGCCTACAAGCTGTTCGTATGCTTCAATACTCATAACGGCAAGATCACCTTTTCCGTTTTTTGTAATAAAAACAGGCTCGGAATAATCATGGCAGAATCTGGAGATTTCGTTGTAACTGTTACGCAAATCTGCGCTTGATCGGATTGTTGGCATATCAGTACCTCCTTTATAAAGAAATTATACATAAATTTCTTTATATCGTCAAGGGAATTGGATGGTTTTTCTACTTGTATAGTATAGGCGTTTTTTATAGCATTATGAAAAATAATTACAGATCAGATAAAGGAGGTAAAACGGCAGGGAGTTTTTCGGGGCAGGTGATTTTGGTTATCTGCTTTTCAAGCGGTAAAGAAGTCATCTCAGAAAGGTTAAAAAATATGAGTTGAGATTTACGATGAAGATGGAAAAATTTTGCAGCGGGTTTACTGTGGCAGTCTTGCGGAGCCGATAGAATTTTTTTATGATAGGGAAGGAGTGGGGAATGACGGATAGAAAGGATATCGTTGAGCTGTCTGTGGATAAGTGTATTTCCATATACGACGAGATGGTGACGGAAATAAAAGAAACGGACGGGTACAGCAAAATTTACGGATCTGCGCCCAAGATCCTGCTCATAAAATATGGGGCGGGATGCATGAAAAAATTTGATTTTGTATTGACGGATATATGGAATGCGTGGTGCTATAGTGATGGAAAACTGGAGGTTACGGAAAAGATGCGGGAGCCGGTGCGAAAACCTGTATCCGGCATGTTCTTTGCGGAAGCTTCGGCTGAGTTTATGATCGATACGGAAAAGCAGTATGTGTATCTGAGTTATTACTTTGGACCGAGGTACGCGCGAGGGATCAGATATACCTATACATGGGCGGAATCTGAGGGAACAGCAGCGTTTTGCAAAGAAGAATTACTGTGGGTGTCATAAGGTGGATCAGGGATGTTTGATGTCGATTTTCCGGCAGATCCGGGAGTTTTGACGGAATGATGAGATGATCTGGGAATATGAAAAAGGAAATGCGGATAAGAAAGTATATAAAATATATTGTAAAGTGTTTTATTCTGGCTTTTGCCGTCTTTTATTTCTGCCTGTGTCTTTCCATGCATCCTGCTGTGCGTGAGAGTTTGTTTGCAGGGGAAGAATGTATGCTGTACTATATGGTGAACGCGGACGGCATGAAGGGGCTGGGGCACAGTATTTTGATGGTCGTGGATGAGAAGGGATGTGGAACGGTGCTCAGCTTTAACGGGATGCAGCGTTCGCTCCCGGAGAGCCTTATGGGAAAGGGAGGCGTCGGGAAACTGAGCGTTGGGTCGATGGACGCGGAGGAGACGAGGGCTTTTCTGCTCTCCGGTGATCTGGCTCTGGAGGGCGACCAGCTCGCGGACAATTACGATATGGCGCTGTACAGGCCGATCACGGCGGAGGATTATCAGATCATATTGGATCAGACGGCTCCGTACAGGGAGGCGGAGGAAACGTTTGCGGCTTTGTACGGGCAATGGGTGGCAGAGGAAGATGCCGGCAGGAAGGCGGAGTATGCGCAGGCGTTGGAACAGATGGGGCGTGAGATAAGCCCGCCGGTATACCGGATCTATACCAATAATTGCGACCATGCCGCCAGGGCGTTTATTTCTTCCATCGATCCGGATATGCAGGAATATATACGGGATGTATGGCGTATCACGCCGAACGGAAATTTGAAAGCTTTTGGGAAGAAGGCGGAAAAGTGGGGCGTTATGACACTGGGGGAGCAGACTTTGAAGGAGAGGGTCTTGATGTTTCTGGTAAGTTTTTGATCCTCGCGTCGCCCATTATGCGGGAGGGAAAAGTGATGAATTCATGAGACGTAAAAGGTGGTGAAACAGTGAATTATTATATTGCGGATACACACTTTGGGCATGATAATATTCGTAGACTATCAAACAGACCATTTAATACAATAGAAGAGATGGACAAAACAATCATTGATAACTGGAATAGAAGAGTAACAGATATCGATGATGTGTATATATTGGGTGATTTCTCGTATAAGAGTGAAGATCCGATTTTATATCTCAGGCAGTTAAGGGGGCGTAAACACCTGATAGTCGGAAATCATGATGGGAAGCTGCTCAAAAATCCTGCCTGTAAGGACTATTTGGTGGAGATTGCCGATATGAAAATGGTGAATGACAATGGGACTCAGATTGTCTGTTGTCATTATCCT
>JAETSN010000067.1 GCA_021769625.1 [Clostridium] symbiosum | reverse complement strand
ATCCTTTCTTTTACCATTCATATTTCATTTATTTTATATTTAATTCTTTTCATGTTTGTCACAGCATGAACGCAGTCATGCAATATGCAGCATCTCTTCTCTGTCATCCCCCTGCCAGAAGACTCATAATCGTATTCGGTACAAAAGTCGAAACAGCCGGAATCAGGGAAGTGAGTATCAGCGCAATTCCCAGCGGTATGTACATCGGCACCACCGACTTGATAACCTTCTCCGAAGGCACGTTGGCAACCCGCGAGACCGCATATATACATAGTCCGAAGGGAGGCGTGCTCAGCCCTATCATCAGGTTCATAACCATCATGACGCCGATATAAACCGGGTCCATTCCGAATCCCTGGGTAATCTGCAGCACGATTGGGGCTGTTAAAATCAGGGCGCAGTTGCTCTCCATGAACATTCCCATAATCAGCAGAATAATGTTGACAATCAGGATTACAGCCAGCGGAATATTTGCCACAGGGCCCAGCAGGGCGATAATCTTGGCCGGAAGGTTCTCAAGCATCAGGGCCTTTGTAAAAATGCCGCCCGCCGTCATAATGACCATGATCGAGCTGACCGATTTACATGTCTCTTTTACACATCTCCAGAATCCGCTCCAGGTCAGCGAACGGTGGCAGATTCCCAAAAGCAGCATATAGAGCACAGCCATGCCTCCTGTCTCGCCCGGGCTGAAGATTCCGGACAGCATCGTAATCAGAATCAGGAGAGGAGCAATGGCGATTGGAAGAGCGCGGAAGAACAATTCCCGAATGGAGCGTTCCTCTTTCATCATCGCTTTTGCCATCGGCGGGTTTACCAGCTTCTTTTTATCGACCAGCAGAACGTAAAACAGCAGCATGGCCGACATCAGGATGCCGGGCCCCACGCCCCCCAGCAGAGACTTGACGCTGGAAATCTGTGCAATCGTCGCATACAGAACGAGCGGTATACTGGGCGGAAAGATAGGACCAACGGTGGAGGCCGCAATCGTAAGCGCCGCTCCGTAATCCCTCTCATACCCCTCCTCTTCCATGGAATCCACGAAAATAGGCCCCAGGCCGCAGACACCGGCAATCGCAGCGCCAGACATACCGGCGAAAATAAGGCTTAATACAACTGCGATACGGGAAGAATATCCACGCTTTCCTTTTGCAAGGGCGCGGGCAAAGTCAAATGCCCTTGCCGTCTCCCCCAGCTCACTTACCAGATTTCCCATCAGGATAAATGCAGGAACAGCCAACAGGGAAAAGGACATAGTAGACTGATAAAACGAGTAGGCTACCAGTGAAAGCGAAGTCCCCGATACAATATAGTAGATAATCGCGGGCAGGCCCATGGCGACCATGATAGGCGCTCCTACGGCCAGCAGGCCCACAAATCCAATCAGGAGTAGAATCATATTCATGCTTTCTGTGCCCTCCTCTCCTTAAATATCTCATACAGGCTGATGCATTCCTGAATAATCCACATGGCGGAGCCAAGTACAATCAGATAATGCACATAGCGTATCGGGATATGACACGCGGCAGTCGTCAGTTTCATCGTGGTTGGAATCAGCAGGGATTCACTGTAAATAACAAATGCACAGTAAATAATGCAGATTGATTTTCCGGCCACATCCATGTAAAACTTTAATTTCGGCCATATCTGGAAAAGTATTTCCAGCTGCAGGTGGGCTCCTTCTTTTTCGCACTGTGCCAGATAACAGAAAATCAGTCCGACAAAGCACAACTCCGCAACCTCCTCACTCCAGGTTGTCGAAAATCCCAAGAAGGAGCGGCAGAAAATCTGAATATCAAGAGCCGCAATGATAATAATGCACCAAATCCCGCTTATGCCGCCGATAAAGTTTCTAAATGTATTCCACACTTTACCCAATATAGACATATTGATTTCTCCTTTTCATATGAAGCAGCAATGTGAGTCTGAACTAATTAAATTTATCATTCTCCGCTGCCTGAGAAATGGGGGAATCCATTTCTCAAGGCTGTACGGCACGGATCAGGTCCGGCATATCTCCCCAGTCCTCGGCAAAATAGTCATAGACATTCTCTGCGGCTGCCTTGAATCCGTCTATATCAAGTCCATTCTCCGCATCAATGATCTCCATTCCATTGTCTTCACAGATTTTCTTGTATTCTTCCACCTTATCAAGAATGTACTTGTCCATATAGGCCGAAGCGTCATAAGCTGCTTTTAATACCGCCTCCTGCTGTTCCGGCGTCAGGCTTTCATAGGTATTCCTGTTCATCCAGAGCCCATGGTTTGTCGGCAGATGATTTGTCTCCATACAATACTTCTGCACCTCGTATAATGCGCTGCTGACGATTACGGAATAAGGATTCTCCTGACCGTCAATTACATTCGTAATCAGGGCTGTCGGCACCTCTGAGAATGCCATCGGCGTAGCCGCCGCGCCGAATGCGGTAAATAACTGCTGGTATAAGTCGGAAGGAACCACTCGGATCTTAGCGCCCTTCATATCACTCAGATTCCGGATCGGGAAGTTACAGGTTATCTGGCGGTAGCCGGAGTTGAAGCTGCTGAGCAGCATAACACCGTCGTCCTTCAATGCCTCGTTAATCACCTTCAGCGGTTCCGAGTTAAAGGGGTCAAACACGGCAAGCCTGTGATCCGCATCCCTGTAAATATACGGTGCGTCGAAGGCTCCCAGACGGCTGTCCAGATCTCCCGCGGATGACGGGACATACTGGATAAAATCACATATCCCCGCCTGCAAAGGCTGAATATCGTAGCCGCACAGTGTGTTATTGAAATACAGCTCCACCTCGATGTGGCCTTTCGTATATTCCTTCACCAGATCCGCGAATTTCTGCTCCCACATTCCGGCCGGGGAATCCTCCGCATTCTGATCCGTAAATTTCAATACTTTATCAGGCGTAGTAACTTCCTCTGTCCCGCCCCCTGCAGGTGCAGCCGCAGCCGTCGCATCTGCTTTCGGAGCGCTCCCCCCTCCGCTGCTTCCGCATCCGGCCAGTAAACTCCCCAGCATTGCTACAGTAAGTGTTAATGCTAAACCTCTCCTCATACCTCTTCCTACCTTTCTTTTGTTAAATATCACGGGAGCGCTCTCACTATCTCCCTGTTATAGCCGGAAAACCGCTGCTCACATCCTGTCCGGATGCCCGGTACTGCAAATCCCCGCGCCGGAATATTTCTTTCGTTTCATCTCGTTTTTGGAGTACGGTACTCGGTATACCAAAAATATCGCAAATAAAAGAAGAAACAGCTCGTTTCCGTTTGTAGACATTATATACTAAAAAACTATATTTTTCTACAAAAGTTTCAGAAAATAGCTGTTTTCTCCATTTTAGACAAAATATTCTATTCAATTTTAGTTACTTTTAATAAACTCCTCTTTAATTTCCGCATCGCCATCCTGCGGGTCGAAGTTCAGGCGTTCCGGTATTACAAGAAGGCGTTTCTTCCAGGAGCCATAATGGATATGGAGCAGTTCTTTGCCCTTTTCCAAATCGCCTTCCTCCACGCTTTGCAGGATTCCGATATGGTCGGCAGCGAAATTCCGCCCTCCATGCATGCTGTATTTCATACTTAACACAGATGAACGGACCACTTTCTCACTGATGCTGTCCTGAATCTTTATTAACTGGCTGTTGCCGGTAATCAGGGCAAAGTAATTGTGGAAGCTGGTATCCATCTTCATCAGCGTATAATAATCATTTGCATTACGGACCGCAAAAATATCCATTTCCTCGATAATTTTCCGTAAATGGCCGATATGTTCCGGCGTCACCTTAGGAAATGCAAGCTCAAAGCAGAGAATATCCAAAGGCTCACGGATTTCAAATAATTCCAGAATGTCTTTCCACATAAGAACCGCAATTTTACGGTTCTTTCCAACCTGTTCAATCCATCCCTCATTCTCCAGCAGACGAAGCGCGTCACGCAGAGGTGTCCTGCTGACATCCAGAAGTTTTGAGTACTCCCTCTCATTAATGATCGTACCGGGCTTTATCTGGCCGGTGATAATCAGAAGCTTCAGCTGATTGTATATTTTAGAGCTGTATAACTCATTTTTTTCAATTCTCTCGATCTTTGTGTCTATTCCGGGCAACATAATCGCTCTCTTTCTTCATTTGTTTACAATATTATTTCGATTATACTATTCTCTGGTTCCGCTTGTCAATTAACGGAAATCGAAAGTAACGGAAGTTCCCTCCCTGTCCGACGTCAGATAGAGTTTACCGCCCAGCTTGTCACGGACCGTCATTTTGACCAGCGACATGCCGAAGCCCAGGCCCTCTTTGCCGTTAAAGTCAAAGCCGTTTCCATTGTCCTGTACGGTGATGGAG
The DNA here is from genome assembly GCA_021769625.1 of [Clostridium] symbiosum. Classification (GTDB taxonomy): domain Bacteria; phylum Bacillota; class Clostridia; order Lachnospirales; family Lachnospiraceae; genus 1XD8-76. Next base: position 15,623 of record JAETSN010000067.1, on the reverse strand, counting down.
GAAAACAGCTCCCCTTTTTTCAGAATCACGCGTACCTGCCCCCCTGTTAATCCTGTAAACGCATGCTTAAAGGCATTCGAGACCAGTTCATTCACTACCAGTGCAATATCGGTTGCCTTCTCCTGATCCGCCGTCAGGTCATCTCCTTCAAGCAGGAGCTTGACGGATGCTTCATTATCATAGAGCTGTGTCAGATTCTGCCTGAGCTTTTCAAGGAACGGTTTCAGGGCGACCGGCCCGCCTTCTCCGTAAGCCAGAAGCTCATTGATGGATGCAATGCTCAGCACGCGCGCCGTATTTTCCCTGAATGCCTGCTTTACTTCCTCACTTTCCGTGTTGCGTGCCTGGATATTCATGATGCTTGCGATAAGCTGAAGATGATTTTTCACGCGGTGGTGAACCTCCCGGCGGGCCGCATCCTCCGGAGACACATGGATGAAATCTCCTTTTTCTGCACGGCGGACCAGCGCCTCGTACTTCTGCTCCTGTCTTATGTCGTCGCTGATGTCCCTCTCGCCTATCAGCACGCCTATCAGACGGCCGTCATCGTCGGATATGGGAACAACATCCTGGCGTACGGTGCGTTCTTCCTGTGTTACTGCCCTGATATCGCGCACCGGTGATTTCGTCTCCATAGCGCGGTAAACAGCCGGCTCATCCTCCCGCTTTGCATAGCAGCCGACTACACGGCTCCTGTATGCCGAAGGCATATGCCCCGGTCCGGCCTGGGCTGCAACAAACATCCGGCCGTCCGGCTCCTGCATACAGTCGATGAATAAATCCGCCCCGGCCAGATCAGCCATCAGCGGCAGAACGGACTCAATCCGGCTGAGCTTGTCCACGGCTGAATCACTCAGCCTTGCCCGGCTTTTTATCTCATCCCTGTTCATGTCATCCCTCCTGCTCCAAAAGCCGGCTGGCTGCTTCACGGATGGAAATCTTTTGTCTGGCAGCCTCCTGCGACAGCAGCCGGTACGCCTCAGGTTCCGACAGCTTTCTCTGCTTCATCAGCAGCTCCTTTGCACGCACCGCCGTATCGCGTTTAATCTCACGGTTCAGAATTGCCCCCGCAATTACCGCCAGCGGTACTCGTTTCTGCATGGCTGCTTTCTGCATCTCGCGGTATGCATCCGACTCGGAAATCTGCTTTTCTTTGGCCAGTTTTCCCTTGGCCTGTTCAATCACCTTATTCTCCTTCAGTTTCCGGCAGGCATCCGCCGCCTCCGCCCGGGTTTGCTGCAGAAGCCGTCCCTGGGCCAGCGCTACCTCAAGTGTTGGCTTCAGCATCCTCGGTTCAATCGGTTTAACGAGATAACCGGCAACGCCCGCGCGGCCGGCCCTCTGAATAAATTCTTCATCTGCGAACGCCGTACAGATCACGACGCAGCCAGCCAGCCCCTCCCCAATAATCGTCTCGGCAGCCGTCATCCCGTCAAAAATCGGCATTTCCAGATCCAGCAGTACGATATCCGGATGCTTCTGCCTGCACAGCTCGACGGCGTCAAACCCATCCGCACCCTCGGCTGCAACCGCAAAGCCCAGTTCTTCCAGCATCTGGCACAAATCCAGGCGGATTATCGGCTCATCGTCCACTACTATAATTGTACGCTCCATTTCCCCTCATCCCCATTCGCAGTCTTCCCGACTTATTACTAATCTGATTATATCGTTGTTTTTCATTGGTTGTCAATTAGTTACGGCGGCGGCAATACAGCTTGACTTAAGTTCTATTTTGAACTACAATATTTATGTTCAAAATAGAACTTAAAAGGAGGATTTACAGATGCAGCTGTCATTCTGGGATTTATATTCCCTGTTCGATAAAGAATACAATTCTGTAATAAAAGAAGCGGCGGAAAAAACAGGTTTAACGATGAATGAACTCGGTGTTCTGCTTTTTTTATCCAATAATCCGTCTGCCAAAACAGCCAGTGACATAATCCGGATTAAAAAAGCCACAAAGTCGCATGTATCTTTGGCAGTTAAAGAGCTGACCAAAAAGGGGTACCTGACCCAGCACCCTGAAAAGGGAAGAAATATCCGCCTTGAGGTCACCCCCCGGGCCGAACCTCTTGTTGCGGTTGGAAGACAAAAGCAGAGGGACTTCCTAAATCAAATCTGCCGGGGTTTTTCGGACACCGAAATAGCGGCGCTGAAGACGTGCTTTGAACGGATCGCAGCGAATCTGGAACAAAAAAATACGAATGAAGAAATTCCGAAGGGAGAAAACTGCGAATATGGCGTCAAATGATATATTTGAAAAAGAATCTGTATCCTCGGCAATCATTAAGCTGGCTATCCCTACTATTGTAAGCTCCCTTGTCACTGTTATCTATAACCTGGCCGACACCTATTTTGTAGGCCTGCTCAATGATCCTGTCCAAACAGCGGCCGTCACACTGGCCGCTCCTGCGCTTCTCGCATTCAACGCTATCAATAATCTGTTCGGCGTCGGAACTTCAAGCGCCATGAGCCGCGCTCTGGGGCGCGGTGATTCCAATCTGGTCCGACGTTGCTCCGTATTTGGATTATACTGCGCATTCATAAGTTCAGTCTTATTTTCCGTTTTTACCGGGTTGTTCAGGACTCCGCTGCTCGGACTTCTCGGCGCATCAGCAAAAAATGCGGCGGCGACCTCCGAATATATGAGATGGGCAGTTACCTGCGGAGCCGTCCCCTCCATCCTCAATGTTGTATTTGCTTTTCTCGTGAGGTCTGAAGGTTCTTCTCTCCATGCGAGTATCGGAACCATGAGCGGGTGTATTTTAAATATCATTCTGGATCCCATTTTTATCATGCCGTGGGGATTTAATATGGGGGCGGCCGGAGCCGGTCTTGCAACCTTCCTCTCTAACTGCGTTGCATGTCTGTACTTTTTGGTCTTACTTTATATCAAACGGCGGACCACCTGCATATGCCTTAATCCTAAAAAGTTTTCTTTCGATCGGACAATCGCAGCCGACATATTCGGTGTCGGTATCCCGGCGGCAATACAAAATCTGCTGAACGTCACGAGTATGACGGTTTACAATAATTCTGCCGCAGCATATGGTTCGGAGGTTGTAGCTGCTATGGGAATCGTACAGAAAATCCAGATGGTCCCGATGCAGGTCACCCTGGGCGCAGTACAGGGCATCATGCCGTTCGTAGGCTACAATTTTGCGAACCATAATTATGAACGGATGAGAAAATCTATCCTGTATCTTCTGAAACGGATGATTTTGCTGATGGTTGTCATTGTGATTGCCGGCAGCATTTTTTCCGGCAGCCTGGTCGGCTTATTTATCAAGACAGACACCGTGGTTCATTACGGCGCCGCACTCCTGCCCGGCTTTCTTCTTGCACTGCCTTTTATGTGTGTCGATTATATGTGCGTCAGTGTTTTTCAGGCTATAGGAGACGGTAAAAAATCTTTCTATCTCGCATTCCTGAGAAAGATCGTGCTGGAAATCCCCGCACTCGTGCTGCTGAATTATTTTGTACCGCTGTACGGAATGTCCTATGCCACTCTGTGTACGGAAGTCATTCTGGCGGTTTTATCGGTTAAGCTTCTGCACAAGGTTATTAAATTAAAATAGACCGATCTTACATAAGAATCCTCAATAAAGACCAGACAGGTGCCGGAAATGACACACTGCCTGGTCTTTTAAAATTTACTCATATTTATATCTGTCTGGTTCCTCTGCAATAAGTCTGAAGCACGTCATACTCATTGCTGAGCACTACAATATCCGCATCATATCCGGCCGACAATTTTCCTTTTCTGTCATCCACCCTGAGGCATCTGGCCGGGTTGATTGTACAGGCGCCCAGGGCTGCGTCAAAGGGCACTAAGGCATTCTCCACCAGTATCTTCAGACCTATGTTCATCTTCAGCGTACTGCCGGCGATTGTTCCCGACTCCTTCAGCCTCGCCAGGCCGTCCTTGCCGACCTCAATTGCATGGCCGCCCAGATCATAGCGTCCGCCCGGTTCACATGATTTCACGCGTAAAGAATCCGTCACCATGATGGCAAAATCCCTGCCTTTCGCCGTAAAGTAATTATTTAACGCCGCAAGGTGGGAATGGCAGCCGTCACAGATAATTTCACCGTAAATATCGCGGATGCGCAGGGCCGCTCCCACCAGGCCCGGAGCCCTGTGGCTAAACGGTGTCATCCCGTTATAAACATGGGTCATCGAGGAAGCTCCGTTGGCGACAGCCAGAAGCGCCTGATCATAGGTCGCAGAGGAATGCCCCAGGCTGACCACCACGCCGGCCTTTCCGCAGTACTTTGTCAGCGACAGGCCCTCGTCATGCTCAGGCGCAAGAGTGATATAGCGTATCATCCCCTTTGCCGCCTTCTGGTATTCCTGGAACTGGGCCACGGATGGCGGCGCGATCGCCTCCGGCGGCTGGGCGCCCTTGTAATCCATATCGAGATAGGGCCCTTCAAAGTGAACTCCCAGAATTTCAGCTCCCTCATAGCCCTCTTCCATCACTTCCGCCACATTCTTGAGAGCGGCTGTGAGTACGTCCGGCATCTGGGTTACCGTAGTCGGCAGAAGCGACGTCACTCCCTCCTCCGGCACCCGTTTTATCCAGTTCCGGAGTCCCTCCGGTTCGCCGTCATTTGTATCAAATCCATAGGCGCCGTGGGTGTGAACGTCTATAAAGCCCGGGACAATCCGGTATGAACCGTAGTCCTCATCTGCTTCTTTTTCTCCATACGGCAGGACCGCCTGGATCACGCCGGACTGAATTTCCAGCTGCAGCGGCACAAACTGCCCTGCCATCCAGACTCTTTCACTTTGTATTACCATATCCTTGCCTCCTGTATTCTGTCATTATATGTAACAGTTCAGACAGCATGGACTGTTACGGCAACCGGCTAATTAAACCGCTACGCGATGAGCCGGTTGCCCGCTGCCACTACATTTTCGCACGGTCAGCGCAGCCGGTGCGCAGACCTGTCTGAACTCATTATATTACTGTTCTTTACTTCCAGTCAAAGTTCCTAAGATGGCCTTCCATCGTCATCTGTTCAAATCCGTTCTGTCTGAGGGCCTCATAAAGGATAACTGCCACTGAGTTCGAAAGATTCAGTGAACGTGTCTCCCCCCACATCGGGATTCTCACACATGTCTCCTGGTTTTCCACCAGTATTTCCTCCGGGATTCCCCGGCTCTCCGGGCCAAACATAATATAACAGTCCGGCTCATATTTAACATCGGAATATACATTGGGCGCTTTTGTCGTAGCCATATAAATCTTTGCTCCCGGATTGCGATCCAGAAAATCCCGGTAGTCACTGTAAACCGTCACATCGAGATGGGGCCAGTAATCCAGCCCGGCTCTCTTAATCTCCCTGTCACTGAGACGGAATCCCAGCGGCTCAATCAGATGGAGCTTCGTTTTGGTCGCCACACAGCTTCTGCCGATATTGCCCGTATTCATCGGCATTTCAGGTTCATATAAAACAATATTCACAATTACTTAGCCGCCTTTCCATCCAGCCTGTCCACAAACCGCCGGATCCGCGAGATGGCTTTCTGAAGGTCTTCCAGAGAATAGGCATAAGACACGCGCAGATATCCTTCCCCGCTGTCGCCAAAGGCAGTGCCCGGGACGATTGCAATCTTTTCTTCCTGAAGAAGTCTGTTTGCAAATTCATCGGAACTCATGCCGAAGCGTTTGATACACGGGAATATATAAAATGCGCCGTACGGCTCAAAACAGTCCATGCCCAGTTCTGCGAACGCACGCATCAGGTACTTTCTTCTCTCGTTATATGCCTTCTTCATTCTGGCAATATCCTCATCACCGTTCTTGAGCGCTTCCACAGCCGCATACTGGCTGGTCGTCGGGGCACACATGATGGCAAACTGGTGAATCTTCAGCATCTGGGTGAGAATTATCTCCGGCGCGGCCGCATAACCGATTCTCCATCCGGTCATCGCATAGGCCTTTGAAAAGCCGTTAATCAGGACGGTGCGCTCCCGCATGCCAGGAATTGCAGCTATGGAAACGTGTTCGCCCTTATAGGTCAGCTCCGCATATAATTCGTCGCTGATCACGAAAATATCCTTTTCCTCAATTACTTTGGCTATCTCCTCCAAATCTTCCCGCTCCATGATGGCGCCCGTCGGGTTGTTCGGGAACGGAAGAATCAGAACCTTCGTGTTGGGAGTAATCTTCTCCAGCAGCTTTTCTTTTGTAAGCTTAAACTGATCCTTTTCCTCCAGCTCGATAATCACCGGCTTACCGCCTGCCAGTACGGCGCAGGGAACATAGGATACGTAGCTCGGCTGCGGGATCAGAACCTCCTCTCCCGGATTCAGCATCGCGCGCAGCGCAATATCAATGGCCTCGCTGCCGCCTACGGTCACGAGGATTTCGGTATTATAGTCATAATCTATATGCATGCGGCGTTTCAGGTATTTGCCAATCTCCTGTTTTAATTCCTTGAGTCCGGCATTGGACGTATAGAAGGTGCGTCCCTTTTCCAGGGAGTAGATTCCCTCCTCGCGGACGTGCCACGGAGTGTCAAAATCCGGCTCTCCCACGCCCAGGGAGATTGCTCCCTTCATCTCACTGACAACATCAAAAAATTTACGTATTCCGGAAGGCGGAATATCCACTATTATATCTGATAAGGGGTTTCTCACGGTACAATCATCATCCTTTCATCCTGCGGGCCGTCACAGAGTACGGTTCCATGGTCTTTATATTTTTTAAGTACAAAATGGGTGGCCGTACTGAGAACAGAGTCTATCGTAGACAATTTTTCAGATACAAACTGAGCCACCGCCCTCATGGTCTTCGCCTCCAGCATAACGGTAAAATCATAACCGCCGGACATCAGATATACTGATTTCACTTCACTGTACTGGTAGATTCTCTCTGCGATCTTGTCAAATCCCATTTCACGCTGAGGCGTTACCTTCACCTCGATGAGAGCAATCACTTTTTCTTCATCTGTATTATCCCAATTAATCAGTGTATGGTAACCACAGATGACATGTTCACTCTCCATCTCAGCGATCTCGGCCGCGACCGCGGCTTCATTCTCACCTAATAAATCCGCCAGCTCTTTAACGCTGATTTTGCTGTTCTTTTCAATGACCGCTAAAATTCTCTCTCTCATAGTTTACCTCCTGTTAGTTGGGCTTTAATCTGTCACGTTACACTTTAACCGCGCGTTCTGCATGGCTGTGAACAGTAACCTTTATATAGTTCATCGGGTTTGGGGCGGTCCAGGAATGTTCTTATCCCGCCGTTCAGTATCTGGCGTTTAATTCCTGACTGCGTTTTCCCGAGTACTACCGCATGAATATCCTGTTTCTCAAGCTCCCTTACCAGTGCGCCGCCGTTTGCGGCCGTAAGGAGAGCGCATCCTTCCGATTGCAGCCTATAAGGATTTACATCAAACACCTCGCAGACTTCTACCGTCTCCTGGAGTAACGGAAGCTTCCGCAGCTCCATCTCAAACCCCAGGCCAAATTCGTCAAAATAATCCCACAGGGCCGCCATAATGCCGCCCTCTCCGGCAAAGCACCAGGACACAGCCCCGGCGTTACGGAAAATCCCGGCTCCTTCCGAAGCAGAAAGACCGGGGAGCTTTAACAGTCCCCGGGTTTCGTATAGGTTCTGGCAGCGCCTTACAAATTGCGGCGTAAAGCGCTGCAGCAGTTCTTTTTCTCTTTGTGTTGCAACGGCCGATGTACCTTTTAACGCTATGTACCCTGCCGCCACCAAATCCTGTCCGGCTTCCATCAGGCCGGATGCAGTAATGACTCTCTCCCTCATAATCAGGCTCCGGCCTCCGCGCCGCCCGGAACAGGCGCGGGATCTGCCGGCGCGGCAGGCGCTTCCGGTGCGGCAGGCGCAGCCGGTGCTTCCGGAACAGGCGCCGGTGCCGTCGGAGGTGCAATCTCCGATGCAGGGCCGTCGGAGGCAGGGCCGGAAGGTACTGCAGGCTGAGTTTCCGCAGGCGCAGCCGGCTGTTCCGGCGGTAAGACAGGCGCTACGGCAGGCAGTTCCGGTCCGACACGGTAAATAGCCTTGGACGCCATATAGGTGTCTGTGTGGAGGATTTCTTTTTCCGTCTCCACACCGTCAACATACACATATTTCCACAATCTGGAACGCAGGCCTCTGTGGGCCGACTGCTCAAGGACTTTAGCTCCAGGTCTGAGAGACGGATCTACCTTGATAGTCGGCGCTCCCGGATCGGATGCTCCCAGTGTCTCGGATACATACTTCACTTCCCGGTTCGCCGGCCTTGTCTCTTTTCCATAGATTGTAAATGTCAAAGTACCTCCGCTGACAGCTCCTTCAATGTATATAGGCGCATCATACGGATTCTTAAATTTCAAGTCTTTGATTGTACCGGCGATGGCCGCATCCTGGGACGGTTTTACATACCCCACCACCATTGAGTGGTTCTGTCTCTGCGTTATCTCCATCTCCGCCTGAAGCGCCGCGTTATACATCGTGGTGCATAACTGGCAGGCTCCTCCTCCAATCGTATCGACCACACGCCCGTTCTCATAAGACCCCGCCGCCGCGTATCCGTTTGCAATTGTAAACGGCGTCAGATAAACATAAGCCGAAAATTCTTCGCCCGGCATCAGCACACAGCCGTTTACCTTTGAGGCGCCATTGGTCAGGTTTTTGGAACGCGATATATTGCCTGTACTGAAGTTCGTGCTGAAGGTTCCAAGCACATCCTGAATCATAGCCAGATCTTCCGATTTTCTCGCCGGCTGCGCCTCGGCCACTACCGCCGCTATCGTCACAGGCTCCTTCAGCCCGCCTTTTAATGCCTCATCCAGCGCTTTCTTAGTGGCATCTATGTCCACATCCAGACCCACTACAGACTCTGTAATCTGGAATGCATTATTCACTCTTGTAATTTCAGCATCCTTCGCTTCTCTTATAAAGGCGCTGCATTTGCTCTCAACAAACTGCGCCACTTTCGCTGCATCTATGGATGTCTCCACATCCAGCTTCAGCGGCTCCTTCTCGAGGGTCTTTAAATTCAGATAACGTTCCAGCAAATTGCCTCCTGCATATCTGTCCGCCGTTTCTTCGATCTCTTCCTGATTGGTCCAGGTAAATCCCAGTTCTTTTGCCGTGGTGGTAATCTCATTTCCGTCAATCGTCAGTGTAATCTCCTGGTTTGACATGTCCTCCACGTATTGCTCAATCTTCTGATCTGCTTCCTCCCCGGTCATTCCGGTAAGGTCAACGCCTCCAACCGTGATTCCTGCCGGAAGTGTACCTGCTTCCACAGCTTCCGGAGGAACCAGAAGTATTCCGGCAGCCAGTACACAGGCAGCGGCGCCGGCAACCCAAAATTTCTTTTTCATATATATGCCCCTATTCAAATAACGTAATTACGGCGCTTTTCTGCGCCCTGTCAAAGCCGGCGGTTTACATCGCCATAGATAAACCTGCAAGCACTGTTCCACCAACCATCGCCAGTACAATAACGATAATAACGACTGATGAAATTACTTTTCTTGTCTTCTTATCACTGAAATTAAACATTCTTATCACCTCTTTTTATTCTTCCATACTGTAGTATGATTTTATCCGTCAATCTCGAAATTTCATTCCGGGACAGATAATCGATCTGCACAGATACGTTTATTCTATGATATTTTAGTAAATCCCGCAAGACTTCTTTTTGCTTTTTTGACGCCGGCTGCTCTTTTTTTACTTTATATACCAGCGGTTTACATCGAAACGCCTCCGGTGCCGACGAAAAATGGCTTCTTTTGACATTCCGGTACAGAAGGTGCGCCGTCAGCGCATCCGCCAGCGCCCTGTGGGCGTCGGTCTGCTTAATTCCGTAATAACGGCTGGCATTTTCCAGGTTTTTCTTTTCTTCCTCCGGCATAAACCTGCGGCAGAGTGTCAGGGTATCAATCCCTGATTTTTCAAAAACCAGCCCCTTATTCACCGCCGCCCGTTTCAAGAAACTGTAATCAAAAATAATATGATGTCCCAGAAGAGGCAGATCCCGGCAAAATTCAACAACCCGGCCAATTACATCCCCAATGTCCGGGGCACCGGCCGTCATCTCCCCGGTAATTCCCGTCAACTCCCGGATACGGCCGTCCAGTTCCCTCCTGGGGTTGACAAAGGTGGAAAATGTCTCTTTTATCTCTCCGTCAATTACTAAAACCGCACCTATCTCGATAATTTTATCGTGCTTCGGATCCAGCCCTGTTGTCTCTAAATCGATTGCCACGTATGAATCGGCTTCCTTTTCCTGAGCGGTTCCCCGCCTGATCGTTTCTACCTTTATTATGTGTGCAGTTTCTTCCATTTTTATTCCTGCTTTCTCCAATAATCCGAAATTTTCTTACGTTATTTCCTTTTTTCCGCCCCAGGACAATTTTCTCTAAGGAAACACTCCCCGCATTTAGGACTTCTGGCAATACAGATACTTCTTCCCAGCGTAATAATCTGGATATTCCAGAGTATCCAGTGTTCTTTCGGTAACACCTTCATCAAATCATATTCTATCTTTTCCGGGTCCTCCTCTTTTGTCAGCCCCAGCTTCCTGGAAATCCGCTTCACATGGGTGTCCACGACAATGCTCGGCTCATTATAGATATTGCCCCGTATAACATTCGCAGTCTTTCGGCCCACTCCGGCCAGGGACGTCAGTTCTTCGAGCGTCCGGGGCACTTCGCCGCCGAAATTTTCCACCAGTGACTTACAGCAGGCTATGATGTTCTTTGCTTTCATATGATAGAAACCGGTTGAATGGATGTCTTTTTCAAGCTCCTTCAAATCAGCATTTGCAAATTTCTCCAGTGTATCATATTTTTTAAAAAGATCCGCGGTCACGATGTTGACCCTGGCATCGGTGCATTGGGCGCTCATGATCACCGCTATCAGAAGCTGCCATGGTGTCTCATGGTTCAGGTAGCAGCGGTAATCCGTACCGTATTCTTCATCGAGAAGGGCCAAAATCCGATTGACCCGCTCATCCCTCTGCGCTTTTGTCTCTCTCTGCATCTCTTTCCTCCTCTTACTGTCTTCCTTAAGTGAGCCGCTCGCTTCCCACCAGCTCTCCCCCGCTGAGAATCAGCCTGAGCGCCCGGGCATTGCCAAACAGGTCATCCCTGTTCCTGTAGTCAAACAGAATCACACTTTGATCCCTCATCCCCTCCGCGTGAGCCATCTTGCTTATCTGGCGTGAATCATAATCTTCGTAACCCTCCAGAAGCGAAGGTATTTTGGCCTCTTTAATAAAGAACTGTTTCACAGCCTCTTTAAAGGGCGCTTGTTCCCTGGCAAAGGAAGGACGGCTCTTGGCATTTTCCCTCAGGTAAAGATCATACATCAGCAGGTCGCGGTAAAGCTCCCTTTTTTCTTCCTCCCGTCCCTTCAGAACGGTTTCATTGATAAACCGGTATAGAATTTCATACCGCGCCAGTCGGCTGTGGCTGATCCCGGTAATCCGGTTCCCGTCATAGTAACCGGCCAGCTCCCGGTATAAATCAAAGGGCGTATCAAATTCCTTTACCAGCTCCTTCAGAACGTTTCTGAACTGCCCGCTGTTATAATGAACCTCCACCATCTCTTCCACGCCCTTAAGCCGTATGATATCATCGTAACCCAGCCATCTGGTGGAGAGCACCTCATAGGGAGGCTGTGATTTATAAAGCAGACCGTATTCCCCGGCCATTTCTTCCATATAAGAGCCCTTCAGTACCTTCAAAAAACCAAGCTGAAGCTGCTCCGGTTCCATTCGGTATACATCGTTAAATGACTTTCTGAAGCTTTCATATCCCTCATAGGGCAGCCCGGCGATTAAATCCAGGTGCTGATGGATATTCCTGAAACTGTTTACAGCATGCACATTGCGTTCCAGCTTTTCCAAATCCATCCTTCTCCTGATCTCGCGTATGGCTTCGGGGTTCGTCGTCTGGACTCCGATTTCAAGCTGGATCAGGCCGGGTCTCATCTGTTTCAGCAAAGCCAGTTCCTCCTCATCCAGAAGGTCAGCCGATATCTCAAAGTGAAAGTTCGTCACCCCGTTATCATGCTCCAGGATGAACTTCCAAATCTCCATCGCGTGGCTCTTCCTGCAGTTAAAGGTTCTGTCCACGAATTTCACCTGCGGGACACGCTTTTCCAGAAAAAAAGACAGTTCCTTCTTTACCATGTCCAAATCGCGGAAACGCACGGTTTTGTCGATTGAGGAAAGACAGTAAGAGCAGGAAAAGGGGCAGCCTCTGCTGCTCTCATAATAGATAATCCGATGCGCCAGCCCCTCAAGACTCCCATAGGAGAAAGGAATCCGGCTGAGCTCCATCAGCGGAGCCGGTGCGCCTGCCGATATTGTCCCGTCACTTTTTCTGAAAATAAATCCCGGCCTGTCCTTCAGCAGTTCCTCCAGGCGGGAATGGTTCCATCTCTTTCCCGCCTCTTTGCTTTCCATGAACGACATGCCGCAGCTTTCAACCAGCCGGAAGAATGTCTCTTCCCCTTCGCCGGCCATGACTCCCGTCACCTCCGGCAGCTCTCTGAGCATTTCTTCCCCGTTATATGACACCTCCGGTCCGCCGAGCCATATGGTAAGCTGCGGCATCACCTTTTTCAAATCCCTTACAAGTTCCTTTACATAAAGAATATTCCAGATATAGCAGGAAAATCCCGCTACATCTGGACTGCGTCTGTAAATATCCTGTAATACCAAATCCATCTGTTGGTTTATCGTATATTCCCCCATTTCAATCTGAATCCCCGGAAACGCTTCCCCCTGCGCCCTCCTGGTCTCAAGCTTTTCCTGAGCATATTTATTCAGGCTGTAGATTCCCAGATTGGAATGGATATATTTTGCATTGACTGCCGCCAGTAAAAATTTCATCTTATAATGAAACCTCTATCTTTCTTCCCGTTTGGTTATACTGGTAATATCTGACCCCGGCTGAATCCAGCATCCGTTTCGATGCACGCACCGACGGTGTTGCGCCGTATTTGTCGCTGTCGTATATCAGCGTCTTGATTCCGGCCTGAATGATGGCCTTCGCGCACTCATTGCAGGGGAACAGCGTTACATACAGCTTGCTGCCCTCCAGGCTGCCGCCCCGGTAATTCAGGATCGCATTGAGTTCACTGTGTGTCGTATAAAAATATTTGGCATTGTATGGGTCCTCTGTCTCCAGCTCTTTTCCCCACGGAAATTCGTCGTCGGAGCATCCCTTCGGAAAGCCGTTATATCCCATGGACAATATCTTATTATCACCGCTGACGATACAGGCCCCCACCTGCGTGCTCGGATCTTTAGAGCGCATGGCTGAAAGCTTTGCCACTCCCATAAAGTACTCATCCCAGGTAATATAATCATTTCTCTTTTCAGACATATGGAGCCCTCCCCGTATCTTAACCTGTTTTTCTTCCACTGTAACCATCCTCCTACACTTTTTGTATTCTATATCCGGCCGCTTTGCTCAGCCGGTTCATAATTGCCTGTCCCAGATGGTCCTCCGGAAATCCCTCCGAATAAATATACTGTGCGCCCAAATCGTCAAATTCGCGCAGAAGGGCATACAGATTATGTGCTACCGTCTCTTCCTTTGCCCGCTCCCCAATACTTCTCACAAGGCCTCCGCCATAGCATTCCCGCGTTTCATCGGTGCAGATGATCCCTACTTTATATCCTTCTTTCAGCTTTTCGGCCGCCAGCCTGTTGATTTCACAAACCACCTTTTCCTCTTCCCCTTCAACCAGGGTCAGATCGGCGTTTGGGGCATAGTGCCGGTATTTCATTCCGGGAGCTTTTGGCTTTAAGCCGGGGCTGACCGGCCCCAGGATAGCCGGATCAATCCGTACCTCTCCCACCGCCTCGTGAAGCATCTCCATAGTTACCGCGCCCGGCCTCAGCATAACCGGTATCTCCTCCGTCACATCGACGATCGTGGATTCCACGCCGATGCCCACAGGGCCGCCGTCCAGAATCATCTCAATCCGGCCGTTCATATCCTGAAAGACATGCTCCGCCCTGGTGGGGCTGGGACGTCCGGACGTATTGGCGCTCGGAGCCGCCACAGGTACGCCGGCCAGGCGGATCAGCTCCCTCGCCACCGGATCAGACGGCATCCTCACAGCCACCGTATCCAGTCCTCCCGTCGTCCCCAGGGGAACCAGATCACTTTTTGGAAAAATAAGTGTCATCGGTCCCGGCCAAAACGCTTTGGCCAGCTTTATTCCATTCTCCGGTATCCGGCTTACCAGGGGCCTGAGACCCTCAAAATCCGCCACATGGGCTATCAGGGGATTATCTGACGGCCTTCCTTTCGCCTCATATATCTTCCTGGCCGCCTTTTCATCCAGGGCATTGGCCCCCAGACCATACACCGTCTCTGTGGGAAAGGCAACCAGACCTCCGTTTTTTAATATTTCCGCCGCTTCCTCGAGGTATTTCTTCTCTTTTGCGGTAAAATTCCCTTCATCTGACACTTTTAATACTTTAGTATCCACTTCTGCGTCTTCTTTCTATATTAATGTATAATCGTAACAGTTCAGACAGTATGAGCTGTTATGTATAATCTTCATTTTCGTTTTTTATCATAGCACACGCCTGTGACCGGCGCAAGAGCTCTTTGAGCCTCTCACCAGATTCTCGTTATAGAGATTTAGTTAAGCAGGTGAGGACGCAGCCGGTACGGCCAGCGGACGGGGCGGTGGGGTGTGTGTATGAGTCTTTCGTCCCGGGGGAGGATTGTCGTGGTTTGGGACTTCGGGCGAAGATAAAGTCTGCGGAGCACGCTCCCGCTCTGTGAAATGCATCGCGCTGCTAAGCTCGACAGGACCTCGCTAATCAGCGATGGATTTCAACGGCATCCGCAGCCTTTATCTTCCCCTCCGCCCCAAGGCCAGGTTTTCGCCGGGACGAAAGACTCCGCCGGGGATATCGGCCCCGTCCGCCGGCCTGCGGCCGCTGATTGTCTCACGCGTTAAGTGCGGGGCGGACCTTGTCGCGGCCACTCAGTGCTTCCGTGTGCGGGAAATACGATACGCCATCAATGGGGTATTTAAAAATTGTGGAAGATTTTGATATCGGCCTGCCGGAAACACGTAGTGGCCGCGACAAGGCTCTCCCCATTTAAGGTTGGAGACAATCAGCGGCCGGAGCGGACCATGTCCGGTGTGCGTAAACTTCGCCTGAGTGTTCCGTCCCTGGCGAAACCCTGACCGGGGGGAAGGAGGCGGAATCAATTCTGCAGGGGATATGGAAGCCCATCCGTGCTTAATGAGGTTTCTTACGAATTTAGCACGGCTATGCGCTTCGAAAAGTGCAAACGGTCCCCGTAAGAATTCATTCCGACCGGATTCCCCCCTCACGACAACCTTCAACCGGGGACGGAAGACTCAGCCATCCCCCTCACCACACCGGACATGGTCCGTTCCGGACGCGTCCTCCCAACCTCAGTTAAATCTCCATTTCAAAATCGGCATGAACCCTGATTCTGCGAATATACTTTTTATAACCGTAATGGATTTCAGGTGAAAATGTGTTAAAACGGATTGTAAAACGGCTCACAGTGGAAGCGGCAGCCGGATTTGTCCTGCTGACCGGGGTATTTATGATGACGCGGTACGCCGGACTGTCGGT
>JAETSN010000066.1 GCA_021769625.1 [Clostridium] symbiosum | reverse complement strand
GAGATTCAGTGTTCGGTTTTGAGGGTATGAACCCTCACATTTTCCTCCATAGCTCAGTCGGTAGAGCATGCGGCTGTTAACCGCAGTGTCGTTGGTTCGAGTCCAACTGGGGGAGTGGATCATGTAAATTGATATGGAAATCTGCAGATAGCGATGTCTGCAGATTTTTTGGTCTTACGGAATCAGGGTGTTAAAAGATATGAAAGCCGTGAAAAGATACCTCATAAAGTATTGTTCTTATGAGGTATGGTGTTTTTTCTCAAAAAAATGATCGATCTCTTTTTTGACGGATTCCAGGGGAAGTGATTTGGAGAGATAACCTTCAGGCTTTAACGAGAGTGCTTTCCTGACGCTCTCCCTGTCCACCCTGTTTGTCAGGAAAATTACAGGGATATTGGTAAGATCTTTCTCGGAGCGGATCATTTCCAATACCTGTTTTCCGTTACAGACAGGCATTTCATAGTCCAGCAGTACCAGATCCGGCCGGACAAGCGTGATATTTCGGATGGCGGATGTGCCTGAATCTGCGGTCAGTACTTCATATTCGCGGCTCAGCAGATCCTGCATGATTTTTCTCATTAAGCCTGAGTCATCCACCACCAGTATTTTCTTCTTCCGGCCGTCTGCAGCTTTCGGGGTGCCGGGCTGTGAGTGAAGTTCATCTTCAGCCGGGAGACTGCTAAGGTGCAGGCGGTTTTTGATTTCGGCTACAGCATCTTCCGTGACAGCAGAAACCCCATCCATGTACCGTGGTGTTTCAGATGTAGTCATGCAATAGGCGAAATAACCGCTGCCGGTGTCAAACAGAAGACTGAATTGAGGACTCTGCCGCTCGAATGCTTTATAGAATTGTTCGTAGGTGAGCAATTGTTCCTTTGTCATTTCAAATTGTTCCAATGATGGGAAATGCCGTTTGATGTGTTCCGCAAACTGTTTTGCCGCATACCTTGCCACATTTGCCAGCATCATGTCGGTAGTTTCGGATCTTGTCTCTATGATATTTCCGATCGTGCTGCCGATCAACTGCTCCTCGAAAAGCAGAAAAGATTCCCAGTTCTTTTTGTCGTTGTCATGGTAGATCAGGCGGCAATAAATTCCGTTTCCGAATTTTTCTCCGGCGTAACAATTACTGATCAGCTGCGGATTTAACCGGAACATGCTGTGCAGCAGGCTGGCGATCGTCTGCCCCATCACAGTCTGTTCTTCCTCCGGCAATAATTTCTCCCAATGCTTTATAGATTCCCCGCTGACGATCATATGGTCTTCGATCAATGTATGTCCGATCAGCCATCCGGCGCACACACCGAGAAAATGTTGGACGGAGGTTTCAGAGAATCCGGTCTGTTCCAGTTCGTTTTCAAGGGCAGGAAGCAGGTGTTCGCGGAAGTCTTTATGGATGCGTCTGTGGGTATCAAGCCCCGGGTAATCGATGGACAGCATATAGGCTTCCTCATCCGCAAAATGCTGGATGGCGTGATCCCTGAAATACTTTATTGCCTCCTGACAGGCGAAGTGGCTTTTTTCTTCTCTGCGGCCAAAATCAAATAGTTTATTGAGAATGCTGAAGAGCTTTTTATGTTCCCTGTCAATAATTTCCACTCCCACGTTGTACTGTTCATTCCATATCAAACGATTTCCCATGTGCTTCCTCCTGATCATGACCGGTTCTGTCTGGCGGAGGATTCTTTGCTTCAAGACTTTTTCATCCCCGGATCAGATATCCGTTTCTATAATTTATTCTGCATTTGCAAAAAAGGTGACGAAATTTGACATTATTTTACATTTTTCGAGCTTGCGGGGAGAAGTGAAAAAGCACTCAAAAACAGCAGAAAAAACAGAGGTAAACAGAGGAGATTATTTGTATAAATTGTAAATTTTCCTCTTGTCAAATTGATTGGGGTATGGTAGAATAACTTTTGTTGGACACCAAAAAGAGGTTTGTATCGGTGACGGAAGAGGCTCCGTGGTCAAGCGGTTAAGACATCGCCCTTTCACGGCGGTAACACGGGTTCGATTCCCGTCGGAGTCAGTAGTAAAAGTGTATGAACAGAATACGCCGATGTGGCTCAATTGGCAGAGCAGCTGATTTGTAATCAGCAGGTTAACGGTTCGAGTCCGTTCATCGGCTTTTGACCCGAAAGGGTTGCGGACCTTTAGCTCAGTTGGTTAGAGCAACCGGCTCATAACCGGTCGGTCCTGGGTTCGAGTCCCCGAAGGTCCACTATATACGTCACAATATGTAAAAAGAGACTTCAGCGTATCGGGAATAACCGAATGATATTCTCGTATGTGAAAGGAAGTATGTGATTTGTAAGTAGTTTCGAATTTGCGAAGCGAATATCGTAAGCGAACTTGTTCGCTTTGGCCCAGTGGCTCAGTTGGTTAGAGCGTCGCCCTGTCACGGCGAAGGTCGTCGGTTCGAGTCCGATCTGGGTCGTTTTGGTTTTGGGATCTTAGCTCAGCTGGGAGAGCATCTGCCTTACAAGCAGAGGGTCATAGGTTCGAGCCCTATAGGTCCCATTATCCATTTCAGGATAAAAAGAGTCTATTGGCATGCTGGTGTGGCGGAATAGGCAGACGCAAGGGACTTAAAATCCCTCGGTGGCAACATCGTGCCGGTTCAAGTCCGGCCACCAGCACTGTTTTGATCGGGAATCCACAGTTTCAGTTGGTCGCTGAGGTGGATTCTTTTTCTTTGCCTGAAATGCCTGCAATTGCATTGGCTGAGGAAATCTTCTTATTAAGATCCATGTGCGTATAAATGTTTGCGGTGGTTGAGATATTTTCATCCAGTATCTGGAAGGGCAGAGGCCAAACCCATCAGCTCATGGATACATTCTGTTGCTGAAGGCGTAAAGTGACCTGTTTGTAAAATGGAAGCGGTTTTTTTCGGGGAGAATCTGCAGGATCTTTTCCTGAAAAATTTTATTTTGGCTGCAAACTTTAACAATTCTCAAACAAACCTGTGCTATAATCCAGTAAAATGGCAGAGATGGAGGTCAGAGTATGGTTCATATATCAGTGGCAGGGGATGACGCAAATTTAAATAAACGGGTATGTTCTTATCTGAATAACAGCGGTTTTGAAGCGAAGGGATGTCTGGATGCGGAAGATGCCTATGAGGAGATCCCTGCGATCACAAGAGAGTTTAACATCATCTGCAGACTGTTATCCTATCCGAACAGGACATTTTCAAGGGCGCAGCGTATGGATGAGTTCTGGGGCGCGGAAAGCGAGACGGGCCTGCGGGCGGTGGACCTATACATTACAAAGCTGCGAAATAAGTTTTCTGTCCGCAATGCTTTTGAAATCAGGACGATCCGGGGGATGGGATATAAGGCGGTACTGAAATGAAGCAGACAGTGACAGAACAGGGACATAAGGTGCGGGGCACACACCTTCCGGTATCCATGTTTTTTGCCATATTGCTGGTGCTTTTGCTGATGAGCGGGGTGCATGTGGGGCTGATTGTCGGAATCAATACTTTGGAAATGGGTAACTTTGAACAGACTCTGTCGATTATCGTTTACTGGATTTTGATTGCTGTTCTTGTTACTTTGTGGCTTGGTAGGGAGATGCGGAAGGTATATGAGGAACCCATGAAACGGATGGCGGAGGCCACAGGCAGAGTGGCAAACGGGGATTTCTCCGTCTACATTCCGCCGCTCCACACGCCGGAAAAGCTGGATTATCTGGATGTCATGATCATGGATTTCAACAGGATGGTAGAGGAACTGGGAAGTATAGAGACCCTGAAAACCGATTTCTTTTCCAATGTTTCCCATGAGATCAAAACGCCTATTGCGGTGGTGCAGAATTCGGCGGAAATGCTGAAAGATACCAGCCTGTCTGTGGAAGAACAGCAGGCATATGTAGATGCCATTATCCAGTCGTCAAAGAAGCTTTCCGCGCTGATCGCAAATATCTTAAAGCTGAATAAGCTGGAAAAACAGAACATACAGCCAGTCATGGAGGAATACAATCTCTGCGAACAGTTGTGCCAGTGTGCTTTCCAGCTTGAAAATCTGTGGGAGGAAAAGGAGATTGAGTTCGAGGCGGAGCTGGAAGAAAGAGCCATGATCCATGCGGATGAGAGCCTGCTGGAACTGGTCTGGATCAATCTGCTGACCAATGCCCTGAAATATACGGAAAGAGGCGGAGTGGTAAAGGTCATTCAGACTTCGGATAAAAACGGCGTCACGGTGTCGGTGAGCGATACCGGATGCGGCATGAGTAAGGAGACCATGAAGCATATCTTCGACAAATTTTATCAGGGGGATACGTCCCATTCCATGAGCGGAAACGGCCTGGGGCTGGCCCTTGCCCTGCGGATTGTACGGATGCTGGAAGGTTCCATAGAGGTGGAGAGCGAACTCGGGAAGGGAAGCACCTTTACGGTACATCTGCCTGCGCATGGCAAAAACAGTAAGGGAGACAGGGAGGAACAGGAGAAGGAAAAATGGCTGTGATGGAAAAAAATTCGGAGCATTATACAGGATATGAATATATGGAAGTGAAGGCGGAGGCCGGCAGGGCGTCCATGTATATAGACGGATACCGGAATTTCGGATGGGAGCAGGATGAAAACCTGAACGCCGGGTATCAAATGAATCCGTATCAGAAACCGGTTGGCCGTGGGGACGGAGGAACGGTTCTTCTGCGTTTGAAACGGGACCGGAAGCTCATGAACAAAATGGAACTGACGAGGCTCCAGAGAAATTTTGAGGACTGCATGCATCAGATCGATGCGCTGGAGAAGTCAAAGACAACGAAGGGGCTGATCGTTTCCCTTTCCATCGGGCTGATCGGGACGGTATTTATGGCAGGCTCCACCTTTGCGGTGACAGCATCGCCGCCGGTCATATGGCTGTGCGTACTGCTTGCGATTCCCGGATTTGCGGGTTGGATATTGCCGTATTTTTGCTATAAGGCGATCGTTGCAAAAAGGACACAGACAGTGGATCCGCTGATCGAGGAAAAATATGACGAGGTCTGTGAAATCTGCGGGAAAGGAAGCAGGCTGTTGGGAATAAACGGAGGAAATGATGATGAGGGAAGCGATTTATAATGGAGCAAGAAATATTTTGATTGGGGAACTGGAGACGCCAAAAGCCGGAGAACATGACATCGTGGTAAAAAATCTGTATGCCGGCATCTGTGGTACGGATGTGGCAGTTTATTCCCACGGGCCGGGGACCGGAAACCGTATCACGCTGGGCGGGGAGTCTGGACATGAAGTGGTCTCCGGGGGTGTGGAAGGGCAGAAGCTGTTCCTGATCTTTACCGGCAGTCTCTTTCTGGATATATGCGGGAATTTCTGCACGAAGGGAGGACGTTTTTTCCGGGTATAAAACTTGGTTGGGATAAGACTGCACGCGGAGCGTTCAATAGAGTTTAAAGCCGCCCAGTGTGGGGATCCGCCCCCCGATATGAGTGATATAAACGGCGTGAATACCGTCGGGAATGTGACATGGGGCGGTGAAGGTTTCCCAGTAATTACACTCCTTTACGGCAACACTGGCGCAGATATCCCCGTCGGGGGAGGTGCGGACCTCAAAGCAGCCGTCCATGTAGCCCCGCGCCCTGATGTCGATCCGGGTAATACCTTTGCAGTCAAAATATTTAAAGCCGGCAGTTGCACCGTCCGCCATATTGCACACATAGCCGGGATATTCATCCCCGTCATTGCCGTCCTGTGAAACCATGGGGCGGTATTTTTCATCGTCCTGCAGTTTGGGATAGCTGTTCCAGAGACAGCAGGCGATATAGGCGTCATAGAAGACTCCGCATTTTAAGGGGCCGCCGTTTAAGCCGCAGGAAGTCATTTCCACCTGTCTGATCAGACCGTCTGCGTCAAAGAAGATCTCCTCGGCGCATGCCTGTCTGCTGAACTGGGTACCGTTTGTAGGGCGGTGATAGAACATGTACCACCTGCCGTTTATCTCAGCGAAGCTGCCGTGGTTGTTGCAGTGCAGCGCTGTCATCAGTTCTGCGGGCTTATAGGTGTCGATGCCCACGTCACAGTTGTCCACGATGACGCCCCTGTAGGTGAAGGGACCGGTGGGGGCAGATGAGGTGGCATAACACATTTCGTGGTTATGGACGGAGGAATAAATATAATAGTAAGTATCGCCGCGCCTGCGCAGGGAGGAGGCCTCAAAGAAAGCGTGCCCTTCGAAGGACGTTCCGGCTGCATGGCAGGCATTCGGGGCAATGAGTTTCGGTTTTTCAACAACAGTCAGCATATCCCGCGCGAGGATGGTAACGCAGGAACCTTCGGTGGCGGTATCTTCTGCCGTGCAGAAACCGGTGTAGAGATAGATCGTGTCGCCTTCCCGGTATACGCCCGGGTCAAATTGAGGAGAATCCCCTTCCCGCTCACCAAGGATCCGACCGTCAGCATGCCTCACAAAGCCGTAAAACTCATATGTACCGGCAGGGGTATCACATACGGCTACCGATACGATATGGGAGAGATTAGGGATGTAATACATATAATATCTGCCATCCGGCCCCTGCACCACATCCGGGGCAAAAAGCACCATCTTGCCGTGTGTGTTGCGAGGATCCTGTTCTTTGCGGTAGATAACCCCCTCATATCGCCAGTCGCTTAAATCGTCTGTGGGGGCGGACCAGCATACATAGTCACCGAGACAGTAGACGTAGCCCCTAAAATGGTCGTGAGAGCCGTAGAGATACACTCTGTCCCCAAATACATGGGGCTCGCCGTCCGGAATGTATTCCCAGGAGGGCAAAAATGGGTTGAAAGCCTGTTTTTTCATGATAATTCTCCTTTTTCTATTTTGATCCGGAAGGGCAGGGCGGAAAGCCCTGCGCGGTTGCGGATATGAATTTCTGCGTAATCCCCGAAACCAAGCGACACATAGGCAGGTGAGGAGACATCCAGAACGGGAGCGGGAAGTGTGAGGATCACATGTCCGTTCTCCGCGTTTATCTCCGTTTCGGCGGGGATAATATCACGCTCCTGTATCCGGAGGTTCCAGTCGGAATTTCCGCCGCCTGCATCGAGGCCCTCGGCATATCTGAAAACAACGGCGATCTGCCGGGGGTTTAGCCAGAAGGCGACAACGGCTTCTGGCGGGTTGCACAAAAGTTCTTTTTCGCCGTAGATATGTCCCCGGGCGAGCAGTGAGAGCCTGCGCCCGACTTCCATCTTTTCTTTCGGATGGATATCATAGTAGGAACCCAGATCCATGATGCCCGCCATATAGACATGGGGGACAGTCCGGGCGACAGCCGCCTGTTTTTCCCTGACAACAGCATATCCCTGATTGTCACAGTCGAGCCACATACCGAAGGGGGCGAGCTGCACGATCAGGAAAGGAAGATCGTCCCGCCATTTCCTGCGCCAGTTTTCGATCAGTGCCGCAAGGAGCCTGTCATACAGAAATGCGTGGTCCCCGGCATCGGACTCCCCCTGATACCAGAGCACTCCCTTGATCGGGAGAGGAAACAGGGAGGAGAGCATGGTGTGATAGAGGCCGGAAGGACGGTTATGGTTCCAGGGACCCATGGGAATGACGGGATCATTCTTGTGCTGCTCCATATAGGAAAGTTGCCAGTCACGATCCCGCCCGTAGAGCAGCGGCTCAAAATCACTGCCGTGTTCTTTGGAGTCCTCGAAGCGCCATGCCGCCAGACTGTCGGCGGCAAGCTTCTCCGGCGGGATCCCGGATACGGCGTCTGCGTATTCTTGGAGATAACGGTCAAGAGGCGGCACATCAAGCACCTCCTCGTCCACCCAGGCGGAGGCGGTGGAGCCGCCCCAGTTGCAGCCGATGATGCCGATCGGAACACCGATCGCCGCCTGAACATGTCTCGCGAAGCTGTAAGCCGGCGCGGAGAAATATTCCAGCCCCGGATCGCTGTCATCAAACCAGTATCCGTAACCGGCCCTGTTGTGGGAGGCATGCCCTTCAAAAGCCCGCTGGGGTACATTGTACATGCGGATGTCCGGATTGCGGGGCAGTTTTTTTGTAGCCTCCCAGTCCCTGTCATATTTCAGAAAAAACTCCATATTGGACTGGCCGCCGGCAAGCCAGAGATCGCCGAAACATATATTTTCCAGATGGACCGGCTCCGCTGTAGCGGGATCGAAGGTTACGGTGAGACGGTATCCTTTGCCGGCGTTTTGGGGCGGAAGCACAATACGGAATTGCCCGTCTTTGTCTGCCCGGGATTCTCCGGACAGTATGGGCTTTCCGCATCCGCCGGCCTCTTTTCTGTAAAGGGTGGCAGTGACAATAGTGTCAGGTATGGTATTTCCCCACAGCCGAATCTCTTTTTCGCGCTGCAGCATCATGCCGCTTTGAAAAATTTCTGCCAGATAACATCTTTTTTGAAAGTTCATCATAGAAAACTTTTCCTTTCTGTAAAAATGTTCAGGAACAATACAGGTTCCTGAATTCGGTGGGCGTGCATCCTTTTACGATCTTGAACATTCTGATAAACGAGGAGAGGGAGGAAAAGCCGCAGCTCAACGATATATCCGTGATGGAATTTTTCGGCTCGATCAGAAGTTCTGCCGCTTTCGCGATCCGTTTCTGGTTCACATATTTGTAGAAGGATACGTTCATAAACTGTTTGAACAGCCTTGAAAAATAGAATTTGCTGAAGCCGCACATGTCTGCGATATCGTCCAGATTGAGATCCTCCGAACAATGCGCCTCGATATAATCGCAGATACCGAGAAATTTTTCCATGTATTCCTTCTGCTGTCCGATCATGCCGGACGGGATTTCTGTATGGCGGACATAGTTGCGCCCGATCAGGGTGATGATCTCCAACAGCTTGCTGTATATGATGACCTCGGAAAAAGAGAAGGCTGCATTCAGATACTCGTCCCTGATCTCGATCAAAAGGTCACGTATTCTTCCGTGAACGGTGGGAAAGTCCTCCGGGGTAATGATAAACAGCGGGGACAGGATATTCAGCAGCGGTTCTATATCTTTCATAAATCTCAGGGAGGCCGTATCAGGTTGGAAGATAATGCGCTTCCCGGTCGGAGGGGCAAACAGCGTGTGAATGCAGCAGGGACAGATCAGGACGATATCGCCTTCCCGCAGGGTGACGGTCTGATTATTGCATTCCACAGTATAAATATTTTCCGTAGGCATAATGATCTCCATGGTCGTGTGCCAGTGGGGAGGGTAGTCTTCATATTCATTATTGTCGTACAGCTTGATGGATGTGCTCTGTTTGTAGTTCACGGTTTCAAAAATGCCGTTCAATGTTTCGATCATAGGGAAACCTCCGGGGTGCTGTGCTGTTGCTTCTTATAGTATACTGATATGCCGTTTTTTGATATATAAAAATTGCTCATAAACTATGAATAATTGCTCATGAAAAGTTGTTTATAGTAAAAATTGACAAAAATAGAGAAGAAAAACTATGCATTTTTACTAAAATAAAAGTCGATGCAGGAATGCTGACAAGAGAAAAATGCGAAAGATCACCTCGATATGGAAGCCTGTTTTCATAATATCAGAGCAAGAATTAATAATCAATAAACAACAATTTGGAAGCCCTGAAAAATGGCCTGTGCTATCATGAAACTACGAAATGGAACAACGGAAACGTTTAAATTTTTACAAGGAGGATTTAAAAATGAAGAAAAAATTATGGGCGGTCATCTTATCAGCCGCAATGACGGCAGCGCTTTTGACGGGCTGCGGAGGAGGAGCCGAAACGGCGGGAAATGAGCAGGCCTCCGGTGAAAGCGGGACGGCGGAAGGCGAAGTGCAGGAGATCACATGGATGTTCTGGGATGACTTAAATGCGACGGAGGACCTGATCTCCAAGGGATATGGGGATGTGGTTGAACGGTTTAATAAGGATTATGAAGGGCAGTATCATGTGACGGTGGTGACAACTAACCTGGAGGAATATTATCCGAAGCTCAATGCACTGGTGGCTTCCAATGAGACACCGGACGTATTTATCGTAAGCCCGGGACCGAACCTGACGGATTATGTGGAGCCCGGGGTGGCAGCTCCCCTTGACGATTATCTGGGTGACGGCTGGAAAGAGAGCTTTACTTCCGATGCAGTGTTCTCCCAGATGACATATGACGGGAAGATCTATGCGGTGCCTCTCAATATCGCGGCAGCCTGCGCGTTCTATAACACGGAAATGTTTGAGGCGGCGGGCGTTGAAGTGCCCAAAACATGGGATGAGATGCTGGATGCCTGTGAAAAGCTGGAAGCGGCGGGCTATACGCCGATCACCATCTCTGCAGGTACGGCATGGTGTCTGTCGATGGTAGCAGGCTATCTGTGCGAGATGGAAGGGGTTGACCTTGCAGCGCTGGAGGACGGCTCCGCGAGCTGGGAAGACGGAAAAATGGAGTCTGCAGCGGCAAAACTTGTGGAACTTTCCAAATACTTCCAGAAGACGGCGGCAGGAGATACTAACGATGTGGCAACCGCGAATTTCTATAACGAGGAGGCGGCAATCCTGATCCAGGGTTCCTGGGCCATCGCGCAGATCAACGGTTCCAACCCCGATTTTGAGTCAAAGTGCGGCGTGTTCCAGTTCCCGGGTTCGGAAAGGGTTATCGCAAAATCCGATTCCCTTGCCATGAGTTCCTCTACAAAATATCCGGAAGCATGTATTGCGCTGATGAAATATTTTACGGATGATACGGCACAGAAATATACGGCGGAGATCGGCGGAAAGATCCCGGTCACTTCCGTTGAGTACGATGCTTCGGCAGCGCCTGCACAGCTCGCCTATGTAATGGATGTGTTTGGCGGAGCAAAGGGTACGTTCGGGTTCTACAATGAATCCATGCCTTCCACGGAAGCGGGTGCATATTTCGATGACACGATGGTATCTGTGTTCCTCGGGGACATGACGCCAGCGGAAGCGGCAACGGAAATGGAAACGTTTTATGCGGATAACTGTCGATAGGCTTATGCCGGTGTGCGAAGCAAACGGAGGAATATCAGATGGACAAATTGTTACGGGATAAAAAGGCAATCATCATTTTTCTGACGCCGGCACTGCTCCTGTTTACGGTGGTACTGTTTGTTCCGATCTGCCAGTCAGTGTACTATTCGTTCTGTGAATACAAAGGACTGACGGCTCCCGAATTTATCGGGCTTGAGAACTACAAAAACCTGTTTAAGGACAAGAGCATGGTGTTTGCACTGAAAAATTCCCTGTTTTTTCTGGTTTTTTCCTGTGTATCGCAGCTTATCATGGGACTGTTTCTGGCTGCGCTCCTTACGAACATCAGAAAGGGGCGCAACCTCTTTAAAAACATTATCTATCTGCCCTGCGTTCTCTCATCGACAGCGCTTGGACTTTTGTGGATGTTTATATTCAGCCCGAAGCTGGGGATCAATCAGGCACTGGAAAAATTCGGAATAGAAGGCCCGCTGTGGCTTATGGATACGAGCGGTTTTATCATTCTGCCGATGTGGATCATAGCCTTTGTGGCGCTGTGGCAGTATGTAGGACAGTCCATGATGCTGTATATGGCACAGATATCGGGGATCAGTACATCTTTATATGAAGCGTCTTATATTGACGGCTGCAACAAGGCAAAAAGTTTTCTCTACATCACCCTGCCGCTGATCAAACCGATGGTGGCGACTGCCATGTCCTTAAATGACATCGGAGCGCTGAAATTTTTTGACCTGATCTTTAATATGACGGAGGGCGGGCCCAATCACAGGACGGAAGTGCTTGCAACCCATCTGTACACGCAGGGATTTAAATACAACAAATATGGATACGCCAGCGCGATTGGCGTGGTATTGATCGTAATGTGCCTTGTGGTCACGGGGCTGATCAACAAGTTTATTAAAACCGAGAATTATGAGATGTAGCAGGAGGGTATGAAATGAGTGACAAAACAAAATCAATAGTAATCAAGACGATCATATATGTATTTCTTACCCTTGTTGCAGTCATCTATATCGTACCGCTTTTATGGGTGTTTATGGTGTCCTTCAAGACGAACGCGGAGATTTTCACCTCACCTTTTTCCCTGCCGGAAAGCTTCTATCTGGATAATTATACCTTTGCGTGGACGGCAGGAAAACTCGGGATAGCAACATTAAATTCTTTCATCGTGTGCGGGATCACGCTGGTTCTGAGCATGCTGATCGGCTCCATGGCGGCGTTTGCCATCGGCAGGCTGCGGTTTAAACTGGCGAAGCCCTGCATGACGTTTTTCCTGCTGGGCATGATGATACCGGTGCACTGCGTTATGATTCCGCTGTTTACGAGATTTGCGAAGATGGGGCTGTCCAATTCCCTTGTGGGGATCATCATACCGTATCTGACATTTTCCCTGCCGGTGACGATCTTCATCATGACAGGTTTCTTTCAAAGTATGCCCAATGAACTGATCGAATCCGCCTGTATTGACGGCTCCTCGATCTACGGGATCTTTTTTAAGATCGCACTGCCGTTATCCAGAACGGGGCTTTTTGTGACGGGGCTTATGACCTTTGTGGCGAATTGGAATGAACTGCTGCTTGCGATGGTATTTATTTCGGATGACGCGAAAAAGACGCTGCCGGTATCCCTGTCAAAATTTGTGGGACCGTACAATACTAATTATTCACAGATGTTCGCAGCGATCATCATCGCGATCATACCTACGATCATCGTGTACTGTATTTTCAGCAATCAGATCGTGGACGGTCTGACTGCAGGGGCTGTAAAGGGATGATCATTCGGACAGGAAAGGAAAAGCATAGATGAGCAGAGAGAGAGAACCTCTTGTCACACATATATATACGGCAGATCCGTCTGCACATGTGTATGATGACAAGATATATATATACTTATCGCATGATATCCCTCACAACGGGGAAGATAATGACAACGGCGATGAGTATCAGATGCAGGATTACCATGTCCTGATGATGGAGGATATGGAGAAGGAGTGCGTTGACCGCGGTGAGATTCTGCATGTGAAGGATATACTGTGGGCGAAAGACCAGACGTGGGCGCCCGATGCGGTATATAAGAACGGAAAGTATTATCTCGTATTTCCAGCGAGGGATAAAGAGGGAAATTTCCGGCTTGGCATCGCAGGGGGGGAGTCGCCGGAGGGCCCCTTCTGCGCGGAACCGGATTATATCGAGGGAAGCTTCAGCATCGATCCGGCGGCATTTGTGGATGAGGATGGAAAGGTTTATGTCTATTTCGGCGGGATCTGGGGAGGGCAGTTGGAAAAGTACCGGACCGGCGTTTTCGACCCGGAGGGAAAGGAACCGGCCGGGCAGGAGCAGGCCGTAATGCCCAGATGCGCTTTGATGAGTGAGGATATGCTGCGTTTTGAGACGGCTCCGATGGAGGCGATGATACTGGACGAGAACGGCAGACCGCTGCTTGCCGGCGATGAGGAGAGACGGTATTTTGAAGATCCCTGGATGCACAAGTACAAGGGCAAGTACTATCTGTCCTATTCCACCGGCACGACACATTATATAGTCTACGCGACGGGGGATAGTCCCACGGGGCCTTTCACCTACCGGGGGCGTATCATGGAGCCCGTTATCGGGTGGACGACACATCATTCCATCGTGGAATTTAAGGGAAAATGGTATCTGTTTTACCATGACTGCGAATATTCCGGCGGGATAAACCACCGCCGCACGGTAAAATTTACCGAACTTCATTATAATGAAGACGGAACCATACAGACGATCCATCCCTACGAAAAAAACGAATAGAGAATATAAAAGAGCTGCTGTGCCGGGTGCATGGCAGTCCCTTTTTTGGAGGATAGTCATTCCTGACAGGGCATATTTTTGAATATCCTACTTGCCTATCGCGGAATGTCATGGTAAGCTGTATAATTATATGAAGAAAAAATTTTACACGGGGGATATGTGGAATGGAAAATCATGCAAAAAGAGGTAATTTTACCGGTTCCATCGGTTTTGTGTTGGCAGCGGCGGGAAGTGCCGTAGGGCTTGGAAATATCTGGAGGTTTCCGTATCTGGCGGCGAAGGGGGGCGGAGGCGTATTTATCCTCTGCTATATCATTCTGGCGCTGACATTCGGCTTTACGCTGCTGACAACGGAGATCGCCATCGGCAGAAAGACGAGGCAGAGTCCTTTGACGGCGTATAAGAAGATTCATCCGAAATGGGGAGGCATCGGCGTCCTCGCCTGTCTGGTGCCGGTGATCATTCTGCCTTACTACTGCTCCATCGGCGGCTGGGTTTTGAAGTATCTGACGGTTTTTCTCACCGGAAACGGCGTGGAAGCGGCGCAGGACGGCTATTTTACGGGATATATCACAGGGGTATGGCAGCCCATCATCTGGCTGGTCGTCTATCTGTTTCTGACGGCGTTTGTCGTGTACAGCGGCGTGGATAAAGGAATAGAAAAGTACAGTAAGATCCTGATGCCGATCCTGTTGGTCCTGATCGCGGGCATATCCGTCTTCTCGCTGACGCTTACCCATACGGATGAGAGCGGTATTACCAGAACCGGGATGCAGGGGCTTTCGGTGTATCTGATACCGGATTTTAC
This sequence comes from [Clostridium] symbiosum, assembly GCA_021769625.1. Lineage (GTDB taxonomy): Bacteria > Bacillota > Clostridia > Lachnospirales > Lachnospiraceae > 1XD8-76. The sequence goes on along the minus strand of JAETSN010000066.1, from coordinate 5,820 downwards.
CGGGATGACGGTACACGAATTTTTCATTATAGTGATGGATGCCATGGGGCAGCTGTTTTATTCCATCAGCGTAGCCATGGGGATCATGGTGGCTTACGGTTCCTACGCGAAGAAAGAGACTAACCTGATGAAATCCATCAACCAGATAGAATTTTTCGATACGCTGGTAGCTCTCCTTGCGGGGCTTATGATCATTCCGGCGGTGTATACTTTCATGGGGATGGAGGGAATGTCCGCAGGCCCCGGCCTGATGTTCGTATCCCTGCCCAAGGTATTTGAGGCGATGGGAGGGATCGGCAATGTGATCGGCTTCTTGTTCTTCCTGATGGTGACTTTTGCGGCGGTGACTTCCTCGGTGTCCGTCATGGAAGCGATCGTTTCCAGTACGATGGACAAGTTCCATCTGAGCAGGAAGAAGAGCACGGTTCTGGTGACGGCGTACGCGGTGATCGCCGGTATTATCGTATGTCTGGGCTACAATCTTTTGTATTTTGAACTGAAACTGCCGAACGGCGCTGTGGCGCAGATCCTGGATGTGATGGATTATCTGAGCAATAATCTGTTTATGCCTCTTGTGGCGCTGCTCACCTGTGTTTTGATCGGATGGGTGGTGAAGCCAAAGACGGTGATCGATGAGATCACCTTGGGAGGCAATAAATTCCAGAGGCGCACTTTATATATTGTGATGGTTAAGGTGATCGCACCGGTGATTCTGCTGCTTTTATTGCTGCAGGCAGTGGGTATCAGTTTTTAGGTTAAGAGGTAAAACAGAAGAAAAGAAGGATAGAGATAAATCCGTGAACAGATAAAAAGAAGGTGCATTATATAAATGGAGAATACGGAGAAAAGCGTTCTATTTGAGCAGATGCCCGTGCCGCAGGCGGCGAGGCGTCTGATGATACCTACTATCTTAAGTTCGCTGGTGATGGTCATCTATTCCATGGCGGATACTTATTTTGTAGGGCGGTTGAATAATCCGATCGAAAATTCCGCGGTGACGCTGGCAGCGCCGGTGCTGCTTGCATTTAATGCGGTGAATAATCTTTTCGGCGTGGGCAGTTCGAGCATGATGAGCCGGGCGCTGGGGGAGCAGGATATCGATAAAGTAAAAAAGAGCTCGGCGTTCGGCTTTTACTGCGCGCTGCTTAGCAGCATCCTCATGTCGCTGCTGTGTACGGCATTTTTTCAGCCGCTTCTGCATCTGCTCGGGGCGGATGCGGAGACAGTGACGGCCACAGCGGCTTATATGAAGTGGACGGTGCTGTTTGGAGCAGCACCTTCTATTTTAAATGTGGTGATCGCATATCTGGTGCGGGCGGAGGGTTCCGCCCTGCATGCCAGCATAGGCACGATGAGCGGCTGTATATTGAATATCATTTTAGATCCGATCTTTATCATGCCCTGGGGGCTTGATATGGGAGCATCCGGTGCAGGCTGCGCAACTTTTGTTTCCAACTGTGTGGCGTGCCTGTATTTCTTTGTACTGCTTTTTGTAAAGAGAAAGAGTACCTTTGTCAGCATCATGCCGAGAGACTTTAAATGGAAGAAAGATATCGTCAAAGGGGTATGCGGCGTGGGAGTCCCCGCCTCGATCCAGAACCTGTTGAATGTGACGGGGATGACGATCCTGAATAATTTTACTGCTGTATATGGGCCGGACGCGGTGGCGGCGATCGGTATCGTACAGAAGATCTATCTGGTGCCGATGCAGGTTGCGATGGGCGCCAGCCAGGGTGTGATGCCTCTTGTGGGGTATTCCTACTCCGCAAAGAACTATAAGCGGATGAAGGAGACCGTACTGTTTATCGCGAAGGTCATGGTGCCTGTGATGGTGGTCTCCAGTATTTTCTGCTATTTCCGGGCGGGATGGCTGGTAGGGCTGTTCATGAAAAAGGATGAGATCATTTATTACGGACAGATGTTTTTGCGGGCGGATTCCCTCGCTATGACGTTCCTCGCCGTGGATTTTCTGGCGGTGGGCGTATTTCAGGCCATCGGGATGGGAAAGAAGTCTTTATTGTTCGCGGTGCTGAGGAAGATCGTTTTCGAGATACCGGCGTTGATCCTGTTAAATATGCTGTTTGGCGTTTATGGTATCGCTTACGCGGCGTTTGTGGCGGAATTTATGCTGGCGCTGTGCGCGGTGTGGATGCTGCGGCGGATATTCAGAAGCCTGACGGCGGAGACGATAGCGTAAGCCGCGGGAGTGATACCGGATGCCGTTGTTGAAATTGGTGTGCAGGAAGTATGCGGTGAAGCAGAAATGAGGAGGCATGTGATGAAGAAGTATGATACAGTTATTTTCGATCTGGATGGGACGTTGATGGATACGCTGGAAGATCTGGCGAATGCCGTCAACGAGATCCTGAGGAGAAACGGTTATCCGGTCAGGACGATCGGGGAGGTGCGCCGTATTGTGGGAAACGGCCTGCGGCAGACTTTGACGCTCTGCCTGCCGGAGGGGACAAAGGAGCAGGTAGTGGATGAACTTCTGCCGGAGTTTGCCTCTTACTATCAGGAACACTGCCAGGAGAAGACAAAGCCTTACGACGGGATCATGGATGTCCTGAGGGAACTTTATGAGCGGGGATTTAAGCTTGCCATTGTATCCAATAAAAGGGATGAGGCGGTAAAGACCTTGAACAGGGAATGTTTTCAGGCGTATGTCAAGGTTGCCATCGGAGAGAATGAGAGCGCGGGAATCAAGAAGAAACCGGCGCCGGATACGGTCTTTCAGGCACTTAACGAGCTTGGCAGCAAAAAAGAACAGGCGGTCTATGTGGGAGATTCGGAGGTGGACAGAAAGACGGCGGAAAATGCGGGGCTGCCCTGCGTTTCCGTGGACTGGGGGTTTCGCGACAGGGAGGAACTGGAAAAACTGAAGCCTGCCTATCTGATCAGCAGGCCGGAGGAGCTTTTGGAAATACTATGCTGATCATCAATGCGGCCATCTTTTTTATCACGGCAAATTTATACTGGCTTGCTGGCTTGTTCGGGAAATATGATCTTCCGGCCTGTGTGGTATCCGGAATTCTTTTCTTGCTTGGAAATATCAGGCCTTCTCTGCGGGACAGGAAGATACCGTCAAGACGGCTGCGGATCTGTATGCAGGGAAGCGATCTGCTGATCCTGTTCTGTGTCAGCACGGCAGCCTCCACGCTCTGTCTGCTGGCGAAGATCGGACAGCTTTTCTCCGGGGAGGCAGGGGTATGGCTGCTTCATCTGCTGAATGTGTTTCTGGTGGAGGCAGTCGTCTTCTGGAACGGCATCATCCGGGTTTATCTGACGTCGAAGCAGCTCGCTGTAAAATGGCGCCTTCTGGGGGTAATCTGCGGTTTTATCCCTGTGGCGAATCTGGTGGTGCTGTACCATATTATCAGGATCACCGGATATGAGGCAAAACTGGAGGGGGAAAGACTGCTTCTCGATGAGAGCAGGAAGGAGCAGAAGATCTGCGCCACGAAGTATCCGATCCTTCTGGTACACGGCGTGTTTTTTCGGGATTTCAAGTATCTGAACTATTGGGGACGGATTCCCGGGGCGTTGGAGAAAAACGGCGCGGTGATCTATTACGGCAACCACCAGTCCGCGGATTCGGTGGAGGGGAGCGCGAAGGAACTTGCGCAGAGGATCCGGCAGATCACGGAGGAGACAGGGTGCGAAAAGCTCAATATCATCGCCCATTCCAAAGGCGGGCTGGACTGCAGGTATGCGCTTTCGGAATTCGGTATCGCGGATAAGGTGGCGTCCCTTACGACCATCAATACGCCCCACAGGGGCTGCCTGTTCGCGGATTATCTGTTGGAGAAGATTCCGCGGAATATACAGGAAAAAACGGCGGATACATACAATAAGGCCGTCAAAGTGCTGGGGGATGAAGATCCGGACTTTATGAAAGCAGTGCGGGATCTGACGGCGGAGGCCTGCGAGACGAGAAATAAGTATATCAAAGATGCCGAAGGGGTATACTGTCAGAGTATAGGCTCTAAATGTAACCGCGCGGTAAACGGACGTTTCCCTTTAAATTTTACCTATTATCTGGTAAAATACTTTGGAGGGGAAAATGACGGGCTGGTCTCAACGGAGTCTTTTCCCTGGGGAGAGCAGTACCGGCTTGTGACGGTAAAAGGAAAGCGCGGCGTCTCCCACGGAGATATGATAGATTTAAACAGGGAGAATATCCCGGGCTTTGACGTCAGGGAGTTCTATGTAAATCTGGTAGCAGAATTAAAGCAGAAAGGGTACTGAAGAACATCTGCGGAACTAAAACAGCAGATGTTCTGAAGTGCACAAGACAATTTGCAGACGTGAAGCGGCTGCGGATTGTCTTAGATTAAGGTGTACTGAAGAATATCTGCGGAACTAAAATGGAGGGAAGAATATGGCAGCATTACATTTAACAACGGAAAATTTCAGGAAAGAAGTATTGGAGTACGACGGAGTGGCGATGGTGGATTTCTGGGCATCATGGTGCGGTCCCTGCCAGATGGTTGGACCCGTTATCGAGGAGATCGCGGCGGAGCGGACAGATGTGAAAGTCTGCAAGGTGAATGTGGATGAACAGCCGGATATTGCGGGGAAATATAATGTGATGTCCATTCCGACGATCATTATCTTCAAAAACGGCGAGCCTGTGAAGGTGTCGGTCGGTGCAAAACCGAAGGCGGAACTTCTCGCGCTTCTGGCATAGGAGATACCGTTAAGCAGTGATGATGTAAGAATGTATGAGGAATGAAAGCATATGAAAGATGTTATTATCATCGGAGCCGGGACGGCAGGACTGACGGCGGCAATCTATGCGCTGCGGGCGGGAAAGAGCGTTCTGGTGTTGGAACAGGGAACCTACGGCGGACAGATCGTCAATACGCCGAAAGTGGAGAATTATCCGGGCATCGAGCAGATATCCGGATATGAGTTTGCCTCGGGGCTGTACCGGCAGGCCGAAAAACTGGGCATGGAATATCGGAGCGAAAAGGTGACGGACCTTCGGCTGGAGGATAACGCGGAGGCAAAGGAAGAACTCTCTTCCGCCAGCGTGGAAGCCGTAAATAAAATAGTGGAGACTACTGAGCAGAGCTACTGCGCCAAAGCGGTCATCCTTGCCACGGGGGCAAAGAACCGGCCACTCGGGGTGGAAGGGGAGGCAGAGTACACCGGCAGGGGAATCTCTTACTGCGCCACCTGTGACGGCATGTTTTTCAGAGGAAAAAAAGTGGCGGTCGTGGGCGGTGGAAATACCGCGCTGGAGGATGCTGCATTTTTATCAAATTACTGTGAAAAAGTATATCTGATCCACAGGAGGGAGACTTTCCGCGGGGAAGAAAAACTGGTGAGAGAACTGCAAAAGAAGGATAATGTAGAGTTCTTATTAAATAAGACTGTGCAGGCGCTGGAGGGGGAGGCAACGCTGCAGGCTGTGATCCTTCGGGACAAAATAAGCGGGGAAGAAAGCAGGCTGGAGATCAGCGGGCTGTTTGTGGCGATCGGACAGATACCGGAAAATGAAGTCTTTGCAAAACTGGTGGAACTGGATGAAAACGGTTATATTCTTGCCGGCGAAGACTGCAGGACCAGCGTGGAAGGCATCTTTGCAGCGGGTGACTGCCGCAAAAAAACAGTGCGCCAGCTCACCACGGCGGCTGCGGACGGCGCGGTTGCGGCATTGGGTGCTTCGCAGATCTGAGGGTCAATGAGGGCGGACGCCGGTAAGAACATAAAATACTTCGTCGCCACGCTCTCGCTCTGTGAAAAACGCAGCGGACACATAAGGCGCTAAAATACAGCGCCTAAGTGCCGGCGTTTTTCAAAGGGCTCCTTAAG
>JAETSN010000065.1 GCA_021769625.1 [Clostridium] symbiosum | reverse complement strand
GAACCGCATAATGCCGCCAATCTTCGGCTGACGTCTCATCGCTAAGCCCCTTCATGGCATCCACAAACCCATCATTTTCAGCAAACTCTCCCACGGCCTCATACACATACTTCCCGTCCCCATTGACCGTAATTTTCGCGGTCCGATAAAGTTTTACCTCGATCGGCTCCGCCGGTCCTTTCAGGTCTGTCTCCGCCTGATTCACCGGATCATCTCCCAAAATGGCGTCATCCGCCTCGAACTTCAGGTTTCCCTCCACCTTTATCTTGATAGAACAGTCCGTCCTTCCTGTTTCAATCGCATCCGCCGCATCCACCTCCGTCACCCGGGGACCGGAAAAAATCAGACCGGCGGCTGCGAGTGCCGCAATGCATCCTTTCACAAGTCTTTCTTTTTTCAAGTTAACTCCCTCCTTCGATCTGTGTATTTCCGGTCTTTTTTCCCCGCCGGAACATTGATTTCAGCACCAGTACCGCAAGCCCGACCACCGCCAGGCCGAGCAGGATATACAGCATATAGTAGTCTCTTACCGCACGCAGCATGCTTTGCACTGGTGTACGCGCCTCTTCCAGTTCTCCCGTATAGGGAATCCTGCTTCCCCTGACAAGCAGTCTGTGGGAATTCACACCATAGGGGGTACAGGTAAACAGTGTCACCTGATCCTCGCCAGGCTGTATCTGCAGTGCCTCTTTCAGCGTTTCCGCATCATCTTTATCCACCATCGGCAGGATCCGGTCCACCTCGTAGGCAAGCGTCACATCCAACACTTTTATGTAAAACCTGTCTCCCGCCTCCAGCTGGTCAATGTCTGTAAACAGCCTTGCGCTGGGCAGACCCCTGTGGGCAGCCAGTACGCTGTGGTTACTCTCCCCGCCTATGGGGAGTTTTGTTCCCTGCAGATGACCCACGCCGCTCTGCAGCACTTCCTCCGCAGTGCCGTGGCAGATGGCAAGCTTCAGATCTATTTTCGGAATAGTGATATACCCCATCACGCCGTCACCCGCTATATTGAGCACCTGACGGTAAGATGCGCTCCCTCCCGCCCCCGCATCGTCCTCCTGCAGGGTGCTGAATATATCACCGTAAATATTATTATCTCCGAAAGATTTGTTGAATGAGCGCGCCGCTTCCCATTCCTCCGTAAAATCTGCTTCCTCCATCCGCGCATTTACGGTTTCCTCATAAACGCTGATCAGCCTGTTCTGCCTGTAAGTGTTCCACTGGTCCGACACAAGAGGATAGACAAGCAGCCCAAATCCGGCAAGAAATACAAGGCAGATCAGAACGCCTGCCGCCTTTCTCTTCATGGTTTTTCCCCGCTCTTCCCTCTTTGCCCTGAAACCTCCATGTTGCTGTCCCTCGCACTGTCTCTCTCTGCCCCGGTACTATCCATCTGCTCCTCCTGCCGCCTCTTTATCCCGCCGCTTTTTCCATACAGCTTCCGCTCCCTGCGGAACATCACAAGGACGAAAACCCCTGTGACAGCCAATCCGGCGATGACCCACAACAGATAGTTTGTGTGCAGGCTCCCTCCGAACAGCCCGCCGGATGCGGGCGTCCTCTCCACAAGCCCCTCCTCGTAGGGAACCCTGCTCCCTCTGACGAGCAGCCTCTGGGAGTTTACCCCATAGGGGGTACAGGTCATCAGTGTCACAAGATCCTCCCCCGGCACCACCGCCAACTCCCGGGTGTCATCCGGCTCCACAACGGATATCCGGTCTACCCTGTAGCAGAGTTCCTCATCCAGAATATCCAACAGGAAATAGTCCCCCTCTTCCAGCAAGTCAAGGTCTGTAAACAGCGATGCGCTGGGCAGTCCCCTGTGGGCTGATATCACAGCATGGGTTCCCACACCGCCCACCGGAAGAGAACTCCCCTCCAGATGCCCCGCCGCAGCCTGCAGCACCTCTTCAGAGGTTGTATGGTATATCGGAAGCCTGACGGATATCTTTGGGATCTCCACGATCCCCATCATACCATCCCCTGCAAGGTTCAGGCAGGATAAGTACTCCCTGTCCTCCGATATCAGGTTTGAGGCGACGGCAAAGGAATCCGGCAGAATCTTCGGGGAAAGTTCCTCGTTGTAAGTCTCCGCCTTTCTCAACTCTTCCGTGTAATCGACCGACGCTGTCGCCTCCGCTTCCGCTATCACATTCTCGTACTCTGTGATCAGCTTTTTCTGCCGCCTGTCATTCCACTGGTTTGAAACGAGCGGATACAGCAGCAGGGACAACCCAGCCGTAAACAAAACTGCCATGATTATTTTTGATCTCCAGTTTTTCATCCGGTTCCTCCCTGCTCCTGACCATATCTTTTATTTGCTATACTGCTTCACACGGAATCTTTTATTTTTCCTGTCCGCCCTGTGATTTTCTCCTGTTTACAAAGAACAGGAACGCTGCGCCTATCATCAGAACTACGCCCGCCACTGTGAAAATCGTCGTACCGATACCACCGGTGGAGGGAAGGCTGATCAGTCTGGTGTTCTGGATTTCAACGGTATTGATTATATTACCGCTTCCTTCTCCTGTACTATATCCTCCCTTTTCATTCAAAGACGTAAATTTACCGGTGAGCTCACCGTCTATCGTGATGGTCCACTGAGCAAGCATACCTGTTTTCTTATCTTCCGATGTATCATCGGCAGTAAACCCTTCATCGCCATAATACTTCGCATCGATCACTACCTCAAATACATGCTCATTGACAGAATATCCATCCGGCGCTTTTGTCTCTTTCAGATAGTAAGTTCCCGCTTTGAGGCCTCTCATCTCCAGATGTCCTCTGGCATCAGATGTCGCGGTACCGTCAAAAAACTCTTCTTCATTGCCTTTATCTATATAATTTTTATATTGGGAGTCCGGATTGACAGTATAAGTGCCATCTGCATTCTTAGTTGCAGCCGTATACAGCGTAAACTCTGCACCCTCTAAAGCATATGTCTTTTCGTGAGTATCAGGATCTTCCTTTTCATCCTCTCCGAGTTTCGTGATCACTCCCCCGGTGCCCGTTGATTCACTGTTTTCTTTACCGTCTACCGTGCCGCCGATAGCGAAAGTATAGGTATAGGTCTTTCCCCCTTTCTCACCATCGCTACCATCCACCTTGGAATCCTTGCTGTAATTTAACTTCGCATCGTTGGAGTTATCATTGTGGTTTACAGCCGCGTCTTTTGTCACTTTCGCTGTATATGTAATGACCAGTTTCTGTCCCTGATAATCGTTCAGGGAGTACTCGCTTGTTGTTTTGTCACCTTCTATTGTCACATCTACAAAATCAACCACAAACTTCTCCGCTGAATTCATATCACTTAGAGCTTCGCCCTCGCCATTCTGCCAGGTAAATGTTGCGATCTTTTTGCCATTCAGCATATATACGGTTTTGTCATTCTCCGGCTGGTTCAAGTCTGTTTTACCACCGTCTTTTGATACGATTTCCACTTTCGGATAACCCGTATATACTAGCCCGCCCGTAAGCGTATCCACGATGTTGAAAGTCGGATTATCTCCGCCATAGTACGGGATTGGGTTTACCTCTATCTCATAGCTCACCGTATCGCCGATATTCACATCGTTGTGGTCTGTCTTACTGCCATCATCCGAGACAACTTTTTTGCCAACGTCAGGAGAATCCGAAACTTTAACCCACGCGTCTGTCTTCGCAATTTTATAGTCCGCAAGATCAAGACTTGTATCACCGATCGAACCAGCAAATTCATTGCTGCCGCCGTCCGCCGCCGTATAATAGGAAGATGCCACCACCGCGCTGTATATCTTCGTCTCAGCCCCTGTGATCATGATCAGGTAGGAACCGATTGGCAGTTCTTTGCTGTAGCTGCAGATGCCATTCGCATCAACACTGCCTTTATCCATCCCTATTCCTGACAGCTTCTTGACATTATTCACTTTTATTATTGCATTTAATATCGCCTCATTGATCGGAAACTCCTTAACCGCGTTAGCCGGATCAACTGTTTTTTTATACTTCAGCTTTCCATCCTCACCAATCTCAAAATCAGCATTTCCCGATGCGTTAAAGATTTCTCTGACGGCTGCAATATAGTCACCTCCAATCTTATATCCGCTGTAGATGCCATCGTCATCATAAACTGCCTCGATGATCCGGTAAGCTGTCACCGTCAGAGCATCATTATCAGTGTCAGCACCAGTATCGTCCTTCTTATTCTCAGCTGTGACACCTTTTATCGTAATAACCGCCGCGTCATCCTTTGTTCCAATCTTCCCATCCGCATTGTAGGCAGGTGCAGGTGTTCCCCCTGATTCTCCTCCCCCAGGCTCATCAGCCCATGCCGTCATGGATATGCCAAACGTCAGTACCACCGCAAGGCCAAGGGCCAATATCTTTTTCATCCTTTTCATCTCATTCTCCTTTCTGTTATTACATTTTTATGGTTGATCTCCCCGACATTCCGTCCGGTTTCCATCCATTTTTTATCCGGGTGATCACAAAGCATCTCCGTTCTAAATGTTCCGCCTTAAACTTTCCGCTTTAAACATTCCGTCCTAAGCTTCCCGTTTTGAACGGTCCGCTCTGCGATCGCCCTCTGTCATCTCAATAATGACCCTTCCGCGATGCCTCCTCGCGCCTCTTTCTCATCATCAGCCATACGGCCGCCATGAGAAGCAATGTGCCTGCCGCCACATACGGGAATACCCCGATGCCGCCGGTGCTCGGCAGTTCATAGATACATTCATCGTCTACCGTAAAACCTAACCGGCAGAGTATGCCTCTCTCTGAGGAATCTTTCTTTTCTACGCTCCATACTGCATTCCGAAGAGGTTTATTCGTCTCATCGTAAATCACAGCACTGTCGTAGACTACCTTGTTGTTCTCGCCTGTTGTCATCTGTGTCACTTTGATAACAGGATCGTTCCACTTGTTGTTTTCACATATGAAACCTTCCGCGTCCACGCCGGATGCAGCTCCTTTATAAGTGATCTCGATCCTGTACTCCGTCGGATCGATTGCATAACCCTTCGGCGCCTTCGTCTCCTTCATAAGGTATGTTCCGCCCGTCAATCCCGACAATGTCAGGCTTCCGTTGCTGTCGCTTGTCGCGTCAGTTACCCTGTCACCGCACTTGCCGTTATCTTCGCGGTATACCGTAAACTCAGCACCTCCCAGCATGATATCCGGATTTGTCCTGCTCACCTTGGTCAGCGCGATATCGTGAAGCACCTGTGTATTGATAATGGAGTATTTCGTGGTGGCCTCGCCGGTCTCCCGCGATACTTCCCGGTTCACCGTATAACCCTTCAGCAGTTCAAACTCTTCCGGATCTGACTTTTTCGGGACTGATTCTCTTACCTCTGTCATACTGTAATCCACTATCTGAGATTTTCCCGGTACAACTGCTGATCCACTGATTTCCGCGGTTTCCGCCTGCAGCGCTATATCGCTGACTGTCCAGACAATATCCTCACTATTATCTTTACCGCTCTCCGCCGGTTCGGATGTCACTGTCACGTTCAGATTATCATAGTCATCGCTCGTTATGCTTACTGTGCCATCCTTCCTCTGCGCCATGGTAAACGTTCTTGTGCCGATATTTTCCCCGAAAGTATTGTTTCCGAGACTGTCTTTACCGGTAATCGGGCGGATCGACTCGGTCAGCTCTACTTTTGTGCCTTCTTCTATCGTATCTGTCTGCTTCCAGACTTTCTCCACACTCTGGTTGATGTAATACAGCCCCAGATTCCAGTTCGGCGTGTTCCAGTCTGCCTGATTCAGCTGATCCGCTTCCGGAAGCTCAATTCCTGCTCCTCCGTCCATCTGATTTGTGATAAGAGCATAGGAGAGCCGGTATAAACCATCCTCCTCCTTAGTCTCGCCGTAATACGGATACGCTTTATTGGAAGTAACCGCATATTCCGTCTGTTCACTCTCGCGCTTTGTCACGCTCAACTGTGAAAAGTCAAGCTGTCTCTCTCCTTTCTCCACACTATAATTTTCATCCTTATCCACAAAGTATACAAAGTATCTTCCTGCACCCAGTTCACTGAACTTATACTGTCCCTTTGCATCTGTGGTCTGTGCGGAAAGCAGATTTCCATGGACATCCTTCGCCCGGTAATATGTCTTACCGCCTGCGGTCAGCGCCCCAGGAGTTCCATCGGTCATCTCATTTGTCTCTGCATACGGATTTGGCTTCTCCTGCCCGTCACTGCCTTTGATCGTTCCGGCCGTATACAGGTAAACTTCGACATTTCTCATCAGCAGATCCGCGCTCTTCTGGTAGTTACCTTTGTCACTGTCATCGGTTCCCTTATAATAGAAACCATTCTGATCCTGATCCAGCCATACAATACCGCTGATAGAACGTGCCGCCACCTGTATGGACACTTTCGTGCACTCTGCAGGCGTCCTGTTCCCTTCATTCCAATAGGAAAAACTGTTACTGTAAAGATCCAGCGGTTTCTGCTCTTCCGCCGTCTGTTCTTCTTTCCCTTCCTGTTTCTCTCCCTGTTCAGATTTTATCGGCTTTAATGTCACTTCCACTGTTACGCGCTGTCCCGCCTGAACCGTCGGCAGTTTCCCATACAGGGCAATGCCGCTTGTTGCTTTTTCACCGGACTGTACCAGATGTAAGCTGCTCACATCGAAAGCAACTGTCCAGACTGTCTCATGATCCGGTTCACTGACAGTTCCTCTTTCTGCATTTCCAACATCCAGCTGCGTCCAGCCCTCCACTTCCGGCGCGGTCTTTGCCTTCAATTGCTCCGCCGAAACACTGGTCTGATACCTGAATGCTCCCCGAGCCTGACTTCCATCAGCGCCTTCAGCGTTGCCACCGATAAAGTTGTTGTAGTCTTTCTCATCATCAAAGATGAATCTCACTTCCGTCACCTGATATCCGCCATGGAAGTTCGTACCTCTCCCATCACCTGTATAGGGCAGAACATCCAGAAGGGAGATACCTTCTTCCTCGCTGCCGTCTTCCGTCAGATTTCTGTAATGGAGCCTGTAGACCAGATTGTCTCCCATATCCACCAGATTTCCGGCGTTCCACGAGTCGTCACCGCCCACGCTCTTCCAGATGGAATCTTTGGAGGATCCTATCGTCGTGATCGTTACCGACTGGCTGTGTGACACGCCAGTCATACGCCCCGTCTCCTCATAGGCCGTCTCTATCATCGCCACCGAAGTCAGAGAAGTGTTCTCCTTCACATCATCCGGCGAGCCCGGCTCCCCGATGGTACACCGATACCTGATCTTCGGCATGCGCAGATTCATATCCGCCACCATCGTCGTCAGGATCAGACTGGAAGTGCCGTCCGCGTTCCTGATCACCGCGGTATCCCACTTCATACTCGCCTTTGCCTTTTCAGCCTCCTCCTGCCCTATCGGGTTATTCTGATCCTCCGGCAAAGTATAATCGAACTCTATACTGTTGTCGTTATAGTTCAGATGTTTGGGCAGATTGACGGTGATCTTCATCTCCACGCTCTGCGTACCGTTTTTCACCAGTTCATAATTCTTGATCTTACTGGAAACCGCAAGGGACGGCATCACCGCAAAGTTTGCTTCTCTCTGCTTTTGGCTGATATTATACTGTTCCCGTCTGCTGTTGGAGCTCGATGATATCGTATCTGTATTCGTTATCCGGATATCGCTGTCCAGCGTGTAGAGCAGGATAGAATTTCCGAGGAAATTACCATTGTGGGTCCCCTGTTTCTTCGTCCCGTTCTCGTACTCTGTCTTGATATAACCGTCCTGATATTTATCACTGTAATGCGCGTACAGTCCGCCCTTTGCCTTCTCTGTCCTCAGCACATCCTTGTAATTATCCGGCTGTGTTCCGTTGCCCGTGCCATACGCGCCGCCTTTGAGCGCGAGCTCCTCGCTGCACCAGCTGAACTGGTTCACAAGGCCGCTCTGCCACATACTCTTTTCACTCGTATGGTCATTTGCGTTGGCATGAACATAGGCATTCTTATACTCCGGACGATAGGTTGTAAAATACCGCACATCGTTTGTCGTCACATAAGTATCGCCTGTCTTATTGAAGTCTTTCGTTGTGTGCGCTTTCATGCGGCAGTCTACATAGCGGTCCTTTCTGACGCAGCAGTCGCGCAGTTCATACAGAATGCCTACGCAGTTTCCCTTCTTTCCCTGAGAAGCAAAATACTGATTCAGCTCATCCAGCGTTTTAAAGTAGATCAGGTTTTCTTCCCTGTGGGCATCCATATCCGCCACACCGCCGTCGCTTAGCATAACCGGATTTCCATCTTCATCCTTCACCGCTTCCATAACAGGATTTCCGTCTGCATCTGTAACAGTGTTTCCGTCCTCATCTTTCTTCTCCTCCATCTTGGGCGTGAGTTGCTCTTCCCAGTTGCTCCCATCCGGCTTCGCCGCATAGAGCACCGTCAGCCAGAATCTTCTGGTCTTATCCGTCTGAGCATTATTCCAGGAGGCATTCTGCTCGTTGGAACCGACCGTGAACGCACCGCCCCCTATGCTGTCCCCGAAATAATGCGGCTCATTTACGATTTCCTGTGCACCCACAGGGGTAAATATGCTGCCGTTAAATTTCTGGAGTACATTCAGGCTGGTCATATAGTTAAATTCCACCACATTATCCGTCGCCGGGTCAAAATTATCAATGTAGTATCCGGTGTTCGTCTCGTCTCTGGTGTCATAACTCTTGCTGTGATACTCCATCGTGCCCCCGATATAGACATCGGTCCCAAGCGGCGTACTGCTCTCACCTCTCTCGCTCCCCTGCATATACTCATCGGTTTCCGTATAGAAGTTATTGGTCTTAAAGACAATGTCTCCGTCTCCGCTGCCATAACCGCCCAAAACATTCGCACTGGTAATGATGCAGTAATAGTTATCCTCATAGCGTGTCTCATTCTTTGCATGGTTCTTATAATCATTCCCGAAGAAATCCACCATATTTTTCAGATCTGTGTCATCCGATCTGCTCACCGGCTCCTCACCTTCTATCTCCAGATCCGAGAGGATGCCGTCCACCGCTATCTCGACATAGTTTTCTCCTGCGTTCAGATCGCCGTACTCATATTCCACCGGACAGATCAGCTGGATATACCCCGCCGAGAAAGCCACTGTCGCATTATTATTCAGCGTGGGATCTGTCACAACATCCGAGTTCTGCGACGGTTTACCGGCCAGCATATTGTTGAACCCGTATCCGTTCACACGGAACCGCGCTTTTGTCATCCCCGAGCCGTCGGCATTTCTGGAATAATCCTCAAGACGCCATGACCCGCCGCTGTAACAACTGTAACTGTTTCCGCCGCTGTTGTAGGGCGCGCCGTCATAGGCATAATTTGTCACTTTGACAAGATCGTCCTCGTCATTCCAGTCCATCTGGAAATTATTGCTCGTATTGTACGCATTCGTACCGAAGTCCGATTTCTGGTTCTCCTTGTACGCCCAGATATAGGGAGCGACATCGCCCTCCTTCTGTTCATTGTTGATCGTCAGGTTTCCTTTCAGGGACAGATCAAAGGATATTTCTCCGTCCGGAAGCTGCAGCCCCTTTATTCCTTCGCTGCTGTTGGGATTTAAAAGTTCCAGAGTGACGCCGTATCCCATCATCGTTCCGTATACAATGTTATCGCCGGACTCCGGATCCTCCTTTGCCGCCTCCATCTCCTTCTCCGAAGATTCCTCCCCGGTGGTCAGGTTAAAGTAGCCCGTATAGCTGAGCTGAGAATTCCTCTTCAAACGCAGGTTGTACGCCGGCGCTGCGGATACCGTGATTCTCTGGGATTCCGCACTGGCCGGGTTTTCCTCATTCCAGGCGTTTCCTCCGATCCAGACTTTAAAATCGGGACGGATCGTGTCGCCGTTTTTCAGATTACCGACCTTCATGGTAAAGGGCACCGATGCACTCTCCGCTGTCGACTCCTCGGAATATATTTTCTCCCAGTACCCTGTTATCCTCTGATAATTCTTTCCATCCTTTCTGACTGTGGAATACTGGAAATAGTCAAGTCCTGTTCCATCGAAGAGCGCCTGTTCGCTCTCACAGGGCAGATCTGCGGATATCCACACTTTATAACTCATACCATCCGTTATCGGTGCTCTTTCCGGATCATCTCCGCTCAGCCCTGCCGTTCCGCTGCTCTGCTCTTCTCTCTCAATCGTATAGCTCAACTGATAGGTAACCGTATCAAAACTGCGCACGATCAGGTTGCTGTCGCTTCCGTCACTGCCTGCAGCCCATTCTACCGCCTGATTCTGCTCATACAGCGTCCCATCCGGGCCTTTAATATAGTGGTATGTCGTTCCGTTATACTGGTAAGTTTCGTCTGACTCCAGCCATCCTTCCTTCTTATCATTAAGGCAATCGGAGGCCGTCCTCTCCTGACTGATCAGTTCTTCCTTATCAGCGCCCGTTCCATCGTGGGTGTACTTCCCGTCCTTACTCTGGGCATCCCCGGACTGACGTTCCAATATGCTCAGGATCTTCACCCGCAGCGGGACTTTCCCTTCTTCCTCCAGTTCCAGTGCATAATTCACCGCCGTCAGGGCAAGCCCTTTTGACCGGTCGATCATACCTGTGATATATTCCGCCTCAAGGATCGAGTCTCCCACCCGCTCGCTGTCTGTAGGCGCCACATCGTTGTGCCATGCATCGTACATATCTCCGGTCATCCGGGATGCCTTGATCAGTGTCGCCTTCGGCGTATATTTAAATCCATCGTAGGAACCCGCTCCCTCGTAGAGAGAGTATACATCATTTCCTTCGTGGGTCGCTTTGGACAGGTTCCCCGCCAGAAGACCCTTCTGCATCGTAAAGGTCGGCGTAGCTTCCGGGTTCTGCGCAAGGCCGCCGCCCAGTTCCGCCACATTTCCCGTGATCTCACCATCCTGCATCTTCAGGGTGCCGCCCCACTGGAAGATGGCGCCGCCGCGTGCCGCACTGTTGCCCGTGATCTCGGTACCCTCCTCCATGACGATGGTGCCGCCCTCCTGATAGATTGCGCCGCCCGCTCCCGTACTCAACGTCGTACTTCTGGCCGCAGTCACAACATTGTCTCTCAGGACCGCGTTGGAGATATTCAGAGTGCCGCCCACCATCCTGATGGCACCGCCGCGGTTTATCGCCTTATTATTGCAGATCAGCGGCTTATCATCCTCAGTGCCTGTAATGTTCACTTTGCCGCTCTGCATATAGATCGCACTTCCCTCCGTGGAGACATTGTCTCTGATCGTGCCCCCCGTGATATCTGTCCGACCCGCGTTGACGTAGATAACGCCGCCGCCGTTTATTTCTGTTGTACTTGTGTTGCTTCCTCTCCGATTGATACAGCCGGATATCTCGCCGCCCTTCATCGTAAATCTTCCGAAGACACCCCGCACGCTCACCGCCGAACCGATCGTGCTTCTGCACTCCACGATTGCAGCGTTTCCATCCATCACAAAGCTGCCGTAATTGACGTATACGGCGCCGCCCTCGCCTTCCGCCTGGGCATTCTTGATCTGGCCGTCCAGCATAGTCACTTTACCGCCCACATCGACCAAGATAGCGCCACCGTTGGTGTACGCCTTCCCTGTGATCGTTCCGGTACCGGAGCCGGCACTTTCCGCGTAATTCGCCGTAACGCCGTCCGCATCCTTATCCAGGATCGTCAGCTCGCCGGAGCAGGAGATCGCCCGGGCAACACCGCTCAGCGTGTGGCCGTTTAAGTACAGTGACGCCTTGACGCCCGACAGCACATCGACCGTCTCATGGGAATCTTTCACCATGACGATATTGCTTCCCTGTTTATATCTGTCGCTTGCGATCGCATCGATCGCTGCCTGCACCGTCGGATACTCATCCTCACCGATCACCGCCACAACATCGCTTCTGTCCGCGTACAGCAGGGTAAAGGCTAACTGTCTTCTCGGCGGTTTATAGGTATTTCCCTTCCTGTAAACTGCATCCCGTATCTCGTCGTACCATGCGTTCGCCGTCAGCCTATCCACCTCCCCGAATATCTGGTCCGGGTCCTCCAGAGCGAATGTGCTGCTATTTCTATGGTCATAGTAATAGCGTAAATCTTTTCCTACATTTGCGGTATTGCCGTACACTTTGCCGCCCTGCTGTAAATCCAGGCTGGCAGTCCAATTAAATGCCATTCCGCCGCCCTGCTTGGAGCTGTTGCCGGTAATGGTTCCGCCGGAAACAACGGCTTTGACATATTCCCCAACGCTCACGCCGCCAGCGTCGGTACCGCTGCTGTTGCCGCTGATCTCACCGCCTGATATATTGATGGACTTGATATATTGAGCAGCAATGCCGCCGCCATAAGTCGCCGCCGTGTTGCCGCTGATTTTGCCGCCCGAAACATTGACAGTCGGACGCTCTTTGGAGGCATCGTAGTTACTATATGCAAAAATTCCACCGCCTCTGTCACTTCTGGCAGTGTTATCTGTGATTTCTCCTCCGTTTATCGTAATCGAATTGCCCTGCCAATTAGAGATATTTTGAAAATAAATTGCACCGCCGGAAGAGGCTTCATTGTCGCGCAGCGTACCGCCGTTCATAATAAATTCAGTCTTTACGCTTCCATTATTATAAGGATACAAAAAGATCGCACCACCGCCTCCGCTTGACGTATTCTGCTCAAACAGGCCTCCGTTCATCACCATCGTACCGCCGTAATAATAGAGAGCTCCACCAGTTTGTGCCATATTGTCCTTAAAGGTAAGTTCCTGCCCCGAATTTCCATTCTCCAAAACCAGATCACAACTACCGACACCTACAGCACCTCCATAGCCACCAGCCGCCGCATGGTTATCCGTATAAGCAGAACCACTGATCCTGACAGGCGCATAGGTACCGGTAACCCCCATAGCTCCGCCGTGGTATGCACTGTTTCCCGTAAAGGTACATCCGGTCACTTCCGTTTCCATTTCATTGGCTTTATTAGCACTTGCATAAAATCCACCGCCCCAATACCCCGATGACGTACTGGTAGCATTATTTTTAAAGCTACTGCCTTTGACTGTCATCTTACTGAGACAAAGGGCACGGATGCCGCCGCCATGGCTGAGCGACTCATTTCCCGTAAAGGTACAATTCTCCACCAACAATTTCGGCATTCCCTTTGCGTTGTTGGCATCTGCGGTATCCCACCCGCTAATATACGCACCGCCGCCTACACTCTTCAGAGAGCGATTGGATATAAACTCGGTGTTCTTCAGACTTATCTCGTAATCATCCGATGTCGGCAATGCCTTATTTACCTTTGGATCATAATAATAGAGAGCACCGCCCGCGTTGGTCGTCGTATTTTCTTCAAATATTGCACCGTCCACCAGAAGAGAACTCATCGTTCCTCTCTGCGCATCAGCATATACATAGACAGCACCACCGGCATACGCCTCATTCTTTTCAAACTTGGGCTTCTCCTTCCCTTGTACGGCAGTAATCTCCATTTTACCCGCACCCATAGCAATTGCCCCGCCATCAGCATTTCCAGCGCTATTTCTGATAAACTGTCCGCCTGTTATCTTCAGGGTGCTCGGATAACTCACGTTATTCCCAACAATATAGATGACGCCGCCACCCCATGCATTGGTGGATGCTGCTGTTGCTGTATTCTCCTCAAAACTGCCTCCACTTATCGTGAAATTACAGCCTGATTCAGTCTTTATCGCGCCACCATTCACTGCCGTATTGTTCCGGAAAGTGCCGCCGTAAATATCCAGTCTACAGTTTACCGCCGCATACAGCATACCACCTCCGCTGGTCGCCGTATTATTCTGGAAAATACCGCTGTTTATTGTTATCTGACTATCCTTTTCCACATAAACCGCGCCGCCGTTTGCCGCCTTAAACCCTTCTACCACGCCGCCGTTTATCGTCACTTCGCCGCCCTGTTTTACATATACTGCACGCCCTTCAGTGCCACTGTTCATGATACCCAGCACACCGGCCTCGCCCTTCTGAGAAGCCATTCCGCTAACGGCACCGCCGACTGCGTCGTTATCGGATGTACCTTCGGATAAATCGGTATCCGGCGCATCGCTGACTGCCCCGGAATGGGACGTATTGCCGGACGCACCAGTATCAGACGTATCATCCGCTGCATCACTATCAGACGTACCTTCAGATACGTCATTTCCTATCTCCGGGTTATCGTTATCCTGAACAGTCAGTTTCCCTTCCACCGTGAAAATAGCATCCCCCCAACCATACATGGTATAGTGGTTTAAATCTACGGTAATATCGCTGTCCGCCGGAATGACCACATGTTCTGCCACATTCCTGAGCAGATAGATTGTTCCATCCGCAACTGATCCCCCGCTCACCGCGGCATCTACTGCCGACTGGACCGTATAATAATTTTGTCCGTTCCATTGTGCAGCACTCTCCGTGTTGGGATTCCCGAGGAATGCTGTCAGATAATACTCCTGCCCTCCCGTCACGATAATTGCTTCATTCTGCGCCATGGCCTGCCCGACTTTCTCATTCAGCCATTTATACTCTTTTTTCGGAGCAGCAGGCAGAGTAACCCTGACGTTTGCAGCAGGCGCCGCCGTATTCTTTACATAGACATCCTTTCCGTCCAGAGCATTGTTTCCGTAGATACCAAGCGCACTCTCCGTCGTATCCGTATCGGACCGCTCCGTGTATGTTACAGTGCAATTGCCCGAATTGCTGTTGGAATACAGACCGCCACCGCGTCCGGCATTGTTCCGCGCGATCACCGCATCCGTGACATTTACCGTGCCGGCTGTCCTGTAAATACCTCCGCCGCTTGTCGCAGCCTCATTTTCCGTAATTTCCGCACCGTCGTTGATATTCACCGTACCGCTGGTAACGGAGATACCGCCGCCGTTAGTCGCCGCCTTATTTTTGGTGATATTCGTATCCTCAACAGTTAAAGTACCGCTGGCTACTCTGATCGCACCGCCGTCACCTTTTGATGTATTATTCTCCATAGCAGAGTCTTCAATCATACAGGTACTATTCAGATAGATAACACCACCGGTCGAATTTGTACTGTTTTCACTAAAAGTAGTAGCTGATATTTCAGCCTTACCCCCATCCCAGACAAGCAGGGCACCGCCGCCACTTCTGCCTGTGTTTCCTTTCATTTCACATCCGTCTATTTTCAGGACTGCCCCTGAAGTAGAGGAAGCGGCTCCCCCATAAGTCGCGCTGTTGCCGGTAAAGATGACTTTCTGCAGCGTTACCTGGGCGTTGTTCGCAGCGTAGATACCGCCGCCCCAATCTGCACCTGTGTTATTTCTGAAGGCAGCATTGTTTATCGTAACTTCGCTTCTTCCGTCGGCATAAAGCCCAGTGCCACGACTCCCCTTACTGCCCGACGCGCCGGTATTGTTCTCGATCACCGGCCTCGCCGTCTCCGACCCGCTCATCTCAAATACAGCATGAACGCCGCCTGCTTTTCCGTCGCCGCTCAGCTGAACGCCTCTGGCGTTTCCGGAAATACTGCCGCCGGTCATGGTAAACTTGCCGCCGGTAACGCCACTACCCGCCTCAGGTGTCTCGACATCATTCACCATAACGCCCCGCCCGTATTTGTTGACATTGTTGCCGCAGATCTTACCGTTCTGCATGATAAACTCACCGGTCTGCGCCACATAGACGCCGGTATAGACAGCAGTCTCATAATTTTCATTATAGTTGTTGCCAATCGTCCCTGTTTCCAGCGTTGCCCTGCCATAGACCATCAGGCCCGCTATGATTTTTGTCCCCTCCTTATACCGAAGCTCAACGGGCTCGCCGCCGATGATCTGTCCTTTCTGCCCCGCACTGCTGTCGGTGATCGTCAGATCCGCCCCCTGCTCTACAGTGATCGTACTGCTTTCATCGCCCTCTATCGTATAACCGTTTAAATCTAAAATTGTAGTAAGGCCTGTCGGAACAGAGACATCCTCTATCGTATTCCGAAGCAGGGAAATCTTTGCGATACTTTTATCTTCAAGTTCCTTATCCCTAAGTGCTACATTCATGGCATCGTTCACAGTCGGGTAGTCTTCTATTGTATTGTCCGTTCTCGTCACGCGGACAGCATCCCCTGTTAATCCATACACAAAAGTCAATCCTATGTCATCATTTTGGGTGGGGCTTGGATTCATAAAATTGTTATAGGCCTCAGTTTTCCTTTCCACTGACTTTATTGCCGCTGCCGTACCGGCAGTCTGCCTCTCTTCCCAGTATCTGCCCTCCACTTTTCCTGTAGATATCGCAGACGCTGCAGGCAGGGTAACACTCGCCGTCCGCACATAGTCCACACCATTTTTGGTATGATTTACCTTATTATCCAGACGGATATCATTGCCAACCTTTGAAGCCTCATTATCATACACACTGCCGCCGAGCATAATAAACTCCGACTCCTCATAGGCCCCATCCTCTGTGGAATTTGTGCACACATCGACACCGCCGCCCTTTACGGCAGTATTTCCGGATATCTCACCGTTTTCCAACGTCACGACGCCGCCCCGTATCAGAACACCGCCGCCGTAACCGGTCGTAGTTGCATTATCAGTGATCTTCGTTTCTCCTCTGATCGCGAGGGTACTCCCGCAATATCTCTGGGAAACGCCGCCGCCGGCTAATCCCCTGTTGCCCGAGATCGTACAGCTATCCAGAATACTCTCTCCTTTTCCTCCCAGATAGATGCCGCCGCCCCAGTTGCTGCTGACGTTATTTTTAATCACAGTTCCTTTCAGGTTAACAGCCCCCGCATATATTGCACCACCATTTGAGGATGCTTTATTATTCGAAATTTCTACCCCCTCTTTTTCGATAGTGACACTTCTCTCAGAGCAGATACCACCGCCTACTCCTTTCGCAGTATTACCTGTTATCTGTACACCTGTCTGCCTGATGATAACAGGCTGATACGAGTATATCGCTCCACCATTACTTATAGCTGTATTATTCTGAAAAACCGAGACGTTCCCGCCGTCCACCGGCTCCTCGACAATCAGCGTTGATACTATGATTGCTCCGCCGCTGAAGCCTGTATTTCCTACAAAAGAAGTACCTACGGCTGTCACAACAGAACCGCCTGTTGCACTGACGCCGCCGCCATGACTCCCGCTGGTATTCTCAAATATTTCACAGTCAGTGAGTTTCAGGGAACTTGCTGTACTCCCTGATACATAGATGCCGCCGCCGCTGCCGGTTGCTGTCACATTATTCTGAATAAGCGTATCTCTGACATCCGCTGTTCTCTGAACCCAGATGCCGCCGCCGTTGCTTCCTTCTGTCGTATTCCCTATGACGGTACAGTCTTCCATATCAAGGTAGCTGAAATTTACGATACCGCCGCCCCCATGACTTCCCTTTCTGTTGTCTGAGACAGTACAGTTTTTCATCGTGAGGTTCTTTCCCGTATTCCAATCATTCCCCACGACGATACCACCGCCGCCATATGTCGCGCCCTCGCTGGGCCTGTTCCTGCAGACTGATACATTCTCCATCTCCGTATCGCTCAGAGAGAAAAATCCTCCGCCGTAATTATATTTGGAACTGTTGAGTGCCCAGGTCGTATTGTCATTCACTTCCACATACTGCATCTTCAGGGAGCCGTTTGCACCCACAGCGAAACCGCCGCCGTACCACGCGTCATGGTTCTCATTGATCCGAACCGGATCACCATTGCTGCCGGCAATCTCCGCATTCGTGTATCCATTGAGATAAAACGCGCCGCCGTAAGTCTCCGTCTCGCTGCCGGCTTTCAGCCCGTTTCCAATGGCTGAACCGCCATTCATCTCGAAGGTGCTCTCCGCGTTCTTTGCCCCTTTCATATACACGGCGCCGCCGCCCAGACCTGCGCTGTTATTTTTAAGCTCTGTATGATTCAGGATCAGGCTGCTGGCATTCGCTTCCATACAGATACCGCCGCCATAGCCATCCGCCGCCGTGTTTCCGTCCACAGTCACATCGTCCAGTGTCACTTCACCTTTCACAGCCACATGGAACGCACCGCCGTTCTTTTCGGCGTAATTATCTTCCAGATGGATACCATCCAGCGTCAGCTTCCCGTTCGGGAATTTTTCAAAGGCGATAGCACCGCCCTTCTCAGCGCTGTTATTTTTGAAGATCGTATCCTCGCCGCTGAGCACTACATCACAGGTTGTGTTCACAAAGATACCGCCGCCGTAGGATTCAGAACTGTTATTCTCGATCGTGCCGCCTGTCATCCTGAACGTTCCCAGATTACCGACATAGACGCCCGCACCGTTAAAGCCGGACCGAAAGCCGGAGACAGTACCGCCTTCCATATTGAAAATACCGTTTCTCTCCACATAGATACCGCGCATGTCGTCTATCTCTCCGTACGCGGAAATACCACCCTTTCCAGCAGTATCCTTTAATGTCAGGGTTCCGGAGACAATAACGCCGCTGGAGTTTGATACACTTGTTCCATCGGGCACATTTAAGTGATAACCGTTCAGGTCCAACACAAGTTCTACACCATCCGGAACAGAAAGTGTTTCCGTATAATCCTGATTCATTTTGACTGAAATCCAGCCGTTCTCTCCTATCTCTATTTCAGAACCTGCAAGTGTTATCCCCTCAAGATCTTCCTCGGAGCCGTCCTTCACCAGATCGATCAGATCCTGCAGGGTCGTCAAAACAAACGGATCGTTACCGCTCACCGTCAGCAGGGTTTCCATATCTGTTATTTCCGGTTCATTGCCGCTCACTGTTTCCTTTGCGCCAGCAATGATTTCCCCCTCCTCGCCATCATTGTCAAGATCCACAGCTATATCGTCCGTTTTATCAGCCTCATTGCTGTTGATGTCCTCTCCGTTGGAGCCGTTTGCTGCATCGTTCGTTCCGTTTGCACCGTTATTGTTCTCTTCATTGGAGCTGTTTTCCGCGCCGTTCGTCCCGCTGACGCCGCCGTTACTCCCGCCGTTGGAGGTATTTCCCGTGCCGTTCGTCCCGTTGGTGCCGTCTTTCTTCTCATCGCCTCCGCCCGCTTTGACTATGCTGTTCTCACCGCTGCTTCCGCCTGCTCCCAATGTGTCATCCTCCACACCGCCGTTGTCCGCATACAATTCCGCATCATCATCCAGCGCCCTGCCTTCCTGCGTCAGAGACGTATACGTTCCTGACGATACTATAACCGCCAGACACAAAAACAGTGCCATCCACCTTTTGTACCGTTTTCTCTCACGCACGAATCTTTCTGCCTGTCTGTTAAATAAAGATTTCATACGCTACCTCCTTTTCTCAATCCCTGCTTACCTTTGATATTTCCGATATTGCTGCCCTTTTCTAAAAAGCTGAATCTTCCGTAAAAAAACTTTTATAATAAACCGGATCATGGACCTTCTATGTTACGCCAAATTTTCTGAACGGCCATACCCGCGCCGCGGCCCTTCCGATCACTCTGTCACGGTCCACAAATCCTATCCCGCTGTTTCGGCTGTCCACGGAAACCGGCCTGTTATCCCCCAGAACAAACACCTTCCCGTCGGGCACCCTGCAAGGAAAAGCGATATCGCATTCCCCAGGATCTTTCTTTGACACATACGATTCCTCCAGCGGTTCCCCGTTCACCGACACATTTCCTTCTCCGTCAATCTCCACAAAGTCACCTTCCAGCGCGATGACCCGTTTCACTAAGATATCGTTATTGTAGTGGAAGGCCACGATATCCCCAATGCTGTATTCGGCTCCTCTCCTCACTACGACGATATCCCCATCCTTCAGGGTATCCTCCATCGAGATACCATCTATCCTCACTGTCGGCAGAAACAAAACCTCCGTCAGAACCGCCACGGCGGCAACCACCAACAGAAAAAATACCGTGTTCCGTATCAGGTGTCTGATACTGTTTTTATTCTGTTCTCTTTTCAGCTCCTCCTCCAACTGTTCCAGAGTCGGCGCTTCCATTCCCATGAACTCCAACTGTTTCTGTCCTGTTTTCTGCCTTTCTCCTGTTTTCTGTCCTTCCGGTCTTTAGCCGCGCAGCCCTTTCTATCCTTCAGCTGGTTCTATCTCCCCATCTGCCATGCCGGTCCGCCCTTTCCCAATCAACCTGACATTATACAGATACTGGTCCGCCGCCTCCTGCGCTGCCTCAAAAATCCCGTTCAGCCTGAGCGCCGCCTCAGCGATGGAACCCGCATCCTCCAGTTGTATCTGCTTCTGCGTTCGCTCCGTCTCCAGCGAAGCTTTCAGTTCATGGATGATCGCGTCTTTTACGTCGAGCCGTTTTCTGACCCTCTCGTAAGTCCTCTCAAGGGTTCCCAGTTTTTCACGGCATTCCGCCAACTCCGCTTCCATTCTCTCGGCTTCCTCGCCCTGCGCCAAAAGCAGTTCCAGCAGATCCTGTCTACGCAGCTTATGTAAATCTTTCTGTGTCATGCAGCTTTCCTTTCCGTCGAGACTTTCGGACACGCAAAAAAGCCACCATTATCTTCCGTCGAAGATAATGCGTGGCTCTCCATATTGTCAAATATAAGGGCAGCGTGCAAAGCGCGCTGTCCATTGTTATTTATAACGCAAAAAAGAACGGAGCCGGAGACATTTTTTAAACTACCTGAAAATACCCCCCCGTGTTCATGTCAAAAAGTAATACTGTTTTTCTGACACTCTTCCGCTCTTTCATATGATTACTCCCAATCTTTGGCCCACCATACCGACTGGACGGCCGCTAGACTAAGCCCCTACTTTTAATATTATATGACCATATTCAAGCGATTGTCAATAAAAATATTTGTTTGATTTTGTCATCCTATTTCTTTAATAATCGGGTGTTTGACAGCTACATAAAGGAAAAAAGTTCTCAGGCCGCATCAGGCCTGGATTTTTTTGTCAATTTAATTGTTGCATTATATAGTATTATATGGTATCATATAGATATATC
>JAETSN010000126.1 GCA_021769625.1 [Clostridium] symbiosum | reverse complement strand
TTACGAGTGGAAGGTCTCGAACACTCGGCACATTTAACGGCGGTGACCGCCGGCAAGCCCTGCTAGACCTTGGTTTTTGTGGGCTTTGCAACGATGGTGAGTATAGCACAGGATGGAGGGAAATGCAAGATATGTCCGCGGGAAAATGGCGCAAGTGATTAGAAACATTTTCTTGTACGAGATTATGTAATATAACTCACTTTTACGCTTGACTTTGTGCATATGCACCGGTAAAATAGTGGTAATTCAGATAAGTGAGGGAGAAGTCTATGAAGCGGTTTGCGATGAAGCTCCTGGAAGAATGGAAGGCAGATGAGGATCGTCTTCCTATGATTATCAGGGGAGCACGTCAGGTAGGAAAGACCTGGCTGATGAAGGAATTTGGGAAGACGCACTTTGAGCAGTGCGCCTATATCAGTTTTGACCGGAATGCCCGGATGAAGAGGCTGTTTGAAGGGGATTTTCAGGTAGACAGAATTCTTCAGGGTTTGTCAATTGAGAGCGGCGTGGATATCGATCCGGATAACACATTGATACTGCTGGACGAGATTCAGGAGGTTCCGGCAGCTTTGCAATCGTTGAAATATTTCAGTGAGGATGACAGGCACAGGTATTATATCATTGCAGCCGGCTCGCTGCTTGGAATTGCGCTTCATACGGGAACCTCATTTCCGGTGGGAAAAGTGGACAGTATGAATCTCTATCCGATGTCTTTTCCGGAATTTCTGAGCGCCACTGGAAATGAAAATCTCCTGGAGCTGATTCGTGAGCATGATTTTCAGATGATGCAGGCGTTTAAGGATCGATATATCGATCTTCTGAAAACTTATTACTATGTAGGGGGAATGCCTGGAGCCGTAAAGGAATATGTGAAGAGCAAACGTATGCAGAAAGTAAGAAAAATTCAGCAGCGCCTGCTGGCAGACTATGCACAGGACTTTTCCAAGCACCCGCCGAAAGAAACAATTCCCAGGATACAGGCTGTCTGGGATGGTATCCCATCTCAGCTGGCAAAGGAAAACAAAAAATTTATTTACAGTGTACTGCGTGAAGGCGCCCGCGCGAAGGATTATGAACTGGCAATTCAGTGGCTGACAGATTGTGGACTGTGCCATAAAGTAGGACGGATCAGTAAGCCGGGCATCCCGTTAAAAGCATATCAGGATTTACCTGCGTTTAAGCTTTACCTGGTTGATGTAGGCCTTCTGGCAGCCATGACAGATCTGGATGCCAAGACTCTGCTGAAGGGAAATGATGTTTTCACTGAATTTAAGGGAGCGCTGACCGAACAATATGTGTGCCAGCAACTTCTTGCCGAGACAGAAGCAGTTCCCTTCTACTGGTCGGCAGAAGCATCCAGAGGGGAGATCGATTTTGTCTTTCAGCATAACGGGAGGATCATACCATTGGAAGTAAAGGCGGAGGAAAATTTAAATGCAAAGAGCCTGAAGGCCTTTATCAGTAAATATCAACTGCCGTCAGGGGTTCGGACATCGATGTCTGATTACCGTGAACAGGAGCATCTGCTGAACCTTCCGCTTTATGCCATATCAGAGCTGTTTGAAGTTTATGATAATTTTGAAACGGCGGGATGAAATGCCTGTGGCAGACATCAAAGTTTGTGACATATCTTACAGAAATAATTTTAAGCAGTATCGTCAGGCTGTAGAAGTCCGGCGATGCTGCTTTTGCGCATCTTTTTGTTTTTCATATTCCGTTTTCTGCTTTCGTTTTGTTTTACGAGTGGAACACTCGGCACATTTAACGGCGGTGACCGCCGGCAAGCCCTGCTAGACCTTGGTTTTTGTGGGCTTTGCAACGATGGTGAGTATAGCACAGGATGGGGGGAAATGCAAGCAGGG
>JAETSN010000004.1 GCA_021769625.1 [Clostridium] symbiosum | reverse complement strand
AGCAATTCTTTTGTGGTCATGTTATTCCCTCCCTATATCGGGAATAGCTTAACATTTTTTAAGTCCCTTAAAATGGACTCAAATGATATAACGACCCACATGCTGACTAACACCTAAGTATTTTATGTTCTTGCCTGCTGACTGAGGTGTTAACTAAATGACATGATGCTGGGGTCAAAACCATATGCAGGCATGAATTGTGTTAATTGTACGAAAATTGTTTGCCAAAATTCGATGCTTTTGTCGGATGATTTATCCATGTGAAAGTACAATTTAAACACAATCAATACAATTTATTCACTGATAATCTTTTGACCCTAACATCATGACATTGATTCAGCCTGGGACTTAGCATTTAGTGTATAAGTAAATTGAGCCAGAAGGAAGAGACAGAGGTTTGATAAAATGTTGACAGATAAAATAGCAGTGATAACCGGTGCGTCCAGAGGGATCGGGAGGGCCATCGCGATTTATATGGCGGGGCTCGGGGCACAGGTGGTCATCAATTATAACGGTTCGGAAGAAAAAGCGAAGGAAGTACAAAAAGAGATCATTGAGGCGGGCGGCAGGGCGTATATCTACAGATGTAATGTGGCTGACTTTAAAGAGTGCGAACGTTTTGTAAAGGAGATCACCGCGAAGTTCGGCAGGATCGATATTCTGGTAAACAACGCGGGCATCACAAAGGACGGTCTGCTGATGAGCATGTCGGAGGAGGCTTTCGACGAAGTGCTGCGGGTGAATCTGAAGGGGGCGTTCCATATGATCCGGTTTGTCTCCCGGCAGATGGTGAGGCAGAGAAGCGGCCGCATCATCAACATGGCATCGGTGGTGGGCGTATCCGGCAATGCGGGGCAGGCAAACTACGCGGCGTCCAAAGCGGGCGTGATCGGGCTGACAAAGTCTGCGGCAAAGGAACTGGCATCCAGGGGCATCACGGTAAACGCCATTGCGCCGGGTTATATCAGCACGGATATGACAGAACAGCTGAAAGAGGAAGTGAAGGCGCAGATCGCGTCCACGATTCCGCTGGGAACATTGGGAGAACCGAGACAGGTGGCATATGCGGCGGCGTTTCTGGCATCCGATCAGGCGTCATACATCACAGGGCAGGTGCTGCACGTAGACGGCGGGATGGTCATGTAAAGTGGAGGTAAGTATGAAAAGACGAGTAGTTGTGACGGGGCTCGGCGCGGTGACGCCGATCGGGAATTCCGTGCAGGATTTCTGGGCATCCGTGAAAAAAGGTACGGTAGGTATCGGGGAAATCACAAAATTCGATACGACGGACTATAAAGTGAAACTGGCGGCGGAGGTAAAGGGGTTTGACGCGAAAGAACACATGGACGCAAGGGCGGCAAGGCGCATGGAACCCTTTTCGCAGTATGCGGTGGCGGCCGCAAAGGAAGCGTTTGCGGATGCGGGCATCCATATGGAACAGGAAGATGCGTTCAGGGCCGGTGTGATCGTCGGTTCCGGGATCGGCAGCCTGCAGGAGATAGAGCGGGAGTATGAGAAGATACTGACCAAAGGACCCGCCAGAGTGAACCCGCTGATGGTGCCGCTGATGATCTCCAATATGGCGGCGGGTAATGTCTCCATCCAGCTTGGGCTGAAGGGAAAGTGCACCAATGTGGTCACGGCCTGCGCGACAGGCACCAACTGCATCGGTGACGCGCTCCGTGCTATCCAGTACGGCGACGCGGATATCATGCTGGCGGGCGGTACGGAGAGCAGTATCTGTCCCACCGGTGTGGCGGGATTTTCCAGCCTCACGGCGCTTTCCAGGTCCACAGATCCCCTGCGGGCCTCCATTCCCTTCGATAAGGAGCGGGACGGCTTTGTTCTGGGAGAGGGTGCCGGCGTTGTGGTGCTCGAAGAACTGGAACATGCCAAAAAGCGGGGAGCGCATATTTACGCGGAACTGGTGGGATACGGCGCGACCGGGGATGCCTACCATATCACGGCACCTATGGAGGACGGCAGCGGCGCGGCAAAGGCGATGGAAGTGGCGATGCAGGAGGCGGAGATCGAACCTTCCCGGATCGATTATATCAACGCCCACGGGACCAGCACCCATCACAACGATCTGTTCGAGACAAGGGCGGTCAAACTGGCATTCGGGGAAGCGGCGAAGGATGTGCAGATCAATTCCACGAAATCCATGATCGGACACCTGCTGGGCGCAGCAGGGGCGGTGGAGTTCATCGTCTGCGTCAAGAGCCTGCAGGATAACTTTGTCCACCAGACTGTGGGAACCGTGGAGACTGAGGAAGAGTGCGATCTGAATTATACGCTGGGAGCGCCGGTGGAGAAGGAACTCCGCTATGTGATGAGCAATTCTCTCGGATTCGGCGGTCATAATGCTTCCCTTGTGCTGAAAAAATATGAAGAGTAAAAGGGAAAAAACATATACGATATGAGGAGCAATATCTATGGAAATGGATCATCTTATAAAACTCATTGAAACCGTATCTCATTCCGGGCTCTCAAAATTTGAATATGAAGAATCCGGCATCAGGATACACATGGAAAAGCCCGGGGACGTGCAGGCAGGCACCGGGCAGGTAGAGACGGAAGCCACGCAGCAGCTGCCTGAGGAGACAAACGGTCAGGTGGTGGCCTGTCCGCTGGTCGGCATTTTCTATGAGGCGCCGGAGGAAGGGGCAGAAGCCTTTGTGAAAGTGGGCGATCCGGTGAAAAAGGGACAGACGCTTGCGATCGTGGAAGCGATGAAGCTGATGAACGAGATCGAGAGCGAATATGACGGGATCGTGACGGAAGTGCTTGTGAAAAATGGTCAGGCGGTGGAGTTCGGGCAGCCGCTGTTTCGGATCGGACAGAGCTTATAGGAGGATTAGATATGAATCATTTGGACATTAAACAGATACAGGAGATCATTCCCCACAGGCATCCCTTTTTGCTGCTCGATTATATCGAGGACTATGAGCCGGGGCAGTATGCGGTGGGCTATAAATGTGTTTCCTACCGGGAGGAATTTTTTGCGGGACATTTCCCGGCGGAGCCGGTGATGCCCGGGGTGCTCATAGTGGAGTCGCTGGCGCAGACGGGCGCGGTGGCCATTTTAAGCCTTCCGGAAAATAAAGGAAAAACCGCCTATTTCGGCGGCATTAAAAACTGCAGATTTCGCGGGAAGGTGGTGCCGGGCGATAAGCTTCGTCTGGAGACAAAGATCATCAAACGTAAGGGACCGCTGGGGATCGGGGAAGCGACAGCCAGTGTGGACGGCAAAGCCGTGGCCAGCGCGGAATTATCATTCATGATAGGTTGAAAAGGATGTGAGCATTCAAGTGATCAAAAAAATTTTAATCGCGAACAGAGGGGAGATCGCAGTGCGCATTATCCGCGCCTGCAGGGAGATGGGCATCGCTACGGTGGCGGTGTATTCGGAGGCGGACAGGGAAGCGCTTCACGCAAAACTGGCGGATGAGGCGATCTGCATCGGAGAGGCGCCCGCATCGGAAAGTTATCTGAGCATGGAGCGCATCATCAGCGCGGCGGTGGTCTCCGGGGCGGACGCGGTACACCCGGGGTTCGGGTTTTTGTCGGAAAACAGTAAGTTTGCAGATCTGTGCAGACAGTGCGGCATCACATTTATCGGGCCTCCTGCGGAGGTCATCGAAAAACTGGGCAATAAGCAGGAAGCCAGAAAGACCATGATTGCGGCGGGCGTGCCGGTGGTCCCGGGGACCGAAGAAGCGCTGGAAGACTGGCAGGAGGCTCTGAAAGCGGCAAAGAAGATCGGTTATCCGATGATGATAAAGGCGGCGCTTGGCGGCGGCGGAAAAGGAATGCGGGAAGTGTATGATCCGGCGGATTTTGAGGAGGCTTTCCGGACGGCGCAGAAAGAGGCGCTCGGCGCTTTCGGGGACGGCCGGATGTATCTGGAGCGGCTGATCAAAAATCCCCGCCATATCGAGTTCCAGATCCTGGCGGACCAATACGGAAATGTGGTGCATTTGGGGGAGCGCGACTGCTCGATCCAGCGAAACCATCAGAAGCTGATCGAGGAAGCGCCCAGTATGGCGCTGACGGAAAAGCTGAGGGAAAAGATGGGTGAAGCGGCAGTGCGGGCGGCGAAGGCGGCGGGCTATGTGAACGCCGGAACCATTGAATTTCTGCTGGATCGGGAGAACCATTTTTATTTTATGGAGATGAATACCCGCATTCAGGTGGAACATCCCGTGACGGAATGGGTGACGGGCGTGGATCTCGTGAAAGCCCAGATCAAGATCGCGGCGGGAGAAAAACTGGAATTTACCCAGAAGGATATCCGGATACAGGGGCACGCCATCGAGTGCAGGATCAACGCCGAAAATCCGGAAAAGGGTTTTTGTCCATCGCCTGGGACGATCCAGGATCTGTATCTGCCCGGCGGAAAGGGCATCCGGATCGATACGGCGGTCTACAGCGGCTATACGATCCCGGTATGGTATGATTCCATGATCGCGAAGCTGATCGTCTGGGGCAAGGGCAGGAAGGAAGCCATACGGAAGATGCAGAGTGCGCTGGGAGAGGTGATCATCGAGGGTGTTGACACCAATGTGGACTATCAGTATGAGATCCTGCACAATCAGGATTATCTGGACGGGAATTTCGACGTGGAGTTCATCCGGAGGATATCTGATCAGTGTTGGTGAGTCAATGGCTGCGGACGCGGGTATATTAGAACGGGTGAGTGGGAGTTGGAATATGAATCTGGATAATATGTTTAAGAAAAATCAGGCTGTTTCTGCAGCAGCACAGAGCGGGGATGCGAAGTCCGAAGTGCCGGAGGGGCTTTTGCGGAAATGCAATCTGTGCAAGAAAGTCATTCTGACAGAAGAGGCGGAGAACGGATATTATATCTGTCCGAAATGCGGCGGCTATTATCATATGCCGGCGATGGAACGAATCAAAATGATCACGGACGAGGGCAGTTTTGAGGAGTGGGACCAGGAGATGCGGCCCGTGAATCCCATGCGCTACAAAGGATATCTGGAAAAACTGAAACTCCAGCAGGAAAAGACCGGGTTAAAGGAAGCGGTCGTGACCGGAAAGGCGAAGATAGGCGGGGAAGATGTGGTGATCGGCGTCTGTGACGGACGATTTCTGATGGCGAGCATGGGAGAAAATGTGGGAGAGAAGATCGCCCGGGCAGTGGAGCGGGCGACAGAAAGCGCCCTCCCCGTTATCATGTTTGCGGCTTCCGGCGGCGCCAGAATGCAGGAGGGCATCGTCTCCCTGATGCAGATGGCAAAGACTTCCGCGGCGTTAAAGCGCCACAGTGAGGCAGGGCTTTTGTATATCAGTGTGCTGACGGATCCCACCACGGGCGGGGTGACGGCGAGTTTCGGCATGCTGGGGGATATCATTCTGGCGGAACCGGGCGCCCTGATCGGCTTTGCGGGTCCCCGGGTGATCGAGCAGACCATCCGGCAGAAACTGCCGAAAGGTTTCCAGCGCTCCGAATTTTTGCTGGAGCACGGCTTTCTGGACGGGATCGTGGAAAGAAAGGCGCAGAGGGAAACTTTGTCCCGGATCATAAAACTTCATAAGCCGCAGGCGCTTTCGGAGACTGTGTCCGATGAGGAAAAGAGACAGGGTTCCCCGGCGGGCAGACGAAAGAAACCGGAGACGGAGACTTTGCCGGAAAAAGCGTCGGGACAGCCCGGGAAAAGTATTTTAAAAGAAAAGAAGAAAAAACGGATAGAGGCGTGGGACAGGGTACTGAAGTCCAGAAAGAGCGACCGTCCCTCCGGCAGCGATTATATCCGTGCGCTGTTCACGGATTTTATCGAATTCCACGGGGACAGGTACTTCGGAGATGATGCCGCCGTTGTGGGCGGTGTTGCCAGATTCCACGGGATGCCGGTGACGGTCATCGCGCAGGAAAAGGGCAGCAGTACAAGGGAGAATATTCTGCATAATTTCGGTATGCCGAAACCGGAGGGCTACCGAAAGGCGCTGCGGCTGATGAAACAGGCGGAGAAGTTTAAGAGACCGGTGATCTGTTTCGTGGATACACCGGGGGCTTTTTGCGGCATCGAAGCGGAGGAGCGCGGGCAGGGGGAAGCCATCGCAAGGAATATCTATGAGATGTCGGCCCTGGGTGTGCCTGTGCTCTCCGTGGTGGTAGGCGAGGGCGGAAGCGGCGGCGCGCTGGCGCTGGCGACTTCAGACGAGGTCTGGATTTTGGAAAACGCGGTCTATTCCATTTTGTCCCCGGAGGGTTTTTCCAGTATTTTGTGGAAGGATAGCAGTAAGGCAAAAGAGGCGGCAAAGGTGATGCGGATGACGGCGGAAAACCTGTATAAGCAGCAGATCGTGGAGCGGGTGTTTGAGGAGCCGGAGGAGCTGACAAAGGAAACTCTGGATGTTGTGACGGATAAGATGGATGCGGCGATGCTGGAATTTATGGAGAAATACGGCGGTTTCTCTGAAGAGGAACTGAGGGAGCACAGGTATCAGCGTTTCCGGAAGATGTAAGCGTTATGCACAGGGGCATGTCGGGAAGTGCAGAGAAAATTTCAATTCTGTAAAATACGTGGCGAGGCCGCCTGAATGATTGGGATGTGTGGCAGTAAAGATAGCCGGACCGGAGGATGTCAACATCCGCTGAATAACATTACAAAATGAAGGATAGTTTCCGGAAAAGGGGGTAGAGTATGGATATAAAACCGTTGAAAATAGGTGATCTGACAGTGGAAAAACCGATCATACAGGGCGGGATGGGCGTCGGCATCAGCCTCGGAAATCTGGCGGGCGCGGTGGCGAAGGAGGGCGGCGTCGGTATCATCTCCGCCGCCCAGATCGGCTATCGGGAACCGGATTTCGACAAAGATCCCGTGGCGGCAAATATCCGCGCCATCAAAAAAGAGTATGAGAAAGCCAGAAAGATCGCGCCGAAGGGTGTGATCGGCTTTAATATCATGGTGGCGCTGCGGCATTATGAGGATTATGTGCAGGCGGCGGCTAAGGCAGGGGCGGATCTCATCATTTCCGGGGCGGGGCTGCCGACGGAGCTGCCCAGACTGACAGAGGGCAGTGCGGTCAGGCTTGCGCCTATCGTCTCCAGTGCCCGCTCCGCAAACGTGATCCTGAAACTTTGGGACAGAAAATATGGCAGGGTGCCGGATCTGCTTGTGATCGAGGGGCCGAAGGCGGGCGGACATCTGGGATTTACCGGAGAACAGCTTGCGGATTATCTGGAGGGAGGCGCTTGCGATTACGATGAGGAAATCAAGAAGACGATCTCTGTTGTCAAAGAATATGAATCCCGCTATCAGAAAAAGATTCCCGTCGCCATAGCAGGAGGGATCTGGAACAGGGAACAGGCGGAGCATGCCTTTACGCTGGGGGCGGACGCGGTCCAGGTGGCGACCAGGTTTGTGACCACGGAGGAATGTGATGCGGATCTCCGCTATAAGGAAGCCTATCTGCATGCCGGGAAGGAGGATATCATGATCGTGAAAAGTCCGGTGGGCATGCCGGGGAGGGCGATCTGCAACGCCTTTATGGAGCGGGTAAACGCCGGGGAGAAGATACCCCATTCACCCTGCCACGGCTGTCTGCGGAATTGTGATCCGGCCAATATTCCCTACTGCATCACGGACGCGCTGATCAATGCGGCAAAAGGGGATGTGGAGCATGCGCTCTTATTCTGCGGGGCCTACGCCTATAAGGCGGAGAAGCTGGAGACGGTGAAAGAAGTGATAAATTCCCTGATATAGAAAAATATCTTTTGACCGGAACAGTATTTTATTGTATACTCATACCATCAGAAAATCAGGGGTTTTATGAAAAGGATAACAAAGAACAATGGAAGATGCATATAAAAAAATCAATGATATACTGGTCCGGCTGGTGAATGAGATCTGGGAGCTGGAGGCAAAGGCGATCATCACGGATGAATTTAGAGATATAACAAACAATGATATGCATGTGATCGAAGCAATCGGGCTGGAAGGCGGAAGAAATATGTCCTCTGTAGCAAGAAAGCTGAATATCACGATGGGATCTTTGACCACGGCAGTCAATCATCTCGTGAAAAAACAGTATGTGGACAGAAGCCGCAGCGAGGAGGACCGGAGGGTGGTTCTGGTGAAACTGACGGAAAAGGGTATTGCGGCATTCAGGCACCACGCCGAGTATCACCGCCAGATGACGGAGGCGGTGCTGGAGAAGCTGGATGAGGAGGATATGCCGGTCCTGATGAAGGTGCTGGATGCGCTGAATGAATTTTTCAGGGGGTATGGAAAGCAAAAATAAAAATTATGTCTTGCCAAAACCGAAAAAACCTATTATAATGAAATCTGTGTTCGGAAAGAATACAGGAATGCTGGAATAGCGCAGTCGGTAGCGCAACTGATTCGTAATCAGTAGGTCGAGGGTTCAAGTCCCTTTTCCAGCTTCGGAGAAAAGAGTGTCAAAATCCTTTGAAGCTATTGGATTTCGGCACTTTTTCTGTTTTAAAAATTGGAAAGAAATGTAAAAGTCTGTAAGTTCAGTCCGGATAGGATATTTTATAGTAAATTATCATGATATAATCTATGTGCAGAACTTGAGTTGACAAAAATATTGCAGATAACCGCAGAGGAGACAAATGAGACAGAAACTATTGATCGCAGACGACGAACCCGGCATCGTGGATGTGCTGAAAAGCTATTTTTCGCCGGATTATGAGGTGCTGACCGCGTATTCCGGCAGGGAGGCGCTCGCGCAGGCGGCAAAGGCACCGGACCTGATCCTTTTAGATATCAACATGCCGGAGATGGACGGGCTAAACGTCTGCCGGAAGATCAGGGAATATGTGACATGCCCGATCCTGTTTTTGACGGCGAGGGTGGAGTCCCCTGACAGGATCGCAGGATTCGGGGCAGGGGCGGACGACTATATCGTAAAGCCCTTTGACCCGGAGGAGTTAAAGGCGCGGGTGGGGGCGCACCTTCGGCGGGAGATGCGGAGGAAGGACAGCAGTACGGTCCGATTTTTCGGAGAGCTGACGGTCGACTACAGCGCCCGGAGCGTGTCCGTGCACGGGACGGAGATCGCCTTTTCCAGGCGGGAGTTTGATATCATAGAACTGTTGTCACTGCATGCCGGACAGGTCTTCGACAGGGAGCGCATGTATGAGCTGATCTGGGGACTGGACGGGGAGGGAAGCAGCGATACCATTATGGAGCATGTTAGGAAGATCCGGTCAAAGCTTTCGGATCACACGAAGGAGCAGTATATCGAGACGGTCTGGGGGTGCGGCTATAAATGGAACGGCTGAAAAACATGGGGCTGAAAAAAGCGTTCTTCCTGTTTGCCGTCTGCGGGCTTTTGGTATCTTTCTGTCTGCTCGCCGCGGTCTGGACCGCCTGTGGGAAGCTGATGGCGCGGTATCCTTCCGGCGGGATCGCCATCGACATGAACGGCACGATGACAGCGCTGGAGGGTCCTACGCCGGAGCAGGAGCGAATCCGGGAAGTATTGAGCATGATCCCCCTCCTCGCCGCCGTGCTGCTCCCGGTGGCCGGGTTGGGGGTGTCCGGTGTTTTGTTTTACAGATGGAAACTGAGAGAAGCCATCGCCCTTTTGCGGGAGGGAACGGAGCGGATCAGGGCGCAGGATCTGGACTTTTCCTTTCCAGCAGTGTCGGAGGACGAGCTGGGACAGGTCTGCAGCGCTTTTGAGAACATGCGCGCCGAACTGCAGCGGACAAACCGGGAACTGTGGAGACAGAACGAGGAACGGAAACGACTGAACGCGGCGTTCGCCCATGATCTGCGCAATCCTGTCACGGTGCTGAAGGGAACCGTCAGGCTGCTGAAGGACAACAGGGAGGATGCGCAGGCGGTAGAACGGCTGGAGGTTTATACAGAGCGGATCGAGAAATATATCGAGGCGATGAGCGGCATACAGAAACTGGAACAGTTGCCGGTGCGGGCGGAAGAGGTTTCCATGAAAGCCCTGGGCGGGGAACTGGAGGAGACCGCCCGTCTGCTGTGTCCTTCCCTGTGCGTGGAATTTTCCGGTCCCGAGACGGGCTGTGTGAAGCTGGATCACGGGATCGTCCTGACGGTGGCGGAAAATCTGATCGGAAACGGGGCGCGGTTTGCCCGGGAAAAACTGGGGATCGCTTATGTAGAACGGGATAACAGGCTGTATCTCGCCGTGACGGATGACGGCACGGGGTTTTCGGATCGGCTTTTGAGGGACGGACCGAAGCCTTTTGAGAAGGGGGAAGAGTCCGGAGATCATTTCGGGATGGGGTTATATAGCTGTAGTCTGCTCTGTGAAAAACACGGCGGGGAGCTGCGTCTTAAGAATATGCCGGAGGGCGGCGCAAGAGTTACGGCGTCTTTCGAAATCAGATAGCTGCGGGAAGAAGGCGGAACGGTTGATTGGCACCCAGAATATTGCCGATGGACAGAGGGCAGATCGTTGCAGGAAGAAGACGGAACGGTTGGCTGAAGAGAAAGGGGGATTCGTATTTTTCCGGAATATGTTTTTGGGTAAGTTTTGAAAAACAGAGAAATCTTGAGCGTTTCTTGAGATTTGTGAGGTACACTCTCCTAAAATCAATCAGGAGGGTGTATTTTTTATGAACATCGAGGCAAAAGAACTTTCCAAAATTTACGGCACGGGAGAGGGACAGGTTATCGCGTTAAACAGGGCGGACCTGAAGATCGAGCAGGGGGATTTCCTCTCCATCATGGGACCTTCGGGCAGCGGAAAAAGTACCCTGCTCCACCTGCTCTCGGGGCTAGATCAGCCCTCGTCGGGGCGGCTTTCCTATGACGGAAAAGACATCTATAGTCTGGGGGACAAGGAGCTGTCCGCCTTCCGCCGGCGGCGGATCGGTTTTGTGTTTCAGAAGTTTCATCTGCTGCCGGTGCTGACGGCGAGGGAAAATATGATCATGCCGGTACTTTTGGATAGAAAAAAACCGGATGAGGGGTGGCTTGAAAAAATAGCGGTGCTGTTTGATATTCAGGATCGGCTGTCCCATCTGCCACATGAGCTGTCCGGCGGGCAGCAGCAGAGGGTGGCGATCGCCCGGGCGCTGATGGCGAAGCCGGAGGTGATCTTCGCGGACGAACCGACCGGAAATCTGGACAGCAAGAGCGGCGGGGAAGTAATGGAAATGCTGAAAAGCGTCAATGAACAGATGGGAAAGACGCTGGTGGTCATCACCCATGACGAGCGGGTCGCCTCCATGGCGCCCCGGCGGTTTTCCATTGTGGATGGCGTACTGAAGGAGGTGAGGGGATGATGAAAAGTTATCGGGCTTTTGCTGTCAGGGAACTGCGGGCGCAGCGGGTGACATCCGCCCTGCTCCTTTTTGCGGTGATATTGTCCACCATGATGACCGCGGTGAT
This sequence comes from [Clostridium] symbiosum, assembly GCA_021769625.1. Lineage (GTDB taxonomy): Bacteria > Bacillota > Clostridia > Lachnospirales > Lachnospiraceae > 1XD8-76. The sequence continues at coordinate 97,784 of JAETSN010000004.1, read as the reverse complement.
CGGCTGTTCTGTCGGTGTGCTGCGGGCGATGCGGCTGAATCAGGCGGTCGCCATCGGCGGGGACAGGTATGTGACTTTTTTGCAGATGAGTGAGGAGGCGGCGGATATGCTGCAGGAAGATCCGAGGCTTTCCTTCGCGGGAAGGTGGGTGTCCCTCGGAACGACAGAGCTGAACGCTTCGCTGAATCTGGGGCTGAACGAGTATCAGGAGGATGTGACAGAAGTTTATCCGACGCTTTCTGCGCTGAAGGAGGGCAGGCTTCCGGAAGAGCCGATGGAGATCGCCCTGCCGGAGGATGTGCTGGGGTATCTGGATCTTTCGGGGAAGCTGGGGGAGACGATACCGCTTTCTCTCTCGAAGGCGCTGCGGCACGGGAGGGAGACGTCATCCTGTGAATTTACCGCCGATTTTGTGCTGGTGGGGGTTCTGAAGAGCAATTATCTGAACTATACCGGCGGCGCGGTGAACGGGATCGTGGGAGAAGGGACGGCAAGGGCGCTGCTGCCAGAAAATTACTATTACTGCAATGTGGACATCCGCACGGCGGATAAGAAGGAGTTTCAGAGCACGGTGGATGATCTGGCAAAGGCTTTTGCGGTACATGATCTGGATGTCATGTATAACACGCCCTATCTGGACGCGCTGGGGATCCGCTATTATGACAGCGGGGTAATGTTTTCTGCCGCGGAGGGTTTTTCCTTTATGACGGCGGCGGGCATTTTAGTCGGCGCGCTGTTTCTTGCGGCGGCGGGGATGGTCATCTACAATATCTTAAAGATCGATGTGTCCCGGAAGATCACACAGTACGGTGTTTTAAGGGCGATAGGGGCGGGGAAGGGACAGCTTCAGTTTCTGGTCTCCTCACAGATATTGATACTCGCCCTTTTGGGGATCCCGGCGGGGCTTTTTCTGGGGGCGATCTCGGCAAAAAGTATTTTGACCGCCGCCACGGGGCTGTTGTCGCCGGATATTTTTTTGGTGCAGGATGCGCAGGAGCTGAACCGGCTGATCGCGGAAAACAGCGCGGGAAAGGGCGTTTATCTGCTGTGCAGCGCGGGGATCACCCTGTTTTTTGCATTCGCGGCAGCCGTCCCTGCGGGCGCTTATGCGGCGAGGGTATCTCCGGTGGTTGCGATGGCGGGTATGGGCGTGAAGGTCAGGAGAAGAAAACGCGCCGCCCGGCGCATCAGGAATTTTGAGCGGTATTACGCGGCGCTGAATCTAAGGAGGAACAGGGGGCGCACTGTGCTCACCCTGCTTTCGCTCACGATGAGCATTGCAGTGTTCGTGGCGCTGCAGGGGAGCGTATCCCTGTTAGATACGGCGGGTGGGGTTTCGGAACACATGGGGGATTATTCCATCGTCAACGAGGCAGCGGGATTTTCGCCAGAGGATCTGCGGGCGTTACAGGCGGATGAGGAGGTATCCTCGGTGGCGGCGTTCCAGTTGACACTCTACGACAGTGACGGAAACGATAAGCCGGTGGGTGCTGAGATTGGGTTTGCCATGCATCCCGGCGAGACTTTTCAGGTGATCGGCATGAACGACAGCTATATGGATGCACGGCTTGCGGATTGTCTTTTAGGGGAGGAGCTGGAACGGCTGAAGGCGGGAGAGGGCTGTGTGGTACGCAATCCCCTGCCGCTTGAGTTTGAGGGGCAGGAGCTTCCGCGGACCGAGCTTCACGCGGGAGAGCGGATATCCGTGGCGGGGAAAGAGCTGGCGGTGCTGCACACGCTGGACGGCTATGAGCGGTATTTTTCCATGGGAAACAACGGCTTTGTAAACGGGGTGCAGGTGATCGTGGATCAGGAATTATACACCGCGCTGACCGGAAAGGAAACGTACAATGAATTTTTGCCGACGCTGAAAGAAAATGCTGACAGGAAACGGTTTGACGGGGCGGTGGAAGCGCTGGCGAAGCGGGTGCCTGGCACCACCTGGCTCTCTTACGAGGAGACGGACAGACAGGCGGCGGAAAGTTTTGAGCAGATCCGTCTGCTGGCATGGGGACTGATCCTTTTTGTGGGGCTGATCGGTCTTTTGAATATCGTGAACACGGTCTATACGAATATCCACACAAGGGTAACGGAGATCGGCATACAGCGCGCCGTCGGGATGAGCGTGGAGAGCCTGTATAAAGTGTTTTTGTGGGAAGGGGCTTATTATGGGCTGATCGCGGCGGGGGCAGGCGCCGCGGCAGGGTATGTCTGCCTGCTCTTTGTCGAAGCGGGGACGGCAGGCGGGTTAGGGCTGATCGCTTTTCCTGTGCTGCCTGTGGCGGAGGCGGTCTTTTTGTCCGTCGGCGCCTGCCTGCTGGCAACCTGCATTCCGCTGCGGAAGATCGGGCGGATGCGTATTGTGGAGGCGGTGGAGAGTGGGGAGTGATGAGTGAAGAGGGTGCCTTAGAGCACCCTTTTCTTATACCAGTGTTCCGCAAACTGCAAAAGCAGATAGAGCAGTATGGCGATCGCGCACAGGATCACGATGGAGGTGATGACCATGGACATTTTAAAGGTCTGGCTCCCGTAGATGATCAGATAGCCGAGCCCCCGCCTTGCGGCGAGAAATTCCCCGATGATGACGCCCACAAGGGATAAGCCGATATTGACTTTCATCGTGCTCAGGATCAGAAGAACGTTGGAGGGCAGCACCACCTTGCTGAAGATCTGCCTGCGGCTGCCGCCGAGGGTGGTGATCAGCATGCACTTTTCCGGTTCCGTCAGGGCGAAGCCGGCGTAAAGGCTGATGATGGCGCCGAATATGGCGACGGAGATGCCCGCCACGATGATCGTTTTGATGCCGGTGCCGAGCCAGACGATAAATAACGGCGCAAGGGCGGACTTCGGCAGGGAATTGAGCACCACAAGGTAAGGTTCCAGAACGGCGGAAGCCTTATCCGAATACCATAGTATGGTGGCGGTCAGCATGCTGATGCCAAATACCAGAAGAAAGCTGAGGATGGTCTCAAGGAGCGTGATGCCGATATGCACCATCAGGTTGTTTTCCCGGTACAGCGTCACAAAACTTTTGCACACCCTGGACGGGCTGGAGAAAAAGAACGGATCGATCAGCCCTGTATTTGCGGCTGTTTCCCAGATCAGGAGAAAAACCGTGATAATACAAAAGCGGGCGATGAAGATCATCCGGTGATAACGTTTATGTTTTCTGATAAATTGTTCCTGCGGTGTCATCGTGCAGCTCCTCCCATAACAGATTGAAATAAGTCTTAAATTCCGGTGCGTTCCGCGCTGCCAGCATACTGTCATCCGGCAGGGTGAGCCGGATCGGTATCTGAACCTTTACCGTGGCAGGACGGTTTGAGAAAACAATTACTCTGTCGGATATGGAGATCGCCTCCGACAGGTCGTGGGTGATCAGCAGCGCCGTTTTTTTCTCGGCGCGGATGATGCGGCAGATGTCGGCTGAAACCTGCAGGCGGGTCTGATAGTCCAGGGCGCTGAAGGGTTCATCCAGAAGAAGCAGTTCGGGCTCGAGCGCCAGCGTCCTGATCAGGGCGGCGCGCTGCTTCATGCCGCCGGAGAGTTCGCTGGGACGTTTGTCGCGGAAATCCCAGAGGCCGTAGTCCTTCAGGTAGTTGTCAACTTTGGCGAGTTTTTCCGGCGTGCAGAGGTGATTAAGCTCCAGGCCGAGGATCACGTTTTTATAGATGGTCCGCCACTCAAAGAGGTGGTCCCTCTGCAGCATGTAGCCGATCTTCGGGCTCTCATTCTGGGAGAGCATGGGGAAAAGGATCTTTCCGGATTCCGGTTTGAGCAGGCCTGCGATCAGGGACAAAAGTGTGGATTTTCCGCAGCCGCTGGGTCCCACGATTGCGATGAATTCGCCTTTTTTCACAGAGAAGGATATATCGGTAAGCGCACAGGTCTCCCCGTGCATACCATGATAAGCATAGGATAGATGATCAAGGGAAAGATACGAGGTTTCCACAAAAAGCGCTCCTTTGTTTTAAAAAGTTATATATTATTCTATGTGAGATGGCAGAAAAGGTGTATGGGTGTCATTATTTGGTATTATGGCGGACGCCGGTAAGAATATAAAATGCTTCGTCGCCACGCTCTCGCCGGCTCTGTCCTTCAAGAGCCTGTGAAACAGCGCAGCGGACACATAAGGCGCTATAATACATGTGAAATTCGCATTATGAATTTCATATTGGACTAAGTGCCGGCGTTTTTCAAAGGGCTCCTTAAGCATTTTATATTCTTACCGGCTGACTGAGGTGTTAACTTATGGTACTTGTGCTGAGCTAGAAAAGGTCATGTGAAATATTGCATTAGTTTAGAATTCTTGTACACAGGGGATGTTTATGGTAAAATCAGAAAAATAAACGGAAGTTTGAGGGAAAGGAAGCCGGTAAAAAGGGACAATGCATGACCGAAAGGGGAGGGATATGTCCGTCAATAATGTTACCGGGGATGCTTCCGGACGGCGAGGAAGGTTGAGAATGAGTGAGATTCACAGGATAAAATGCGGTAATGTCAATTGTTATATTGTTGTAAACGGGACGGACGGCATTTTGGTGGATGTCGGGAAGAGGGAGTCTGCGGACAGGGTGATCAGGGCCTGCGGGGCGTACAGGATCAGGCTGATCGTCCTGACGCACGCGCATTTTGACCATGCGGAAAATGCGGCGCGGATGGCGGATGCGCTGGGAGCGCCGATCGCGATGAGCGGGGAAGACTGTGACCTGATCGGCTCCAATGAGGCGCAGGCTCTTTCGGCTAAGACTGTCCCGGGAAAGGTCGTTCTGGCGGTATCCTTAAGAGAATTCCGCCGCCGCAGGGTGCCGGAATTTAAGCCGGATATACTGCTGCATGACGGGGATTCTCTGGCTGGCCATGGAGTGGATGCACGGATCGTGGCGCTGCCGGGACATACGAGAGGATCCGTCGGTGTGGACGTGGAGGAGAAATATCTGATCGTGGGAGATGCCTTGATGAATATGTTCTATCCGACGGTTTCCATGCTGTATCATGACAGGGAAGAGATGCTTAAGAGCGCGGAAAAGATCAGCGGTATGGGGGAGAGGATCATATATTTCGGGCATGGAGGACCGGTCGCGAACAGACAGTGGGTAAAATAGTTTCGGAGGATGGCAGATATGGGGAGAGAGGCGAAGAAATGTAAACAGTGCGGCAGAACGATCTACTTTGACGGGATCTGTGTTTCCTGCCGGACGGAAAATGAACGGAACAGGATATTGGCGCTGCCGCAGGAAGAGATCGAGGAGGCGATGGAGCAGATCTGCCGGGAGATCGAGGAGGCGGGGAAACTGGACAGGGAAAGAGCCCTGTTCACCAATCTGCTCGATTACAGGGATATTGATACGTCCAAAATAGCGGAGACGGCATGGAAAAAGAACCTGTTTCATCCCTGTGAACTGTATAAGGATGCGCCGGATCATGTGGTGGAGGCGATGGCGGAGATGATAAAGCAGGATGATCTCAATTCGATGCAGGCGAATCGTATACTGATGTGTCTTGCCGTCCGCGGCGGGGAGAAGGTATTTAACCTATTTCTGGAACTGGAAGAGAATCCACGGAAATGGCAGGAAAAGTTATATGTCCCGCCTTCCCGCTATGCAGCATACGGCGGCTGGTCTTTTGACGGCGAAGGCAGACTGCTCAAAACAAATTTTGATAAATGTTATCCGATGGTGAAGGGAACGGCGGAGAAGAAAATGCGCAGTCCGGTGAGGATCGGCACAAGGACAAAGGAAAAATGTCCGAGGTGCGGATGCGGGATCGTGAATCTGATGGAGATCGACGGCAGAGATGCGCGGCTGGATTTTCTTGGGATAGAGGGCGTGGTCAAGGCGAAATGCTGTCCCAACTGTTTTGAATTTTCCGAGGGGGATTATTGCAGATATACCGTAGATGGGGAAAGCGAGCTTGTCCTCGCGGAAAATTTCTGCAGGGTGGAGGATTATCTGGGGGAAGAGGGGGTTGAGGAACTTACTTCTAATACCTATGTTCTGGGGGAAGATTCTGTGCCGCCGAGATACGCGGCGGACTGGGAGGGCGGCTCTTCCATCGGCGGTTTTGCGTTCTGGATCCAGAACTGCGATATCAGGCTTTGCCCCGACTGCGGAAAACCCATGAAGTATCTTGCGCAGATCCAGTGGGATACGGTGTTGGACGCGATGGAAGGGAATGCTTATATTGAGATCTGCAGGGACTGCCGGATCGTAGCGATGCTGCATCAGCAGACGTGATGAGAGTACTTCTGAAAGTGAGAGAAGGGGATGTAAAGTTCCATATGTTACGGTATGCTGAATGGAAGGAAATGAAGAAATGTCAGGTAAAGTATTTTTATGGATTGAAGATAAAAAGGATAAATCGAGTTACATATTCTGGAGCAGCCTTTTAAAACAACTGTGCCCTGATATGATAGCAGAAAGCAAAAAGAATAATAGTGAACTCGTAAAAGCTGTTAAGAATTTGACTGACAAAGATAACAGATATGTGATCGTGTTTGATAATTCTTTTGATAACCAGCAGGTAGTAATAGAGCGGAAATTATTAAAACAGTATGCTGATAATAAGGATAATGTTGTGTTGATGGATATTATCTGCTTCGAGTATATTCTGTTGGAATTTAAATATCTGATCAACTGGATCTACGCACCGGATGATGTGTTTTTGAAAGAAAGAGCAGATGCAATAGCGGCAAGGGAAAAGTTGATTGATACTATTGATAGCGGCAATATGAATTACAAAGGCATTAGAGAGATCGTGGAGTATGACAAGCATATGAAAGAACATAATATAGAGCAACTGGCAGCAAAACTTTTATTTGATCTGACCAGGAATACAGGATTTGAAGTATCAAAAGGCAGTATTGGGGATTGTTGGATCAAGTCGTGCTGTGAGTGGGAAAATCGGATGGGAGACGATGTTTGCGGTCTGGACTACAGCAGATTGTCTGTGTATGATAAAATGAGAAGCATATATGAAGGAACGTGTCTGAAAGAGCAGTTTCACAGGGCAGGACTGGAGGCGGCATCATGATTTGCATTTTTAGAGACAAAAAGGATATACCTGATGGCATGGAATATGTAGAATGGAATGATTTGTTTTTTAATCAGAATACCGTATCAAGAATAGACGAACAAGCGGTAGAGATTATTGAAGCCATTGATGAGGCGAAGCTTGCCGGTCGCTATAAGATTTGTTCGAGATTTAATGGGACTATGTTGGATATTGACAGGCTTTCAGTTGGATGTAAGACAGTATTGAATGTACTTTATTATCCGGAAAGAGTATTTTGTTTAAAAGAATGCGGTAACAATGCGTTAGAGATCCTGTATGGTATGGAAAACGGAAATGTTTATAGTGACTATGCATTGATACCTTTTGGCATGAATGCGGTTATGGTTTGGACTAAGTCAGGTAAAAAGGTGATTGATGATTATGAAGAATTGAAGGAGTGGTGGGATAATGAAAAGTAAGCCTGTTGTTATGGATCATTTTTCAACGATTCATACTTCCTTTACTATTAATTTTACATTTATTAACAATATTACTATATTGATGGGGGATTCCGGTACTGGGAAGACGGCTGCTTTTTCATTTATCAGAGAATGTATGGCGGTAAATCCGAAAATTCTTTGTCTGAATTATCTGGATTACCAGAGGAATATCGGGGATGTGATAAAGCAGGCGGACGGCAGGCTGATCGTTATCGACAATGCAGATATTCTGCTGGATGATGATACAAGGAAATATATTTCGGTTGATGATAAAAATCAGTATCTGATCATTGGAAGAAATCCAAAAAATCTCTTTGCGACGAAGGAGAATTTGTTTGAATTGATAAGCAGGAAGGTTGGCGAGCAGACGGAATTTACTATGAGGGAGTATTTGTAGAACAGTTCTGTGCAATTTTCGATATGCTATAAGTATATTGACGATAAGGGGCAATTTATGAATTTGGAGGAAGGTATGGACATAGAAAGACAATTTAACCTGATCGCGGAGGAATACGACGCTAACCGCAGAAAATTTATCCCCTGTTTTGACGATTTTTACAGGACCGCAACGGAGTTCATTACCTCCAATATAGATGCGCCCGGGCGGGTCATCGATCTGGGGGCGGGAACGGGGCTGCTGACGTATTTCTGGTATCAGCGATATCCGGATGCGGAGTATGTGCTCGTGGATATTGCCGATGAAATGCTGCATGTTGCCAGAAAAAGGTTTCACGGTATAGAAAATATATCATACCGGGCAGAAAATTATATCGATAAACTGCCGGAGGGCGCTTTTGATACTGTCATTTCGGCTCTGTCGATGCATCATCTGGAAGATAAGGAAAAGGCGGGGCTGTTTTCAAGGATATATGACGCTCTGCCGGAGGGCGGCGTGTTTGTAAACTATGACCAGTTTTGCGCGGAGCAGGAAAAGATGCGTGAGTGGTTTGATTCCTACTGGGAAAATTCTTTGCCGGCGTGCGGCCTGACAGACAAAGATCTGGCGTTATGGAGGGAGCGCAGAAAACTGGACAGGGAGTGCTCGGTCGGGCAGGAGATGGATATGCTCGGAAAGTGCGGCTTTCAGGTTGTGCAGTGTGTGTATTCTTATCAGAAGTTTTCAGTGATCGCGGCGGTAAAATGAGTTTACCGCCATTATATTATTCAGGATAAAAAGGACGACAATACATATATTTAAAAAAAAGCTTACGGTACTGCCGCTCAGATTATTTTCGTCCGCGTACCAGCCTTCCATCCAAATGATGAGATTCGATAGGACAGTAATGCCCAGATTATTGATAAAGTATATTATCCTGTATATATTTTCCTTTTTCCTCAACGCAGATACTAATGCGATAAAATTGCTGACAGATACTACCAGACAAATATATTCTGCCAATTCGAGATATCTCATCATTTTTGAAGCCTCCGATCTTTACTGCCGGTCTTTTGGGACGGCGGTATACTGGTTGTCGTTTATATGTATCTCGTATTCTTTCCCGTCTATTTCCATGACAGTGCCGTCGGAAATGCTGTCCGAAGGAAGCCTTTCGCAGGAAATGGGGTCGATCGGGACAAAAATGCGGGTTTCACATCCTTCTACGAGCTGTACGGCTTCGTAATAACCTGTTGTAAAAATTGTTTGACCGTCCAAAATATAATCCTCCGGAAGATAATAATAATTGTCCCCCTCGCTGCCATAGGGCTGCATTTCGGGAGCCGTCCATGCCGATTTGGAGCCGTTAGATGAAGGAAGAGCGCTTCCGGTTTTTGCGGAAGTGGCGAACGTTGTCACGATACCGCAGACAATAAGACATGCGGCGGCAAAAGAGAATCTTGTTGTTTTTTTCATTTTCATGATCGCTGTGATCCTTTCTTCTATCGCGTTTTTGCTGAAATTGTTACAAAATGGCAGTAACCCGCTTTGCCGCTCTTCCATGTCGATCAGGATCAGCGAGTAAACCGTTTTCGATCTTTCGCCGAATTGCCGGATGACATTCTCGTCACATGCCAGTTCGACATCCCGATTAAAAAGTATAAACATGATCCAGACGGCGGGATTGAACCAGTGAATGCAAAGGATGACGGCGGCAATCAGTTTTTTGAGAACATCCAGACGGCAGATATGTATATACTCATGCGTGAGAACATATTGCAGCTGTTTTGTATTTTTCCAGTCCGTTTTCCCGGGCATTAATATCACGGAATGAAAAATGCCGTAAGTCAGGGGCGCCAGGATCCGGTCCGACTGCCTGACGGAGACGGAACGCTTTAGAGAGTGCTTTTTCAGCCATTGTTCCACATGATCATTGTACACAGGCAATGATGTCTGAAACTCGATCCGGCAGCGAAGGTAGGAGACCGTAAAAAACAATGCGAGGACTGTCATGCCGGTACACCAGAGGGCGTGCCATACGGGATGGGAAGAGAGCATGCCGGATGACAGCGTTTCCATTTTTTGCGCCGTAAGATCTTGTCCCTGTGCCCAGACGGATATGGCGGCGTTTGCATCTGCCGCCCCGGATGCGGCGTAGGACAGGGCGCGCCCGATCAGCGTATGTATGCTGAACATGGAGGGAACGGAAAACGGAACGAGCAGCCTGCAGAAGGCAATCTCCCACAGGACGAGGAATGTCCTTTTCGGAATTTGGTTGATCAGCGCCGCCCGGACAAGCACAACTGCGATGATGAAGATCGCGCCGGAAAAACTCATATCCCATAAACTCAGACTCAATAGGTTCATAAATGCCACCTCACTCCAGATCCTTTACGATCTGCTTTAGTTTCTGAATCTGCTCGACAGAAAGTTTTTTCCGACTGATCAGGGCGGCAAACAGTTTGTCGACGGAACCGTCATAGATTTTGTTGATCAGTTCATCGGTTTCAGCTTCCTGCACCTGTTCTTTCGGGATAAGCGCATGGCACATAAATTTCGGTTCGGTTCGTTCGATGGCGCCTTTTTTAATGCACCTTTTGATCAGTGTGTAGGTTGTATTCATGTTCCAGCCGATTTCCGCATGAAGAACATCGGATATGTGCTTTGCGGTAGTGTCGCCCTCGCGCCAGAGTACATCCATCACTTTCAATTCGGAGTCGAAAAGTTTAACTTCCATTGTCATATACCTCTTTTCTTAAAATATCACAAGACTGCAGTAGTGTGGTTCAACTATATACTACTGCAGTCTTGTGAGAATGTCAATATGCGGAAGCCGAATTTGACAAAAAAGAGGTGCAGGATGCAAGCCGGACCTTGAAGATAAGCTTTATCGGATGTATGATAAGATCGCAGTACAATAAGAAAGAACAGACAGACAGCGGGAGGTGGAGGCTGTGAAGAAAATATTGCGGGTCATATGTATCGTGTGTGTATGCATTACAGGCTGTGCCTGTGTTTATCTGGCATTCCGCTGGCAGAATACCTCGGCGAGGCGAAAGCCCGATCGATACGGCGATGTGATTAAACAGGCGCACAGCAGTGTTGACAGGGACGGGGACGGCATAGATGACCAGACGGATATCCTGCAGGGAGCGCTCACGTATATTGCCGGGAAACCAAAGTATAAGAGCCGGTATTACCAGACGGGATATCCGGATGACGAGTACGGCGTATGCACGGATGTCGTGGCGAATGCGCTGAAAAGCGCGGGGTACGATCTGATGGAGCTGGTGCAGGAAGACATAGCGAAAGATCCGGAGGATTATCCGATCGAGGAGCCGGATGCCAATATCGATTTCAGGCGTGTGAAGAATCTGCAGGTGTTTTTTGCCCATACGGCGGTCTCCCTGACTACGGATGTGAGGGAGATTGAGGAGTGGCAGGGCGGGGATATCGTGATCTTCCACAATCACATCGGCATTGTCTCGGATCACAGAAACAAAAACGGGATGCCCTATGTCATTCATCACAGCAATCCGGTACAGGGTTCCTATGAGCAGGATATTCTGGAGATAAGATCCGATATTGTGGGGCATTACAGGATGAGCGGGTAGCGCGGCAGACGGAGAAGGAAGGGACAGATATGTTTTGGGATAAAGTGTCAGGCATCTATGATTTTTTTGAGACGATATACAACGGGAAAGTATACAGGGGCGTTGGAAAAAGAGTTGCCGAAGAAATCGGAAAGGGAGATGTCGTGCTGGAGTGCGCCTGCGGCACGGGCGCTATCAGCAGGTACATCGCGCCTGTGTGCAGACAGCTTATCGCGACGGATCTCTCGAAAGGCATGTTGAGAGAGACGGCGAAGAAATGCCGGAAATATGACAATGTCAAAGTGAGATATGCGGATATGACACGGTTGAAATGCCGCGGGGAAAGGTTTGACAAAGTGGTTGCGGGGAACGTGATACATTTGCTGGAGGATCCGTATGTGGCTTTGAAAGAACTGGAAAGAGTATGCAAAACAGGCGGCAGGATCATCATTCCGACCTATATCAATGCGTCCGGCGGCGTGAATAAAAAGGCGGTACGCCTGCTGGAAATGGCGGGGGCGGATTTTAAGAGGCAGTTTGATATCTGTTCTTACCGAAAGTTTTTTGCGGATGCGGGGTATAAAGATGTGGAGTATCATGTGGTGGACGGGAGAATGCCATGTGCTGTGGCGGTTATTACGAAGCGGTGAGTTTTTGGGAGGATGTCCAATACCGGCAGGATTAAAAAGTTGAATGTTTGAAAGATGTGTGATTAGGATGTTGGCTATAGTAGGTGATGTTTATAAGCACACTAAAGAATATAAAATACAAAGGAGATAGGATATTATGTGCAATGAACTTGACTCCAAAAAGGAATCATCTCTACAAGCCATGATGAATGTTGAGGTTCTTCCGGTCATGCCGGAACTTGACTTCAAAATGAGTAATGCCACAAAAATTCATATGTCTGATCTTTCTGCTCTTGGGGTAGCGTTTCAACCACTGACAACAGCTATTCAGACTGCTGTCAATGGCAGCGGCGGTTCAGGGATTTATTTTGTAAATACAATGGGAAAACAGATGTTCAATGTCAGTGGTAGTGCAGATTATGTTGGTGCTTTGAAATCTTCCGTCGGAGCTGTTGGTGGAGGGCAGGCGCGAATGACAGCTTTAGCCTGCGATCCTACCATGCTGTTTATGGCTGTTGCTTTGATGAATATCGAAAAGAAACTTGATGCCATACAGGAGACGCAGGAAGAGATTTTGCAATTTCTGGAAGAAAAAGAACGCGCAACGCTTCAAGGCAACCTGAATGTTCTGGGGGATGTATTGAACAATTTCAAATATAATTGGAATATTGAAAAGTACAAGACAAATAAACACATTCTTGTACAACAGATTAAAAAAGAGTCAGAAGCAAGTATTATTCTCTATAGGGAACAAATTGGAAAACAACTGAAGAAGCGGTCTTTTATTCACAGTGATCTTGAAGTCAGGAATGTATTGAAAAAACTGCAAGTGCAATTTAAGGATTATCAGTTGGCGCTGTATCTATATGCTTATTCCGCTTTTCTGGAAGTGATGCTGTTGGGGAATTTTAGTGAGGGATATTTGAACAGTATTGAACAGGGAATCACGGAATATTCTTATCAGTACCGTACTCTTTATACAGAGTGCTACAATTTGATGGAAGACTATTCAAAATCATCTGTTCAAATCGGGGTGATGAACAAATTGGCTGTTGCAAGTAAGTTTGTGGGGAAGACCATCTCCAAAATGCCTGTTATCAGTAAAGCCCAATTAGATGAAAGCTTAATTGAAACGGGTAGCAAATTAGGAATACATGGTGAGCAGCGGACGATCGTTGCGCTAAGCGGTTTGATTCAAGCACGCGTAAATGTAACCATTCCGTTTGTTGAAAATATCCGGACAGTCAATAATCTATACAACAAACCAATCAGATGCTTGATGGACAAAAACGATATCTATGTTCAGCAGATTGCTGATTAGAATAGAACGGGGGAGAAAAATGATGTATACAAAAGATGAAAACACTGTTTTGCGGAAGGCTGTGCAAATTGTTGTATGGATATTATCGACCATTATGCTGTCTGTTATATTTCTGGCTACAGCTTCGGCATCAACTGATACGATCAAGGTACAGGGAAAGGTCTATGAATTTGATAAGAACAACCATTATGAGTTTTCAGATGAAAATCAATTTGTTGAAACCAGCGAGGATAATACATATGGTGTTTTTTTTTGTAAATGGAAATATATCTGATGTGGGCAATAAAGATGGTGTTACTGCTTATGAAGTGATGGAGGGAAATTTATCGCTGTTCTATAACTATGAGGATACGCTGCTCAATGCTGAGGAGGATTCATGGCATCTGGTAGAGGATAAGAGTAAAAAAGTTGATATGTTGTCACTTGATGATAATATCCTAAAGGGGGTAATTATTCTTCAAACCTCTAAGGATGGGCTGACATGGGTTGATGAAGATGTGGTTGCTAATGCTTTCAGTGATATACCGATTCGAACAGGCGCAATCTATTCTACTACGGATATTCAGTTGATTAACGGCTGTTTTTACAGGGTAATTATAGCTTATGAACTTCGTATTAGGGTGAGGGACAGCAATTTCTTGTTTATTAATACAGATAAATATGATTACAAAAAGTATGTTGAAGTGTATGAGTTTTATGCCTATACGGACAGCGGTGAAGCAAATGTGTCTGATTTAGATCAAACATATGGTTTGGGTGTTAGAGTGAGGGCTGAGAATTTTGAAGGGTATTCCGGCGAAAAAGATATTGATCAAGATGATATTCATTATGGATGGGAACTCGGAAAGTTTTTTGTCAGCGGATATACCGATGAAGTCGTAGAAGCGGACGGAAGTGTAACGTTTTTGAAAAATGTCGGGGATCAGGTAATACTTTGGTTTAATCTGAATCAAGATATCAATGCTTTGGATGGGAAAAATAATTTAACTATCACAGCAGATGCAGAGGGCTATGACAAGTACTTTGAGACTCCGAAAATGGATTTTGGTCGGGGAACTCTAATTATCCGTTATACGGATTATAACAATGTCAGAGGAGAGCCTGCCATTTATACTAATTATCTGGAAGCGAATACTATAGTCGGTGCAGATACGAAAGTCCAACTCTTTGAGGAAGGCGACTACGAAGTGGCACTTGATTATGAGGTAACCAGCGACGAATTGATTGATAAAGTGGGTCACTATCGCATCTTTTTCAGATTTTCGGTGAGAAATGGAAACTGTATGGCATATCCGTTTGATGTTGTTACTGGAGATGAACTGACAAACAGTTCCATGACTGATAATGGTTTTCGTTTGGATCTAGCAAAATCACGCTATTTAAATGTTAATATAAAACGTGAAATCCTAAAGGATAGTGCAGACGGATTAATTGAAGATATACGTTTTAACGGACCTGCTCAAGACGGCGTAAAATATACAGAAGAAGGAATCTACACAATTACTGTTCATAATCGATATACCAATCAACTTACGGTTAAGAAAATCTATGTTGGCACCAACAATGTGCTTCGGGCATATATGACAACAGGATTATCCATTTCGGAGATCAATGAGCAAGTAGAGCAGGGGGCAGTAATTTTAGAGGATGGCACCATTGAATTGACCAATAATGCATCACCCACAGAGGCAGAGCGGACGGATGAAACGTCTGTTCCCGAGAACGAGGATATATCTGTTGTTGAACAAAAGAAAGCGGAGAATTATGAACTTACAGGAAGTTTTTCTGTTATAGCAATGATGATATGCGCTGTTTGCCTGATTGCAATTCTGGTGTTGGTATTTATATGGCGTAGGATAAAGCATGTGAAACAAAAACCCGAAACTGAAAGGAGTGTGGATGAATGAAACGTGCGATTGCTTTGCTGCTCAGTATTACGATGCTTCTCACAGGCTGTACTCAATCTCAGACCCAAGAACAGAATCAGTTACAGGTTGATGAAACAGTGGACATCGTTTCGACAGAAGCTGTTGATACGTTTGTTTGGGAAGATGATATACCAGAGTATGATTCGTTGGATGACGGTGAACTGCTTGGTCATGTGGAAGATTTGATTTACAGAGAGACGGTTCTTGCATTAGACAGTGAAGAATATTTTGTTGAAAATGTCAGCGCTGTCTATATCTCAAAGGAATATCTGGACGAGGTGGCATTTAATTCACAATCGAATATCTATTTTGGATATACCCTGGCTGAACTGGATGAGTTATTTGAGGGAACCCGCTATATTTTTACGTTAGGCGAGGATGGTCAGACTACAGTCCAAGGGCTTCAGAAGATAGAAGATACATATACTGAGACAATGCTTAAAAATATTGCAATTGGTACGGGTGTGATTCTTGTATGTGTGACGGTATCTGCTGTCACTGCTGCTATCAGTGCACCTGCAGTAAGTATGATTTTTGCTGTTTCTGCAAAAAATGGTACAATTATGGCGTTTTCATCTGGCGGCATTGGAGCTGTTTCAGCAGGAATTGTCAGAGGAATTCAAACTGGCGATTTTAGTGAAGCTTTGGAGGCTGCGGCAATGGCAGGCAGCGAAGGGTTTAAATGGGGGGCTGTTTCTGGTGTATTTACTGGTGGAACACAGGAGTTTTTTGTACTTAAAAAGGTAACACAAAATGGTCTTACAATGAATCAAGCAGCGATTATTCAGAAAGAATCGGGATTTCCCATAGATGTTATTTCTCAACTTCATAGTATGGATGAATATCTTGTTTACAAAGAAAGTGGATTAAAACCTGTTATGATAAATGGACGCATTGCGCTTGTTCAAAAAATTGATTTGGATTTTGTGAGCTGTCTCTCGGATGGCACTGAAGTTACAAATATTATGCGGATGCAAAATGGATTACCTCCGTTAGATCCTGTTACAGGAAAAGCATATGAGCTTCATCACATACATCAAAATCCAAATGGGACACTTGCTGTTTTAACACAAGAACAACATCGTGGTAATGCAGGTGTTCTAAATACGGTTTGGAAGAACTCGCCAGTAGATCATAGTGCAGCTTGGAATAAAACAAGGCAAGAATTCTGGGAGGCCTTTGCTCGGAGTGTTGGAGGCACATAGAAGTATAAGGAGAGTGTATAACAGGTAATGTGACGATTGTCCGAAAAGAGTGGTATCTGCGAAGCAAGGATAAAGGTGTGGAACTGTAGTAAGTTGGAAAAAGTTGATATTTGTTTTGAAAAGTCGCTTTAAAAAGTTGACTATATTTCCAGAAAGTCGTTTGAAAAAGTTGACGGTATCTCCCAAAGGTCGCTGGAAAAAGTTGAGAATCCGAACTGTGCTCTTGTATTTGCCGGTTTTCTGAAGATGGACATTATTGTAATGATAGGGCTGTGTTGTCCGTTTTATTGGGAGGCGCGGACAGCCCTGAAGTTTTTCAAAATTAATGAGCGGCATGATGACTCACGAAGTAAGTGGAGGAAAATGATCATTTTGATTACAGGCGCATCCCACACGGGAAAGACGGCGCTGGCACAGAAACTTCTTGAAAAGTACGGGTATCCCTACCTTTCCATAGACCATCTGAAAATGGGGCTTATCCGCAGCGGGAATACCGCGCTGACGCCTTTGAGTGATGAAAAAGCGCTGACGGATTATTTATGGCTCATCGTATGCGGCATGATCAGGACAGCGGTCGAAAACAGGCAGAACCTTATTGTGGAGGGATGTTATATTCCCTTTAGCTGGGCGGAAGATTTCGAGAAGGAATATCTGGAGGAGATCCGGTTTTACTGTCTGGTCATGAGCGACAGATATATCGAAAGGCATTTCGACGAGATCAGGAGATTTGCCAATGTTATCGAGGCGCGTTTGTGTGATGAGGACTGTACGCCGGAAGCGGTGCGCAGGGACAATGCCCGGATGTTGGAGCAGTGCGTCAGGTACGGGGTGGAATACATTCTGATCGATGAGGAATATCGGGTTGATATTGAATTGTAGTAAAATGAGATGAAAAAATATAATTTTTTTATTGACAGTGATAAGAGTGGTTGTTATACTGATTATACATATCTGGGATAGGTCTATTAGAAATATCTTAAAGCATTTCGGTTGCTAATCCCTGAAGATGGAGCCAGCACAATATTTCTATATACAGGGGGAACGGAAGGGGTAACAAACGAAGCGGTAAGACAATTGCTTTATTATATGGAACATACTGACTGCAAAAATGCGGTAAATAATGATCTGCGTGAAATACATAGAATGATTGAGACTGTAAAGAGGGATCCGGAGATGACGATAAGATATTTGAGGCTGATGGAAGAACTTGACAGAAGCAGAGCGGGAGGAAAAAAGTATACGATTGTTTCCCAGGTTTGTAAAAAGATGAAAAAGAATAAAACCATTGAAGAGATTGCCGAGGATCTGGAAGAGGAGATATCAGTTGTTGAGCCGATCTATACCACGGCAAAAAGTTATGCGCCGGAATATGATCCGGATTTGGTTTTTGAACGTTTGAATACAGTGGAATAAAGGGGATAAAAGCTGTAACGGAGCAGAAAATTTTTGCTTTCTTGCAGCTTTTATTTTTGTGAAGTATCAAATATTGTTTTGGCTTTTCTTGTCATATAGCTGAATTTGTGGTAATATTATGCGGAGTTGAAAACGGCGGGCGACAGGCGGGATACTCAAAAGATGCATGGTGGTCCTGCGGAAGTCGCCAATATGCCCAGGTCAACCTTTGATTGACTGCAAGCATAGCATTTGGCTCGTTGCCCGCGGAAGTGCAACACCCCACAGCAAGCTATGTGGTATTGCACACTCGCGGCAGTCGCCAAATACTTATGCAAGCATAGCATTTGGCTCGTTGCCCGCGGAAATAAAAAGAAAAGGACAGTGTGGAGAAATGGCACAGTTGTGGGGCGGAAGATTTACAAAGGAGACAGATAAACTGGTCTATGCGTTTAATGCTTCGATCGGTTTTGATAAGCGGCTCTGGCAGCAGGACATCGAGGGCAGCATGGCCCATGTGAAGATGTTGGGAAAGCAGGGCATCCTGACAGAGCAGGAAGTGCGGGAGATCACAGAAGGCCTTGCTTCCATCCGGGAGGATGTGGAGAGCGGAGCGCTTGTGATAGATGAAAGCTATGAGGATATCCACAGTTTTGTGGAGGCGGTGCTCACCGAGAGGATCGGTGAGGCGGGGAAAAAGCTGCATACCGGGCGCAGCAGGAATGATCAGGTGGCGCTTGATATGCGGCTCTATACAAGAGAGCAGGTGCAGATGACGGACGGGCTGCTCAAGGAGCTGTTACAAGTGATCGTCCGGATCATGGAGGAGAATCTGGACACCTATATGCCCGGGTTTACCCATCTGCAGAAAGCACAGCCACTGACTTTGGCGCATCATCTGGGCGCCTATTTTGAGATGTTCAAACGGGATAGGCTGCGGATGCAGGATATCCTTGAGCGGATGAACTATTGTCCGCTGGGCGCCGGTGCGCTGGCAGGGACGACCTATCCGCTGGATCGGGATTATATAGCGCAGCTTCTGGGCTTTGAGGGTCCCACTTTGAACAGTATGGATTCCGTGTCGGACCGGGATTATCTGATAGAGTTTTTGTCGGCGCTGAGTATTGTGATGATGCATCTGTCGCGGTTTTCGGAGGAGATCATCATTTGGAACAGTGACGAGTATCGGTTTGTCGAAATTGACGATGCCTATTCCACCGGTTCTTCGATCATGCCCCAGAAAAAGAATCCGGATATCGCGGAGCTTGTCCGGGGGAAGACCGGAAGGGTCTACGGGGATCTGATGGCGCTCCTGACAGTGATGAAGGGGCTTCCGCTTGCCTATAATAAGGATATGCAGGAGGATAAGGAGGCGGCTTTTGACGCGTTCGACACGGTGCGGGATTGTATCACGTTGTTTACCGGTATGCTGGATACGATAAAATTCCGAAAGGAGCGAATGGCGCAGAGCGCCATGAAAGGCTTTACCAATGCCACGGACGCGGCGGATTATCTGGTGGGGAAGGGCGTGCCTTTTCGGGAGGCGCACGGTATTGTGGGAAGGCTGGTATTATATTGTATCGAGAAGGATACTTCTATCGATGCGCTGCCGCTCTCGGAGATGAGGACGATCAGTGACAGATTCGAGGAGGACATTTACGATGCGGTTTCTCTGAAAACTTGTGTGGAGAAACGGCTGACCACCGGGGCGCCGGGCAGGGAAGCGATGGAGAAGGTGATCCCGGCCTGCAGACGGTATCTGGAAGATAATTGAAAACAGCAGATGTCCGGAAATTATTTCAGAGTCATGTGTACTGGAAGGTCATCTGCGGAACTTATAATAAGAGGAGAAAAGTTATGAATGAAAAATTGCGTGTAGGAATCTTAGGCGGAACAGGTATGGTAGGGCAGCGGTTCATCTCCCTGTTGGAGGATCACCCCTGGTTCGAGGTGACGACCATCGCGGCAAGCCCCCGTTCGGCGGGAAAGACTTATGAGGAGGCTGTGGGCGGCAGGTGGAAAATGAAAACACCGATGCCGGAGAAAGTGAAAAACATCGTTGTCATGAATGTAAACGAGGTGGAGAAGGTGGCCTCCGAAGTGGATTTTGTGTTTTCCGCCGTGGATATGAGCAAGGACGAGATCAGAGCGATCGAAGAGGCCTATGCGAAGACGGAAACGCCTGTTGTCTCCAACAACAGCGCCCACAGGTGGACGCCGGATGTGCCGATGGTGGTGCCGGAGATCAACACGGAGCACTTTGAAGTGATCAAAGACCAGAGGAAGCGTCTCGGCACAAAGAGAGGTTTTGTGGCGGTAAAACCCAATTGTTCGATCCAGAGTTATGCGCCTGTGCTGACGGCATGGATGGAATATGAACCCTATGAGGTGGTGGCGACGACATATCAGGCGATCTCCGGTGCGGGCAAGACCTTTAAGGACTGGCCGGAGATGGTGGAGAATGTGATCCCGTACATCGGCGGGGAAGAGGAGAAGAGCGAGAAAGAGCCTCTCCGCATCTGGGGCAAGGTGGAAAACGGTGTGATCGTACCGGCGGAGAGCCCTGTGATCACCTGTCAGTGTATCCGTGTGCCGGTGCTGGACGGACATACGGCGGCAGTATTTGTGAAATTCAGGAAGAAACCCACAAAAGAGCAGTTGATCGAAAAGCTGCGAAACTTCTCCGGCGAACCGCAGAAACTTGGACTGCCCAGCGCGCCGAAACAGTTTATCCAGTATCTGGAGGAGGACAACAGGCCGCAGGTGAAACTGGATGTGGATTATGAAAGAGGCATGGGCATCAGCGTCGGGCGTCTACGGGAAGACAGTGTCTATGACTGGAAGTTTATCGGCCTTTCCCATAATACGGTGAGAGGGGCTGCGGGCGGCGCCGTGCTCTGCGCGGAAATGCTGAAGGCAAAGGGGTATATTGAGAAAAAGTAAACATGCCGCATCGGAATCGGGTCTCCCCGGAGATGCGGGGAGGCAAAAAAGCTGAACAGCAATGGATGGTGCGGATGGATAAAAGTTTATATATTGCGGAAAAGCCCAGCGTGGCGCAGGAATTTGCAAAAGCGCTGAAATTGAATATGACAAGAAAAGACGGCTATCTGGAATCGGAAAGTGCGGTGGTGACCTGGTGCGTGGGACATCTTGTGACGATGAGCTATCCGGAAGCCTATGATGAAAAATATAAAAAGTGGTCGCTGGATACAATACCTTTTATACCGGATGATTTTCTGTATGAAGTGATTCCGGGGGTGGCGAAGCAGTTTAAGATCGTCAGCGGGCTTTTGAACAGAAAAGATATCACGACCATTTATGTCTGCACCGACTCCGGGCGGGAGGGAGAATACATATACCGCCTGGTGGAGCAGCAGGCAGGCGTAAAAGGAAAGACAAGAAAAAGAGTCTGGATCGATTCCCAGACAGAGGAGGAGATACTGCGGGGCATCAAGGAGGCGAAGGATCTGTCGGAGTATGACAATCTATGCGCTTCCGCCTATCTGCGCGCCAAGGAAGATTATCTGATGGGCATCAATTTTTCCCGGGTGCTGACGTTAAAATTCGGCTATCCGGTGAAGAATTATATGCATACCGACAAATGCGTGGTGTCCGTGGGCCGTGTCATGACCTGTGTGCTGGGTATGGTGGTGAGCAGGGAGCGGGAGATCAGGAATTTTGTGAAGACTCCTTTTTACAGGGTGCTTGCGGATGTGGAGCTTGAAGGAAAGCAGTTTTCCGGTGAGTGGAGAGTCTGGGAGGAATCGAAATATGCGGGCTTTCCGGGATTGTATAAGGAGAACGGTTTTCTAAAGAAGGAAGATGCGGAAGGTTTGATCGGCATCGTCAGCGGCGAAGAGGGGACAGTGCACTCCATTGAGAGAAAAAGGGAGGCGAAAAATCCCCCGCTGTTATATAATCTGGCGGAGCTGCAGAATGACTGTGCAAAGTATTTTAAGATCAGCCCGGATCAGACGCTGCAGGTGGTGCAGGAATTGTATGAAAAAAAACTGGTGACCTATCCGAGAACTGACGCCAGAGTGATGTCCAGCGCGGTGGCGAAGGAGATCGGAAAGAATATCAGCGGATTGAAAAATTATACTGTGTGCGGCAAGCTGGCTGAGGAGATCCTCGCAAAGGGGACTTATCGGAAGATCGGGAGTACAAAGTATACCAATGACAAGCAGATCACGGACCATTACGCGATCATTCCCACGGGACAGGGGCTGCCTGCGTTAAAAGGGCTCGCGCCCGTATCCCAGAGAGTGTATGAGGTCATTGTCAGACGTTTCCTGGCTGTTTTTTACCCGCCTGCAGTGTACCAGAAGGTGACGCTGGTGACAGAGGTGAAAAAGGAGCGCTTCCACAGCAGTTTTAAGGTGTTAAAGGAAGAAGGGTATCTGCCTGTGACGAAATTTTCCTTCTGGAAGGACGGGAAAACGCCGGCACAGGGGGATGAGGCGCCGGCACCGGGCGATAAGGATGCCGGAAACGGTAAGGCTTCCGCGGAGGGAGAGGCGGAGGAGAGCTGTGATGAAGCGCTTCTCGCGGCGCTTTCAAAGCTGAAAAAGGGTGACCGGATCAGTTATCACGGCTTTTCCATCAAAGCGGGGGAGACAACGCCTCCAAAACGTTATAATTCCGGCAGCATGATCCTGGCGATGGAGAACGCGGGGCAGTTGATCGAAGATGAAGAGCTGCGCGCCCAGATCAAGGGATCAGGGATCGGCACTTCGGCGACGAGGGCGGAAATTCTGAAAAAGCTGGTCAATATCAAGTATCTGACGCTGAATAAAAAGACCCAGATCATCACGCCGACATTTCTGGGGGAGATCATCTACGAGGTGGTGGACAATGCGATGAAGCCGCTGCTGGACCCGAGGCTCACGGCAAGCTGGGAGAAGGGGCTGACGCAGGTGGCGGAAGGAACGATCACCTCCGACGAGTATATGCGGAAGCTGGACGACTTTGTGACCAGGCGGACGAATATCGTGAAGCAGGTCAGGAACCAGACGGCGCTGTACCCCGCCTTCGATAAATTCGCCGGTTACTACAAAGGGTAACAGCCCTGCTTGTCAGGGATGTTACCCGCTACTGAACAATTTCCGGAGGAAATTGAGCAGTTTCCCGAAACAGCCCTGCTTGTCAGGGATGTTACCCGCTACTGAACAATTTCCGGAGGAAATTGAGCAGTTTCCCGAAACAGCCCTGCTTGTCAGGGACTGATAAGATAATTTTGAACAACCATAGAATCATAGAATAAAGAAACATATCATAAATTAAAAGAGAAAGAAGGATAAAGGCATGGCAAAGATGGAACAGGCAACGATAGCAGCGCTCTACACGCTGGATGAGACGATAGCAAAGGAACTTTTTGTGGGGCTGACCTACCCCTGGGAGGCATTGCCGTTTATCAAGGATTTTATCATCAGATTGGGACAGAGCCTGCCGGGAGATAAATACGAACAGGTGAAGGAGAACGTCTGGGTCGCAAAGTCGGCAAATGTGTATCCGACCGCTTACATAAACGGTCCCGCTATCATCGACGAGGAGGCGGAGGTACGCCACTGCGCTTTTATCCGCGGGAATGCGATCGTCGGGAAAAAAGCCGTGGTGGGCAATTCCACGGAACTGAAAAATGTGGTGCTGTTCAATAACGTGCAGGTGCCGCATTACAATTATGTGGGCGACAGCATTTTAGGCTACAAATCCCATATGGGCGCCGGTTCCATCACATCCAATGTGAAAAGCGACAAGACGTTGGTGGTGGTAAAGAGCAGGGAAGAGCAGATCGAGACAGGGCTGAAAAAGTTCGGTGCCATGGTTGGCGACCTTGTGGAGGTGGGCTGCAACAGCGTGCTGAATCCGGGTACGGTGGTCGGGAGAGAGACAAATATTTATCCCACTTCCTGTGTGCGCGGATATATCCCGGCGCGCAGTATTTTCAAAAGCCCGGAGAATATTGTGGAGAAGGTGTAACAAAATCTGACAATATTTGCAAGTAAGACTGGATTTTTTGTCGGATATATGCGAAAATAGAGTGAGCAAAGCTTACTCACGAGATTCGCTCCGCGAACTCGAAATTGCGGAGCAGTTTTGCAGGTTATAACAGGGGACAAGCATATCCTCTGTTACAAATATTATATATTATGGAAGGAGTTTTCACATGATAATCTATTCTAAAGAAGTTGAAGAAATGTGTACCGTGGCACAGGGCGTTCACCATGGCTGTGCTCCCATCCCGGAAGAGGCAAAATGGGTGCAGGCGAAAAAAGTGGAAGATATTTCCGGTCTGACACATGGTGTGGGCTGGTGTGCACCGCAGCAGGGCGCATGTAAGCTGACGCTGAACGTTAAGGAAGGCATTATTCAGGAAGCTCTGGTTGAGACGCTCGGGTGTTCCGGCATGACCCATTCCGCAGCGATGGCATCCGAGATCCTGCCCGGCCTTACCGTAATGGAAGCACTGAATACCGACCTTGTATGCGATGCGATCAACACGGCTATGAGAGAGCTGTTCTTACAGATCGTGTACGGCCGCTCCCAGAGCGCGTTCTCCGAGAACGGACTGCCTGTAGGCGCAGGCCTGGAAGACCTTGGCAAGGGACTTAGAAGCCAGGTTGGTACGATGTACGGTACATTGAAAAAAGGTCCCCGTTATCTGGAGATGGCAGAAGGCTATGTGACAGGTATCGCGCTGGATGCTGACGATGAGATCATCGGTTATAAGTTTGTCAACTTCGGTAAGATGACTGACTTTATCAAGAAGGGCGACGACCCCAATACGGCATGGGAAAAGGCAAGCGGACAGTACGGACGTGTGGATGACGCTGTGAAGATCATCGACCCGAGAAAAGAATAAGGAATAGGAGGAATGTAAAAAATGGCATTATTTGAATCTTATGAAAGAAGAATTGACAAGATCAATTCCGTTTTAAATGAGTACGGCATTTCTTCTATCGAAGAAGCTGAGAAAATCACAAAAGACGCCGGACTGGATGTTTACGATCAGGTTAAGAAGATCCAGCCGATCTGTTTTGAAAATGCATGCTGGGCTTACACGGTAGGCGCGGCTATCGCGATCAAGAAGGGCTGCCGCAAAGCAGCGGACGCAGCAGCAGCGATCGGTGAAGGCCTGCAGGCTTTCTGTATCCCCGGTTCCGTTGCGGACACCCGTAAGGTAGGCCTCGGCCACGGCAACCTTGGCAAGATGCTTCTGGAGGAAGAGACAGACTGTTTCGCATTCCTGGCAGGCCATGAGTCCTTCGCGGCTGCAGAGGGCGCTATCGGTATCGCTGAGAAGGCAAACAAAGTTCGCCAGAAACCCCTTCGTGTTATCCTGAACGGTCTTGGAAAGGATGCTGCAAAGATCATCTCCAGGATCAACGGCTTTACTTTCGTTGAGACAGAGTATGATCCCTACACGAACGAAGTAAAAGAGATTTACAGAAAGCCTTATTCCGAGGGACTCCGCGCGAAAGTTAACTGCTACGGCGCAAACTCCGTTCCGGAAGGCGTTGCGATCATGTGGAAAGAGAACGTTGACGTTTCCATCACGGGCAACTCCACCAACCCGACAAGGTTCCAGCATCCTGTGGCGGGTACATACAAGAAAGAGAGAACAGAAGCAGGGAAGAAATACTTCTCCGTAGCTTCCGGCGGCGGCACAGGACGTACACTGCATCCCGATAACATGGCTGCAGGCCCCGCTTCCTACGGCTTCACGGATACGCTTGGCCGTATGCACTCTGATGCACAGTTTGCGGGTTCTTCTTCCGTGCCGGCTCACGTTGAGATGATGGGCCTGATCGGTATGGGCAATAACCCGATGGTAGGCGCTACGGTTGCTGTTGCGGTTTCGATCGAGGAAGCTGCGAAGGCTGGGAAATTCTAGGGTTATCACATATCTGACTGGAATTTTATAAATAAAGAAGCGTATAGTTTTGTGTGATGATGAATAGATTGTGTACCGTTTGTGTCCCTTTCAAAGATGGACACAAGTACACAATCTATTTTTAATCGTTAATTTTTATTGCAGGAAAAGGAAGATGGCATATATAAAAGAATATTGGAATGACAAAGGGAAGAGGGCAGAACAGGCTAAAAAACATACGGAGGAGATGGAGCGGTTATATGGTGAAAAAATAAGGAAATCTATAGAAAACAGTATCATTTACGATGTTGATTTTCAAAGCAATAAAACGCATTCCGGTAAAACAGATATTATAGTGGAGGCAGCGGATAGCGTTTCGGCGATCATTGGCCATTCAAATGAATGTAAAGGCCGTATGGCGGTGTTAAATTTTTCATCATATAAGAACCCCGGGGGAATGTTTATCAATGGAAGCAAGGCACAGGAAGAATGTTTGTGCCACGAATCTTACCTGTATAATGTATTGTCAGAGTTTGTGTTATCGTTTTATGACTGGAACAATAAACATAAAAACAGGGCGCTGTATTTAAACAGGGGCTTATATTCCCCCGATATCATGTTTTGTAAAGACGGAGACCGGGTTTTATGTGATGTTATCACCTGTGCGGCTCCCAACAGATCAGCGGCACAGAAATATCAAAATGTTTCGGACGAAGAAAACAGAGAAGTGTTGAGATCAAGGATCAAATTTGTGCTGGATATAGCAAAAGAGAATGAAGCAGATCTTTTGATCCTCGGAGCATATGGGTGCGGCGTATTTGGACAGGATGTGAGAGAGGTTGCCAAAATATTTAAAGAATATTTGGGTACATCACACAAATGTTTTGAAAAAGTTGTATTTGCAATTCCCGGGGGAAAAGATAAAAATTTAGAGGCGTTTGAAAGTATCTTTAACACTTAATGCTTGATCTGTGGATTTTATAACTGACTGCGAAAATATCAATACGGTCAAATCTGGAGGAGCTATGGAAAAAGAATACAGGGGACAGGAAGTAATAGCTGCATATGAGGCAAGATTGGTGCCTCCGAATGATAAGTATCCGGACTGTAAGTGCATGATCGTGCTGACGAAGCAACATTTGTATGTGTTGGAAGACAATTTTGACGGAACCTATGAGACGCATTTTGAGTTTGTGGTGAAGGAAATTGACGACATAGGAATAGAACAATGGGAAGATGAAAAAGCTTCTGTCGATCGGGCGGCATCGCTGTCCGAGCAGGTAATGACAGGGGCACTCAGCATGCTGGCCGGAGTGATAGCGGTTTCTGGCGGGACACGAAAAAGGAAAATAAAAAGAAAATATTTTGCGATCAGTTATCATGATATACGGGGAGAAAAGCGCAAGCTTTACTTTCACGTGAATGATGACGGGGCAAAGAAATTTATTAAGATATTCCATAAACTAAAGGAACAGTAAAAGAATTTCACTGTATTCTATTGGTGGTGAGCGGCCGCAATGAAAAAGGAAATTGCAAGATGGGGATATGGGAGATACTGGGCATTGAACCCACAACAGATAAGAGACAGATAAAAAAAGCGTACGCTGCCCGGTCTAAAGAGATCCACCCGGAGGAAAGACAGGAGGAATTTATGCAGCTTTACGCGGCTTATCAGGCGGCGCTGCAGTATGCGCAGAGAGGCCGGCGGTATCAGTCGGATGGCAGAAGCGGACCGGCGACGGAAGATGAGCGGAATGTGTACGGCGGGAAAGGGCAGGCAGAAAGCGGGGCGGAGAAAGACAGTACGGGAAGAGAAGCGGCCGGTCGGACAAAGTGGGAAGAAAACGAGCTTAGCTCCTACTTTGAGAATCGGGCGGAGGAAAGAAATGAAAAGATCGCCTTTTTTATGGAGAGGTGGGAAAATGTGAAATCAATGTGCCGGGATCCGGAGGAGAGGCGGTGGTGGAAAGACTATCTGGAATCAGAAGATTTTCAGGATATCAAATGGCATCCGGCGCTTGTAGAGTTTCTCGGGGAGGATATGGAGCGGCAGCTTTCCGATGACTATGTGATACGTTTATATTTCTGGGATGCCTATGGCTTTCAGGCTTTCGAGGAGGAAGAAGGCTGCGGGTATCCGGTCAGCCTGCAAAAACTTTGGTGGGCGCTGTATCCCGCTGCGTGGCACAGAAGGTATCAGTATCAGGAGATAGATCGGCTTGCAGTAAAGTGGCGGTTGGAACGGGAACAGGAACGCAGGAAGATCGTGAGAATGATATTCCTGGCGTTGGTGGCTGTCGGACTGTTTTTCTTTATAAAAAATGTTTCAATGTCAGTTAAGGGGAGTCGTTATGCGGAAACTTATATGAGAGACAGGTATCCGCAGGAAACATTCTCAAAACCGGAGCGGGTGGGGAAAACAAAGGACAGGGCGGTATATGAGATGAATTCCTTATCTCACCCGGAGATCAATGTGCAGGTGGAGATTGACTATGGTTTCCATAATGAAATATATGGCGCGAATGAGAATTACGGGCTACAGCTTCTTCAGTATTACGGCGAAGGGTACGGCCTGACATGTGGGGAAATAACAAAGCGGTATCCCTCCCGGGAAAAGGTGTGTGTTCTGTATTATTCCGATGAGGATGCGCTGGGGGAATTCTGCGGCAGGGTGAACAGGATGTTTGAAGAACACGAGGTATTACAGGAGCTGGAGGCAGTGGGGATCTGTAAGGAGGGCGTGCTGTACCCGGATGCGTTTGTAAACGGAGGCGTGAAAGGCTGTCGGCCGATGAAGGAACAGTTTTACCGGCCCTGGGAGGTGGAGAGCGGACAAATGGAGGAGATGGTCCGGGAAGGGCTTGTGGGCTATATGTTTCATTTTGAACCGTGGAACCTCACGCCGGAACAATACTGGGAATGGGGACCGGCCTACAGGGAAATGTGCGAGGATGTTGAGAAGGATTACACATCCGGTTTCTGGTATCATCTGCGCCGGGAGGACGGGGCAAGCTGTGATCTCTATATTCCGGTCTATAGCTACGAAGGGTATGAGGCGTTCGCGGAGGGAAAGTATTTTACAAAGTCAACGGATATGCTTCTTGTGGGAGATGCATACTTTTTCCTGATGGCGGGAGGAGTATCTCCGAAACCGGCTGGGGATGGAAGCGGTTTTTTGGTGGAAAAGGATGGAGAATCCTGTTTCTTCGGAGAGAATGCGGAGGAGAAGCTGGGTGCAGTGAGAGGATTTATCAATGCTCATGAATGATATTTAGCCGGTTGTGATTATTGATGCAGATAGATGACATAGGAATAATGTGAAATATGAAATTTCACAATACTGATTTGAGCGCCCACCAAAGCGGGCGAAAGAGGGTTAGAATGATGAGAACAAAGGCTATTGTAGCGTCAGACAGAGCCGACTTATACGATAGCCTTTTTATTCCCGCGAGCAATGAGCCAAGTGCCGCGCTTGCAGCCAACCAAAGGTTGGCTTGAGCATATTGGCGAATGCCGCGAGGGTCAATACCCCGCCCCTTGGGGCGTATCAAATTCCATGCCCCGCTGCTTGCGGCGGGGTTATTGACTGCGGCAGGAAATCTTATGATTTTTTGCCTTTTTTTATTTTCTTTTTCTTTCTCGCCAGCAAAAAGTGATATAAAAAATATTGCTCTTCAGCAGGGAGACGTCGGATCTCAAGTATCAGATTATGAACCAACTCGGAATCGGGAACCGAACCGTCGTCGAAAAACTCTTTGGGTGTGATCTTGAAATAGTCGCAGATCTCATAAAGCGACGCGATGGACGGCAGGGATTTGCCGGAACTGATCGATTGGATGTAACCCTTACTGTAGCCGAGATCCTTGCTCAATCTGTATTCGGAAATATTTCTTGCAAGTCTTAATTCTGTGATTCGTTCCTGTACGAATTTTGGGTTTGTTATTTTCTCTTTGTTCATGTATAAATTATACTATTACTGAATAAAGGAAATAACTTTTCAAAGTGGCTTTTACTTCGGGAAAATAAGAAGAATGTACTAATTTGACTGGTTATTTTGCAAAAGGGATATGATGTATGATGGGAAGAGGAGCATCAAAAGAAAAAATCTGCGGTACATTGTACCGCAGATTTCATGTGCCAATATCATAGAATGAATCCGGTTTATGGAATATGAAACAGAATGTCAATTATTCTTCCGAGGGCATTTCCGGATCTGATTCCGGTTCGATGGTTTCGTCATCTGTAATATATCGGACATTGTCATCCACGATCTCTTCGCCGTGCAGGATCTGAAGGATATAGCCGAGACGGATATTTGCCCTGGTATAATATTCATAAGCGGCCTCCGCGTAATTCGGCGCAAAGGTTCCGGAATCATAAGCTTCATGATAGTAGGAAACTGCCATGCTCATATTTTCACTTGCTTCATCGGCGAGCTTGTCGATAGCGGAAAATTCATCGGGTACGGTCAGTTCTGCCATCTGGGAAAACTGATCGTCGAGAGTGTCCAGATTACTTAACAGAGTTTCCACATCCGATTCCCCGGTGCCGTCCAGAGCGTTGATCTGATCATTTATATAGGAAATGTTATCACAAAAAGTATTCATGCTTGCCTGATAAGTACTCAATTCATCCGCAGTATCACTGCCGCAGCCTGTCAACAGAGAAGCAGCTAAAGAAGCAGAGAGGATGAATGGCAAAATATGTCTTTTCAAAATAGCGCCCCCTTGCATTCATTTTCTCGTTTGTAATAATTTTGTAATAGTTTAACAGTATGAATGTATCACATTTAAAGTAATTTAGCAAGTGAACTTGTATTTCTTTTGAAAAAATGCTATTATGTTCAAAGCTGAGCTGATTTTCGGGAAAACGCGATCCGATATAAACAGACAGCGGGAAAATGAGAAATCGTTTTAATGTGCGGATTCAGATAGAAACAGATGAAGGAGGAACCCCATGATTGGTGCGGATGCAATGGTAAAATGTCTGGAAGAAGAGGGCGTGACAAGTGTCTTTGGCTATCCGGGCGTTGCAATTTGTCCTTTTTATAATAGTATTTTACAGAGTGATATCAGAACGATTCTGATCCGGACGGAGCAGAATGCTGCCCATGCGGCAAATGGGCTTTCTAGAGTCACAGGAAAGGTGGGTGTCTGCGCGGTGACATCAGGCCCCGGCGCGACGAATGTGATCACCGGGATCGCCACGGCTTTTGCGGACAGCATCCCGCTTGTCTGCATCACCGGGCAGGTGAATTCGGAACTGCTCGGCAGCGATGTTTTCCAGGAGGCGGATATTACGGGGGCTGTGGAGTCCTTTGTGAAATACAGCTATCTGATCAAAAATGTAAATGATATTCCCAGAGTATTTAAAGAAGCTTTTCATATTGCAAACACCGGGCGCAAAGGCCCTGTCCTGATCGATGTGCCGATCGATATCCAGAATGCACAGATTCAGGATTTTACATATCCGGAAGAGGTTTCCATGCGTACCTATAAGCCCACAGTGAAGGGCCATATCGTGCAGATCAAGAAGGTGGCGAAGGAGTTGGAGAAGGCGAAAAAACCGCTGATCTGCGCGGGGGGCGGCGTGCTGCTCTCCGATGCGGCAAAAGAGCTACGCAGTTTTGCGGAAAAGTACCGCGTGCCGGTGGTCTCCACGATGATGGGGATCGGCGCGATGCCGACGGAGCATCCGATGTACTTCGGCATGGTCGGAAATAACGGGAAGCTCTGTGCGAACCGCGCCATGAACGAGGCGGATCTTCTGATCATGATCGGCGCGAGGGTGGCGGACCGGGCGGTGAACCAGCCGGATATCATCACAACCAATAAAGTGCTCGTCCATATCGACGTGGATTCCGCGGAGATCGGGAAAAACGCGCTGCCGTCCATTCCCATCGTGGGGGATGCAAAGTGCATTTTCCAGGACTTCATGGAACAGGAGATCTCTTGCGAGGATCATGAAGCATGGATAGAGACGTTGAACGAATATAAAAAGAATATTTATCGGAAGAGAAATCCGAATCCCGCCTATGTGGACCCGGCGGAATTTATCAGAAAGTTGTCTCTGAAGATGCAGAAGGATGGCATCTACGTGGCGGATGTGGGGCAGAACCAGATCTGGTCCTGTGCGTACCATATCGTCAGGGAAGGGCGGTTTATGACTTCCGGCGGTATGGGCACGATGGGCTATTCGATCCCGGCGGCGATGGGCGCAAAGCTCGCCTGTCCGGACAGACAGGTCATAGCGGTCTGCGGGGACGGGTCTTTCCAGATGTCCATGATGGAGCTTGCCACGATGCGCCAGCACAACATTCCGGTGAAGATCGTGGTGCTGAAGAACAACTATCTGGGCATGGTGCGGGAGTTCCAGCATTACAACTATCAGGATCATTATTCTGTGGTGGATCTGTCGGGGAGCCCAGATCTGGAGAAGCTTGTATCCGCCTATGATATGAAATTTATCCGCCTTGAAAATATGGAGAAGGCGGATGAGGCGCTGGATGCTTTCCTTGAGAAGGATGAGAGCGTGCTTATGGAGTGTAACATAGACCCGATGGATCTGGTAAGCTGAGGCGCATACAGTGCCGGGCGAAGCGAGTGTGCATCGCGAAGCGTATCATGCTGGAAGTATGATATGTGTGGTTGATCCGATGGATCTGGTGAGTTAAGGAGGGATCGTTATGAAGAGAATATATTCCGTTCTGGTGGAGAACAGATCTGGTGTGCTCTGTAAAGTGGCAGGTCTGTTTTCCAGAAGATGTTTTAATATTGACTCGTTGGCGGTGGGGGAGACGGATTCACCGGATACTTCCGTGATGACGATCGTCAGTTCCGGAGATGAGCGGACGATAGAACAGATTGAAAAACAGCTCAACAAGAAGCTGGATGTCATCAAGGTAAAGACTTTTTCCGAGAGCCAGAGCATCAGCAGGGAGTTGATGCTGATCAAAGTGAAGTACAACAAGGGCAACAGGCGGGAGATCCTGGAGACCTGCGATGTGATGAAGGCGAACATCATCGATATGTCAAAGAACACGATGATGATACAGATCTGCGACGAGCCGGAGAAGATCAAACTGTTTATCAGCATGATGGCTTCGGTGAGCATTGTGGAGATGGCGCGGACAGGAACCCTGGCGCTGCAGAAGTGCATGGAGGCCGATGCCTGAACTGTTGCGGATTTCTGATACATTCGGGCTTTTTGGTTGAAAAATGCCGGTTTGTATAGTATAATATCCCAGAAAAACAGCGCGTGTATAAAAATTAGGGAAAGGAAACGGGATGGACAGAGCGATGCAGAAAAAAGTATTTCAGCTTCTGGTAGATAATACGTCCGGTGTATTGAGCCGGATTTCCGGATTATTTTCCAGACGAGGGTATAATATTGAGAGTATCACGGCGGGTGTGACCGCAGATTCCAGATTTACAAGGATTACGATCGTGACCAGCGGTGATGATGAGATTCTGGATCAGATCGAAAAACAGGTTGCGAAACTGGTGGATGTGCGGGATATCAAGGAACTGAAGCCGGAAAACAGCGTGTACAGGGAACTTGCCATGATCAAGGTAAAGGCCGGAGAAAAAGAGCGGCAGGGTGTGATCTCCGTGGCGGATATATTCCGTGCAAAGATCATCGATGTGGCAAAGGAGAGCCTGATCGTAGAGCTGACCGGCAATCAGGATAAGATAGAGGCGTTTCTGGACCTGCTTGGCGGCTATGAGATCCTGGAACTTGCAAGGACCGGTATCGCAGGGCTCGGCAGGGGGATTGAGAACGTTACGTACCTGTAAAGAAATAGAATTTTACAGTAAAATGGAACTCTAAGGGAAATCCTTTCAGTTATAGAGAAAAAGTCAATATAAAAATGGAGGAAGAGAAAATGGCAAAGATTTTTTATCAGGAAGATTGTAACCTTTCTTTACTGGAAGGCAAGACGATCGCAGTAATCGGCTATGGCAGCCAGGGACATGCACATGCATTAAACGCGAAGGAGTCCGGATGCCACGTCATTATTGGCCTGTATGAAGGTTCCAAATCCTGGGCAAAAGCAGAGGCGCAGGGCTTTGAAGTATATACGGCGGCGGAAGCGGCAAAGAAGGCGGATATCATTATGATCCTGATCAATGATGAACTGCAGGCTGCTATGTACAAGAAAGATATCGAGCCGAATCTGGAAGAAGGTAATATGCTGATGTTTGCGCACGGCTTCAATATTCATTTCGGTCAGATCGTTCCCCCTGCAAATGTGGACGTAACGATGGTGGCACCGAAGGGACCGGGACATACCGTGAGAAGCGAATATCAGGCCGGCAAGGGCGTTCCCTGTCTGGTGGCTGTTCATCAGGATGCGACAGGCAAGGCGCAGGATATGGCACTTGCTTACGCGCTGGCGATCGGCGGCGCAAGAGCAGGCGTTTTGGAGACCACTTTCAGGACAGAGACAGAGACAGACCTTTTCGGCGAGCAGGCAGTGCTCTGCGGCGGCGTATGCGCACTGATGCAGGCTGGTTTTGAGACATTGGTGGAGGCAGGATATGATGAGAGAAATGCATATTTCGAGTGTATTCATGAGATGAAGCTGATCGTGGATCTGATCTATCAGTCCGGTTTTGCAGGCATGAGATATTCTATCTCCAACACGGCGGAATACGGCGATTACATCACAGGTCCGAAGATCATCACGGAAGAGA
Source organism: [Clostridium] symbiosum (assembly GCA_021769625.1). Taxonomy (GTDB): domain Bacteria; phylum Bacillota; class Clostridia; order Lachnospirales; family Lachnospiraceae; genus 1XD8-76. The sequence goes on along the minus strand of JAETSN010000004.1, from coordinate 63,275 downwards.
CCAAAGCGACCATGAAGAAGATCCTGAAGGATATCCAGGACGGCAGCTTTGCGAAAGAGTTCCTGCTGGATATGTCTGCGGCAGGCGGACAGGCACATTTCCGTGCCATGAGAAAACTGGCTTCCGAGCATCCTGCGGAGATTGTCGGTGAGGAGATCAGAAAGCTGTATAGCTGGAACGGTGAGGATAAGCTGATCAACAACTAATCCGAACCTGTTATCATAAAAAGGAACCACGGTAGTCTTGCGGAAGATAAGTATAAAAATCTTTTCAGGATGGGGGTGGTTCCTGTTTTATTTCTGCGGATATATGAGCAATGACAATTTCGCTGTTTTCGTGCCAGACGGTCGGTTTTTGTCGGAAAACAGAGCAGACAGTGGTATTGTATATTGATCAGGAATGTCTTATAGTAAATAATGACTGCGATTTATGCGAAGACGGAATATAATATCAGTATAATAAAGATGTGAGGGAAGAGTTATGAAAAGATGGATATCCATATTGCTTGCTTTGATCGTTTTTGTGTCGGTGCCGCTTACAGCGAAGATGACCTGCAAGGCGGCGCCGGTGGAAGTCGGTGTGACAACTTTGTCGGATACGACATTTTTTAATCCGGGATGGGCGCAGATGAAGCTGACGATCTCCTGCGGAGGGAAAGTCTGGGAGAAACCTTTTTCTGAGCTGATGGGAGAACAGATCCGTCTGTATACGGATCCGGATAACGGCTTAAACAGCTGCAGTTTTGTCCAGATCGAATGGGCGGATACTTTTCTGGAACAGGTAAACGCGGATCTGCGTGCGCCGGGATTTGTAAATCCGGGCGTGCCGGAAGGGTATTGTTATCAGTTTGTGGGAGGATTTGAGACATGGTATCTGAATGTGGTGCAGACTCAGATCATGACCGGACCGGTCAATAATATCAATGTGGATCTGAATGCCAATACCTGCAAGGTGATCACTCTGGCGGAAGCGGAGACTGAGGCAGCGGCCCGGAATACTGCGGATTATGTGCTTGCAGGAACCTGTACAACATCTTTTCGGGGGAGCAGCGCTGCCCGTATCAACAATATCCGTGTGGCGGCGGGAAATATGAACGGCTATGTCCTGCCAAGCGGCGGGATGGCGTCTCTGGATGCGATATTTCTGCCGAGAAATTCCACCAACGGTTACAAGCCGGCCGGCGTGTATTCGGGCGGAAGACTGGTGCAGGGCGTCGGGGGCGGTATCTGTCAGGTATCATCGACAGCCTATAATGCGCTGATGAATGCCGGTATCACCGTGACAATGCGTTATCCCCACAGTTCTCCGGTTTCCTACCTGCCGCTGGGAACGGATGCGGCTATTTCTGCGGGGACGAAAGATCTGCAGTTCCGCAATGACTATCCCCATCCGGTGAAGCTGGAGACGATCGTGGAGGGGAAGAACCTCACTGTCAATGTCTATGTGAAGGCGAGCGATATGAACGGCGTCACCTATAAACTTTGGGCTAAGAAGACGTCCTCCATGTCCGCAAAGACCTATCTGACGGTTTATGTGAACGGTGTGGAGGCGGAAGTGCGGGAAGTGGGAACCTGCAGATATCAGCCGCTGAAGAATGATGATGAAGATTGAGATAACGGACAGAGAGAGGAAAAGGCGGCATCCGGAGGGCGGCCGTGTTTTGGAATGGCGGATCAGGAAGTGCAGGGAAGCTGTAAAACAGAGGATTTCGTATGACAACAAATGAATTTATACAGAGACTGGACGGACTTTTTGCGGCGCAGGAGTATACAAAGGTGGAACCTTTTATGCTCTCTGCGCTGGAAGAGGCGAAAGAAAAAGATGACTATGGACTGTATCTGTCGGTGGGAAATGAGATGATCGGGTATTACCGCTCCATTTCCCAGTTTCAGAAGGCGTATCAGATTTCCGAGGATATGCTGCTTTTGATGGAAGAGCTGCAGATGGATCAGAGCGCGGAATTTGCCACGGTGCTTCTCAATACGGCGACGGCCTACAGTTTTGATGAAAATTTTGAGATGGCTCTGCAGTTTTACCGGCGGGCGGAACAGATCTATCATCTGCTGGTAAATCCGAATGATTATCTGTTTGCGGGGCTCTACAACAATATGAGCAGCCTGATGGAGAAAATGGACCGGAATGAAGAGGCGCTGGAGCTTTTAATGAAAGCGCTGGGGATCTTACAGAATTATCCCGACAGGCAGATGGAGGCCGCCACAAACTTTACAAATCTGGGGCTTCTCTATCTGAAGACGGGGGACTATGAGAGCGGGAAGAAATGCGTGATGCAGGCGATCAGCATGTTTGAGGCGCTTGATACGCCCGCCTCCCATTACAGTGCGGCGCTCTCCGCGCTGGGGGAGATCTGTTATCATGAGAAGGATTATGAACAGGCGGTAGTCTGGTACAAAAAGACGCTGGCAGAGGTTGAAAAGCATTACGGGCTCAATCTGGCTTATGCCGTTGTCTGCGAAAATCTGGCGGCGGTATATCGGGAAGCGGGAAAAATGGAGCAGGCGGAGGAATATCTGCACAAAGCGGAAGAAGTCCGGAGGGATCTGGAGACAGCGGGCAGAAGGAATGGCTTAGAAGATACGGGAAAGACCGGGGATGCGGAGCGAGCCGGCGGGAAGGCAGAGAATGTCGGCGAGGAAGCGGAGAGAGCCGGTGGGAAGGCGGAAAATTCTGGTGAGCAGACGGAGAAAACAGGCGGGAAGACGGGAATTGCCGATCGGAAGATGGAAAGCGCATCAAAAAAGAAAAATGAAAAGACATTAGAAAATGCAGAGAATACATTAGATGAAGGAAAGGTAGAAAACGAGAAAGAACATTCAGATATAGGAGATGCAGGGAGCACAGAAAAAGTCTGGAGATTAGAAGCACTTCCCGGCACGTCATCCAAAGCGCTGGACCGCTGCAGGGTATTTTATGAACAGTACGGAAAACCGATGCTGGCACAGTTCCCTGAGCTGCGGGGGCACTTTGCGGCGGGGCTTGTGGGGGAAGGTTCGGAGTGTTTCGGCTATGATGACAGTATTTCTGCGGATCATGACTATTTCCCGCGTTTTTTTATCTGGTTGGACGAGGAAGCCTATGAGAAGTACGGGGAGGCGCTTAAAGCGGCATACCGGAAACTTCCGCAGCACTGGAGCTGTACAGACAGCGGTGCGGATAAAGAAGCGAACGTTGGAACGTCTGAATATGCGGACACCATCATGACGCCGGAAGCGGCGCAGCGGTGCGGTGTCTGGAAGACGAAGGACTTTTACTACAGGCTGCTCGGGCGGGCATTGCCGCCGGAAAATATGTATGACTGGGTTTCCCTGCAGGAGACAAGGCTTGCCACTGCGACGAACGGAGAAATTTTCGAGGACTGCGGCGGTGGTTTTACTGCCCAGAGGGCGGTTTATCTGGCTTATTTCCCGGAGGATGTGCGAAAGAAAAAACTGGCGGCGAGGCTTCGGAAGATGGCGCAGACGGGGCAGTATCAGTATGCCCGCTGTATGCAGAGGGGCGAGTATGTGGCAGCGGAAATGGCGCTTGCCGAGTTCATTCAGAATACAGGCTCCGCCTGCTTTTTGCTGGCAGGGCAGTACATGCCTTATTTCAAGTGGATGCACAGGAAGATGAAGGAACTGCCGGTGCTGTCCGGGGTGGCGGACAAACTGGAAGAGCTGGCGCTTCTGCCGTCTCAGCAGGATAAGTGGAATCCGGAAAAACCGGAGCAGTATCGGTTTTCAATAAATACCGCGGATGAAAAAGTAGCTCTGATCGAAGAGATAGCCGGGATGATTGCGGCCGAGCTGAGAGAGCAGGGGTTGGCGGAAGGGACAGACAGTTATCTGGAACCCTATGCGGCGGAGGTGGAAAGCAGGATTGAAGATCAGGTGCTGCGGACGGCAAATCTGGTGTAGGCTGAGGCGGAAAGGAAAACTTGTGGCAGGAAGCGGTTGGAATGATATACAATGAGGAATATGTCATAAAGTAAAAAGCAGGCGGTATTTTGAGAATGAGTTGATTCCCGGAGAAAAAGCAGGAAAGAAAGGAAGAGATGAGACCGGAGAATACTTTGTGGAGACAATATAAGAAGGATCTGATACTGGCAGCCGCTGTACTGGCGGCTGCCGTTATTTCGGGGCTTTATTTTTGGATCAGCGGAAGGAATAAAGCGGAAACCGAAGGCGGCATACTTGAGATCACGATAGACGGGGAACTTTACGGAGAGTTTCCGTTAGATGAAGACAAGGAAATGGTAGTCACATCTTCTTATGGGAGCAATACTGTGGTCATAGAACAGGGCAGGGCTTATGTGACGGAGGCGGACTGCCCTGATAGGATCTGCGAAGGAATGCAGAAGATCGCCCGCGACGGGGAGATCATCTGCTGCCTGCCCCACAGACTGTTTCTGACAGTGAGGGACGGGGAAGAGGCGGCTTATGACGCAGTTGCGTACTGAGATGAGGCGGTAAAAATTGTGATCGGAACGGTGATACAGTTTGCAGTGGAATATCCCGGGAAGCTGAATCCGGTTAAATGGCTGCTTTTTGATGATAAAACATATGTCAGGAGCATTTCCTGATTAGCCGCAAAAACTCAAAAAAATCAAAAGTTTTCGACTTGCAAGTCCGAAACTTTATAAAATATTATAATTTTCGACAAAAAAGTCCAAAAATAAAATGAACCAAAAGAAGGCTTTGCTGCTCTATATAACAGGTGCACCAAAAATAAGAGGAGTTAAAACACAGTGGAAGATGAAATTCTGGTACAGCAGTTAAAAAAGGGGAGCCGTGAGGCCTTCGATCTGTTGTATGAAAAGTATAAGAATCTGGTGATCCGTACGGCTTATCTGATCACAGGCAATAAACCGGACAGTGAGGATGTGGCGCAGGAAACTTTTGTCAAAGTCTATCTTCATATCTCCGAGCTGAAAAATGACGCCGGGTTTAAACCGTGGATGATGCAGATTCTTGTGAGAACGGCTTATCGGACAGGCAAAAAGAAGAGCAGGGAAGTACCTGATGAGGAAATCGAACGTCTTTCGGAAAGCGGGTCCGTGTTATCTCCTCTGGGACAGATGATAAAGAGGGAAGAAGCTGAGATGATCGCCCGGGCGGTGGCAGCTCTGCCGATGAAGCAGAAAGCGGTAGTGGTCTTATACTATTATAATGAACTTACCGTCAGCGAGGTCGCAGGACTGCTGGGATGCCGGGAAGGAACGGTAAAATCGAGACTTCATACGGCGAGAAAGTTTCTGAAGGGGAAACTGGAAGGCCAGATGGATATCAGAGAGAGGGCACAGTGAGCATGTGCAGGAAAGAGGATCGTATGAAAACCAGATATGAAGATAAGATAAAAATGGCATTGGAGATGCAGTGCGGCAGTATTTCGGCTTCTGAGGCATTGAAACAGAAAATTGACAGGGAGATCCGTATTCAGGGAAAGATCATACCGATCGATCTGTCAGAAGGACAGGAGGTTTCTATGAATAAACAACGGACAGCACACTCAGAACAGGGCGGAAAACATTTCAGCGCAAAGAAGCTTGTGATCGGCGTGGCGGCAGCATGCCTTTTGATCTCGGGAGGGGTTTTTGCCGGAAAGACCGCCGGATATATTTCCGGCTACGAGAAGGAATACACTTATGCGGAACTTGACAAAGCGGAAGAAAAACTGGGATTTTCCCCAGATGTGGCGGAGGCCTTCAGCAACGGATACAGTCTTGAGACGATGTGGGTGGGAAATACGCGTGCGGTGGATGAAAATCAGGAGACTGTGTACACTTTCCCCGAACTGAGCGTAAACTATGTAAAGGATGGCGTAAGTGATATCAGTCTGTATGTCGACATGAGGCCCGAGAAGGGAGAGCAGGATAAAGAACCTGATCTGACGGATCAGTGCGGTGATATCGCTCTGCGGTATGATGTATACAGTTACAAATTTGTTCCCGTGGATTATGAACTGACCGAGGAAGATAAAGCAAATCTGGAGAGGGACGACTATTATATCTCCGAGGGAAGCGATGAGGTGGAATACGCGCAGATGACGCATGTGACATGGGAAAAGGACGGCGTATACTATGATCTGCTGGGGAACGATACGGCACTTACCGGTGAGGAGATGTTCGCGATGGCGAAAGAGCTGATCGGGGCAGAATGAGAGAAAAACGGCGGTAAGAATGATCTGCAGGATATGAAGCTGCTCTGTGCGGCGGGCCAGAGAGGGGAAGTTTACGATCTGAACCCCGATATCCGCAGAACACCAAAGGGATATAATAAAATGAAATAACGGCGAAAGCCGGGGAGGAAGCCGCGGAGGCATGACCGACAGTTGGTTATGCCTCCGCGGGTTTGTCGATTTTTATGGCATTGAACAAAGGTTTGTGATAAAATACCTATACATGCGATTAGATAATGAGTCCGGTCTTTATGGACAGCACAAAGTTCGATGTAAAGGAGAATATTGTTTACAGTGGCGAGTAAAAAATTAGTGACAATGGCGCTTTTTATCACAACGGCGCTGATGCTTTCCTATATAGAATCTCTGTTTCCGTTCTTTTTCGGCGTGCCGGGGATGAAACTCGGGCTGGCGAATCTGGCGGTGGTCATTGTATTATATTACTATGGCTGGAAAGACGCGCTGACGGTCAATGCCCTGCGGATCGTGCTCTCGGGGCTGTTGTTCGGGAATCTGTTTTCCATTTTATTCAGTCTGGGAGGCGCCTGCATCAGCTTTGTCTGCATGATGCTCATGAAAAAATTGGGGCTCACCCTCTATGGCGTCAGCATGGCGGGAGGCGTATTCCACAATGTGGGACAGCTTCTGATCGCGGCTTTTTTGGTGCAGACGGTGGAGATCGGATATTATGCGCCGTTTTTGCTGGCTGCCGGGTTGGTGACGGGGTTTTTGATCGGCGTGCTGGCAAAGGAGATGTTGAAGCGTCTGCCGGGCGAGCAGCGATAGGGCAGGCTGTTTGATGTCTGGTATGACAGAAGCGGAGAAGAGAGTGGTTTTTGCCTGTGGCGGGGACCGGGCAGCAGTGAGATGGAAATACAGAAATGAGGAGTGGATATGTACGCATATTTTAAAGGAAAAATAGCGGTAAAGGAGCCGGATCTTGTGATCATCGAGGTGGCGGGCATCGGCTATAATATACGGATCTCATCAGGAACGGCATCGCTTCTGCCGCCGGTGGGAGAGGAGGCAAAGCTTTATACCTATACGGCAGTGCGGGAAGATGCCATAGCGCTATACGGTTTTCTGACAAAGGATGATCTGGATATTTTTAAGCTGCTGATCGGCGTGAACGGCATCGGGCCGAAGGGCGGGCAGAGCATTTTGTCTGTGATGAGCCCGGATGAGCTGCGTTTTGCCATTCTTTCCGGGGATGCGAAGATGATCGCAAAAGCGCCGGGAATCGGCGCCAAGACCGCCCAGCGCATCATATTGGATATGAGGGACAAGGTTTCGCTGGAAGATACGCTGCATACGGGAGAGGAAGAGATCAGAGTGGATCCTTCGGTATCCGACGCGCTGCGGGAGGCGGTGGAGGCACTGACGGCGCTGGGATATGGCGTGACGGAGGCGACCCGCGCCGTGAAAGCGGTAAAGGATGCGGAGCAGATGACGGTGGAGGATATTCTGAAGGCGTCGCTGAAACACCTGATCTGAGCGGTGCAGGGGGTGGATTTTGGAAAAAGGTACGAAGTGGATCATGGTTGAAGATACGGCAAAGATCAGAGACAATGTCAGTTAATGGGTTGCCCAAATGATATTGGATCAGGGACAACAAAATATGCAAAGGGATATATTTGCGAATCCGGGAGAGATTATAGATGGCAAGAACGATAGAAACAAATTTCACAGAAGAAGACAGTAAAATAGAAGGAACGCTGCGCCCCCAGTCTCTTAAGGACTATATAGGACAGGAGAGCATCAAGGAAAACCTGAAGGTCTATATCGAGGCGGCAAAACTGAGAAGCGATGCGCTGGATCATGTGCTGCTGTACGGGCCTCCGGGACTCGGCAAGACGACGCTGGCGGGTGTGATCGCCAATGAGATGGGCGTGCATATGAAAGTGACCTCCGGCCCGGCGATAGAAAAGCCCGGCGATATGGCGGCAATCCTGAACAATCTGGCGGAGGGGGATCTGTTGTTTGTGGACGAGATCCACCGTCTGAACAGGCAGGTGGAGGAAGTGCTCTATCCCGCCATGGAAGATTATGTGATTGATATCATGATAGGAAAAGGTCCCACGGCACGGTCGATCCGGCTGGATCTTCCGAAATTCACGCTGGTCGGCGCGACCACGAGGGCAGGGCTTCTGACGGCGCCCCTGCGGGACCGGTTCGGGGTAATCCACAGGCTGGAGTTTTATTCGGTGGAGGAGCTCACAAAGGTGATCCTGCACTCCGCAAAGATCCTGGAGGTAGAGACGGAGAGTGCCGGGGCGGTGGAGATCGCCAAAAGGAGCAGAGGAACGCCGAGGCTTGCCAACCGGATGTTAAAGCGGGTGAGGGATTTCGCGCAGGTAAAATATGACGGCGTCATCACCGAAGAAGTGGCAAAAACGGCATTGGATCTGATGGATGTGGATAAGATGGGGCTGGATCATATCGATCGAAGCATGCTGCTGACAATGATAGATAAATTCAGCGGCGGCCCCGTGGGACTGGATACGCTGGCGGCCGCTATCGGGGAGGATGCGGGCACAATCGAAGAGGTTTATGAACCTTACCTGATCAAAAACGGACTGATCAACCGCACGCCGAGAGGACGGGTTGTGACGGAATTGGGGTATTCGCTGTTGGTTCCCTTTGATGCTAAGGAATAAGTAATAGTTCAGCCTTTCATATAAGTTAATGCCACTGACCAGCCGAGAGGATTTGATTTTCCTCCCAGCGTCCGCTGTCGTCAACTAGATGGAACTATACAAAATTTCGGGCTTGCAATTATACCGTAATATCATGTATAATAGATATGGTATATTTTTTTAAGGATAAGCAGCATATTTTGTGCTTTGCAAATGAGGGAAACGGTATGGATTCCAAAGTGGATGCTGAAGTTTTGATCGGCGGGAAAGTATATACGCTGAGCGGGTATGAAAGCGAAGAATATTTTCAGAAAGTAGCCAGTTATATCAACAATAAAATGGCAGAGTACGGGAAGATGGACAGTTTTAAAAAACTGCCGTTGGATATGCAGAGCGTGCTGATGCAGATCAATATTGCCGACGAGTATTTTAAGGCGAAAAAGCAGATCAGCATTCTGGAGGAAGAAGTAAAAGCGAAGGAAAAGGAATTGTACGATCTGAAACATGAGTTGATTTCCTATCAGATCAAGCTTGAAAATTCCGAGAAAAATGTGAGGAATATGAATACGGAACTGCAGGAAAATGCAAAAAAAATAGTACGTTTGGAAACGGAATTAAAAGGGAAGAACTAGAAAGTACCAAAAGGCTGTCGGAAAGCGACAGCTTTTTTCATCATATAGGAAAGTACAGGAGAAGTGATGGGGAAAAAAGTGGAACTGCTTGCTCCCTGCGGCAGCTATGAAAGTTTTCTTGCGGCGGTGAACGCCGGAGCGGATGCGGTTTATTTGGGCGGCAGGGAATTTGGCGCAAGGGCTTATGCGGAGAATTTTTCGGAGGAAGATCTGGTGTCGGTCATCAGACAGGCTCATCTCTTCGGTGTCAGGGTGTATCTGACGGTCAATACGCTGGTAAAAGAGCGGGAGTTTTCAAGAATATACGGCTATATACAGCCGTTGTATGAGGCGGGCCTGGATGGCGTTATCGTGCAGGATACAGGTGTGCTTGGCTTTTTGAAGAAGTATTTTCCCGATTTGAAATTCCATGCCAGCACCCAGATGACGATCACGGGCATATACGGCGCATCTTACCTGAAGAAGGCAGGATGTGAGCGGATCGTGCCGGCAAGGGAGCTGTCTTTAGAGGAGATAAGATTTATCAAAGAGAAAGTCCCTGTTGAGATAGAGGCCTTTATTCACGGTGCCATGTGCTACTGCTATTCCGGGCAATGCCTGATGAGCAGTGTGATCGGCGGCAGGAGCGGCAACCGCGGCCGCTGCGCCCAGCCCTGCAGACTGCCCTATAAAACGGCGGGAAAAGACGGGTATTTTCTGAGCTTAAAGGATATGAATACGTTGGAGCATATACCGGAGCTGATTGGGGCGGGGATCGATTCGTTTAAGATCGAGGGACGGATGAAGAAACCGGAGTATGTTGCTGGTGTTGTGTCTGTGTATAGAAAATATATAGATAAATATTATGAACATATTTCTGTAGGAGGCAGGGCAAACGATAAAAGGGAAGCGGATAAAAAGAATGTAAATGAAATGAATAGTATAAAAAATATATCTATTGAAGCGGGTAAAGGAGAGAACATAAGTGTCTACAGGCAGGGATGGAAGATCGATCAGAGTGATAAGCGGCTACTGGCGGATCTTTACATCAGAAGCGAGGCCGGAAGCGGCTATTATTTTAGGAGCAGAGGGCAGGAGATGTTGACGCTGCAAAAACCGGGATATAACGATGCGGATCCGGCGCTCTTAAAGGATCTGCGGGAAACTTATATCCGGGAACTGCCGAAAAAGGCAGTGAATATCCGTATGAAATGCAGGGCAGGAGAGCCGCTCTATATTGAGGGGCGCTTATCGGATAGTTTATCAGACAGTTTATCGGAGGGCAGAGAAAAGGCAGAAATATGCGTTTCCGTATCCGGGCCTGTGGCGGAGAATGCCGAAAAACGGTCGGTGAGCGAGGAAGAGATCAGAGGACAGCTTGTAAAGACCGGCGGAACACCTTTTACGGTGGAAAAGTGCGAGGTGGAACTGGGCGATAATACTTTTGTGCCGGTGAAATGGATCAAACAGCTCCGCAGGGAGCTTTTGCAGAAAATATATACGGCATACGGCGCGCGGGATGCTGCAGAACCGCCAAAAAACGGAGATCAACAGAAGTGTCAGACTGTGGAAGCACAGGGATATGAGGGGTATGGCAAAAATCCGGAGGGCCGGCTGGAAGGGGATGAACCGCAGGAGAAACCGGAAGCGGGCGGATGGGAAGGTTGCCAAAAGCCGAAAAGCGGCTGGGAAGGATACAAAGATCCGGAGAGTGAGACAGCGGCTTGTGACCTAAAGATCATGATACAGACCAGAGAGCAGTTTGAAGCCGTTATTTCCGCCATGGAAAGGGCAGAGGGAAAACGGACAGCCGCTGCGGAGCCGGTTGCCAGCCATGCTATTTCCATCGTGGAAAACGCGGAAGACAGAAAGACGGCGGATATAAAGGAAACGCTTGTCATCGATGCCGACCTGCTTTTGGAGGACGCTGAGATCAGAAAAAGGCTCTGCAGCAAAAAAGTAAACTGGGGCATAAAGTGTCCGGTGGTCTTTCGGAAAAGTGACGAGGCTTTTCTGAAAAGACTGCAGGCGGTGATAGAGGAAGGAAAGCCCGATGTTTTGTATTGCGGTACTGTCGATGTACTTGCGTGGGTAAAGAGTATTTCCTGGCGGGGAAGGATCGCCGGGGAAGCCTCCCTTTACGCATGGAATCGGGAGGCGGTTTCTTTCTGGAGAAAGGAACTGGACAGCATCAGCATTCCGTTGGAGCTGGACAGCAATGAGATCCGGGAGCTGTGCACGGCAGCCGGGGAAGCCTGTGTGAAGGAGGAAGAAAAAATACCGCATCCTGAAGACAGTGCAGATACCGGGGACAACGAAGACAGCGAGGGCAGTGAAGGTAACGGTGTCAATGCAGATCGTGCAGACGTTGCAGATGATGCGGAGAGACCGCTGCGCCGTGGAAAACTGGAAGCGCCTGTATACGGCAGGACTCCGTTTATGGTGTCAGCCAACTGCATCAAACTCTCTTCTGGCCGGTGCGATAAAAACAGAAAGCATTACACGGAACTGACTGACAGGATGGGCAATATATTTCCTGTTTATACAAACTGTGATCACTGTTATAATATCATTTATAACTGCCTGCCCACATCGTATCATGAAAATTTGTGGATGCTGCTGCAGGACGGGATCAGGGCATTCCGGATAGAATTTACGACGGAGGACGGGGATACCGCAGGGGAAGTGCTGAAAACTTTTCAGGATATTCTGGCATCTGAATTAGAGGGGAAGAACAAACGATCAGAGAAGGATAAAAGAAACGATGTCCGGGGAAGCGGGATAAAACAGGGGAAGAGCAAAAGCAAAAGTGCCGGCAGTGACATGACGGAGACAAAAAAAGGAAAAATAGCCGGGATGGAAGTCACGCAGGGACGTTTCCGCCGGTCTGTAGAATAGAGATTTATGGAACAGTATGTAGTTGCTTTATCAAAATATTTCATAGCCCTCTGTATGGCGATCTATACCTACGAAAGTTTTTCGGTATTCAGATTCCGGGAGGAAAAGCAGAGAAAAGGGATCTATACGAGACAGGTGATCCTGCTGTTTTTTGTGCATTTCACCTGTTTTCTGACCATCTGCATTAAGACGGGGGATCTGCAGTACCTGTTTTTCTATGCGTTCCAGCAGCTCGCGGTATTTGCGGTGCTGGTGCTGTTTGAACTGTGCTATCCGGCGGTCAACAGGCTCGTGCTCCATAACATGTGCATGCTGCTCGTGATCGGTTTTGTGGTGCTGACGAGGCTGGATATGCGTCTGGCGATCCGGCAGTTTGTGATCGTGCTGGGGTCCATGGCGGTGGCGATGGCTGTGCCGTATATTATGCGGCGGGTAAAGATTCTGGGAAACTACAGCTGGCTTTATGCCCTGATCGGGATTTTGCCCCTCGGGGCGGTGCTGCTTTTGGGGAATGCGACTTATGGCTCCAAGCTGTCCTACTCCGTGTTCGGGATCAGTTTCCAGCCGTCGGAGTTTGTCAAGATCGTGTTTGTATTTTTTATTGCCAGTGCGCTGTATCAGAGCACCGGCCTGCTGCAGGTGGCGTATGTGACGGCGGTGGCGGGGATCCATGTGCTGATCCTTGTGGCGTCCAGGGACCTGGGGAGCGCGCTGATCTTTTTTGTGACGTATGTGCTGATGGTCTTTCTTGCCACGAGGAATTTCTGGTATCTGCTGCTCGGCGCCGCCGGCGGCTGCGGCGCTTCGGTGATCGCCTACCGGCTTTTCCGGCATGTGCAGGTGCGGGTACAGGCGTGGAAGGACCCCTGGAGCGTGATAGACGGGGAAGGGTATCAGGTCACCCAGTCCCTGTTTTCTCTCGGAAGAGGAGGTCTTTTCGGATTGGGGCTTTTTCAGGGGGCGCCGGGGGATATTCCGAAGGTGGAGAGGGATTTTATTTTTTCCGCAGTGTCGGAGGAGATGGGATTGATCACAGCGCTTTGCGTGATCATGATATCACTGAGCTGTTTTATCATGTTCATGGATATTTCCATGCGGTTTAAAGACAGATTTTATCAGCTTATAGCGTTTGGTATGGGAATTTTATATATCTTTCAGGTGTTTCTGACCATCGGCGGGGATACAAAATTTATTCCGCTCACGGGGGTGACTCTGTCCCTTGTCAGCTATGGCGGCAGTTCGGTCATGACAACACTGATCATGTTTTCGATCATGGAAGGATTATATATCATCAGACAGGATGAAGGAGCGCTCAATGTTAAAAAGAAAAATAAAGCCGCCGGAGGCAGGCGGAAACTTGAAAGAGCCGGAAAAGAAGAAAGTGAAGGAACCGGAGAGACTGACAGGGCCGGAAAAGAGGAATTCTTTTTCGGGGAAGAAAGATTTAGTGAAGGCGGGGCCGGAGAAAGCATATTCGGAAAAGAAGGCTTCGAGGAAGAAAAAGAAGAAACATAAAAACAGGGAGATACTGTTGGTATCCTACTTTTTTGTTTTCCTGTTTCTCGGGATGATGACCTATATATGCGTCTATGTCTATCAGAATCAGGAGGTCATGATCAACAACAGTTATAATGCCGGGCAGCAGATCCTGGTGGCGCAGAACCGTCGGGGAAGCATCATGGCGAGAGGCGGAGAGGTGCTGGCAGAAACGATCACCCAGGCGGACGGCTCGGAAGTCAGAAGATATCCCTATGACAGCCTGTTCTCCCATGTGGTTGGGTATTCCACCAAGGGAAAGACGGGCATTGAGAATAAAATGAATTATTATCTGATCCAGTCCAATGCGCCGATCAATGAGAAGATGGACAACGGGATGAAGGACCGGAAAAATCCCGGTGACAATGTCTATACAACGCTGGATGTGAAGATGCAGGAGGCTGCAAACAGGGCGCTGGGCATCTATGAGGGCGCGATCATTGCCACGGACCCGAAGACCGGCGAGGTGCTTGCCATGGTCTCGAAGCCGGATTTCAATCCAAATGAGATATCGGAGATCTGGGAGGACCTGCTGGAAGATGACGAGTCGGGGGTTTTGCTGAACCGGGCGTCGCAGGGGCTGTATCCGCCGGGATCGACATTCAAGATCGTGACGGCGCTGGAGTATATCCATGAAAATCCGTCCACTTACACGAATTACAGTTTTACCTGCAACGGTTCCATCAAGATAGACGGATCGAGGATACAGTGCTACCACGGGGCGAACCACGGAAAAGTGGATTTCGAGAAATCCTTTGCGAAGTCCTGCAACTCTTCCTTTGCCAATATGGGGACGAAGGTGGACTGGGACAGTTTCGATAAAACACTGGATAAACTCCTGTTCGGGGAAAACCTTCCCTTTGATCTGGAGTCGTCCGTCAGCACGGTGAAGATCAAGCCGGATATGTCGGCGAACGATCAGATGCAGATCGCCATCGGACAGGGGGAAACGCTGGTGACGCCGCTGCATATGAATCTGATCACCTGCGCCATCGCCAACGACGGCGTGCTGCAACAGCCGTATGTGGTGGATCATGTGGAGAATTCAAACGGCGCCGTGATCAAACGGTTTTCTTCCCCGGGTACTACGGAGATGATGACCCAGCAGGAAGCCTATATCCTGCAGGGGCTGATGCGGGAAGTGGTGGAATCCGGCACTGCCACAAGGTTGCAGGGGCGGCCCTATACGGCGGCGGGAAAGACCGGTTCCGCGGAGTATAACAAGGACAGGGATTCCCATGCGTGGTTTACCGGCTTTGCGCCGGCGGAAGATCCGCAGATCTGTGTCACGGTCATCATCGAGGGCGCGGGTTCCGGCGGCGATTATGCGGTGCCGATCGCAAGGCGGGTGTTTGACGCGTATTTTGACGCGGCGGATACGGAGGACTGAACCTCGCGGCAGCCGCCAGTATGCCTGAGCAGATTTCTGGTTGACCGGGAACAGTCACTTTGGTAAATGCCATGTGGGTATGGAATATAAAGAGGACAACATATTATACAAAAGGAAAATGAGGGAGAATGATCGGATGGAAAGAGAAAGATTAGGATCACGGATGGGGTTTATCCTGCTGTCTGCAGGATGTGCCATCGGCATCGGCAATGTGTGGAGGTTTCCCTATATTACGGGGATGTACGGCGGCGGCATGTTCGTGCTGCTGTATCTGCTTTTTCTGGTGGCGATGGGCGTGCCTGTCATGACAATGGAGTTTGCGGTGGGGCGAGCCAGCAGAAAGAGTATTGTCAGGAGTTTTACCGAACTGGAAAGGCCGGGACAGAAATGGCATCTGAACGGATATCTGGGCATGGCGGGGAACTATATCCTGATGATGTTCTATACCACTGTTGCGGGCTGGATGCTGTACTATTTTTACCAGATGCTGCTGGGCAGGTTTGACGGTAAGGATACCGCTGAGGTGGCGGGGATGTTCCAGAGCATGCTGGAAGATCCGCTTGTGCTGACGGTGGTGATGGTCATTATCGTGGCGGCGGGTATCCTGGTCTGTTCCATAGGGCTGCAAAAGGGCGTGGAAAAGATCACGAAGATCATGATGGTGCTTCTGCTGCTTATCATCGTGATCCTGGCGGTGCGTGGGCTGACGTTGGAGGGCGCTATGGATGGGCTGAGATTTTATCTGGTGCCTGACCTGGAGAGGATGAAGGAGGCGGGAATCCTGGAGACCGTCGTCGCGGCGATGAATCAGGCATTTTTCACCTTGAGCCTTGGGATCGGCGCGATGGCGATCTTCGGCAGTTATATCGATAAAAAGCATACTCTGTTGGGGGAGTCCGTGAATATCGCGATCCTGGATACCTTTGTAGCGATCATGTCGGGACTCATCATTTTCCCCACATGTTTTGCCTTTGACATCAGCCCGGACAACGGGCCAAGCCTGATCTTTATCACCCTGCCCAATGTGTTTAACCATATGGCGGCGGGAAGGATCTGGGGCGCGCTCTTTTTCCTGTTTATGACATTTGCCGCTTTTTCCACGATATTGGCGGTGTTTGAGAATATTATCTCCTGCGGGATGGATCTGTTCCACTTAAGCAGAAAAAAGTCATGCATGGTCAATCTGGTGCTGCTGATCGTGCTGTCCCTGCCCTGCGTGTTCGGGTATAATCTGTGGTCGGCTTTTCAGCCGATGGGAGAAGGCTCCGCAGTGCTGGATCTGGAGGACTTTATCGTCAGCAACTGCATCCTGCCGATCGGTTCGCTGATCTATCTGCTGTTTTGCGTGACAAGATATGGCTGGGGGTTTGATCACTATCTGAAAGAGGCGAACACCGGGGAGGGACTGAAAATACCGAAGGGGATCCGGATCTATGTGACGTATATCCTGCCGGTGCTGCTCATTTTGCTGATCCTGCAGGGATGGTTCGGGTGAGCATGCGAAAAATACGGAGGGAAGCAGCGGGGATATGAGAAACAGGAAAAATCTGAATGAGGCGGTAAAACTGAACGATGAACAGAAAAAACGGCTTGCCGATGAGGTGAAAGCATTTTATCTGGATGCCCGGGGGGAGGAGATCGGGATCATTGAACAGCAGCAGATCATAGAGCTGTTCTGCGAACATCTGGCGCCGGCCGTGTACAATAAGGCGTTGGAGGATGCCATGCGGTGGATGAAGGAGCAGATGGGGAATGTGGAGACAGATTATTATCTGCTGTATAAGGATGTGCGGTAAGCGGAAAGTGTGTTGTAGTATCGGTATCCGGAAAGGGAGGGGTGTAAATGCTCAGAGTTTTTAATACAACCGGAGTATGTATTCCAAAAGAGCATTATATGGTAAACATAGAAGGGCGGCTGAGTGAGATAAAGCGGCTTGTGGATGCAGGAAAATATATTACGATCAACAGAGCGCGGCAATACGGAAAGACTACCACGCTGCGGGCGCTCTGCGGCTATCTGCAATGTGATTACCATGTGGTGTCTATTGATTTTCAGATATTTGATCAGGCAAAATTCGAGAATGGAAATGTATTTTCGATCGCTTTTGCAAATTCGTTTCTCAGAGGATTAAAAAGAAATGATCTGACAGAAAATGAAAGGATTCAGGAAGCCGAAACGACACTGAGAAAAAATGCAAATGCGGAAAACAGACATTTTACGCTGAAAGAGTTATTTGAGGCTCTGAATGATATTTGTTCCGCATCAGATAAACCGATCGTGCTGATGATCGATGAGGTGGACAGCGCATCGAACAATCAGGTGTTTCTGGATTTTCTGGCGCAGCTCCGCGCCATGTATATCGATCGTGATATCCAGCCTGCATTCCGCTCTGTCATTTTGGCGGGAGTGTATGATATCAGGAACCTGAAACAAAAATTCCGTCCGCAGGAAGAGCATAGATATAACAGTCCGTGGAACATAGCGACAGATTTAAAAGTTGATATGAGTTTTTCGCGGGATGATATCGCCGGAATGCTTCAGGAATATGAGAAGGAGCATTGCACCGGGATGAACATTGAAAAGATGGCGGGCAGGATACACGACTATACTTCGGGTTATCCTTTTTTGGTTTCAAGGCTTTGTCAGTTGATAGATGAGGATATCGCCGGCAAAGTGGGGGATGGCTCGAAGGGGGCGGCATGGAGCGAAGAGGGATTTTTTGAGGCGGTCCGGATGCTTCTGGTGGAGAAGAACACACTGTTTGATTCTTTGATAGGGAAGCTGCTTGATTATCCGAAGTTAAACAGGATGATACGGACATTGCTGTTCACCGGGAGAACATTCTCTTATACGGCAGACGGGGATATCATGGATATCGCGTCTATGTTTGGCTTTATCAAAAATCAGGATGGCAAAGTGGCGATCGCAAACAGAATTTTTGAGACCCGCCTGTATAATTATTATCTGTCGGAAAATGAATTGCGGGGGACGGATATTTATAAAGCGTCTCTTCAGGATAAGAATCAGTTTATCGCAGATGGCTGCCTGAACATGAGGCGTATCCTGGAAAAATTTACAGAACATTTTCATGATATATATGGGGACAGGGAAGAGCATTTTCTGGAAGAAGAGGGAAGGCAATATTTTCTGCTTTACTTGAGGCCCATCATCAACGGAACGGGAAATTATTATGTGGAAGCGAGAACAAGGGATCTGCGCCGGACAGATGTGATAGTGGATTATCTCGGCAGGCAGTATATCATCGAGATGAAAATATGGCGGGGAGAGGAATACAACAAACGCGGTGAGGAACAGTTGACAGGGTATCTTGAGAATTATCATGTTGATGAAGGGTATATGCTCAGTTTTAATTTCAATAAGCATAAGCAGATCGGGGTGCATGAAATTGTGGTGGGAGGAAAGAGGATTATCGAAGCGGTGGTGTAAAATGTTTTATGAGAGACAGAGTATTGGATACCGGCAGTTCAGCGGATAAAAATGAAGTATATGTAAACAGATGTGTGCTGGAGACGAGAGACCTTATTTTACGAAAAGCAGAATTTGATGACTGGGAGCCCATGTATCGCAATGTCTGGTCGAGGGCGGAAACCGCAAAGTATATGATATGGAGGATAACCGACAGCGAAGAGGCGGCGAGGGAGCGGATACAGAGAACAATCGCGCACCAGAGGACTCATGATGCATGGGTAGTCTGTGAGAAAATGGGCGGAGAGCCTGTCGGTTTTGCGGGAGTGGAGGAGGTACAGGCTCATGTTTTTGAGGATACCGGGATCGCGGTCGGACCGGAGTATGTTGGAAGAGGATATGGGAAACAGATACTTTCGGCATTGTTGGAATACTGCGGTTCTCTGGGAGGAAAAACCTTTATTTATTCCACGAGAAAAGATAATGCGGCATCCAGAGCGTTGGCGCTGTCCTGCGGTTTTATATACCGGGGATCAAGACAAAAGGCAGATCCGAAAAGCGGAAGACCTTATGAACTGGAGGTTTACAGCAAAAAACTGCCGCCGCCCGCGTCCTGCGTGTAAGCGCATAACGAAATATCTTGCATCTTTCCCGACTTTGTTTTATACTGGGAAACAGATATAGTAAGGCGCACACCTGAAACAGGAGGATTTGCAATGGTTGAGGCAACCAGTTGTGGCGGTGTGGTTATATTTCGGGGCAAGATACTTCTGCTATACAAGAATTTCAAGAATAAATATGAAGGATGGGTATTGCCGAAAGGAACTGTGGAAAAAGGAGAAGAGTACAAGGAGACGGCTCTTCGGGAGGTACTGGAAGAATCCGGTGCAAAAGCGACGATCATGAAATATATAGGGAAGAGTGAGTATACTTTCAATATTCCCGATGATGTGGTGGACAAGGACGTCCATTGGTATTTGATGATGGCTGACAGTTATTACAGCAAACCGCAGCGTGAGGAGTATTTTGTTGATTCGGGGTATTACAAATACCATGAAGCCTATCATCTGCTGAAATTTGCCAATGAAAAACAGATTTTGGAAAAGGCTTATCAGGAATATCTGGAACTGAAAAAGGCGAGCAGGTGGTTTAAGAAGTAGAAGATAATAATCCGTCACAGATGAGGAATCCTGCGATCCAGCGGGGTTCCTTTTCACCATAGGGAAGTTGGAACAGCTAGATCACCGGGATGTGCCGCGGGTGGTTATGCGAAACCGGAATAGAGGTCGAAGTGCATAAGTTTTATAAATATCTCTACTGGGACGAAAATATCCCGGAGAAGAAGAGAAACCGGATAAAGTGGCGCCTGAAAGTTTCCAAGCGGGATGCACCCTGTTATGTACTGACGTTAAGCGAGGGGAGGGACCAGTTGGAAATCTACAATTCCCTGATACTTTTGCAGTCCTATTACCGGAAAAATCCCAGATTCATCATAGGGATCGCGGCGGGCTATGAGGGAGCCGTAAACATGGTACGGCAGATGGCGGAGGACTGTTACAGGAAAAACGGGGATGCGGATCTGAAAAAATATCTGGCGGAGCAGACGGAAGTGAGCGGGTGAGCCGACAGCAGTCTGATGGAATGGCGGGGGGGAAGGAATCTGTCTGCCGGGCAGAGAGGGTGTATGCTGGAAATAGTTTTGGTGATTTTAAAAATAGCAGGAATCATATTTGCCGCGGTTTTGGGTATTCTGTTAGCAGGGCTTTTTTGTATTTTGTTCGTTCCTGTGAGATATCGGGGAGATTTTTCGGCTGCCGATGCGGAGGACGGGAAGAAGGAGATCGGCGCCATGCTCCGGGCGACCTGGCTCTTGTGGCTTGTCAGGGTGTATGTCTCCTGTGAAGAGTCCGTCAGAGTGCGGGTAAAACTGCTTTTTTTCACACTGATGGATACCGCGGGGGATAAGAAAACGCGCAGGAAAAAGGAAAGACCGAAGACGGATAAGGAAGAGAAAAGGAAAAAGAAAAAAAAGCGGGAGAAGGGTAAGGAAGATATACTGAGCGGGTCCGGTGAAAACAGCAAAGAAGTGGCAAAACCGGGTAAAGATACGGAGAACAGCAAAGAAGCGGAGGAATCGGATAAAGATACGGAAAACAGCAAAAAGGCGGAGGATGAGACCGGCGGGGAAACGGAGGACAGTCCGGCACAGGGCAGGGCCGACCGGAAAACGGACGGCGGCAGGTCGAAAAAGAAATCTTCCGCAAAAGAAAAAAAAGGCATAAAAAAACGAATTTCCAATATTCTACAGACAATCAGGGATTTCTGTGATAAACTGAAAGGAATAAAGGAAAAAGCGGAGCAGGCGAAAAAACTCTGGACATCCGATCATATGGTGAGCGGCAGGAGCCTTTTGTGGAAGCAGATTTTGTATCTGCTGAGACATACCAGACCGAGAAAGCTGGAGGGATATCTCCGGTTCGGCTTTGAGGATCCGTCTGCGACAGGCTATGCGATGGCGGTATACGGGATCTCCTGTTCGATCTGGAGGCCGAAGCTCTCCGTGGAGCCGGATTTTGAGAGGCAGGTTCTTGACTGTCATGTCAGGATAAAGGGAAAGATCCGTGTGTGCCATTTCCTGAAGGCGGTGCTCGTCCTGTTTTTCTCCAAAGATGTGCGGCATGTAATAAAAGATATAAAGGAACTCTGAAAGTAACGGTGAAGCGGAAGGGAAAACCGTTACCGCTGTAAAGCAAAACAATAGCACAGATCTGTGCGGAAATGAGGAAAACCTATGCAGAACAATAATTTTCCGGGTGTTGTGGAATCTCTTTTAAAAGGGATGGATACCGTGCTTTCCACCAAGACCGTGGTGGGGGAAGCGACCCAGATCGGGGATACGATCATACTGCCCCTTGTGGATGTGACCTTCGGCGTGGGAGCAGGCGCAGGAGCGGGGGAGAAAGGAAACTCCGGCGGCGGCGGTCTCGGCGGAAAGATGAGCCCCAGTGCGGTGCTCGTGATCCGGGACGGCTACACGAAACTGGTGAATGTGAAGAATCAGGATACCATGACGAAGATCCTGGATATGGTGCCGGATCTTGTCGATAAGTTCACGTCGAAAAAAGGCGGGAATGCGGGGAAGGAAGATATGCCCGATGAGGAAGTGCTGGATATCGCATTTCCCGAAGACGGGGCATCATAAAGAATAATAATATAAAACAGGTTTTGGGCATATACTGTCATAAAGAACTTTGGGAGAAAAAGGCGTGAGACGGGTTCTGGGGCTGATCCTGTTCTGGATTGCGATAGGTATGCTGCTGATGATGCTGATAGGAAATAATATCATAGGGATCATTCTGGTTGCCGCCTTTCTGATCATCGGCTACAATTTGTTCTGCCTGTGAGAACCTGTTTTTGGGTGTGGAGGATCAGGATGTGAGAGGGCCGGAATGGATCCCGGGTTTAGGACGGGCAGGATGGGCCCTCAGATACTTTGATGGATTGGGTGCTGGGAATATCGAAATGGGAGCTGTAACCGCCGGGAATGGCGCAGGGAAAGAGGCAGAAAAATACAGGGAAAATGCGGGAATGAATCTGGATGAGATGGGCGAGAAGGAGCTTCGGGCGCTGAAACTCTGGCTGTTCAGCGAAAATATCCGTGTGCAGGCAGAGCAGAAAAAGCTTCTGGAGATGAAAAATCATTTTCTGAAAGAGCGGGTGCAGTTTCAGGAGGAAATGAAAATCCTGAACCAGAAGGTGACGGCATCGAGGCAGCGTCTTAAGCAGGACGAGCAGTTTTTTGAAAAGAAAATGGACATCTTAAAAAACGGGTTCTCGCAGCTTGAGGCGGACAGAAGAGCTTTTGAGAAAGAAAAGGAAGCTTTCCACAGGCGGGAAGCGGAAGCGGCGAGAAAAAGCAGTATATATTCCAAAGTGGAAGAAATGGGAGTTTTTTTTGCGGGCGTGAAAAATCAGCTCGCATTGAAAAAGCGGTATAAGGATCTGCTGAAGATCTACCATCCGGACAACCTGGCGGGAGATAAAGAGATGATGCAGCAGATCAGCAAAGAGTATGAGAACTTAAAGCGGCTGCTCTGAGATGCAGGATGACCTGCATATAAAAAACCCATCCGCCGGTCTTGCCTGACAGATGGGTCATCCCACATTTTTTGTCATAGAATTATGCTCTTTCTACGGCACCTGAACGCAGACATCTTGTGCAGACATGCATTCTCTTCGCAGCTCCGTTAACTTTGCATTTTACATTCTTGATATTAGAACTCCAAATTTTATTGGATCTTCTATGGGAATGGCTTACGTTGTTACCGAAATGAACGCCTTTGCCACAAATATCACATTTAGCCATCTTCGCACCTCCTAACGAATTTAAAATAGATTCGCAACAGTAGTATAATATCAGATTAGCGGTAAAAATGCAAGGTATTTTTTGGGAAAAGATAGAATTTATATATTCCATTTTTTATGAAAAGAAGGTATAATATAGCGGATAGTGAAAAAGAAGGAGGAATTTCATGAAAAGCAATTCATCTATGAATACCCACATGGGGAATATTTATATTGACAGCGAAGTGATCGCGCAGTATGCCGGCAGTGTTGCGACGGAGAGTTTCGGCGTTGTGGGGATGGCGGGCGTCAATGTGAAGGACGGTATCGTATCTTTGCTGAAAAAAGATAACATCACACGTGGCATTGCGGTATCCATGAAAAATAATAAGCTGACACTGGATTTCCATATCATCGTGTCTTACGGCGTCAGCATTATGGCAGTGGCGGATAATCTGATCAGCAGTGTAAAATATAAAGTGGAAGAATTTACGGGTTTTGAGATAGAAAAAGTGAACATCTATGTTGAAGGTGTCAGAGTGATTGATTAAGGAGGAAATATCGGTGGCTTTAAAGACGATCGATGCTAAGATGCTTTCCAGGATGTTCTTAGCTGGTGCGAAAAATCTTGACAGTAAAAAGGAATGGATCAATGAACTGAATGTATTCCCGGTGCCTGACGGCGATACGGGAACGAATATGACGATGACGATCATGTCCGCGGCAAAGGAAGTGGCGGGCGTCGATATGGAGGATATGTCCGCGGTATGCAAGGCCATCTCTTCCGGTTCCCTGAGAGGGGCGAGGGGAAATTCAGGCGTTATCCTGTCCCAGCTTTTCAGAGGTTTTACAAAGTCCGTGGCGGATAAGAAGGAACTGAATGCGGCGGATCTGTGTGTGGCATTCGACAAGGCTGTGGAGACTGCCTATAAAGCGGTGATGAAGCCGAAGGAGGGCACGATCCTGACCGTGGCAAAGGGCGGCGCCGCGAAAGCCGGGGAACTTTTGGAGGAAGGCAGGACGGAACTTGGGGACTTCATCGGGGAAGTGCTCCGGCATATGGAGGAAGTGCTTGCGCAGACACCGGAGCTGTTACCGGTCCTAAAACAGGCGGGAGTCGTGGATTCCGGCGGCCAGGGGCTGGTGGAAGTGATCAGGGGCGCGTATGAGGCTTTTCAGGGAAAAGAAATCGACCTTTCAGCGCCTGTATTATCCGGCGGCGCTGCACCTGCAGGGAATTACGGCAGCTATCAGGCACAGGCGGAAACGGATATAAAATTCGGATACTGTACGGAATTTATCATCATGCTGAACAGAACCTTCAATATTAAGATGGAGATGGATTTCAAGGAATATCTGGAATCCATCGGCGATTCCATCGTGGTCGTGGCGGATGACGATATCGTAAAGGTACATGTGCATACCAACGATCCCGGCTTTGCGATCCAGCGGGCGTTAAAGTACGGCGCGCTCTCCAACCTGAAGATCGACAATATGCGTCTGGAGCATCAGGAGAAGCTTTTTAAGATGGCGGAGCAGAAGGAGGTAAGCGCCGCGGAGGAAAAAGCCCCCGAGCCTGTTATGGAGAAGAAAGATACGGCGTTTATCGCAGTATCTATCGGGGAAGGTTTAAATGAGATCTTTAGAGGGCTGGGTGTGGATTATATTATCGAAGGCGGCCAGACGATGAATCCCAGCACGGAGGATATGCTGAATGCTATTGATAAAGTGAATGCCGATCATGTCATTATCCTGCCGAACAACAAAAATATCATTCTTGCGGCAAATCAGGCGAAGTCGCTTGTGGAAGATA
The DNA here is from genome assembly GCA_021769625.1 of [Clostridium] symbiosum. Taxonomy (GTDB): domain Bacteria; phylum Bacillota; class Clostridia; order Lachnospirales; family Lachnospiraceae; genus 1XD8-76. The sequence continues at coordinate 38,446 of JAETSN010000004.1, read as the reverse complement.
AAGAGATTTTTGTCATTCCGACAAAGACTGTCCCACAGGGGATCACGGCGGTGATCAATTTTGTGCCGGATCTTTCCGTGGAGGAGAATGTGGCGGTCATGGAAGAGGAAATCGGCAAGGTGAAGACCGGACAGGTTACTTACGCGGTCCGCGATACTTCCATTGATGACAAAGAGATCAAGCAGGGCGACTATATGGGAATCGGAGATAAGGGCATCTTATCCGTAGGAGAAGAGAAAAAAGCCGTCGCGCTGGAAATGGCAAAGGAAATGGTGGACGATGAGGTCGAACTCATCAGTATCTATTATGGCGAGGATGTGACAAAGGACGAGGCGGAAGCCTTCAGCAGAGAGGTGGAAGAAATCTACCCGGACTGTGACATCGAATTGCAATATGGTGGACAACCGATTTATTATTATGTGATTTCGGCGGAATGAATGAGTGAAAAGGGACGGAACGGTCCCTTTTCCTGTTATATGAGACCGGACGCCATGAGAATCATAAAATCCTCCGTCGCCACGCTTGCGCTCTGTGAAAAACGCAGCGGACACTAAGCTCGTGAAATACCTCGCTAAGTGCCGGCGTTTTTCAAAGGGCTCCTTGAGGATTTTATGATTCTCATGGCTGGTTAAGGTGCTAACTGAGTGATATCGTGAAAAATAATATGGTATTTGAGGAAGAGGGGAGTAAGATGGAAATTCATCTGGCGGATCAGATTACGGTGTTGAAGGGAATAGGGGATAAGACGGCGGGGCTGTTTCGGCGTATGGGGGTGGAAACCGTGGAGGAGCTTCTGCGGTTTTATCCGAGGGATTATGACATGCTGGAGAAGGTATCCCGGATTGCTGAATTGCAGGATAACAGAAGAGCGGTAGTGCGGGGAACCGTCTGCAGCGGCGTATCGGAAAGAAAAGCCGGACGCCTTACGATCAGCGTATCTCAGGCGGCGGATGAGACGGGAAAGCTGCAGCTTTCCTTTTTTAATATGCCTTATATGAAAAAGGTGCTGAAACGGGGAGCCGTCTACTATTTCAGGGGAAAAGTACATAAAAAGGGAAATTCGTTTACGATGGAGCAGCCGGTACTGCTCTCCCCGGCGGAATATGAAAAACAGCAGGGGAAACTGCTGCCTGTCTATCCGCTGACAAACGGACTGAATCAAAAAACGGTGAGAAAAGCGGCCGCGCAGGTACTGGAGGCGGCAAAAAGGGCGGACGGGCTGCTGCCGGAAATTCTGCCCTTGCAGATCCGGCGGGAACAGAAGCTCTGCGGAGCTCTGGAAGCTTTGGAGGGAATTCATTTTCCGCATCATCAGGAAGAACTGATCCGGGCAAAAAAACGGCTGGCATTTGAGGAGTTTCTCGTATTTCTGCTTCTCGTTAAAAAGATGAAGACCTCTGCGGAAGCCGTTCCGAACGCTTTTTTGATGTTGGAGACGGCGGATACCGCACGGTTTCTGGAAGGATTGCCGTTTCGGCTGACGGAAGATCAGGCGCAGGCCTGGCAGGATATTCTGGGGGATATGACGGGGGATTATACGATGAACCGGCTGGTGCAGGGGGATGTGGGTTCGGGAAAGACGGTTCTTGCGGCGCTGGCGCTTCTCCTTGCGGCATCAAACGGCTATCAGGGAGCGATGATGGCGCCCACGGAAGTGTTGGCTGTGCAGCATTTTCAGACACTGCGCGGTTATACCGAACAATATCATCTTCCGTTTCGGCCGATATTGCTGACAGGTTCTCTGACGGCGAAGGAAAAGCGGGAGGCCTATGAAAAAATAGAGACAGGGGCATGCAACCTGATCGTGGGCACTCATGCGCTGATCCAGGAGAAGGTAAATTATCATAAACTGGCGCTGGTGATCACGGACGAACAGCACCGGTTCGGTGTGCGGCAGCGGGAAACCTTCTCCGGAAAAGGTATGGAAAAGAGCGGAGGGGAGGACAGGTGTATCCCCCATGTGATGGTGATGAGCGCCACACCGATCCCACGGACGCTGGCGATGATCCTGTACGGGGATCTGCATGTCTCCGTGATAAAACAGCTTCCGGCGGGGCGGCAGGCGATCAAAAACTGTGTGGTGGGCACCGACTGGCGGAGCCGTGCCTGGCATTTTCTTGAAAAAGAGATAAAGAGCGGACGGCAGGTTTTTGTGATCTGTCCGATGATAGAGGCATCGGAGGAGTCGGAGCTGGAAAATGTGGAGGAATACACGGAAAAACTCCGTGCGGGGCTGCCGGCAGATATCAGGATAGAGATGCTTCACGGCAAGATGAAACCGGCGGAGAAAAACAGGCTGATGAATGCGTTCGGGACAGGAGCGATCGATGTATTGGTTTCCACCACGGTCATTGAAGTGGGCGTCAATGTCCCAAATGCCACGGTGATGCTGATCGAGAATGCCGAGCGGTTCGGGCTGGCGCAGCTCCACCAGCTCAGAGGCAGGGTGGGCAGGGGGGCCCATCAGTCCTATTGTATATTTATCAACAGTTCTGAATCTGACAGCGCGAAAGAGAGGCTGGAAGTGTTAAACCATTCCAATGACGGATTTTATATCGCGGAACAGGATTTAAAGCTCAGAGGACCGGGGGATATGTTCGGTATCCGGCAGAGCGGCATCCTGAACTTCCGGATAGCGGATATCTATCAGGATGCGGATATGCTGATGCAGGCGGACAAAGCCTGCGCGCAGATCACATCCGACGCTGCGTGGGAGGAGCGGGAGGAGTATTTTGCGCTGTCCGCACTTCTTCAGAGAAGTGTCAGAAATAACATTGACTTTCCCGGCATCTGAACGTAAAATGTTTTTATATGTGTTTGGCTGCGGGAGCCGCCCTGTGAAAGAGATCAGGCGTACCGATTGAAAAAGAAAAGAGGAATGGAAAAACAGTCATGAAAAAAACAGCGATAGTAACAGATTCTAATGCGGGAATCCTGCCGAAGGAGGCCGAGGAGAAGCAGATTTTTATGCTGCCCATGCCTTTTATGATAGACGGAAAGGATTATCTGGAAAACGTGGATCTGACATCGGAAGTATTCTATCAGATGATGAAGGAGAATAAGCCTATTTCCACAAGCCAGCCGGCGCCGGGAGATGTGCTTTCCCTCTGGGATAAGGTGCTTGAGGAATATGAAGAACTGGTGTACATTCCGATGAGCAGCGGGCTTTCCGCGTCCTGTCAGAGTGCGTACATGCTTGCCAAAGAGTATGACGGAAGGGTGCAGGTGGTGGATGACCGCCGCATTTCCGTAACCCAGAAAAGTGCGGTTTATGATGCGATGGCGCTGGCGGATCAAGGGAAAAGCGCGCTGGAGATCAGGGATATACTGGAAAAGGATGGGGATAATTCCAGCATTTATATTATGCTGGATACTCTGTATTATCTGAAAAAGGGCGGGCGGATCACGCCGGCAGCGGCAGCGGTCGGGACAGTGCTGCGGCTGAAGCCTGTATTGCAGATACAGGGAGCCCTGTTGGATGCCTTTGCGAAGGCAAGGACGGTCAACCATGCGAAGACAACGATGATCAACGCCATCAGAAACGATATGGAAAACAGGTTCGGCGGTGCGGACCCGGAAAACTGTTCCCTGTTTATCGCGCATACGGATAACGAGGAGATGGCGATGCAGTTTAAAGAGGAAGTGGAAGCTGCATTTCCGGGGTTTCAGGTGGAGGAAGTGGACCCGCTCTCCCTTGTGATAAGCTGCCATATCGGGCCGGGGTCGCTGGCGCTTGCATGCTGTAAGAAGTTGAAGGGTGTCAGATAAAGGGCGGACGCCACGAGAATGATAAAATCCTCCATCGCCACGCTTGCGCTCTGTGAAAAACGCAGCGGACACATAAGGCGCTAAAATACAGCGCCTAAGTGCCGGCGTTTTTCAAAGGACTCCTTGAGGATTTTATCATTCTCGTGGCTGGTTTAGGTTATAACTGAATGGTCTTGAGATGTTAAATGTGGTATGAGTAAAGCAGGGCGAAAGTCGTGGCGCTTTTGCGGCTCTGTTATTTAAGAGCCTGTTAAATGAGAGTAATTTAAGGGACAGGAGTAAAGATAGATATATGGCAAACGGCAGTAATTATGATGCTTCGAATATTACGGTGCTGGAGGGGCTTGAGGCGGTAAGGCGGCGCCCCGGTATGTATATCGGCAGTGTATCGACGAAAGGTTTAAACCATCTGATCTATGAGATCATGGATAATTCCGTGGATGAGCATCTGGCGGGATTTTGCGACAGGATAGAAGTGATCCTGGAGGCGGACGGTTCCGCCACGGTCTCTGACAACGGGCGCGGGATCCCGGTGGGGATGCATGAGAAGGGCGTCAGCGCAGAGAGGCTTGTCTTTACGACGCTCCACGCGGGCGGAAAATTTGATAATGATGCATATAAGACCAGCGGCGGCCTGCATGGTGTGGGTTCTTCGGTGGTCAATGCGCTGTCCAAAAAATTGACCGTCAGGGTCAAAAACGGCGGACATATCTATGAGGATACCTATGAGAGAGGGATCCCCACAACAGAGCTTCAGGACGGCCTGCTGCCGGTTGTGGGGCGGACAAAGGAGACCGGCACAACGATCAATTTTACGCCGGATGACGAGATCTTTGAGAAGACAAGGTTCCGTGAGGAGGAAGTAAAGAGCAGGCTCCATGAGACGGCGTATCTGAATCCGGAACTGACGATCATTTTTGAGGATCGCCGCAAGGAGGAGACGGAGCATCTGGAATTCCATGAGCCGGACGGCATTATCGGGTTTGTGAAGGATATGAATGCCAATAAGGATACGGTGCACGAGGTGGTCTATTTCGAGGGGGAGGCCGAGGGAATAGAGGTGCAGGCGGCTTTTCAGTATGTGAATGAGTTCCACGAGGACATTCTGGGCTTCTGCAACAACATTTACAATGCCGAGGGCGGCACCCACATCACGGGTTTTAAGACCATGTTCACGAACGTGATCAATACCTACGCCAGAGAGCTCGGCATCCTGAAGGAAAAGGATGTAAATTTTACGGGGACGGATGTCAGGAACGGCATGACGGCGGTGATCTCCATCAAGCATCCCGATCCCCGGTTTGAGGGTCAGACGAAGACAAAGCTGGACAATCAGGACGCCGCGAAAGTGGTCAGCAAGATCACCGGGGAAAAGGCGGTGCTCTATTTTGACCGGAATCTGGAGACGTTAAAGAGCATCATCGGCTGCGCGGAGAAAGCGGCGAAGATCAGGAAGGCGGAGGAGCGCGCCAAGACCAACATGCTCACCAAGCAGAAGTTTTCCTTTGATTCCAACGGGAAGCTCGCAAACTGTGAGAGCAAGGACCCCTCCAAGTGCGAGATCTTTATCGTGGAGGGGGATTCCGCGGGCGGCAGCGCCAAGACCGCGAGAAACAGGATGTATCAGGCAATCCTGCCGATCCGCGGCAAGATACTGAACGTGGAGAAGGCAAGCATCGACAAGGTACTTGCCAACGCGGAGATCAAGACGATGATCTATGCCTTCGGCTGCGGTTTTTCGGAAGGCTACGGAAACGATTTCGATATCAGCAAGCTGCGCTATGACAAGATCATCATCATGGCGGATGCGGATGTGGACGGGGCACATATTTCAACGCTGCTCCTGACGCTGTTTTACCGGTTTATGCCGGAGCTGATCTATCAGGGGCATGTCTATATCGCCATGCCGCCCCTCTATAAAGCAATGCCTTCCAAGGGGAAGGAGCAGTATCTGTATGACGATGCGGCGCTGGAGAAATACAGAAAGAGCCACAAGGGGCCGTTTACGCTGCAGCGCTATAAAGGCCTCGGCGAGATGGACGCGCAGCAGCTCTGGGAGACGACGCTGGACCCGGAGACAAGGATGCTCAAGAAAGTGGAGATCGAGGACGGCCGCATGGCTTCCGAGGTGACGCAGATGCTGATGGGGACGGAGGTACCGCCGCGGAAGCAGTTTATCTACCAGAATGCGACGGAAGCGGAGCTGGATGTGTAGATTTGTCAGGAAGGAAAAGGTGATGAACCTGTGATACTCTATCATGCAAGTAAAGAAATAGTTGAATTTCCGGAAGTGCGCAAGACAAGGTATACAAAAGATTTTTCATGGGGATTTTATTGTACCGCAAATTTTGAGCAAGCGGTAAGATGGGCTAATCGCGGCGAGGGAGATCCGATTATCAATTATTATTCCTATGAGCCATGTGATGGATTATCTGTTTTGAAATTCGACCGGATGACAGATGAATGGTTGGATTTTATTGCCGGATGCAGAAGCGGCAAAACGCATCCATATGATATTGTTGAAGGACCGATGGCAAACGACACCATATGGAATTATGTAAATGATTTCCTTTCAGGCAGGATAAACCGCAGGCAGTTTTGGGTACTGGCAGAATTCCGGTATCCCACACATCAGATCAGTTTTCATACACTGTCGGCACTTAATTGTTTAACTTTTGACAGGAGTGAAATTGTATATGACAGAAAAACAAAAAAATGATTTTTTCTATGTCTGTTCTTTAATTGAATATATTGCGCGGCAGACACAAAATAAGCGCGGCACTGTTGTTAAATATTTGGGGAGGGAAGGGATTGATAAGCAGCTATATGATGCGGAAGTAAATCATTGCCTTTCATTTGAACAGGTAAGTGATGAATTAATTGAGAAGTATAAGATCCCAAAAGGCGATTTTGATACAATTACCGAATGCAAATATACGGTTCCCAGTTTCCAGGATATCGGAAAGCTGTACTGCATTATGATTGAAGACTGTGCAGAAGAGGGAAAAGAAGTTGACGAACTGCTTAGCATTTTTTCTTCCTTTATCAGTGATAAAATATCTGATTTTCAGACGGATGTTTATTATCAGAATCCAAGTTATCTGGAATGTTCTTATCAGGCGGGGTACTTATTGGAGTGAAAAATTGTTATGAAGAATAAATATTTAATTGGTATTTTGTGCGTTTGTGTATTATTGTTGGTAACAGGGTGCAGAAGTGATGCAGATATCAATGCTCAAACAGCGGATAATGTAGAGGCATCAGCTTCTTTATCGGAAGATAATCAGGAGGAAGAAACACCGGCTGCTTTGCCTGAAGATGATCAGGTAGAAGAAACGGCGGCTGCTTTATCGGAAGATAACCAGAAAGAAGATGTGGAAGAATATTCAAATCCGATAGATGCCTATTTTTTGCCCCGTATTGAAAACGCTTCGTGCGAGGCTGAGCGTAGGCAGATGCAGGATACCTATCGAGGTGTATGGAAAACAGAGTTTGAAAATATAATGGCGTGGATGCAGGATAAATGCGTGTATCAGGAGGATAAAGATACCCTGCTGCTTTATGAAGAAAGCGTTGAATCTTTGATCGAGACGACCCGGACAATTTCGCTAACCAAATACAAATACGAGTTTCCGCCCGATTCAGATGAAAGAAACTCATGGGGAAATGGAACGCGTAGTTATTTGAATCAAAAAGAAGCTGAGATGTATAGAAATGCAGGCATGGAATTGATAGATGATACTTATATTTTTATGGAACGGGATTATTCAATGGAACTTTATGAGTAAATAATATTTTCGGCTTGCCGGGTGGAGCATATTAAGATGTGGAGGACAGATGGTACAGGAGTACAGTGCCAGAGAGTCTGTTCAGTTCGGAAAATCGGAAGTTGTGGAGATACATGATGAGGAATAAAGACATTGTAAAATATTTCTATGAAGTAATTGTTTCAGAAAATTTATTTGAGGAACTTTCTAAATACATATCAGAGGATTGTGTGCAGAGAGTTGGAGAAAAAGAGATTTTCATAGGAATAGACGGAATGAAGCAACATCTTGTATCACTGAAAAAAACGTATCCCGATTACACCATGAAGATCATTCGCCAATATGTAGCAGATGATTATGTTATTTCAGAATTTATTATGAGGGGAACACACAAAGGAAAATTTGTTGGGATAACACCTACGAATAAGGTTTTGGAAATTACAGGGGTGGATATTGATAAAGTCATAGACGGAAAAATTGTTGAACATGGCGGTGCTGCGAATACCTTTGAAACCTTTTTTGAACATCATTTGATTAAACCTGTATAAATACGAATTCCTGTTTATCGGAAGGTTTAGCGGAGCAGCAACTCTGCATCGGATAAGATAAGCCGGCAGTCTGTTTATTTTGATAAATTTGAATTTGCGAGGAATAATCGTGGGAATATATAAAATCGATAAATCAAATGTTTGTGCCGTTGCAAAGCTGATGTCTACTATAAAACCAGACTGGTGGGATTTTGCCGGAGCAAGTCAGCAGTTGCAGGATGTATCTTTACTTGCGAATTTGATCGGCTGGTATATTGGGGACAAAGAAAACCCCAAGGGCTGGATTTTGTGTGCTGAATATGAGGGGTATTCTTATTTATCTATAGAATGTCTTGGATATGATGAAAATGGAATTTTTGTTATGGAAGAACAGTTAGAACCGTTATTGAGACAAGCCGAGGAACACGCAAAGGAAAAAGGATATCGGAACTTGAAGTATATTATAGGCTCAACTGATATGTCATGTCATGGCAGCCCGATTCAGAATTATGCAGATGCATTGAAAGAACTAAAATCACATGGAAGAAAGCATTTTGACTATTTTGTACAGTACGGTTTTTCCCCAACGGGTTTTATCCCAAACTGCTATGGTGAAAATTATCACGGTATCATAATGATAAAGCCACTCATATAAAATCCGGTTTATCGGGGAAATCAGTTTTCCAGAGACTTAAACACAGATGGAGAGGAATAAAAATGGGGCTTGATATTTACGCGGGAACGCTGACACGGTATTATACGCATAACTGGAAAACGGCGGCACAGCAGTTTGCGGAGGCGAACGGATTGGGGTTTCAGATGATCCGGGCGCAGGAGGAGGAGCTTTCGATCGAAGAGGTGAAAGAAGCGGTAACCCGGTGGCGGGATAACATTATTGTCGGACTTGAATTGGCCCCCGCGCCGCTGTGGAACGAGGATTATGATATCACCCCGTATTATACCGATAAACCGGACTGGGACGCGATAAACGCGTTATTACTCTATATTTCGGCAAAATATACCGATAAGGAGGTGCCCGCCACAATTGAAAAAGGTGCGGACATTTATGAACATCCTATCGTAAAGGGATTCCTTGAGACAAAGGACTTTAAAGTGTCGCTGTTTGACGGAAACGGCTGGTGGCTTCCCATCGATCGGAATATTATGTTTGAGTATGTTCTGCCAAATTCGGAGGAAAGCCCTTTAGCGACAAGCGCGCTGCTTCTTGCGGAATTAAAGCGGTATAACGCTTTTGAGTGGAATGCGGACAGGGACACGATCCTTTTATGGAGCACGACCGAAGGCTATCCGGCGGACGCCTCGTACAGCAGGGAAGGCGGATATCAGGAGCTTGAAATGCATGAAGTATACGAAACGGAATCCCTGGCTAAGTTTGCCTTTTCGATTTTATGGCAGGCGACGGAATTTTCGATGGAACACGGCACGGTCATTGTGTATGATTTTTAGATTGATAGGTAAGATGTGAGGGACAGATGGTACAGGACAGGATCATAAAAACAGAATACTCCGAGGTGATGCAGAAATCCTACATAGATTACGCCATGAGCGTCATCGTGGCGCGGGCGCTGCCGGATGTGCGGGATGGGCTAAAGCCGGTGCAGAGGCGTGTGCTCTACGATATGCATGAGCTGGGGATCCGCTCCGACAAACCCTACAGGAAGAGCGCCAGGATCGTGGGCGATACGATGGGTAAGTATCACCCCCACGGGGATTCCTCGATCTATGACGCGCTGGTGGTGATGGCGCAGGAGTTCAAGAAGGGGCTGCCCCTCGTGGACGGGCACGGCAACTTCGGCAATATCGAGGGGGATGGCGCGGCGGCGATGCGTTATACCGAGGCGAGGCTGCAGAAGATCACGGAGGAAGCCTTTCTCGCGGATCTGGACAAGGATGTGGTGGATTTTATCCCCAATTTTGACGAGACGGAGAAGGAGCCCTCGGTGCTGCCCGTCAAGGTGCCCAACCTCCTCGTGAACGGCTCGGAGGGGATCGCGGTGGGGATGGCGACCAGTATCCCGCCCCACAATCTGGGCGAGGTGATCGACGCCGTCAAAGCCTATATGAACGACAATAACATTACCACCAGGGAACTGATGCGGTATATGAAGGGACCGGATTTCCCCACCGGCGGCATCGTGATCAACAAGGACGAGCTGCCGGAGATCTATGAGACCGGATCCGGGAAAGTGAAGCTTCGGGGAAAGGTGGAGATTGAAAAGGGGAAGGGCGGAAGGACCAATGTGGTGATCACCGAGATCCCCTATACGATGATCGGCATGGGCATCGGGAAGTTTCTGTCCGATGTGGCTTCCCTCGCGGAGACCAAAAAGACGATGGATATCGTGGATATCACAAACCAGTCCTCCAAGGAGGGGATCCGGATCGTGATCGAGCTGCGCCGGGATGCGGACGTGCAGAACTTTATCAATATGCTCTATAAAAAGACCCGGCTGGAGGATACCTTCGGGGTAAATATGCTTGCGATCAGCCACGGCAGGCCGGAGACATTGGGGCTAAAAGCGATCATCAAAGAGTGCGTGGATTTCCAGTATGAGGTGGCGACCAGAAAATACAATAACCTGCTGGAAAAGGAACTGGAAAAGAAAGAGATCCAAGAAGGGCTGATCAAGGCCTGCAATGTGATCGACCTTGTGATAGAAATACTCAGGGGCTCCAAGGACAGGCCGATGGCGAAGGCGTGTCTGGTGGAGGGAAAGACGGACGGGATCCAGTTTAAGTCCAAAGCGTCGAAAGCGATGGCGGCACAGCTCATGTTTACGGAGAAGCAGGCGAACGCGATCCTGGAGATGCGGCTGTATAAGCTGATCGGGCTGGAACTGCAGGCGCTGGTGAAAGAGCATGAGGAGACGATGGCGAACATTTACCGCTACGAGGATATTCTGGACAGGCGGGATTCCATGTCGCAGGTGATCGTGCAGGAGCTGGAGAAATTCAAAAAAGCCTACGGGAAAAAGAGAAAGACCGTGATAGAGAACGGCGAGGCCGCCGTCTTTGAGGAGAAGAAGATGGAGGAGATGGAAGTGGTGTTCCTGATGGACCGTTTCGGATACTGCAGGACGGTGGATACGGCGACTTACGAGAGGAATAAGGAGGCGGCGGACGCGGAGAACCGGTTTGTGTTCCCCTGCAAAAATACGGGCAGGGTGTGCCTGTTTACGTCCGGCGGCCAGCTCCACACTCTGAAGGTATCGGATGTGCCTTTCGGAAAGTTCCGGGATAAGGGCGTGCCGGTGGACAATATCAGCAATTTTAATATCGAGAAGGAGACGTTGATCTATGCGGCGAGCCAGACGGAACTGAACCTGTACCGGCTGCTGTTTGTGACAAAGCAGTCCATGGTGAAGGTGGTGGACGGCGGAGAGTTTGATGTGATGAAGCGCACGGTGGCGTCCACCAAGTTGTTCGGGGAGGACGAGGTGGTCAGCGTGGAGCCTTTAAAGGATCAGAAAAGTATCGTGCTGCAGTCGAAGGACGGGTATTTCCTGCGGTTCCCGGTGGAGGAGATCTCCGCGATGAAAAAGGCGGCGGTAGGCACGAAGGGGATGAAGCTCGGGGACGGGGATCATGTCGAGGCAGTCTATTATACGAGAGCCGGGATCGAGCAGACGATAGAGTATAAAGGGAAGAAGATAGAGCTCGGCAAGCTGAAATCGGGTTCCAGGGCCGGGAAGGGTGTGAAGGTCAGGGTGTGACCGGGCGAGCCTGATCATCCGGGCAGCAATATTATGTGGAATCGAAGAGGAAGAGAATATGAGAATAATAGCTGGAAAGGCGAGGAGACTGCCGTTAAAGACACCGGCGGGGATGGATACGAGGCCGACGACGGACAGGATAAAGGAGACGCTGTTTAATATGTTGATGCCATATCTGCCGGGGTGTGTGTTTGTGGATCTGTTTGCGGGCAGCGGGCAGATCGGGATCGAGGCGCTCAGCAGGGGAGCAAAGAAGGCGTACTTCGTGGAAAACGGGCGGGAGGCTTCCGCCTGTATCATGGAGAATGTCAAATTTGCCAAAATGACCGAGGAGGCAGTTTTGCTCAGGCAGGATGTCTATACTGCCCTGTACGGGATCCACGAGAAGGAGGCGGGGGTGATCTTTGCGGATCCGCCCTACGACGGAGGACACTACGAAAAGCTTTTATCGGTGTTAAAGGACAGAAGCTATGTGACGGAAGATACGCTGCTCGTGTTGGAAGCAGATCTGAAGAGAGATTTCGGATTTGCCGGAGAGTATGGTTTTTTTGTCGAAAAAGAAAAATGCTATAAAACAAATAAACATGTTTTTTTGAGAAGAGATGTGTTATGATGAAGGAGGTATTCCATGACATCAGCAGTTTACCCCGGAAGTTTTGATCCGGTCACCTACGGGCATCTGGATATTATCAAACGTTCGGCAGAGATTTTCGATGAGCTGACGGTCAGCATTTTGGACAATAAAATGAAGACGCCGTTGTTTTCTGTGGAGGAACGTGTTAAAATGCTGAAAGAGGCTACAAAGGAATACCCGAATGTGAAAGTGGATTCCTTCAGCGGCCTTTTGGTGGATTATGCGAGGGAAAATCATTTTTCCGTATCGATCAGGGGACTTAGGGCGATCACGGACTTTGAGTATGAGTTGCAGATCGCGCAGACAAACAGGATCTTATCGGAAGGCCATCTGGATACGATGTTTTTGACGACGAGTCTGGAATATGCCTATGTGAGTTCCTCCACGGTGAAGGAGATCGCGATGTTCAAGGGCGATATCTCCATGTGTGTGCCGGATTTTGTGCGGGATATGATGTATGAGAAATACGGACATTAACAGATATAAATCTATGCGGGGCGGATCTGTTGCGGGCGGTTGTATAATTAAGATGGAAACGGAGTGGGAATGAGCAGTAGAATAGAACAGTTAATCGATGAGATAGAAGAGTATATCGACAGTTGCAAATATCAGACATTCAGCAGCAGCAAGATTCTGGTGAATAAGGATGAGATTGAAGAGCTGATTCGTGAGCTTCGTGTAAAAACGCCGGATGAGATCAAGCGTTATCAGCGCATTATCCAGAATAAAGAAGAGATCCTGAACGATGCCAGGGCCAAAGCGGAGCAGTTGATCAAGGATACTACCGTGCAGAGAACGGAGCTGATCAGCGAGCATCAGATCATGCAGCAGGCCTATGCGCAGGCGGATGAAGTCGTGACCGCGGCGACAAGGCAGGCGCAGGAGATCCTGGACAGAGCCGTGCTGGAGGCGAACGAGATGCGTATGTCTGCGATGCAGTATACCGATGATCTGCTCGCGCATGTGGAAAATATCATCGCCGCTTCGGTTCAGACGGCTTCGGCCGACTATGAAAATCTGATCAGCCATATGAAGCAGTATCAGGAGATCATCAGTACCAACAGGCGGGAGCTTGTGCCGGTGCCGGAAGATCTGGACGAGGGCGGTTCGGATGCCGCGGCTCCCGCGGAACCGAAGGAAGATCTGGATCTGATGTGATGAAAACAATTGGAAAGAGGCCGGTTTCTGAGGAAGTCGGCTTTTATTTATTCCCGCGGGCAACGAGCCGGATGGCTGTTTGCGGCGAGGGCTTTGACTTTATAGAACGGAGGCATACTGTGCGGAATCATATTCGGGAAACAGGAAAATATATAAGTATATTTTTTATATTGATATTTATCTGCGCTTTTTTACCGGCGAAAAAGGTGCATGCGGAGCCGGTCAAGATCGTGATCGATCCGGGACATGGCGGAACGAATCTGGGCGCCCAGTATAACGGATATACGGAGAAGTATATGACCATGGTGGTTGCCAATGCCATGGCGGAGGAGCTGAAAAAGTACGAGGGCATAGAAGTCTATATGACAAGGACGGAGGATGTGGATCTTTCGCTTCAGCAGCGGGCGGATTATGCCAAATCGGTGGGGGCGGATTTCTTTTTCTGTCTGCATTTCAACATGTCCGAGAATCACACGCTGTATGGTTCGGAGGTCTGGATATCGGCTTTCGGGAACTGTTATGCGGAGGGGAAAAGTTTCGGGGAACTGTGCTTAAATGAGATGGATACACTGGAGCTCTACCGCAGGGGCGTGAAGACGAGGCTGAACAAGGACGGTCTGGATTATTACGGGGTGATCCAGCACTGCGAGGAGTACGGGATCCCCGCCTGTATCATCGAGCACTGCCATCTCGACCACAAGGAGGACGCGGGCCGCTATGAGACAACGGAGGCGATGAAAAAGCTGGGGGTACTGGACGCCACGGCGGTGGCGAAATATTACGGGCTGTATTCCCCGGAGACGAAGACGGATTACCGGAAGTTTGAGGTGCCGAAGGTGGAGGTGCCGTCGAGAGTGGTGAAGCCGGATGAAACGGAGCCGGTGGATGTATCCCTGACCTGTCTTCGCGTGAAAGAGGAAACGGGGGAGGTAAACCTGCTTCTGACCGGCAGGGATGAGGACAGCGGGCTTTTGTATTACGATTACAGCATCAACGACGGACAAAATTACAGCGGTCTTCAGAAGTGGGAGGCCTCCGGAAATGAGCTGGAGTTTACGATAAAAGTGCCGGCAGATCAGGATATTTTATTGAAATGCCGGGTCTATAACGGGTATGATCTGGATACGGAGACGGAAACGATCACGATCCCCGCTCTTTCAGGGACATCACAGGGCGGGAGAAAGGGAGCGGCATCGGCAGGAGGTGCCGGAGAAGGAAATGGGGAGGTATTCCCGGGAACCGGAGCCGCCGGAGAGGGAGGCGGGGATACAGCCCTGACAGGAAACAGCGTTTCCGGGCAGGAGAACAAAAATACGGATATGCCGGGCATGGAGGAGGAGGCGATGGAAGCTTCCGGGAGCGTCCATCAGATCGATATGAAATGGTATGAAGAAAAAGACGCGGAAAGAGAGAAGGATAAGGTCGTGATCAACAGTTCCGATGTCTCCGAATTCCTCTGGCTGGTGATACTGGGGCTTTTGGTCTCCGTGCTGGTGGTGCTTGTGATCGCGAGGGCGAGATTTAAAAAGCAGCAGAAAAAAGCAAGGTATAGAGGAAGAAGGCGGTAGCGCTCTGCAGGAGTTTGTGGAGGCAGTAGTTTCCGAAAGACAGGTCCGTGTCCCGGATGCAGGTATACGTCTGGGCAAAGCAGGAGAGGCCGCCGAAAGTGAGCATGGTCATGAAGAGTGCCGGAGAGAGGGCGCTTTTTGCCAGAGTAAGGCCGCTGGTGATCTCCAAAACGGGGGCGAGGAAAGCGGCGAAGGGTGTTTTTTCAAAGAGCAGATTGCAGACCATGAAAAACACCATGTAGCCTCCGAGCCTTGTGATGGCTGCGCAGGCGGAGGTAACAGAGGCATCCAGAGCGGGGATGAAGGACATGGCTGCGGGAATGTCGCGCTGTGCTGCCGGGGAGGCTGCGCCGGAAGTGGGCATTGCGGCGGGCATCCGGAGAGATGTCCTGTACAGAGGAATGACAGGGCTGCGTTTTCGGAGAGACGCAGCGGACAGGGGCGCAGCGGTTTGGCCTGTTCCGGCATTTTTGGCGGAAGCGGCTTTGGAATGCGGAAAGCCTGCCCGCGCGGAAGACGGCTGATTTTCCGCTGAGAAAGCCATGCTGTGATAGACGGTATGGCGGAGCGCCAGCCCGTAGAGCAGCGGTATGCCGAAAAAAGCGAGTATGACGGCGGTCCTGAGAAGATGATCTTCGGTATCGCCTGACAGACCCAGCAGCGGCAGGGCAAAGCTGAGCAGGTAGACGGGACCGATATTGTTGCAAAAGGAGAGCAGGTACTGTGCCTGCTCCCTTGATAACTGGCCGAGGCTGTACTGTTCGGCTATGGTCTTTGCGCCCAGCGGGAAACCGAAGAGAAAGCCGGTGAGCAGTGTGGTGCACATGGTTTTGCTGATGCGGTAGAGGCGGCCGAGCAAAGGATAGGCCGGAAGGGCGATTGTCTCGCCGAGATCCAGCCTCACGATCAGTCCGGAGAGCACCATAAACGGGAACAGGGAAGGGATCATCTTCTCGAACCATAGCTGCAGGGCAAGGGCACTGTAGGAACAGGCGGAGGCGGGAGCGCGGAGGATGGAAAAAGCCAGCAGGCACAAAAACAGAAGCTGGAGGGCGGAGAAAAAACGGGATTTATTCGTAGGCATGTCGCGGGATAGGGATGCACGGATACAATTTGCCCATTTGGCGGGCGGTGAATGTCGATTGCAGATTACTGTTCTGTGATATGAAAGATATTTTGATGAGTCCGGCATCCGGTGTATTATATTCTTAATGTAAGTATATGTAGGAGAAAATAAGTTAGAAGTTCCTTATCGGTTCCGGCGGCCAAAAGGGCGGGCGGGGTGCCGCGACGGGAGTTCCACGTAAAAGGTATTGATATGGCCTTCGCTTTCCGCCCATATGCGGCCTTTATGCTGTGCGGCGATGGTTTCAGCGATGGAGAGTCCGAGGCCGAAGCTGCCATTTCCGGTCCTTGCCTGATCAACGCGGTAAAATCGCTTAAAAAGCTGGTGCAGATCTTTGGGGGATATTTCGTCCCCTTCGTTTGCTACTGCAAGCAGGCAATGTCCTTTGCCGTGTTTTTGCAGGCTCACCCGTGTGGTCCCTTCCGCACGGGAATATTTTTGGGCATTGTCCAGCAGGATATCCAGAACCTGCCGCAATTTGGACGGGTCGCCGGACACCGTGATATTTTCTGCGATCTCAGTATGCAGCGTGAGTCCCTTCTCAAAAAATACCGGCTCAAAGGGAAGGATCGCGTCAAAGACAAGCCGGCTGAAATCTACCGGGGAAAAGCTGGCTGCCCGGATACTGTCGGTCCGGGCGAGCTCCAGCATCTGCTCCACGAGACTGCGCATTTGCCGTGACATGATAAGAATATTGGAGGCAAACGCGGCGTGGTCCGCTTCATCACAGTCTGTATTCTGCATCAGTTCCGCATTTGTCATGATCACCGTCAGAGGCGTTTTTAATTCGTGGGACGCATCGGCGATGAAACGGCGCTGCTGATCCCAGGCTTTGTCGATGGGTTTTGCAACCCAGCCCGCCAGCAGGAAGCTGATACAGAGAAATATCAGAAAGCAGACGCCGCCGATGAGGATGCAGCTGCGCAGCAGGTTGTGCAGGGTCGTCTGTTCATTCGAGATATCGGCGTAGACGAGGATCTGGCTGACGGCGGTATCGGTGCGGTAAAAGCGGAGATGGTATTCTTCTATGATCCCGATGCGGCCGGGGGAAGAAAATGTGGTGCCGATCAGGTCTTTGAGAAACGCTTCGTCGGACAGGTCATAATATCCTCCGCCTGTGGCGATCAGATCTCCCTGTATGCTCAACTGAAGGGTAAAGTACGGCAGGCGGACATCATCCTGCATTTCATAGGGAAGATGGAGCAGAAAACGCATAATGTCAAATTCTTTTGCGGAGAGTCGGACGGTGTTTGTCCCGCATACCAGCATGGCGGAGGAAAGATCCAGAGAAGTATTGCCGTAAGATATTTCATCCACCTGTGTCCCCTGGCGGCGCAGCAGGGCGTTGATGCAGGCGAGAAGTTCTCTTGTGTCAAAGGGTTTGGCCAGATAATAATCGGCTCCGGAATTTAATCCTGTGATGCGGTCCTCAATTCCGGATCTTGCAGTCAGCATCAGAATCGGCGTTCCGCATTTTCGGGAGCGCACTTTCCTTGCCACTTCATAACCGTTCATTTTGGGCATCATCACATCCAGTATCAAAAGGTCGTATATACCCAGTTCAGCATATTCTTCGCCGGTCTCGCCGTCATAGGCAACTTCAACTTCGAACCCCTTATTTGTCAATAATGTCCGGATGGAATCCGCCAGCAGTTTTTCGTCCTCGATCACAAGTATTCTCATATCATGCCTTTCCGGTATTTTTTAACCTGATGCGCCCAAAGGGGCGGAGGATTTACTTTGTCATAATTATAGTACATTCCCGGGCTGAAATGAAGCTGAAAAACGGCATAAAAGAGGTTATTGACTGTTTCAGCATGTTTTCAGCGTCAGCCGTTACAATGGGTGAAAAATAAGTGAAGGAGGCTGACAATGATAACAGTTGAGCATTTGACAAAACGTTACGGCGATTTTACTGCCGTAGACGACCTGTCCTTTGAGATCGAGGAGGGACATGTATATGGTTTTCTGGGACCGAACGGCGCGGGCAAATCCACCACGATGAACATTATGGCGGGGTGCTTGTCCGCCACGGCAGGATATGTCAGGATCGGCGGGTACGATATTTTCGAAGAACCAGCCCGGGCAAAAAAGCTGATCGGCTACCTGCCGGAGCAGCCGCCCCTTTATATGAACGAAACTCCTCTGGAATACCTGAAATTCGTCGGGGCGGCAAAGGGGCTGAAGGGACGGGAACTGGCAGAACAGATAGAGGCCGTCATCTCCCAGACGAAACTGGAGGAGAGGAAGAGAAACTATTATTATAACGGGGAAGAGCAGGAAATGGCGGCTGTCAGAAGCGCGATCATGGGATTGAAAGCGGTATCCTACACGGATGAGCAGCCGGCGCTGAAAGAAGAGGTCAGCCTGACCATATATCTGGACAATGAAAATGACCCGGAAGTCCATATCCAGTTGTACCGTTATGACGGGGAGAATTGTATTGCGGTGGTCGACGGGGAGGTGGTTGCGCTGGTAGAAAGAGCGAAAGTGGTCGATCTGGCGGAAGCGGTCCGCACCATCGTTCTCGACTGAAGCAGACTGTTAATACGGAAGAGAGATCTGCTTTTCCGTGCGGGTATGCCGCCTGTCCCTGAAAAGGTAAGTTTAGGTTGTTTTAGAATGCCGATTAAGTTATAATATGGATGTGGCAGGATACCTTTTGGAAGCGTATTTGTACTGCGCGGAAGGTAGAAAGCCGGAATCTGCAATGAAAAAATGTTGCCTCCAGGCCCTGAAAGGGCTGGGGGCATTCTGCGATTCCGCGGCAGCGGTTTTGCGGATGAAGGAACCGGCGTGCTGAAGCAGGCAAACCGGAGTCTGCGGGAAGGGAAGAGTTTATGATGCGTCTGGATAAATATCTCTGCGATGCGGGGATCGGTACACGGAGCAGTGTGAAGGAGCTGATCAAAAAGGGACAGGTGAAGGTGGACGGCGAGGTCTGCAAAAGCCCGGAGCGGAAGATAGAGGAAAGTACGACAAAGATTGACTGTAACGGTCAAAGGGTTGCCTATGAGGCAAATACATATCTGATGTTCTATAAACCTCCCGGGATCGTCTCCGCCACGGAAGATCAAAGGGAAGAGACGGTGCTGGATTTCCTGAAAAAGGCATGGGAGGAGAAGGAGGAGCAGCCCTTTCCGAAGGGTTTATTTCCGGTGGGCAGGCTGGACAAGGACACGGAGGGGCTTTTGCTTATGACAAACGACGGTGCGCTCTCCCACGAGCTGTTGTCCCCGAAAAAGCATGTGGTGAAGACCTATGAGGTGACGCCGGAGAGGCCGCTCCATGCGGACGAGGTCCTGACGCTGGAGTGCGGCGTGGATATCGGGGATGAGAGGCCTACCATGCCGGCGAGGGTGAATGTGCTGAAGGACGGGAAGATCCATCTTGCCATTATGGAGGGGCGATACCATCAGGTGAAGCGGATGCTTGCCGCGGTCGGAAACAGGGTGACGCATTTAAAGCGGCTGCGGATGGGGACACTGTATCTGGATGAGGATATGCTGCCCGGGCAGTACAGGAGGCTGACAGAGCAGGAAGTGATGAGCCTTCGGGATAAAGTGCCTTCTCTGGAACATATCGAGGCGGTGATCTTTGATGTGGACGGCACGGTGGTGGATTCCATGTGGATGTGGAAGCGGATCGACAGGGAATATCTGACAAGGTTTTCCATACCGCTGCCGGATACGCTGCAGGAGGAGATCGAGGGGTGGAGCTTTTATGAGACGGCGGTCTACTTCCGGAAGCGTTTCGGTATTGCCGATCCGGTGGAGAAGATCATGGCGGACTGGAATGAGATGGCGTGGGAAAAGTACGAGAAAGAAGTGCCGCTGAAAGCCGGTGTGCGGGATTTTATGCGGCTCTGCAGGGACAGGGGGATCAAAATGGGCATCGCCACCAGCAATTCCAGAGAGCTGATGGAGACCATCGAGCGGGTGCATGGGTTGACGGAGTATATCAGCTGTATCAGGACCGGTTCGGAGGTACAGAAGGGAAAGCCCGCGCCGGATATCTATCTCGCGGTAGCATCTTCTCTGGGAGTGGATCCTGCGAGGTGTCTTGTGTTTGAGGATCTTGTGGCGGGGATCATGGCGGGAAAGAGCGCGGGCATGAAAGTCTGCGCCGTGCAGGACGCCTATTCTCTGGACTCGGACCGGGAAAAACGGAAGCTGGCGGATTATTATATCGAGGAGTTCGGGCAGATACTGGAGCGGGAAGGGCTGCGGCGGAGGGAGGACTGACACGGCAGCGGCGGATGCGGGCAGATATTTGACGACCGTGCGGGATTATAAAAGGTACCGTTATATGAGCCGGAAGCGGCGGATTTCAGATATGCAGGGGCTGAAATGTCAAAAGGTGTGAAGGAATATTGGGCAGATGGAACTTTTCTTGCTGTGGAATGAGGCGCGGGGATGAAACGAAGGTTTGAGATGAAGGTTACAAAGACGGCTGGTATACAATGTGCGATATTGCTGACGGTTCTTCTTGCGGAGATCGTTTTTGCCGTGAGATATCAAGCCATTTCAGGTATGATGGAGCGGGACGCGGATGTGGAGGAAGCGCGTGTTTCCGGTATACGGGAAGAAAGTGTTTCCGATATGCAGGAAGAAAGCGTTTCCGACATACAGGAAAAAAGAGCTTCCGGTGTACAGGAAGAAAGCGTTTCCGATATGTCGGAGAAAAGTATCCCCGGTATGCAGGATCAGGAAGATATTGCCCTTCAAAACAGAGATTATGCGGAGGCGTTGGAAAGGCTGAAAGGGAAGGCAGAGGTTCTTGATGATCTCAACTTTGACGGTTATCCGGATATAGAAATTTATGACAGAGAAAAGAGGGAGAGAAGTTATTTTCTGTGGGATGAGGCAGAATCACAGTTTGTCAGGGCGGTTATACCTGCGGAAGAAACGAAAGGTATTTCTATAGAGAAAAAACTGGATGAATTCAAAACATTCTGGGGACACGGCGATGTCAGGGACGAGGAGTACAGGCTTTTGGAGTCGACGGAGAAACTGTATCAATGGGATGATATTGTTCTGAAAGAAGTCCGCAGTATTTCCTGCCGGTTTGAGGGGGAGGAGGTCGTGATCACCCTGACGGATGCGGAGAGCGGAGAATGCTTTGGCGAAGGGACGTTTGCGGTAAAAGGCTGGGAGACAAATCTCGAGGTGCGGGAACTGTATGCACGGTTTTATCAGGGATATGCGCCAAAGGAGTTATACTATATGCGGCATGACGCGCCCGGGGAGGAGCAGGTGATACCGGAGAGCCTGGTAAAAGAGCTGCTGCGGGCATGGGGGGAGGACACAGAAGAACTGCTTGAATCATTGGAGACAGGCAGGGAACTTTCGGACAGTGAGAAAGAGGCGGCAGCAGCAGAGAGCGCCGATATTGCCCGGGACATGGACAACGAGCGTGTGAAAATGATACAGGTAGATCTGGACAATGACGGCGTGGAAGACATTTTTGCGGAGCTGGATTTTGGCGGTACAGGAGCATACGGAGAGTATGTATTGTATCAGGGAGATGAAGCCGGTACGTATATAAGGACAGGACTTGGCACGGAAGAACATGTGAGAAAACCATTTTATGTGATTCGCTGGGAAGGAAAAAATTATGTGTGCCATCATAGGGCTGACGCGGGAAAGCTCGTATGGAACGGATTGATCTTGGAGGGATATCAGGGCGGTGAGCTGGTGGAAACCGTTTCGTTCAATTTGGTGCCGGGGAAGCAGACAGATTCGGTCATATTTTGTCAGGATGGCTATTGCGACATGGCGCAGAAAGAAATGGAAAAGGCGCCGAAAATTTATGACCGGGCAAAGAAGTTTTTCGAATCTGAGGGGGATGCGGAACAGAGGGTTGGAGAGGAAAATAATATTTGGGAGGAAAATATTTTTGCCAGTGATATCGACAATGACGGGACAGTGGAAAAATATGAAAAACAGCTCCATGACCATTATGGTATAGGCTATTTTTGGGTGGAGATGGAGGATCGGGCAGCGATAGGCACAAAAGAGCCGATTATTCCTGACTGCCGCGACGAATCAGGGAGAGAGATCATGATGTGGGTGGATGCCTGTGACAGGAAAAATATTATGAATGTTATGTATGAAACAGGCGGGCTGGATAGTTATATGGTCGAAGGGTTCCTTCTGGATGACGCGGGAGGCTGCAGTGATCTCTATGCCATAGAGAGGAAGACGGAATCGGAAGTGGAGACGGTACGGACATGGGAACTGCCCGGGAAGCATCACTTCAGCGGTACTTCATATGAAATCTTTTCTTTTTCATACGCAAATTAGAAAGTGGGATGTGGATGAAGGTTACAAGGACGGCTGGTATACAATGTGTGATAGTGTTGATGGTTCTGTTTGCGGAGATCGCCTTTAGCGGCAGATATCATGCTGTCTCTGATATGGATCGGGACACGGGTGTGCAGGGGAAAGAGGCGGATAAACAGGCGCAGGAAGCTATTTTGTCGGAGTATTCCGTCTATTGTTTGAATGAGGAGGACGGGATCTATCTGCTGTCTGAGAAACGGGAAGAAGATGGGAAGAGTCTTGTCTGGCAAAACGGAAATGCTGCGGGGCCTCTGCAGATATTGGAAGGCGGGGCGGCCGTCTGCGGCGATATCAACTTTGACGGTTATCCGGATATAGAAGTTTACGACAGCGAGAAGATGGAGAGCGGCTACTTTCTGTGGGATGAGGCAAAATCACAGTTTGTCAGGGCTGTTATACCTGCGGATGAAGCAGAGGGAATTTTCATCAAGAAAAAGCTGGATGAATTTAAAACGTTCTGGGGGTACGGCGATGTCAGGGACGAGGAGTACAGGCTGCTTAAGTCGACGGAAAAACTGTATCGGTGGGATGATATTGTATTAAAGGAATTCCGCAGTATTTCCTGCCGGTTTGAGGAGGGAGAAGTCGTGATCACCCTGACGGATGCAGAGAGCGGAGAATGTCTCGGTGGAGGGACGTTTGCGGTAAAAGGCTGGGAGACAAATCCAGAGGTGCGGGAAATTTTTGCACGGTTTTATCAGGGATATGCGCCAAAGGAATTATACTATATGCGGCATGATGCGCCCGGGGAGGAGCAGGTGATACCGGAGAATCTGGTGATAGAACTGCGGCGGGCGTATGAAGAGGGGACGGAGGAGGAACTGCTTGAGTCGTTGAGGACAGGGAGGGAGCTTTCGAGCGGTGAGAAAAAGGCGGAGGCGATAAAAAGCGCCGATATTGCCCGGGTCATGGAAGACACTGACAGCGGGTATGTGAAAATGATACGGGTAGATCTGGACAATGACGGCGTGGAGGATATTTTTGCGGAGGTGGATTTTGGCGGTTCAGGGCCATTCGGGGAGTATATACTGTATCAGGGAAATGAAGCCGGTGAGTATAAACGGACAGGACTCGGCACGGAAGAGTATGTGAGAAAGCCGTTTTATGTGATCTGCTGGGAGGGGAATAATTATGTGTGCCATCATAAGACGGAATCCGGAAAGATATGGAACGGATTGATTCTGGAGGGCTATCGAGACGGTGAACTGGCAGAGACCGTTTCGCTTGATCAGGTGCCGGGGACGCAGACGGATTCTGTCATATTTTGTCGGGACGGCTATCGTGACATGGCGCGGAAGGAACTGGAAAAGGCACCGGAAATCTACGATCAGAGAATGAAGTATATCGCATCTGAGGGGGATGCGGAGCAGAGGGTTGAAGAGGGAACAAATATTTTTGTCAGTGATATTGACAATGACGGAACGACGGAAAAATATATAAAGCATATCATTGACCATCCGACGGACTTTTTTGGGTTGGAGATGGAGGATAAGCCGGGAAAGACCGAGGCGGAGCAGGCAATTCCCGACTGCCGCGATGAGGCGGGGGTGCAGATCATGATGTGGGTGGATGCCTGTGACGGGAAGAATATTATGAATGTGATATATCGGACAGGACTGTATGACTATATGGTCGAGGGGTTCCTTCTGGATGATGCGGGCGGGTGCAGTGATCTCTATGCCATAGAGAGAAAAACGGAACCGGAGGTGGAGACGGTACGGACATGGGAGCTGCCCGGGAAGCGGAAGAGGATTCCCTGATAGACATCCGCGGAGAAAAAGTGAAAAGACAACAGGGTGAAAAGGATACGGATCATGGTGGAAGAAGGATTTCTCCCGATATCCCGGGAGGACATGAAAAAACAGCATATTGAGCAGCTTGACTTTGTCTATGTGATCGGGGATGCCTATGTGGACCATCCTTCTTTCGGGCATGCCATCATCAGCAGGGTGCTGCAGGCGCACGGTTTTACGGTGGGCATCATCTCCCAGCCGGACTGGAAAAAGGATGAGAGTATTGCCGTTTTAGGGCGTCCGAGGCTTGGATTTCTGGTTTCTTCCGGCAACATGGATTCCATGGTGAACCATTATTACGTCTCAAAAAAGAGGCGCCGGGAGGATGCCTATACGCCCGGCGGGAAGGCGGGAAAGCGGCCTGACCATGCGGCTGTGGTCTACAGCAACCTGATCCGGCGTACTTATAAGGATGTGCCGATCATATTAGGGGGTATCGAGGCGTCCCTGAGACGGCTGGCGCACTATGATTACTGGTCGGATTCCTATAAGCGCTCGATCCTGCTGGATGCGGGGGCGGATCTGATCAGTTACGGGATGGGTGAAAGGAGTATTGTGGAGATCGCGGAAGCGCTGGATGCGGGGATCGCGGTGAGGGATATCACTTTTATACGCGGGACCGTATACCGGACACAGGATATTTCCTCTGTCTATGAGGGGGTGACGCTGCCTTCCTATGAGGCATGCAAAGCGGAAAAAAGCCTGTATGCGGAAAGCTTTATGAAACAGTATGAAAATACCGATCCCTTTCAGGGGAAAGCGCTGATAGAAAGCTATCCGAACAGGGTGTTTGTGGTACAGAATCCCCCGGCGGAGCCTCTTTCCATTCAGGAGATGGACGATATCTATGATCTGCCCTATATGCGGGCGGCGCATCCGGATCATGAGGCGCAGGGCGGTGTGCCCGCGATGTCGGAGGTGAAGTTTTCGCTGATCAGCTGCAGGGGGTGTTTCGGCGGCTGCAATTTCTGTGCCCTGACCTTTCATCAGGGGCGGATCGTGCAGGTGAGGAGCCATGAATCCCTGCTGAGAGAGGCAAAGTGGATGACGAAACAGCCTGATTTTAAGGGATATATTCACGATGTGGGCGGACCCACCGCCAATTTCCGGCACCCCTCCTGCGGGAAGCAGCTACAGGCGGGCGTATGTAAAAACAGGCAGTGTCTGTTTCCGGAACCCTGCAAAAATCTGGACAGCAGCCATGAGGATTATGTTTTGCTGCTGCGAAAACTGAGGAAGCTGCCGGGGGTGAAAAAGGTTTTCATCCGCTCCGGCGTGCGGTTTGACTATCTGCTGGAAGAAAAGAGTGACAGATTCCTGAAAGAAATGATACAATATCATGTGAGCGGCCAGTGCAAGGTGGCGCCGGAGCATATTTCCGATCAGGTATTGTATTATATGGGGAAGCCGAAAAAACAGGTTTATGACAGATTTGTCAGAAAGTATGAGGAATACAATAAAAAGCTTGGGCTGAAGCAGTTTCTGGTGCCTTATCTGATGAGTTCCCATCCCGGGGCATCCTTGAAGGAGGCGATAGAACTGGCGGAATACCTGCGGGATACCGGGCATAAACCGGAGCAGGTGCAGGATTTTTATCCGACGCCCTCCACGCTCTCCACGGTGATGTTTTATACGGGAATAGACCCGAGGACCGGAAAGCGCGTATATGTGACGAAAAATCCCCATGAAAAGGCGATGCAGCGGGCGCTGATGCAGTATAGGGATCCGGAGAATTATGATCTGGTGAAGGAAGCCTTGTTGTCGGCACATCGGGAGGACCTGATCGGGTTTGGCGGGAAATGCCTGATTCCGCCGAGGAAGATGGGGGACGGCAGGAAAAGGAATAAGGGTGCCGGAAGCGGAAAAGGAACGGAGCCGGAAAGAGGAAGGAAAACTGCCGTGAAAGATGGGAAAGCATTCAGCCGGGTCGGAAAGAAAACTGCCAGGAAGTCCACAGTGTGACATGGAGAATCACAATCGGTTTAACAGGCTGTTTTTCGCTTGTTTCAGGTATGTACAGGATAGTCTGCAAAAAAGGAAGAAGATAGTACAGAAGTTTGTGTAAAAGGAGAAGCCATGCCCTGGAATAATAAAAAAGGAACTTATGGATATATCGAAAGACAGAGGAGATGGGAGATCATAAAGACCGTGTTGATGTTCGGGATTTCCATAGCGCTCTATGTTGCGGGCTATATTGCCACAAAGAGCAATAAAAATTTGTTGACGCTTGTGGCGGTGCTCGGATGCCTTCCCGCCAGCAAGAGCGCGGTCAGCATGATCATGTTTATGAGAGCGAAGGGCTGTTCCGCCGGATTGAGAGAGGCAATCGGCGAAAAGGCGCAGGGGCTGAGCGGGCGGTATGACCTGTATCTGACCAGTTACGCGAAAAACTTTCAGATCAGCCATCTCGTGATGAAGGGAAAAAATATAGTTGGCATCACAGAGCAGGATGGGTTTGATGAGAGCGCCTGCGGCCAGCATTTAAAAACGCTGTTTGCGCAGAATGGTTTTCACGATATTACGGTGAAGATTTTCCGGGATCAGGGAAAGTATCTGGAGAGAGTGAAATCTCTGCGGGAGTCGGGAATAGAGGATAACAGGGAGTATGACGAGAGGGTGCTGGAGCTGATGGAGAATCTGTCTCTGTAGGGGTGTGCGATGCAGGAATTTTTGGTGGCAAGGGCGGAGGCGGGAGGACGCTTTGATAAATATCTGAAAAGGCTGCTGCCTTTGGCGTCCTCCGGTTTTCTGCATAAGATGCTTCGGAAAAAAAATATCACATTAAATGATAAGAAAGCGGAAGGGAAGGAAATACTTGCCGAGAAGGATGTGGTGAAGCTGTTTTTTTCGGAGGAGACTTATCTGAAGTTTGCAGGAAGATCCGGGGGAGTTTCCGGGCAGGACGGGACAGATGAGTGGAAAAGAGATTCTGTTAAAATATCCGAAAAAGACTGTCAGGAGGCAGTTTTTTCCAAATGTCCGGACGGGGAGCGCTCGGAGAGATATTCTTTTCGAAAATCCGGCGAAGACTACCGGAAGGCATATCGGCAGTTGGGGGAAATCCCTGTGATCTATGAGGATGAGGATATTCTGATCTTAAATAAGCCGGCAGGGGTTTTATCCCAGAAAGCGAAAAGGGAGGATGTTTCGCTGAATGAGTGGATGATCGGTTATCTGCTGGAGAAGAAGGAGATCAGCGAGGAGGGACTTTCGCGGTTTTGTCCGTCCGTGTGCAACAGGCTGGACCGGAATACAAGCGGGCTTTTGCTTTGCGGTAAGACTTTGCAGGGAAGCCGGTTTTTATCGGAGATTTTGAGAGACAGGAGCCTGCATAAGTATTATCTTACCTATGCAGAGGGAAAGATAGAGCATCCGATCACTTTGAAGGGATATCTGAAAAAAGAGACGGAAAGGAACCGGGTGAAGGTTATTTCGGAGGAGGAATACCGGGAAAAAGTATTGATGGCAGAGCCGGGGGAATATCAGGAAAAAGCAATGACAGCAGAGTCGGAGGTATATCAGAAAAGAGCTTCCGGGTCAGCAGGGGGAAAAAAGGAATACCAAAAAGAGTATCACAGGATTGAAACAGTGATAAAGCCTCTTTCTTATTCGAAGGAGATGGATTGTACAAAGCTGGAAATCCTGTTGGTGACGGGAAAAAGCCATCAGATCAGAGCACATCTTTCGGAAGTCGGACATCCTGTGCTGGGAGATATCAAGTATGGCTGGAAGCCGAAGAGGAGAGAGGAGATGGGATTAAAGTATCAGCTGCTTCACGCCCATAAGGTGGAATTTCCCGAAATGGAAGGAGAATTTAGTTATCTGTCGGAAAAAGTGGTGACGGCGCCGTTGCCGGAGTTGTTTGAAAAATTGGAGAGACGGAAATGTTTATGAGGAAGTTTTTTTAGATGAAGGATAACAAAGGATGAATAAAGGACTCACAAAAGATCTGACAACAGGAAATGTATTTCGGACATTGCTCGCCTTTTCCCTGCCCTATTTTCTGTCCTATTTTCTGCAGACGCTCTACGGGATGGCGGATCTGTATATCGTGGGACAGTTTAACGCGGTGGAAAGCACCACGGCGGTGTCCATCGGCAGCCAGATCATGCATATGATCACGGTCATGATCGTGGGGCTTGCCATGGGGACTACGGTGTCCATCGGGCATGAGACAGGGGCAAAGAATGAAAAACAGGTGCTTGTGACGATCGGAAATACGGTGACATTGTTTTTTACTTTATCGGTGGTGGCAGCAGTGGTGCTGACTTTGTGCATCCGCTCCATTGTGGCGGTGATGTCCACGCCGGCGGAGGCGGCGGGCAGTACGGTATCCTATCTGACGATCTGCTTTATCGGGATTCCGTTTATCACAGCTTATAATATCATCAGCTCCGTTTTCCGCGGGATGGGGGATTCCAAAAGCCCCATGTATTTTATCGCGGTGGCGTGTGTCTCCAATATTGTGCTGGATTATATCTTTATCGGCAGGCTTGGAATGGGCGCTGCCGGGGCGGCGCTGGGTACGACGCTGGCGCAGGCGGTCAGTGTTGCCGCGGCGCTTTTTCGGATCAGGACAGACAGCGGTATGCGGCATATCAGGCTGGCTTTAGGGGATCTAAAGCCAAAACGGGCTGTGATGGGGAAACTGCTTTCCATCGGTGTCCCGGTGGCGCTGCAGGACGGCTTTATCCAGATTTCCTTTCTGCTGATCACGGTGATCGCCAACAAAAGGGGATTGTTTGATGCGGCGGCGGTGGGCGTGGTGGAAAAGATCATCGGCATTTTGTTTTTAGTGCCGTCCTCCCTGCTCTCCTCGGTGTCCGCGCTGGCGGCGCAGAATATCGGCGCGGGGAAAAAGGAACGGGCAAGACAGACCCTGAAATACGCGATGATAACGGCGGTTGTCTTCGGGACGGTGTCGGCGCTTTTCATGCAGTTTAACGCGGGGTCTGTGGTCGACATATTCCGGAGCGAGCCGGAGGTGGTGCGGCTCGGCGGACAGTATCTGAGAGGGTATGTCTGGGATTGTGTGTTTGCGGGAGTGCATTTTTGTTTCAGCGGCTATTTCTGTGCCTGCGGGATGTCGGGGATCTCCTTTTTGCACAATGCCATTGCCATTGTATGTGCCCGGATCCCGCTGGTCTATCTGGCTTCAAAGCTGTTTGCACAGACGCTGTTCCCGATGGGGCTTGCGACGGTCACGGGTTCAGTGGTTTCGGTGGTGATCTGCGTGATCGCCTATGTGTGGCTGGAAAAGAAGAAAGGGACAGTACGTTCCCTATGATTTCTTTTTCAGCCAGACATAAAATCCTATATTCAGCAGGATGCCAAAAACGGTGGCGGCGGGGGCGGAAAGCCCGATCTTTGTCAGGCTGGCGTCGGGCTGGATGCTCATATAGTATGCTAACGGAAGTCGTACAAGCAAAGTCTGAACCAGTCCCTGTATCATGACCCAGAGCGTTTTGTCATGGCCGTTAAAATAGCCGACCATACTGAACAATATCGCGGTCACGATCGTTTCGGGTGCGAAGCCTCTCAAGTAGGCGTACCCGTTTTGGACGACAGCGGCGTCCGGTGTAAAAATTCCTGTCAGGAGATCACCTTTAAAGTATATGAAAGCAAACACAAAACATCCGATCCCAAGTCCGATCCCAATGCCCGTGAACATTGCTCTTTTCGTCCGGTATTCGTTCCCGGCTCCCACGTTCTGGGAGACAAAAGATGCCATGGACTGCATTAATGCGCCGGGTATCAGCATGGCAAAATTTACGAGTTTACAGGCGACGCCGTATCCGGAGGACGCTTCCAGCCCCAGCCTGTTGACAAAAGCGCACAGGGCAAGGAATGAGATCTGGGTCAGAAATTCCTGAAGAGCGAGGGGCAGGCCGGTTTTCAGGATACGGCGGCATTGGCTGTTCAGACGGAAATCGTCTTTTGAGATCGTAAACGGCAGGTTCTTTTTGACAAGCATGATCAAAGCGAAGACAACGCTCATCGCCTGTGCGAATACCGTTGCGTATGCGGCTCCTGCGGCATCCATATGAAACCCTGCGATCAGTACAAGATCGCCGATGATGTTGACGACACAGGCGACCGCCACAAAGATCAGGGGCGATCTGCTGTCTCCGAGGCCTCTGAAAATTGCCGCCAGAACATTATATGCCACAATAAAAAGGATGCCGGCGCCGCAGATGCGCACATAAGTGGACGTATATGCCAGAGCTTCGTCCGGGGCCTGCATCAGACGGGCGATCGGATGCGGAAAGCATACCATGGCCACAAACAGAACGGCAGAGATCATGGCAAAGATCAGGGTCGAACTGCCGATCACGGAACCGATGCGCTCCGGATGTTTTTCGCCCAGATATCTGGCGATCAGAACGGTTATGCCCATGGCAAGCTGCGTGATCACAAAGGTTGCAAGGTTCAGGACCTGGCTTCCCGTGGAGACGGCGGAAAGGCCTGAAGTGGTTCCGAACCTGCCTACCACCAGCAGATCCACCGCGCCGTAAGCGGCCTGCAAAACAAGCGCGCCCAGTATGGGCATCATAAAGATGGCCAGTTTTTTGAGGATGTTTCCCTGAGTAAAATCTGAATTATTCATAACGAGCCTTCCTTTCACACATGATTTTATACAGTTTGTCGATGGTGCAGATCATGCAGTCTGCCTCCTGCTCGGAAATATCGTTCATGCATTCGGATAATGAAAGGAAGAATCGGCAATTATATTTTTCCGACAGTTTTTCCCCCTCATCCGTCAGGGTTATATACGTGATACGTCCGTCCTCATCGGATGATATTTTTTTGAGACACCCGTTTGCTTCCATTTCCTTGATCGTTCTGGTTACGCCCGGCCTTGGAATATTCAATTCTTTACTGATGTCGGATACTTTTACCCGCTGCCCCTGAGCCTCCAGCTTTTGGATCGTATCCATAAAACGGATATGGGAGGATGTTATGCCGTCCGGCAGTTCAGGGAGCATATCTCTGACACGTTTTGCCATATAGCAGGCATCCAGCATTTTTTTGATTTTATCAGGTTTCATAGGATGCTCCTTTTTGAATTTAATTACCATAGTTAATTACTAGTGGTAATTATATGCATGAACAGATCTTTTGTCAAGTGAGATTTATCCGGAATTTTTCGCGGCTTGTAATTAAGGATAATATTCGATATAATCATTTAAGTAAATATGCGATGCATGTATTTGGGGGAGAGCAGATTGAGAACAGCCCTCATTTTTAATAAAGTCGAGAAAAAGCAACACAGAAATGAGGAGGAAACATGCCCACATGGAAGAGCAGGGGGCTCCGGGGATCCGCCCTGGAGGATATGATCAACAGGACAAATGAAAAGTATGCGGAGGCGGGGCTGGCGCTGATCCAGAAGATCCCGACGCCGATCACGCCGATCAAGATGGACAAGGAATCGAGGCATATCACGCTGGCGTACTTTGACCAGAAGAGCACGGTGGACTACATCGGGGCGGTGCAGGGGATTCCGGTCTGTTTTGACGCGAAGGAGTGCGCGGTGGATACCTTTTCCCTGCAGAACATCCATGATCATCAGGTGGATTTTATGCAAAAGTTTGAAAAGCAGGGCGGGGTGGCGTTTTTTCTGATCTACTATACGCACAGGGATCAGTTCTATTATCTGCCCTTTGAGATGCTCTACTATTTCTGGGACAGAAAGCTGAAGGGCGGCAGGAAGAGTTTCCGGTTTGACGAGCTGAATCCGGAGTATTTTATTCCGCACAAGCACGGCGTGCTGATCCCCTATCTGGATCTGCTGCAGAAGGATCTGGACGACAGGGCTTGACAGAGGGACGGTTGTTTTTTATAATTGGTACGTTACTTTCGCACGGTAATACGCGAAAGCAGGAAGTGAGGAGAAATGAATCGGAATTTATTGCACACACCGGAGGGTGTCAGGGATATTTACGGCGGGGAATTCGCGAGGAAATTGAAGCTGGAGGAGCTGATACACGGGAAGCTGAAGAGCTTCGGCTATCAGGATATCCAGACGCCGTCTTTTGAGTTTTTTGATGTGTTTTCCAGGGAGATCGGCACGACGCCGTCCAAGGAGCTGTATAAATTTTTTGACAAGGACGGGAACACGCTGGCGCTGCGCCCGGATTTCACGCCCTCCATGGCGCGCTGTGCGGCAAAGTATTTTATGGAGGAGACGTTTCCGATCCGGTTCTGCTATTCGGGAAATACGTTTACCAATATATCGAGCCTGCAGGGGAAGCTCTGTGAAGTGACCCAGATGGGGGCGGAGCTGATCGGGGATGGCAGTGTGGAGGCGGACGCGGAGGTGATCGCCATGCTGATCGAGTGTCTGAAAAGTACGGGACTTCAGCAGTTTCAGGTGACTGTCGGGCAGGCGGACTATTTCAGGGGGCTCTGCGAGGCGGCTGGGCTGCCCGGAGAGACGGAACTTGCGCTGCGGGAGAATGTCAGCGGCAAAAATATTTTCGGCGTGGAGGATCTGCTGAAGGAGCAGCATATTGAGGAGGAATACAGGGAGGCTTTTTTAAAGATAACGGAATTGTTCGGGACTGCCGGGGTGCTCGACAAGGCGGAGGCGCTTGTCTCCAATGAGCGTTCGATGAGGGCGGTGGAGCGGTTAAAGCAGTTGTACGAACTGCTGACGGTCTACGGCGTACAGCAGTATGTCTCCTTTGATTTCGGTATGCTGAGCAAGTATCATTATTATACCGGTGTGACGTTCCGGGCTTACACATACGGCGTGGGGGATGCCATCGTGAAAGGCGGAAGGTATGATAATCTTCTGGGGACTTTCGGAAAGGATGCGCCTGCTGTGGGGTTTGTGGTGGTGCTGGACGATCTGATGACGGCGATGGCAAGTCAGAAAATTGATCTGTCCGTGGAAGGAAAGCATGCGATAGTGGTCTATGAAAGGGCGGCGTTTGAGAAGGCGCTTCTGCGGGCGAATGAGCTGCGGGGGAGCGGCATCTGCGTGGAGTTGATACAGAGAGAGGCAGGGAAGTCGAGAGAGGAATATCAGGTGCTGGCGGAGAGAAGAGGATGTCAGGCGGAGTATTTTGAGGAAGATCAATGATCAGAATGTGTTAGCCGGGCTTTGCGGATGTAAAGTCAGCAGTAAGGAAACAAGATGGAAATGAAAGATACCTGACGTACGCAGATGCGAAGTCAGCAGGAAAGAAGTATGATGGAGAATGACGGATATCTGACTTTCGCAGATGTGGAGTCAGAGGGGAGAGGTAAGTTATGAAAAATGACGGATATCTGACTTTCGCACTGGCGAAGGGCAGGCTTGCAAATAAAACGTTGGAATTGTTGGAAAAGCTGGGGATCACCTGCGAGGAGATGAAGGATAAGGATTCCCGGAAGCTGATCTTTGTCAATGAAGAGCAAAAGCTGAAATTTTTCCTGTCCAAGGGACCGGATGTGCCGACCTATGTAGAGTACGGCGCGGCGGATATCGGCGTGGTGGGAAGAGACACGATCATGGAGGAAAACAGGCGGGTATACGAGGTGTTGGATCTCGGTTTCGGGAAATGCAGGATGTGCGTCTGCGGACCGGCGGAGGCGGCGGAGCTGTTACAGCATCACGAGAGGATCCGGGTGGCGACAAAGTATCCGCTGATCGCGAAAGAATATTTTTATAATAAGAAGCATCAGACGGTGGATATCATCAAGTTAAACGGTTCGGTGGAATTAGGACCGATCGTGGGCTTGTCGGATGTGATCGTGGATATCGTGGAGACCGGCGGGACGCTGAGGGAAAACGGGCTCGGCGTTTTGGAGGAGGTGTGTCCGCTGTCCGCGCGGATGATCGTGAACCCGGTGAGCATGCGGATGGAGTATGAGAGGGTCAGCGGGCTGATCCATCGGCTGAAGGAGGTCTGTGAATAGGGAGAAGTCCGGGGGCAAAGCGTTTGAGAGTCGACAAATCGAAGTTTGTTGGAAGATTAATGCTGAGTTATTACAATTGTATTGACTCTGCATTGTTTGTTTGCTATTTTTAAAGTAGAAATAGAGTAGGCGTAGGAGGCGGCGTAGATGGCAAGTACGATTCAAGTAAGAGTGGACGATGATTTAAAGGCAAAGTCAGATGCTTTGTTTAAAGACCTGGGAACAGATACCACAACTGCAATCCGTATGTTTTTAACGCAGGCGCTGGCGGTAAATGGCTTTCCGTTTGAAATAAAAAGGGCAGCTGCAAATCCATATGGAGCATTGGCAGAACATGAAATATTAGATAAGCTGGAAAAATCGCGTGAGCATGCGGCACAGGGGATGTATAAAGATGCGACGGAAGTTTCTCGGGATATGAGGGCAAAGTATGGACTATAAAGTAGTAGTTACAAGGGATGCAGAAGAGGACTTGGAACATTTTATTAAATATCTTATTATTGAGAAAGGGAATATACAGGCGGCGGAAAATGTACTGAATGATTATGATGCAACAATCAAAAGCCTAAAATATGTAGCAGGAAGCCTGAAGCTATGTGATAACCCAAGACTACGTCAGTTAGAATATCGTCGCGTCAACTTTTTAAATCACAGATATTTTATGTTGTATCGAATCGTGGATAATGTAGTATTTGTGGATAATATTTTTCACGAGCTGCAGGATTATGAGAATAAAATGTATTAGCCGTGGTACAAAGAGACAAATGTGGATTTAAGGAGACAAAAAAAGTATGATATGGAAGGATAAGTATCCCATATGTGAATTTGATACCAGTAAAAACCCGATCATTCAGCCGGCGGATTTTCTTGCTGAGAGTCTGCCGGAAAGGTGTGTCATTACCTTTTTCAGGAAGGAGCTGGATCTGTTTGTTGCGGAAAATGATCTTCCCGTCATCGGTTATCTCAATTCAGAAGTGCTTGACATACCTGTTTACGAATATACATATGGTGAGGACAGGCTTTGCATCACGATGGCATTTTGCGGCGCGCCCGGTGCGGCTGTAACGCTTGAAGAACTGCATGCTATGGGGTGTGAGAAGTTTATAGTTTGCGGGGGCGCAGGGGCGTTGACAAAGGAAAGCAAGGTGGGGGAGATCATTGTACCGGTCTCCGCGGTCAGGGATGAGGGAACATCCTATCATTACATAGAGCCCTCCCGTGAAATAGAATGTCATAAGGGGGCAGCCGAGACGGTTGTCTCGTGTCTGAGGCAGATGGGGATTCCGTTTAAAACAGGAAAGACATGGACAAGCGATGCCATATACAGGGAAACGCCAGATATGATCGAGTTGAGACGAAACGAGGGATGTATAACCGTGGAAATGGAAGCGGCGGCTTTTTTTGCGGTGTCTCAGTATCATCATATTCCGCTTGCCCAGTTATTGTATGCCGGCGATGATGTGAGCGGCGAGGCGTGGGATTCCCGGGACTGGAATATGCAAAAGGATATAAGATACCGTTTGATTTCTACTGCGATCGAGATCGTAAAGAAATTGTAAAGGTACAGGAGGATCGGAATGAGAATTGTAAAGCTGAATGGTGAGACGAAAAAAAATATACTGAGCGATCTGCTGAAGAGAAGCCCGAATCACTATGGGGAGTATGAGGAAACCGTGAACGGGATCATCGAGCAGGTAAAGGAGCGCGGGGATCAGGCAGTCTTTGATCTTACGAAGCAGTTTGACCACTGCGAGCTGACGGCAGAAGATCTGGCGGTGACAGGGAAGGAGATCAGGGAGGCCTATCGGGCGCTGGACGAGGCGCTAATCGAGACGATGAAGAGGTCGGCGGAAAATATCCGGGCTTTTCACGAAAAACAGGTCAGGCAGAGCTTTTTTACGATGAAACCGGACGGTTCCATTCTGGGACAGCGGATCACGCCGCTGCGGAGGGCGGGTGTTTATGTGCCCGGAGGGAAGGCGGCTTATCCTTCCAGCGTGCTGATGAACGTGGTGCCCGCGAAAGTGGCTGGTGTGGAGGAGATCATTATGACGACACCGCCGGGAAAGGACGGAAAGGTAAATCCGGGAACCCTCGTGGCGGCGGATATCGCGGGCGTCGATAAAATATACAAGGTGGGCGGCGCGCAGGCGATCGCGGCGCTGGCGTTCGGCACACAGTCCATCCCGAAGGTGGATAAGATCACCGGTCCCGGCAATATTTTTGTTGCACTTGCCAAGAAGGCGGTATTCGGCTATGTGAGTATCGATTCGGTGGCGGGGCCGAGTGAAATCCTAATACTGGCGGACGATACGGCGAATCCCCGGTATGTGGCGGCGGATCTTTTGTCCCAGGCGGAACATGACGAACTTGCCAGTGCTATTCTGATCACGGATTCGATGGAGCTGGCGAAGAAGGTTTCAGAGGAAGTGGAGCGTTTTACAAAACAGCTTTCCAGGGAGGAGATCATCAGGAAATCTCTGGAGCATTACGGTTACATTCTGGTGGCGGAGAATATGGATGAGGCGCTGGAGGCGGCGAACGACATTGCTTCGGAACATATGGAGATCCTGACAAGAGATCCTTTCCAGACCATGACGAAGGTGAAAAATGCAGGGGCGATCTTTCTGGGCGAGTATTCCTCGGAACCTCTGGGGGACTATTTCGCGGGACCGAACCATATTCTGCCGACGAACGGCACGGCGAAGTTTTTCTCGCCTCTCGGCGTGGATGATTTTATCAAGAAGACAAGCATCATCTCCTATTCCAGGGAAGCGCTTTTGCGCGACCATGAGGATATCGAGCGGTTCGCGAAGAGCGAGGGGCTGACCGCCCACGCCAATTCGGTGGCGGTGCGTTTTCAGTAGGAGTTTTTCGGATCTGCATGCGGCAAAAACGGAGAGGGAGAGGAGAGCTTTTCGATATCTGTGCCGTGAGGGTTTGGCACAGAGGAGATTTTACAGACATGATTGAAGTATTATTTGGCGAGAGCGAAGCCGGCGCCATGAAAGCGGCAAAAAATAAAGTCGTCATCGGAACGGCAAAGGGTCCCACATCCGTCTGGATGGCGGGGAAAAAGACGCCGCCCGTAAAACCTTTCAGTGGCTGGATAGAGGGAACGGCGCAGGAGGTTATCTGTCTCGGTTTTATGATGGACGTGGGAGATATCAGGGAGCCGATGGAAAGTTCGTACCGCAGGAAACTAATCTGTTCGATGTATGCGCGGGATCAGTGGGCGCAGGATGAGGAGACAAAGAAAGAATTAAGAAAAGCGGTCGATGTCTATGCAAATTGCCTGCATCGGCTGATCGATTTTCTGGATGACGGGGAAGCAGTCAGGATATGGTACAGCGATGCGCCCTACTCCAGATGCGGATTTTACAGCCTTTGCCGGATATTGGAGGGATACGAAAATGCGATATCGACGGTGAGGCTTCCGGAATATGTAGTCCGCGATAAAACGATCATTTCCTGTCATAGCTGGAGTGAGGTTTCGGCGGAGGAGTTTGCAGGATTTTTACCGTATGAAAAACCTCTCTCAAGGGAGGAAATCCGCATGTATGCCATGTTGTGGAGCACTCTGGTCGAGGAAAACAGTCCCCTCCGCGCCGTGATAAGCGGAAAAGTTTTCAGTGTTCCGGAAGACTTCTATGATTTTCTGATATGGCGGTGGCTCGGGGATGTTCCGGTGAGGGAGGCAAGAGTGATCGGCAATATCCTCGGCCACACACAGCTTGGCGTGGGGGACTGGTGGTATGCCGGACGGATCGAATACTATATCGGACGGGGCGAGATAGAGATCGTCGAAGATTCGGAGAATCAATATGCGAGGGTGATCCGGAGGAGAAGGGGATGGAGCTGATCAGGGCTTTTGCGAGTATCTGATCGTCCCTGAGAATGCGGATATTTTGGGAAATTGAGATGGATGGTGGAGAATACAATGATGATCCTTTATTTTTCGGGAACGGGAAATTCCCGGTATATTGCGGAACAATTTGCGAAGCGGATGAAAATAGATGCATACAGCATTGAGCAGGATCTGGATTTCGGGACACTTTTGGGCAATGAGGATACCATAGCGTTCTGCTACCCTGTTTACGGTTCCTGTGTCCCGCGCATCA
>JAETSN010000125.1 GCA_021769625.1 [Clostridium] symbiosum | reverse complement strand
TGGTCGACAAGGTGTCCGGCCCCCTGAGCGGCATTTTTCGCGGAGTCCGTGCTTATTCGACCGGCTATGCGCCCAATCCGCAGCGTGACAGGTGGAAGCGCGAGGATAGGCGGAGCAGAGATCAAAATGAACGCAAAAAAGCCGCCCCGAAGGGCGGCGGGATTTCGTTGTCATCGTCCTATGGTACCAAGGGCGCCGAAAGCCAAGAACATAATGACAAGGCCAAGTACGATAAACAAACGCTTTTGCTCTCGTTCCGGATCATAATTTCTCATAAAATCGCCCCCCTTTTATAGTCAGTACAGCATCCCGGAGGGCGACAAAATCACCACGTCGAAGTACAACAGGCGAGTCCACAAAGAAGAATAAACCCTATAGAAATAGCCATCAAAATTTTAAAGTTCTTTTGCACTTGTTCAGGATCGGGATCGTAATTTCTCATAAAACCACTCCCTTTTATAGTCAGTTGAGCATAAACAGTAGAGGGAAACCAAAACCCAGCATGAGGAGGCCAAACCCGATGAGGATATAGTACGGGGCGGCGGAATGCTTATCAGTATGAAGATAACCTATCCCAGAAAACAGAAGGATGCCGCCGCCAAGACTCAAGACCGCCATTATGGTACATAGAAACAGCCCCATTCGAGCCCCCCTCCTTTCTTCACAAACAGTATATCACGGTTTCAAAGACTGTCAAGCGGAGGTGATACCATGCCGGATACGGGCTTTGGACAAAAAAAGCCGCCCCGAAGGGCGGCGGGAATCAGGCATCTTCATCCGGTTCAATAAGCAGACTCGAATTGGTACGGGTATATACGACATTATCGACTATGACGCTTGACGTTACGCGGAACTTGGCGGAAAGGCTGAGTTTGCTGATCACATAGTCCTCCGCCCCAGGTGTGAAGATGCTGATTAGACTCCTGACATAAGGCTTTTTCTCGTTCCAGTCTCCCGATGCCGGAAAGTAAAGCTCCACATCTTCAAGATTGGTGAGCCAAGTTTTCACTTCCGGATACTTGCTCCATATATAATCGCTTTCTGCGTCCTCCGGGCAAATGTGGAATAAAACGGTCCAAGTCTCGCCGTTCGCTGTCAGCATTTTTTGACGCTCACTCTCTGAATAGGACTCCAAATAAGTAAGAGGAGACACATCGTATTCAGACAGCTTGCTGTTCAGCAGACTGACAAACTCGCTTTCCTTCAATGTCCAAATCCGCGTATATTCCATTCCTGTGATAGAATACGCTGCTTCCCATTTGGATGTGGCCCCAACAGAGGGCCGGAACAACCACAAAAAGGCAAGCAAAATGCATAGAGGGATTCCTACATAAATAGCCACTAGCCCCCAGCGCTGTTTTTTATCTGCTGCAAGGTATGCCGCCATAAAGAAAAAGTCCGGCTTGTGGTCGCCTGAGCTCATAGTGCAACCCCCTTTCTATTCGTTAATACAGTAGCAAAAAAGAATAAATAAGTCAAGTGAGGTGGATACCATGCCGGATACGGGCTTTGGACAAAAAAAGCCGCCCCGGAGGGCGGCGGAGAGGTCATTCATCTTTGGGCGGAAAGCTGGCCCAAACGGCCCAGAGTAAGCAGAGCAGGAAACAGCCCCACATCATGCCGTCGTAGGGAGACATAAAACCCACCAAAGAGAAGAAGGCGGCACAGAAGAGAGTGCCAACCACGAGGAGCCACACGATCATAAGGATGACTGGTTCATGAGAGAGCGCCCGAAATTCTTTCCAAAAACGCTTCATAACCGCAACCCTCCTTCTGTGGAAATCATATCGCCAAAAAGGTAAAAAGTCAAGAGGAGGCGAGACTATGCCGGAAGAAAGCATCAACATTTATATGTCGCTGGTCGACAAGGTGTCCGGCCCCCTGAGCGGCATTTTTCGCGGAGTCCGTGCTTATTCGACCGGCTATGCGCCCAATCCGC
>JAETSN010000124.1 GCA_021769625.1 [Clostridium] symbiosum | reverse complement strand
AGTGCGATTCCGCCTCCTGCCGATGCAGTTGCCGCCTCAGTCATCAGGTTTACCATTCCAGTTCCTCCTTTATTTTGCGGGTGTTCTCTTGCTCTCTGCGCTCCCCGCTATTCCTTTGCCGCACGCACTCCTTCGGAGCCAGGCGGCAGCTATCCTTACTATCATACACAAAGAATTGGTATTCAGCAAGTGTTTTTTCATTTATCTGCGCGCAAAATTGACCTAAAGCTGCTCAATCCTGCACTGATGCTGTTTCGTCCCGCGGAAATAACTGATCCCCACCGCGAGAATCCTCCCTGAATAGCCGGCTGACTCACCCAGCCGGCCCTTGAAGCGCAGCGCATACTGTTTTTCTTTTATCTGCCGTATCGCCTCCTCCGGTGTGTGGTCTACCTTCAGCTCCAGAATGATGCAGTCCTCCTGCTTTTTCTCCGGATAAAAAATGAAATCCACATACCCGATTCCG
The DNA here is from genome assembly GCA_021769625.1 of [Clostridium] symbiosum. Lineage (GTDB taxonomy): Bacteria > Bacillota > Clostridia > Lachnospirales > Lachnospiraceae > 1XD8-76. The sequence continues at coordinate 1,495 of JAETSN010000124.1, read as the reverse complement.
GCCCTGTCTTCCCGCTCGATGCGGTAGCGGTCTCTCGCAGACAGATAAACCAGATTCACAATCGCAGACAGCTCCGTCTCCTTGTTGTAACAGAACAGCGGCGTCTCCGTATTGTGCGCGTACTCCAAAATGGCGGCCATCGTGTCCGTATCTCCCGCAAGCGTCGCCGCCAGCATACGATCGGATTCCCTCGCCAGCCGATACACATAGCCCAGCGAAGCTTCCCTGCGGATCATTTCACTAAACTTGTCCATCAGCTCCTTGTTCGGAATGCACACCCTGCCATCCGCATAGCTCAGAAACCCATAGACCACCATCGCCGAAAAAATCTCCTCCCGGGTCGACAGATTCAACGAGGTCGCCGCGTACTCCTGGATTTTTGTCTCGACCGCCTCCCCGGCCACCATAAGCGCCAAATCATCGCGGACATCATCCACATTGCGCTCAATGTAGTAAAAGATCTCATCATACGGCCCCGAGCTGGTCCAGTAATTCCCAAGATTATTATTTGTCAGCGAGAGCACAACAGAGCGCGGATTGTACAGCCGCTCCCCCCGCCTGGTCTGGTAGCCGTCATACCATTCACGCAGCTTTTCCCGCGTGATGACCGGATTCCTGGTGTGCTCGAGATAGCGGCGGTGCAGTTCGTCCACCTCCGTCTCCGTAAACCCGAAATATTCGCCGAACTTTTCTTCCGTTCCCATCGTGTATTCCGCGAACATATTCAGTTCAGAACCACTCGAGTACTTTGCAATCGGCAGAATCCCCGTCATATACGCCAATGAGACATACGCGTGATCCTTCAGCAGATTGCCGAGAAAGGACAGAAAGCTCTTTTTGTCCTCCCCTGTGACAAAATCTCTGTGAAAAATGAAATCCCACTCATCCAGGATAAACATGAAACGCTCCGAGCCATATTCCACGAACACATCATCCAGGACATCCCACACCGCCTCATCCGGGCCGGCAGACACGTCCGGATACGCTTTTTTAATATCTCTGATCAGCCTGCGCTCGATCCGGCTGATATACTGTCCGTAGGAATCGCAGTCCTTCGGCATTTTACTGAAATCAATGTGAATTACATGGTACTGATTCAGATTTTTCCGATATCCCGCTTCTTTTGCAATCCGCAAGCCGTCAAACAGACTGCTGCTGTCGCACTCTGCTCCGAAAAAGGCGCTGATCATATTTGCCATGACCGTCTTGCCGAACCGCCGCGGTCTCGTGATGCAGATATAAGAAGTTCCCTGCTCGACAAAAGGAAACAGCTCCGCAAGGAGCAGTGTCTTATCTACAAAAAACGGCCGCTTCGTCTCATTCTGATACATTTGAAATGCCATCGCACTGTTCAGGTACGTCCCCATCACTTCACGCTCCAATTTTCCTGCGTATACCGCTCAATCTTCGCCTTTTTGAACGCCTGATACGTCCCGGCGTCGATCGCATCCCGGATCTCGGCCATCAGGTGATTGTAGAAATACAGGTTGTGCAG
>JAETSN010000123.1 GCA_021769625.1 [Clostridium] symbiosum | reverse complement strand
GGCAGATTCACAAAGCTCAGATAGGCAAACAGTGTCAGCGGCGCCAGCATGGCATAGAAGAACTGGGGAAGGTAAGCCCCGAAGTAGGTTTCCAGCTGATCCACCCCTTCCACGGCTACCTGGATCACCTCCGAGGTTTTCACATTTTCCTGGTAAGCGTTGCCTAACTCCAGGAGTTTAAAAAAGATCTTCTCCCGCAGCGTCTTTTTCACCGCCTTGGAGGAAAGATACCCCATCCGGGACGCCCCCAGCGTACAGGCAAAGCGCACCCCGAGACAAAGCACCGCCACGGCTCCCGTCATTACCAACTGTCTGGAATCGACCTTTCCGGAAAACAAAGCCGCCAGCAGGGAGGCAATGCCTGTCATCAGAACCATATTAGCCGCCAGGGAGCACCATTGCAGCGCCACATTCCCGGCAATATATTTTTTACTCTCGCTGACCGTACCGATCAGCCGCTTGTTGATCATCATTTTATCCGTCTCCTTTACCCCAGCAGCATACCCTGTAAAACTGCAAATGACATCGTTTTTTCACCTGTCCAGCCGGTTATTTCCGAAAACCGAACAATCCTTTCTTCTCGTAATTTTCTTTACTGACTGCCAATACACGATATCCGGTTGACTCAATGGCTGTGCGAAGCTGCTGTTCTGAGATATCCGTCTCTGTCAGGATCACAGTCTCCCCTTTGCTGTGGGATGAGGTGATCTTTTTCACTGGAAAGGCTTTACGCACTGCGTCGTTGACATGGCTCTCGCACATGCCGCACATCATTCCGTCAATTTTCAGTGTGATTTTCAGCATTTTTCTCCCTCCCGCTCGTTAGTTGCTACTAACCTATATTTCTGAAAAAGGCCGCTCCGCAGAAGTGAGCGGCCTTTTCCAATTTCAATTTCTATTCCCGCGAGCAACGAGCCAAGCGGACATGCTTGCATGCCCATTTGACTTATTCCGGGAACAATCGCTGGCAGGCTCCATATACCAAAGTCTCTAAAACCCGCGGATACAGCGGTCCAATATGATCCCTGTGTGAAACCGTCAGGAACAGGCCCCGCACCGTTGCAGCCGCCAGTTCCATGCTGCCTTCAGGCACCAGACCGGCATTTTCCAGAAGTGCCTTGATATGAATCTCGTCTCCATGATAATGTTCCTCCAGCACCTCCGCCGGGATCCTGCGAAGTAAAAACGGAACATCCTGCTCCAGAAAGTCCATCATCCCAGACTGCCCCATCAGCCTGCAGGCCTCAAGTACCGCCTCTGCAGTTCTCTGATATGATGGCTTTCCCTGGTTTTTCATTAAGACATCCGCACATGCTTCATAGATTTCACTGTGAAGCTCCTCCAGAAGTTCAAAAAACAGCATCTCCTTGGTGGGATAGAACTTGTAAAAAGCACCCTTGGATATGCCCGCTTCCTTTGCAAGCTCCTCTACCGTAATCTTACGCATCCCACAGGAGACGGCGTACTTCCGGGCAGACGCCTTCAGGTCTTTCAAAATCATATCCGTCTCCTGCTGCGAAAATGCTTTTGCCATAGCTGTCACCACCATTTGACCGTTTTTCTGTTTCGGTCATATTGTATCAAGTAATTCTGTTCCTGTCAAGACAGTTCTGCAAAATAACCTCGCAATAAGTCTCTTTGCCAAAAGAAAGCCCGCCTTTCTTCAGACTTATTCTGTGAAAGTATATTTCACCATATTTCCTTTTCCGTCTCCTGTAGTAATCACGATATCTCCGGAAGAGTTTTTAGTAATCTCCTGTATGGGAAAGCGTCCATTTTCTTTCACATACGCTTCCGGGCTCTCCGTCTCTACTTCTAAGTTTTTCTTTCTCGGCGGACGGGAAGTCACTGTATGTTCTTTTTTCCGCAAAAACAACTCGTAATTAAGAGACGGCAGAATCATACTGCCGCCCCTTTCCATTGCTGACGAAACTATGGAACCGCTTCCGTTTCGCTATTGCTCAACAGACACTCCAAGAGCAGATTCCATATCTTCCAGCATGATTCCAAGTGAAGTAATCCCGCCTTCAGCAAGATATAGACTGACGCATAATCTGTTCGGGACTGAACGCCTCTCCCTGATTAACACAGGCATAAATGGCCTTCGGAGCCTTTGCGTCATCTGCCAGAAAGGATACTTGATGATGCCCGGGTGCTATGTTTATTGCGCACTATTTTGAATTGTAAACTTTTTTGTTCTCCTTGCATAATCTCTGGAAAGTGGATACACTAATCACCATACCGAAGGAGATCATCGTCAAGCTGGGCCTTTCCGAAGGCGACAAGCTGGATATTTTTGAGTGGGACGGAACCATCTGTATGCTGCCGGTAGTCGTCTACCCGAAAAAGTACCTTGACGAACTCCGCGGCGAACTGGGCGAGGTAAAGGCAAAAATCGCTTCCGGTGAGCAACCTGTCTTTGACAGTGTAGACGCACTGTTTGCAAAGTTGGAGGCGGATTGATGGCTTATCAGATTACCTTTACCAAACGGTTTGAAAAACACTTTAAGGACCTGAACGCACAGGAGAAAAAACAGCTCCAGAACAATTGCAGCTTCTTGCTGAAACCCCTTGCCCCCGTCCCTACGGACCAAACGCATCCAGGGGACCAAAGAAAACTGATATGAGCGTTGATTTCATCCTCCGGCCACAACGCAAAAGCGGCGGCTTCTGCATCAAACAATCTGGCTACCGGTAAGCTACGATATCTTAATCTTCTACTACTCTGCCACAGTGATCTGAGCGAACATGCAGCGCCCTGCGGAAATGGAAAATACAGACTGTGCGGCTTCTTCTGGCGGCTCCGGGCGTTCTCCGGCTTCAGCTCCTTCCGGCGGCTCCGGGCGTTCTCCCGCTTCGGCTCCTTCCGGCGGCTCCGGGCGTTTTCCCGCTTCAGCTTCTTCCGGCGGCTCCGGGCGTTCTCCCGCTTTGGCTCCTTCCGGCAGTTCCGGGCGCGGACCACCCATCTGCGGGCCGCCCATCACAGACGCGGAACTGTACTGCAGCTGTGTCTCTCCCTCATAACCGGTAATATCTGTATAAACAGTTCCCGTCTTTGTCCCTTCCACAGAATCAACCTTGTACAGTGTGTAGTCCCCTTCCTTGA
>JAETSN010000064.1 GCA_021769625.1 [Clostridium] symbiosum | reverse complement strand
GGAAAAGCACTGAAAAATTTTAAAGTGGATACACAATGATACACTCGACCTGTGATATAGTGTATCTGGGTTGAGTGCGAGATAAGCACATCTCATTATACCTCCTTGTATCTGCCGTGCCGGCAACACACGTACCGGCGCGGCGCAACCGAAACGCCCATCCGATTGGGAGATGGCACGAGCCGTAAAACCGAGCCGTGAGTTCAAATCTCAGCGTTTCGATCTGCCTGTATAGGCCAACATGGAAAGAGCCGCCAGCCGGGAACCGCGGATATAGCGACTGGTGTGTTTCTGGTTCGAATCCGGGTGCAGGCACTCTCCGAGAGGAGATCCACAAACATTTTTATCGAAACGTCCTGTAGAAATACGGGGCGTTTTGTTATGCACGAAAGAAGGTGAGCCTGAATGGCGATGTGGAACAAAGGCCAGCCGGGGAAGACAGGGGATTATCTGATTCTTCTGGAAGATGGCAGCACGGAGCAGGCGCATTTCTTCCGCTGCCAGATTACGGGGCAGCAGGAGTGGTCACGGCCTGACGGTTCTTACATATACGAAAACATTGTAGGGTGGCTACGTTGTGACGGATAATGAGATCGCTTATGTGAGGCAGTGTGTTCGAGATGATATTCATCGCTTTTATACGTGGACGAAGTGGTTGCGTGTGAGGCGGGAGGTACTCGAGATGGATAAGTGCGAGTGCCAGGATTGCAAGGCGCGGGGGATCTACACCAAGGCGACGACGGTGCATCATAATCAGTTCGTCAGGAATCATCCGGATCAGGCACTGGAAATCTGGTACACATTCCAAGGTAAACAATACCGGAATCTAGTGTCCCTGTGCCACAACTGCCATGAAGCACGGCATGGGTACAGGCAGCAGGCGACAAAGGCACCACTGACAGAGGAAAGGTGGTAAAGATGGAGGAAAAAGAGGAACTGAAAAAAATTGCGTCACTTATGCGAGAGACGGCAGAGCTGCTGGAAAAAGTGATTGAGTGCGAAGACGAGGACGAGGAGCTGCTTGCCCGCTTTCTCGGGAAACTCATGCTGATGCAGCAGGCGATAAGCGTCTTGTGACACCCCCGGCCGAAAAAATTCGCGAATTAATTGGGAAACGCCTGACCGGGGAAGGGCCCGACAAAGATGCTGCGCGCAATATCGCGTGAGGGGTGGTCTCCCTTTTGAAGGAGGTGAGGTAGATGCCGAGAAAACGGAAATGCGAGCTGATGATTGAAGAGCTGCAGGAGGGCGCAGATTACCGTGCGATAAAGTCTGATCTGTTGGGGCAGCTCAGGACGAATCAGACGGTTGGAAAGTTTTATGTGGATCTGGTTGAGGACTACATGGGACTTTGGCTGACAAAGAGCTTACTGCTTGCGGATATCAAGACCAGGGGCGTCACGGTGAGGTACAACAATGGAGGCGGACAGAGCGGTTATAAAAAGAATGATTCTGTGGAGCAGGTACTGAAAGTGAACGCTCAGATGCTTCGGATTCTTGACAGCATTGGAATTAAGCCGTCTACCTCCGGCGGAGGTGAAGATGATGAGTTGTAATGCGCTGCTAATCACAAAATTTATGGATGACGTGAAATCCGGAAATTTGCGGACCTGCAAGGAGATTAAAGCTCTGGTTGAGCATATCGAATATTGTTTCGAGAATGAGGATATCTATGTCAATGAGGATCAGTTGGAGAGATATCTGTCCCTTGCGCGGTATTTCCCGTATGATCGCGTTTTCCCTTGGCAGGCATTTGTGATCGGTCTGCATGACTGCACATACTGGCATGAATCAGGCATGCCGCGCTGGCCGGATTTGCTTTGCATGCTTGGCCGTGGGGCGGGAAAAGATGGAACGATCGCGCTGGAAAGCGTAGCGTTGTCTTCGCCGTACAATGGAATCAGTGAGTATGATGTCGATATCTGCGCGAACAACGAGGAGCAGGCGATTCGTCCGGTGCAGGACATCACAAATGCTTTTGAAGCTCCGAGAAACATCAAAAAATTGAAAAAACATTTTTACTGGACAAAAGAGAAAGTAGTCTCGTTAAGGACAAAGTCCACGATTAAGGGCAGAACAAACAATCCGAAAGGAAAGGATGGGCTGCGCAGTGGAATTGTTATTTTTAATGAGATCCATCAGTATGAAGATTACAAGAACATCAATGTATTTACGACTGGCCTGGGGAAGAAAAAACACCCCAGGCGTTCTTATTACACAACACAAGGAGATGTTCGCGAGGGGCCGCTGGATGATCTGCTAGATACAGCAGAGGGTATTCTGTTTGGTGGAGATCCGGATAACGGGCTATTGCCATTTATCTGCCGGTTGGACAGCAAGGATGAAGTGCACGATGAGGCGAACTGGGAGAAAGCGAACCCTTCACTGCCATACCTCCCCGCTCTGAGAGAGGAGACCCGAAAAGAATACCGAGAATGGAAAAAGAATCCGCAGAGGCTTCCGGCATTCATGACGAAGCGAATGAATATTCCGGACGGATCCAGTGAGGTTAAGGTAACGGAGTGGGAAAATATTGCCGCGACAAACAGGCCGGTCCCGGTACTCCACCGATGGAGTTGCACTTGCGGGCTTGATTACATGAAAGTGACGGATTTCGCTTCTGTGAACCTGCACTTCCGAAAAGGTGATGAACGATATGATATCAACCATTCATGGCTCTGTCTGAACTCGAGTGATATTCCGAGATTGAAATGCCCTTGGAAAGAATGGGCGGAGAATGACTTGCTGACACTGGTAGACGATGTGGAAATCCACCCGACTGTTTTAACAGAGTATATCGCGCAGGCAAAGAGGGAGTATGACATAAAAATGCTGGCGTTGGATGATTTTCGATACGCGCTGGTCAGCCGGTATCTGAAGGATATCGGATTTGATCCAAAAATCTATAAAAACGTCAAGTTAGTGAGACCATCGGATATCATGAAAGTGGTACCGGTGATAGATTCCTGCTTTGTGAACCAGTGGTTCTGCTGGGGAGACAACCCGGTGCTCCGGTGGGGCGTGAATAATACGAAGCTGATCCGGCACGGCAGGAAGCTGGGGAGCAATGATACGGATGTCGGGAATTTTGTCTATGGCAAGATTGAGGCGAAGTCAAGGAAAACAGATCCGTTTATGGCGCTGGCGGCGAGCATGACGGTAGAAGACGCACTTCCAGCGGTTCCGCGGCCGAAAACGCCGAAATTTCAGGTGTATACGTACTAAAGGAGGTGGGCACACATATGGCGCTGAATTTTAAAAAATGGCTGTTCAGGAAGCTGGGAGGCGGTCAGGAGCGGGTGTCCGCCGAAGAGATATCCGGCTTCGATCTTTTTGAGATCATGAACGACCTGTATCTTCGTGAGCTGGCGTTTTGGACGTGTGTAAACAAAATTGCAAATGCACTGAGCAAGTGCGAGTTCAAGACATACATCGGAAACATAGCGGTGAGAAAGGGGGAGTATTACACCTGGAATGTGGAACCGAACAAAAACGAGAATGCTTCTGCGTTTCTGACTAGGCTGATTGGAAATCTGTACCGAAATAACGAGGCTCTTGTTATACAGATGCATGGACAGCTGGTTATCGCGGATTCTTTTATTAAAAAGCCTTATGCATTGTATGACGATATTTTTACAGACGTAACAGTGGGAGAACTTAAGTTTGATCGGGTTTTCTATCAGGATGACGTGCTGTATTTTCAACTCAATTCAGTAGATATGAAACAACTGGTAAATGGGATTTACACAGCATATAACGCGCTGCTCGCCTACGCGTCTAAAGCATATCAGCGATCGCGGGGAAACCGGGGTGTGTTGAATATCAGTGCGCAGGCACAGGCGGAAGATGATTTTTCGGAAAAGCTGAATGAGCTGTTAAATGATTACTTCAAAAAATTCTTTACCAGTGAAAACGCTGTATTGCCGCTATTCGACGGTTACTCATACGATGATATCGGGAGTAAGACTTACTCCAACGAGACCACACGGGATATCAAAGCCATGACGGATGATATTTTCGATTTCACCGCCAGGGCTTTTTCTTTTCCACCGTCGCTTGCAAAGGGAGATGTCCAGGATACGGAAAAGGCGACGGACGAACTGCTGACGTTTTGTATTGACCCATTGGCCCGGCTGCTGGAAAAGGAGATCAACCGGAAGCGGAACGGGTATCAGGGGTTTTTGAAAGGCAACTATCTGAAGATTGATACGGCCACTGTGAAGCATATCGACATTTTTGATATCGCTACTCCGGTGGACAAACTGATCTCGTCCGGGGCCTTTACGATCAACGATATCAAGAGAGCGATCGGAGAGCCGGAAATCAACGCGGAGTGGGCGAATCAGCATTTCATCACTAAAAATTATTCGACTATTCAGGATCTTCTTGAAAGTCTGGATAATACACCAAATAAAACTTAGAGGAGGTGAGAAAATGAAAAAGTATTATGCACTGGAAACAGAAGAGGATGAAGCGGACATTACCATTTTTGGAGATATTACCTCGTGGCCGTGGATGACCTCGGATGTCTCTGCTTACATGCTGTCAAAACAGATTGCAGAGCTGGATGTCGACACGATCAATGTGCATATCAGTTCCTACGGCGGGGAAGTAATGGAAGGATTAGCGATCTATAATTCGCTCAAGCAGCACAAGGCTAAGATCCGGACGTATTGTGATGGGTTTGCGTGCTCTATCGCATCGGTTATTTTCATGGCCGGACGTGAACGGATAATATCAAATGTTTCGCTTTTGATGGCTCATAATGCCTGGACCAATATAGAAGGAAATGCGCAGGAACTGCGGAAAGCTGCGGATGATCTGGACAAGATAACGCAGGCGTCGATAAACGCGTACATGGAGCATGTAAATATCAGCGAGGCAGAAATCAAAAAGCTGCTGGACAACGAAACGTGGCTGACGCCGCAGGAAGCTCTTGATCTTGGCTTTGCTACTGCAATATCTGGCGTGCAGGTGCAGGAGAAGTACAGCCAGTCTGTGAGAAAAGGAGTTTTTCAAATGCTTACGGGGATCCGTGAAGGAACCTTGATTACTCCTCACGCACCAGAAAAGAAGCCGGAAAAGCACGGATCGCTGATGAATTTATTTAGGGGAATGTCCCCGGAAAGAAGGTAAAAATGAAGAACAAAGACGTACTTGCAATGGAAAAAGCAAAGATTCTCGAGAAGATGAACAAGGCCATCATGGACAATGATCAGGACGCATTCGCAGCGGCGTTTGAGGAACTGTCTATGAACATTCAGGAAAACATTCTCGCCGAGGTTGACCTGATCCGGCAGCAGAATGACACCGCAGTGCTGGCCAGCCGCGGCACCAGGCAGCTCACCAGCGAGGAGAAGAATTACTATGAGAAAGTAATTCAGGCGATGAAGGGGACGAACCCGAAGCAGGCACTCGCGGAGTTGGATGTGGTTATGCCGAAGACAACAATTGATGCCGTTTTTGAAGACCTCAAGGTAGAGCATCCTCTGCTGAACGCGATCGAGTTCCAGAACACGTCCGGTTTGATCGAGATGATCGTAAATACGCACGGAACGGAGCTTGCAACATGGGACGCGCTCTGCGCGGATATTGTGACGGAACTGACGTCTGGATTCAAGAAATTCAACATGAACATGAACAAGCTTTCCGCATTCCTTCCGGTTTGCAAGGCGATGCTGGATCTTGGCCCAGCATGGCTGGATCGCTACGTGCGGGACATCCTTCAGGAAGCACTCTACAATGGTTTGGAGAAGGGGATCATTGCGGGAACGGGTAAGAATCAGCCGATTGGCATGATGCGGCAGGTAGGAGAGGGAGTGACGGTAACGGATGGAGTATATCCGGAGAAAAAAGCCGTGAAAGTCACAGACTTTGAACCGGTCACATACGGCGGCCTCCTCGCGCAGCTTGCGAGAACGCCGAAGGGCAACCCGAGACGCGTGGATAGCGTTATCCTCGTTGTAAATCCGGTGGACTATTTCACGAAGGTTATGCCGGGAACTACGTTCATGGCTCCAAATGGAACTTATGTCAATAATGTGCTGCCGTATCCGACCACGGTGATTCAGTCCACGCAGGTACCGCAGGGCAAGGCAATCCTCGGGATCAGCAAGCGCTATTTCATGGGGATTGGCACAGCGAAATCCGGACGAATCGAGTATTCGGATGAGTATCGCTTCCTCGAGGATGAGCGCGTCTACCTGGTGAAGCTGTACGGTCACGGGGAGCCGAAGGACAACAACTCGTTCCTTGTGCTGGATATCTCTGCACTCAAGCCGGCTATTTGGAAGGTCCAGACGACAAGCGATACTGCGCAGGCAGGAGCGTAAGCCGGATTTAGAGGAGGTTGAACCATGCAAAAAGCAGAAGCTCTGATGGATGACGTGAAAAGTTATGTCGATATTACCTGGACGCTCTCCACGGAGGAGGAAAAGAAATTGCTGGGTATGATCTCTCGCGGGATGGCATCGCTTGCGGCAAAAATCGGAGACTGTGATTTTTCAGGGGAGACGCAGGAAAAGGCGTTGCTGCTGGATTACGTTATGTATGCCCGCTCCGGTGCTTTGGCGGATTTCTGGCAGCATTACAAGGGAGAGATTTTGTCACTCAGGCTGAGGGGTAAGGTGAAGAAATATGGAGAAGAGCAGGCAGTTTCAGACTTTTAATGACGGCACCATATCCATTCGCCTGATCAATGATGACGGAGACGCCGGCGAGGAGCAGGAGCACTTGCGGTTTCAGGATCGTACGGTTGGTGCCACACGTTTCTATAGCGCTATGGCAGCGAAAGTACGGGTTGACCGGCTGGTGCGCGTTCCGTACCGTCCGTGGCTGACAACCGAATACCTTGCTGTTATAGAGGGAGAGGTATACGAGATCAAACAGGCGCAGCTCGTGCCGGATGCGCGGCCGAAGTCGAGCGATCTGTCTCTTCATATCGCGAGACAGAGGAGGGTGGAGGATGGCAACCTTTGATGTGCACGGATTTGATGAGCTGTTAGCAAAGTTGAACGAGACGGGGAAATTTGACGAGATCGCGCCGGAGATGATGGAAGCTGGGATGGATGTGCTGGAAAAAGAAGTCATCCGGGAAGCGTCAAAACATAAGGATACTGGTGAGATGGTGGCATCCATTAAAAGGACGGGTGTAAGCGCGGGTTATGGCGGCGGCTACTATATGTGCACGCGGCCCACAGGGTACGCATCCGGTCGGAAATGGAAGAATGCGCGCAAGGGGAAGGGCGAGGGAACAGGACAGCGCAGGGTACGCAATATGGAAAAGCTCGTCTGGCTTGAGTTCGGTGTCAAAGGCCGTGCCGGCACGCCGATTATTACGAAAGCAATCCTGAATGCAGAGCCGGGAGTTCTTACTGCAATGCGCAGGGTATTCGAAAAAAAGGTGGGTGAGATATGGAATGCATGAGCTTCTTGAGCAAACACTCAAGCGGACCGGGCTGCCGGTCCGACACTACGAGTATGTAGGAACAGCGGAAGAGTATATTGTCTATAACGAAGAGGTTGAGAAACCGGTAAATTATGCGGATAATGTACCGCAAAACATAGTTACATGGTGGCAGGTGCACTTGTTTGCACCGAAGAGATCGGAGTTTCGAGCGCATAAAGATGTGATAAAAGCATACCTGCTCGAGGCAGGGTTTGTTGTTACCGATGTGACAACGCTTTATGAAGAGGAAACAAAGGAAATCCATGTGGTGTTATGCTGCCACATAGGGGAAAGGATGGAATAAAATGTCAAAAATTGGAATCCAGAGTGTAATGTACTCGAAAAGGGATGAGAAGGGAAGCTATACGGGTGCAAAAGAAATCGGAACCCTGGTCACATTTAACGGGAGCCCGAATAAAATCGAGGCGGAAGACTGGGGAGACAACCGGAGAGTTGAGAGCCATAAGGGGGTAAACAAGATTAATCTCTCTATGGAGCTGAATGATCTTGCAGGAGCGGTGTACGCGGATCTGTGCGGACATGACTACGATGAGACAAAGAAAAAAGTTACAATTAAAGATACGGACAATGCACCGATGGTAGGAATTGGAGCAATCGGCAATTCAGAGCGGAGCGGGAAAGAGGTCTTTATCTTGAAGTTCTACCTGAATATGCAGTTTGGCGACCCGAATGACGAGAACTCGACCGGAACCGAGAACCGGGAGTATAAGCATACGACGGTTGAGGGCACGGGCTATCCGGATGAAGCAACAGGAGAAATCAAGTACGAGCAGGAGTTCGATACACTTGAAGCGGCAAAGCAGGAGCTTGAGAATCTGCTCAAGGCACCCGGAGGATCAGGAGCATGAGCGAGCTGAGACCAAGGGGCATACCGGTCACATTAAACGGGGTGGAGAGACATTTCCTCTTCACCCTGTCTGCGATTGATGCGGCCCAGGATAAGACAGGGAAAAGTATGCGGGAAATCATGGAGGATCTGGCTGACGAAGAGACCGCCATGCATACACTGAGAGATCTGCTGGTAATCTTGTCGGAGGATGAGGTTGAGCGGGAGAAGTACCGAGGATCAGAACCCGGCCTGCGGCCGATCACGGAGAAGGAGGCGGGCTATCTGATTGGTGTAGATAATATATGGGAACTTGTGGCGGCGGTGATGGCTGCATACGGGTATTCCATACCTGAGCCGGAGGAAGAGGACCCAAACCGGGAGAGCGGGCAGACGAACAGCTAAACGTCGCCCGCATGCTCTATATCGGTCAGGCCAAGCTCGGATATGCGGAGGAAGAAGTATTTCGGATGACCCCAAGGAAGTTTTTCAAAATTTATAACGAGTTCCTCGAGCTGAACGGGGCCGGGAAAAAGAAAAAGAAATGTACGATTGATGATCTCCCGTAAAAATGGTTGCGCGATGAAGATGCAAGCAGTATAATAAAATCATAGAACTCTTTTCGGACACGGATGCTTACAGGGGGGATCGGAGATGAAAAATGCGAACTATTTATTCATGAGTGTATTGATTTTTCTGTGCAGAGCTCCTTTTGTCGTATGGTGTGTGGTTTCGCTGATATTGTTCGCGATTCATCCGCCAGGAGGATTTGTAATAGCGTTACTATCCGGAGCATTCGTTGTACCCTGGACACTGTTTGGAAAATGGTTGATCAGGGAGTGCAGAGAAGACGATAAATTTAACAGAAGACATAAATAGAGGCCAAGGGAAAACCAAAGCCTCTATTTATTTTAAAAAAAAGATCGAAATAGTTGCGCCCAATGGGCGCTTTTTATATGCCAAAGAGGTGAGCACGGTGCCAGGGAAAAATGAGATTGTGGCCGGGATCCGGCTGAATGGAGAAGCTGATTTTCGAAAAAATGTCACAAGTATCAATAAGAGCCTTACCAGCATGAAATCAGAGTTGTCGCTTGTAACGGCACAATATGACGGTCAGGCGAACAGCCTGGAGGCATTGACGAAAAAAGATGAGGTGTTGAACCGAATCCTGAATGAGCAGAAGAGAAAAGTAGAGGCAGTAGGCGCCGGATTGAAGAATGCGGAAAAGGCGTATGAGTCTGGTGGAAAAAGAGTCGCTCTTTTGCGAACCGCTCTCGACGAGCAGAATAGTAAGCTGACAGAATCAAAGACTGCGCTTGAAGCGGCACAGCAACGTTTAAAGAAGATGACAGAAGAGGGAAATTCCTCTCAGCGCGCTATGCAAAAACAGAAAGGAACTGTGCAGGCCCTGAAAAGCGAGATCGAGCGGCAGACGAGTGCAGTGGACGAGGCGTCTACTGCACTGGCAAAAGGGGAGGCTGCCTATCAGAAAACCGGGGATAAGGTGCAAAAGTGGAAGGATGAACTGAACCGTGCGGAAGCACAGGTTATCAAAGCCAACACCGCGGTGAACAGGAATGCGGCTTACATGCGCGAGGCAGAACAGGCTGCAGATCAGTGCGCTACAAGCATAGATGGATATGGAAAAGCAGTAAAAGAGGCAAGTGTTGTAACAAAGACATTTAAGGATTCATTCAGCGCAAATCTCGCGGCCTCCGCAACGGAAAAGGGTCTCGACGTTTTGAAAGCAACTGCAGGAGCAGCATTTGATGCGATGAAAGACACCAGCGCGGCCTCCGCAAAGCTCGCCGCGAGCACCGGCCTGTCTGAGGCCGCGGCCAGGAAATACCAGTCCGTCATGCAGCAGATCAAGGGCGACAACTTCGGCGAGAGCTATGAGGACGTCTCTGCGGCGATGGCCGAAGTGATCCAGATCATGGGCGAGCTGAACGAGACTGATATGCGGGACGCGACCGAGTCAGCCATCGCGCTGCGGGATACGTTTGAGATGGACGTGAACGAGTCCATCCGTGCCGCGGACGTCATGATGAAGACGATGCACGTCGATGCGGCGACTGCATTTGACCTGATCACGAAGGGTGCACAAAACGGCCTGAATCGCTCTGGAGAACTGGTGGATAACATCACGGAGTATGGTCAGCTCTGGGGACAGGCCGGCTTTTCTGCGGAGCAGATGTTCGCGATCCTGGAGAATGGCCTGGATGCCGGCGCCTACAACCTGGACAAGGTAAATGATTACGTCAAGGAGTTCGGCAACTCCCTTGCGGATGGCCGGATCGAGGAGAACCTGTCTTCCTTCTCTGAAAAGACGCAGGGACTGTTTGAAGAGTGGAAAAACGGCAATGCGAGCACCAGCGACGTATTCTACTCCGTCATTGACGACCTGTCACAAATGACGAACCAGCAGGAGGCGCTCACACTGGCCAGTGAGGTGTGGTCTGCTCTCGGCGAAGATAATGCCATGCAGGTGATCACCGCCCTGGACGATGTCAATGACAAATACAAGGACGTCAAGGGATCTATGGATTCCCTGAAGGAGGTACGGTACAGCGACTTGGAATCTGCCATCTCCGGTCTCGGGGCCGCGGTGCAGGAAAATGTCGTTACGCCGATCGCAAATGTAGCGACGCCGGCACTGACTGGTGTGATCGGTCTGGCCACAGATGCAGTAAACGGGATCGGAGAGGCGATCAGTCCGGCGAAGACGGAGCTGGAAACGTTTATTGACGATGTCAAAGAGAGCAACTCAGAAATCCAGGGGATGCTCGAGCATGTGCAGGAAACAATGAACGGAGCCGAGATCGACACATCCGAGTTAGAGACGTATAAACGGCTCCTCATGGAGGCAGCGCAGCAGGAGGAACTGTCAGAGTTTCAGAAATATCAGGTTAAGAATGCGGTGGATGCATTATCCAAGAGCATTCCGGAGCTGGCTGGTGCATTCGACGAGGAGTCGGGAAAGATCACGATGACCAGTGAGGCCATCAGAACGTTGATTGAAGACCAGGAAGATCTGATTAAACAGCAGGCATATGCAAAGGCCAGCCAGGAGGCATACGAGGCGCTCGCGAACGCACAGTTGAATCAGGCAAAAGCACAAAGCGCCCTGCAGCAGGCGGAAAAAGCCAGGAGCGATTATCTGGCCGAGGATGCGCAGCGGGCGAGAGATATCGCAGAAGGAAATGCAGCGCTGAAGGTAACTGAAGAAATCAATGAACTGAACGCGGAAGTAGAGAATGCGCAGCGAACACTGGACGATGCCAATAAAACGGTTGAGGAGGCACAGGGAATCGTCGATACGACGACAGAGGCGGTCAGCCAGCTTTCACAGGCAGAAATGGAGAACTCAAACGCTGCCGATACAAACGCCGCCAAGCAGGAGCAGCTTGCCGCTAGAAAACAGGAGGCAGCCGCAGCATCCGAACAGGAGACGGAGGCGATCGAGAGGACAACCGAAGCCCTGACAGCAGAGGAAAAGGCCGCAAAGGCCAGCGCAGACGCCCAGAAGGATGCATACCGGAGCGTGCTGGAAGCGTATGAGTCGACGGTGCAGTCAATCGAGTCAGATCTGCAGAACAAAATCAATCCGTTTGATAAGTTTGACGGCGGAGAGGACATGACCGTCGAGGACATGCTGGGGAACCTGCAGAGCCAGACGGAAGGGCTGGAAAAGTATAAGGAGAATCTGAAAACCATCACAGAAGAGATGGGTGGCGAGATTGCGCCGGAGTTTTTAAGCTACATTGAGAGCATGGGGACGGACGGGGCGAATATGCTGCAGCACATGGTAGACACCCTGGACCAGGAGAACGGCAAGGACCTCATCCGGGAAATGTCCGAGGAATATGTAAAGCAGCTGGACATGACCGAAGGAATTGCCAAGGCGCAGGCGGCGAACGAAATGGCCCTGCAGGCGATGATCGGGGACGTGGGCTCCTCGGATCTGGATTTCTCCATGCTGAAAGACTCCATTGAGGAGGCTGCAGAGTCTGCCGCAGAAGGCTGGGCGGGCTTGCAGGATGCGACAAAGTCCAAGCTGGACGAGGCTGTACGGGTGGCGCAGGAGTGCGGGGCTGAGATCCCGCAGGGCCTTGCAGACGGGATCGCCAGTGGCGAGATATCCCCGGAGGAAGCGATCGCATCCCTGAACGGTGCTCTGGAGGGCCGGTTTGACGGTCTGGCAGTGATTGCAAGGGAGCAGGGGCTTCAGGTCCCGGAGGAACTGCAGGCAGGAATTGACGCCGGCGGTCAGTCCGCGATTGACGCATACAACAAGCTGATTCAGATGTTATCGGATGCAGCGGCATCCGCTGGGGAGGCCGGCAGACAGACCGGCCAGAGCGTCACAGACGAGGCACAGGCGGGGATTGAGAGCGGGACGGAGAAAGTCACGGGCGCATCCTCCCAGATGGCCCAGGCGGCGGCTGACGCGTCCACAGAAGCATCCGGAGAGTTCGAGACATCCGGCCAGAGCGCGGCAGCCTCGTATGCGGCAGGGATCACTGCCAAGCAGCAGAGCGCGGTGAGTGCGGCTGCGACGATGGCCCGCAATGCATTAAACGCGGCGAAAATGTATCAGCAGTCCTTCCAGAGCGCCGGATCCAACATGGCTGCCGGTGTCGCTGCTGGTATCCGGTCCGGGGAGTCCGCTGCAATCAGCGCGGCTGCGGCGATGGCGCGGATGACTCTGGCAGCGGCAAAGCGCGAACTGGAAATCCAGTCGCCCTCAAAGAAGTTCCGCCGGGAGGTAGGTCAGCAGATCGGCGTGGGCGCTGCGATGGGCATTTCCGACAAAGCATCGCTGGCCGGCAATGCTGCAGCTCAGATGTCCGGCCTGGTCTATGACCGTGCGTCCGAGTGGCTGGCGAAGTACAAGCAAAAGCAGAAGACGTCCGTTGGAGATGAGCAGTGGTACTGGCAGCAGATGCTGCTGCATGTCAAGGAGGGCACCGAGGCGTATAACAATGCCACCGCGCGCATGATCGCCGCAGGCGTATCGGAGTATACGATGACCGGCAGCGGAAAAAAGAAAAAGACCGCCAAGAAGGATGCGGAGACGTATTATTCGGAGATCTACCAGGCTGCCGAGAAGTACCAGAGCCGGCAGGCAGCGCTGAATGAGATGTCCATCAAGGAGGAGTTGTCGTACTGGACCGCCATAAAGGCGCAGTTGAAATCCGGCACCGAGGCGTGGTACAGCGCGCAGTCAAAGATCAGTTCGCTGCAGGCTAAGGTGGGCACGGTCGGCGGGATGTCGTCGATCCTGTCGGCCTACCAGACGTATTACGATATGTCTGAAAAGGCCGAGATGGATTACTGGGACACCGTACGCAAACAGTACGCGGCAGGGACTGATGAACGCCTGAAGGCCGACGAGAAGTACCTGGACGCCAGGGAGAAGTACATAGACAAACTCAAAGACCTCGAGGATGATTATCTGGACAAGGTAAAGGACGTCGACGACAAGCTCGCAGACAAGCTCGAGGATCTCACAAAGAAATATAAAAATGAGCTGGAAAGCCGGACAAAGGCGATCAAGGATTCGTTCGGCCTGTTTGATGAGTTTGAATCTGAATCGGCGGACGGCAAGACGCTGCTGTTTAACATCAAAGCACAGGCGGCAGGTTACGAGGACTGGGCCGGGCAGCTCGCGGAGTTATCCGGTAAAGGGATCCTGAACGAAGATCTCCTCGAGGAGCTCAAAGAACAAGGCCCGGAGATTTCCGCATCGATCCATGCGTTGAACAGTTTAAGCCGGGAGGAACTCGCGGAGTACAATGAGGCGTATCTGCGAAAGCTGGAGCTGTCACGTGATCAGGCCACAAAGGATACAGAGAGCCTGCGGCTGGAAGTACAGCAGCAGGAGACGGCTCTGCGGGAACAGGCAGCAAGGGACAAGACGGAGTTGCTAACGGAATACCAGAAAAATATTGCCTCCGTGAACACGACGATTTCCTCGCAGCTTCTGACGCTCGCCGAGTCCGCCAGATCCATCGCCGAGGATCAGACGACGGCACTGGTGGCGGCCATCACCGGCCAGCAGGCAAAAGCAGGTGTCGGCGATTCAGTCGGCGTCTCTTCGGCGTCGGTCTCTTCGGTGTCGACATCAGCAGCTCCAGCAGCAGCGCCGGCTCCGGCAGCAGCCCCGGCTGCAGAGACCAGCGATAAAATATTGGAGATCATCAACTCCGGCGCGGTCAAAAAGAGCATGAGCGATTCGGAGCGCAAAAAGCACACGGATCTGTATATCCACATTTATGACCGGTACAAACGCGCAGCAAGCAACGACATGTACAAGAAGCTGGCGAAGGAGCTCGGCGTCAAGGCAAGCAGCACGGTCAAGTCGAAGGAAAAGGAGAAGATCCTGAAAGCGTTGAAAAAGAAAGGGTACCGTTCTGGCGGGAGTAACCTGAAAGAACAGCTTGCCTGGATGGATGAGGAATTGGATTCCAAGGGGCCCGAGATGATCGTCCGGAAATCGGACAATGCGGTGCTGACGCGCATCAAGCCGGGAGACGACATCATAGACGCTGATACGGTCTCAAACCTGGCAAAGTGGGGAAAGTACACGCCCGGAAGCTACCGCGCCGCCCTTGCGGAAATGCAGACGCAGATCGTGCGCCAGCAGGACGCCATGAGGGATGCGGCAGAGCAGTTTGACGCCGGGGCGGGGATCCGACGGCTGAACAGGCTCCTGGATACCGGAGCGTCCGCCAGCCAGACCAGACAGACAGCCGGGAACGCCGATAAACTTGAGGCGATGATGGGACAGATGGTAGACCTGATGTCAGAGTTTTTACCGTATCTCCCATACCTCGAAAAGCGCCAGCAGGTTGTGCTCGACACCGGGAAAGTCGTAAGCGGAACAGAGGAGAAGATGAGCAAGGCGTTTGCGATGAGGCAGAGGAGGAGACGATAGATATTTAATTTACAAGGCGTCCCTCTTTTTATAAAAAGGTTAAAAAGGCAGTCTGATGAGGCTGTCTTTTTTGTGTGCAAAAAACTTCCTACCTGTCAG
Organism: [Clostridium] symbiosum; assembly: GCA_021769625.1. Lineage (GTDB taxonomy): Bacteria > Bacillota > Clostridia > Lachnospirales > Lachnospiraceae > 1XD8-76. The sequence continues at coordinate 7,208 of JAETSN010000064.1, read as the reverse complement.
AAGACAGTCGTTTAAGAAAGGACGGTATTGATCTATGTATGAGCTGATCGAAGTAAAACGAAATGAGATTTTTACAACCAGTAAAATTATTGCGGAGGGGACGAATAATAAACACGAATCCATAGTTGCTATCATTCAAAAATACGAAGGCGATTTTTCAGAATTTGGTAAGCTTAGGTTTTCCGATTTGAAATCGGGAAACCCTAAAGGAGGCAGGCCTGAAAAAGTATACTATCTCAATGAGGAGCAGGCAACGCTTCTGATCACATACCTACGGAATAATGAGGTTGTGCGTAAGTTTAAGAAGAACCTAGTTCATCAGTTCTATCAGATGCGACGTTTTCTGCTTGAAAAACAATCCAAAGCGTGGACGGAGACACGGGAAATCGCCAAAGTTAATCGCATGAAAGAAACGGATGTGATCAAGCTTCTTACGGAGTATGCCAAGGACCAGGGGAGTGTGCACCCTGACAGACTGTACATCGTTTATACAAAGTTGGCTAATTCAGTGATCGGCTGCAAGCGCGATGATGCGGATGTGATGCAGTTGAACAACGTTACCCTAGTGGAGAATATCATCTTGCAGACGATTCGGATCGACATGTCGATGGGGATGCACTACAAAGAGATATACGAAGACTGCAAACGAAAAGTTGGACAGTTTATGGAGCTTGCTTATCTGGACAAGATGGAGCAGTTCCCTGCATAAATTCTATCAAAAATACAGAGACGAATTGGGACTCGGCAATTTCGCCGAGTCCTCATATCAGAATAGCAAAAATAAAAGCGGCGTGTATATCTTATCATGAAAGAATGATGTGTCGAGAATTGTCGAAAATATTACGTCATAATTTTCGTAGAGCATATTGTAATCACTCTCGCATGTGTTACAATGGAAGAAAATACCATGATGGAGGTTACCTATGAAGAAATGCGTTGTTCCAATTATAATTGCGATTATAATTATGCTTGTTGGGTGTTCTACATCCAAAGAAGGAATCGAAAAGGATATAGCAAAATTCCCAACTGAAATAAAAAAAGATTCATCGGTATTCGTTTTAGAAAAACCGGAATTGTATTATTATGATACAGATGAGGTTCATTTTGGGATTTGTATATTAAAGATGGATATTTCAAAAGCAGAGAAAGAAGACAGTTCTTTACTAAATGAATCGGCGTTAGATGATTATGAAAGTTTTCATGCGTCAGTGTACTATGATAGTGAAGAAAACAATGTCTCTATGGCCTCAATGGAACCAGTTTTATCGAAAAATGAGAACACTACGTCAACATTTGTATTTTGTACGGATGCTTCTGAAAAAACATATAGTGACATGAAATTGTATTTAAGCATATCCACCGTACAAGATGAAACGTACACTGTCAAAACCGACAATGGATCATACGAGAAAAATAAAGAAAATAAATACACTTTTCGCGGTAATTCATTGAATGATGATAAAGAAAAAGATTATGCAGCTCAAAGTTATGAGATGATCGACAAATCGCTATGGGAAAGTATTTCTTCAAAATTAGATTTTACAAATCCGACAGTTAAGGTATCGAATTATGAAGAAGCTATTAGAGAAAAAGTTTCATCTAAACTTTCTGGTACAGAGCAAGGAACAAATGAAGCGCTTGATGCTATATTAAGATTGGCGAAGCTTGATTCTGGAGAAGCAACAGAGGATGATATAAGTTGTGCTTTTCAAGTGATAAAAAAATATTATCCAAACTATTTTTCGGATTACGAGAGCATAGAATTAATTATTTATTGTGGCGCACTTTTGGATTATGCAACCGAGGATTATCTTCCCGAATCAAAAGTAGGATTTAAAGCAATCGAATGTACTAAATATGTTTATCAAGGAACAGAAGAATTTGATTCGGAGGAAAATAAACTACATTTGGAAAAATTGAATGAATATATCAAAGAATATGAATTAATAAATAAATAAGATATTTTTGAGGGCGAAAAAATTCGCCCTCATTTTTATAAAGAGTGCTTGACAAATACTGTACGTGTATATATTATAATAATTGTACGGGCGGTATTTGGAGGTGATAAAATGAGTCCGGCAGGAAGACCTAAAATAGAGAATCCCAAAAATGTGCGTTTGGAAATCAGACTTACTAAGCAAGAAAATGATCTTTTGAATGAATGTGCGTTGGCGCTTAATTCGACTAAAACAGAGATCATAAATAAAGGGATTCAGTTGGTTAAGGAGGAATTGGATAAAAAATAGAAGTTGCCCCGTCTGGAAAACTAAGCAACTCCTATTATTCCACCAAACCACAAAGGATTTGATAAATCTATCCTATCATCTCCTTTGTGGAAAATCAAGAAATTTTCGAGAAAAGGAGATAGGATTATGTCAGCAATGAAAGATTTATTGATCGGCTACCAGGAAAATGTCTATGAGAGGCTGGTAGCCCTCGGAGCAGATTATTGTACTATTTATACTCTGGAAGAGCTTTTCCAGAAGCGTCCTGGCTACGATTTTATCGATTGTGTAGAGAAAATCGCCGGCTATGCGATTGCGATTGGATTCCTCTCTAATACCACCGGGTACGCGCAGGAGCGTCTGTGGGAAATCTGGAAGGACATGGCAGCGGATGCTGTAGAAGAGGATCCGGCAGAGCTGGATGAGGCGTGGGAGTCGTTCAAGATGACCACTCAGGAAAAAGACTGGCAGGGAGGAAAGAGAGTATGAATAGTAAAATGGCTGAAAACGTCTGGGGGGGGTATTCCGGGAAGAGCCGGTAGATAGCGCACTATTGACGCTGATTGAAGAAACAGGACAAAGGATTGCCCCGAAGGACGACCTGCAGTGGAGAGAGGCTCTTGAGTTAGTGAGCGTCAGTAAAAATAAAATGGAACTGATTGAGAATAGCTTTATTTTTGGCTGTATCAAAGCAATGCGTTCCTCGGGAGAAAAGCAAGTTCCGGTTTACGATATCCCCATGATGAGCGATGAGAGATGGAACGAGCTGGCCGCAATACAGCGCATGAAGAGGAGGGCGGCGTCGTGAATGAGTTAATGAGAACGGCAATTACTTCGATGGAAGTGGCGAGGATGATAAACAAACAGCACTGTGATTTGCTTCGCGATATCCGAAAATATGCGAAGCATTTAGGAGAAAGCAAAATTGCTTTTACCGATTTCTTTACGGAGAGCTCATATTTGAGCTCTCAGGGAAAAGAAACGGTATGCTATCTCGTCACCAAGAAAGGCTGCGAGTTCATTGCTCACAAGCTGACCGGGCAGAAAGGCACGGAGTTCACCGCTCGCTATATCAACCGGTTCCACGAGATGGAAGATGGGATAGGTATTCAGTCCGCAGAGCAGATCCCGGTTGGTGAAGTCGCCAGGCTGGCGAATGTGATGGACCGGATCGCGGTGAGGCAGCAGCTCGCGCCGCATCGGATCGCAGCGAATTTCAAGCAGATCTGTGAGCAGTTCGGGATCCGCCTGACGGATGATTTTGTAAAGGCACCGGAATACGAGCAGCTGCGCCTGCCGACCGTACAGTAACAACAGTAAACTCAGAAATTCCTTAAAAACTATCAAAACCAAAACAAAAACACAAGTTCAAATTCCTAAGAGGGGAGTCTATCAGCGATGATGGGCTTCTTTCTTTTTTCCAAAAAAGGAAAGGAGCAAGAGACGATGAAGATCAACGGAACCGACATAAAGGATTTCGGCGCAAAGCAGTGGCGCGTGGAGTTCGGGCAGATGGATCTGAAAAATGACAGCGAGTGGGTGAGGGGCAGTCCGCTGCCCTATTTTGCTGTAAATGATGTGGGATTCAAGGAGATCATAGTCACACTGATGGTATACGGCGCCGGCCGGGAGGCGATCAGGAATCAGATCTCAAACATCACCGCATTGCTGCTCGAACCGGCCACCCTGGAGCTGGATGGCTATACGCACAGATTCATGGGGATTTTGGAAAAATCAACCGTCAAAGAGCACACGGACAGCTCCCGGGAGCGCTTTCAGAGCGTCGAGTTGCAATTTGCCGCCTATGAGTACGCCGAGGAAGCGGTGACGCAGGTATCCGGGCAGACCGAGATCGTTATGATGAATCCTGGTAATATCGTATCGCCCGCCGCCATAGAGCTGACTCCGCAGATCGGCATCAGCGAGTTGAGGATCACGGGAATCTGCCGGGACAGCGTAAACGGAGAAGATCTCCCCGTCACGGTAAAGAACCTGACGACCGGCGAAACCGTGTTGCTGGACGGCATAGAGGGATTTATCAGGAAGGGCAATGCAGTAACCGCCGACATAGACATCTGGGCACTGCCGACGCTGCTGCCCGGAAAAAACACAATCACACTGAGCAGCAGCCGAACGGAGGCAAAACTCCGCGTGCTGCCGCTTTTTAAGTAAGGAGGACATTTATGACAAACAGAGATATGATCAAAAACTACAATGGCTTGGCATCGCTGCAGGAGGCCGAAGGCACCTATTTAAGGAGAACCGGCCAGCAGCTGCTCGGCGGCCGCATCAAGGTCACATATGCGGTGCGTAAAAACATGCATGAGCTGCTGGCGAAACTGAAACCGTATGATGATGCGCGGGATTGTCTGACATCTGAGTATCGGGACACAGAGAAGGAAAAGGCTGTCTTCGAGGAGAAACTGCGCCAGTACAATGAGAAAGTCAAGAAGGGCAAGGACGTCGCCAGACCACAGGAGGAGGCGATCTGGCGGGAAGGAAAGACGGAGGAGGAGTACCGGAAAAAGCTTGATGAGCTGCTCGACATTGACGCCGAAGACGTTAACGTGCATAAGATTGATGTCGACCAGCTGGATGGCCTGGATTTATCCAGCTCAGACCTCGGTGTCTTTGACTTCATGTTGAAGGACGAGTAGACAGGGGGGATACGCCCATGTTAAAAGTATTTGATCAAAATAAAAACGCGAAAGGGTTTATTGTAAAGTACAAGGATCTGTGCATTGAGAGCGATCTGTCCACCGGTGACAAGTCGCTCTCTTTTGTTTATTTCGCGAAAAGGGCAAAGGATATCCGAAATGAGTATTACGTAGAGACGCAGGATGACCGCTTTGTTGTGAAAGAGGTGGACGTGTCCTCAGACGGCTGGCCGGAGTACCGATGCCAGCTCGATCTTGAAGATCTGGAATCCTACATGCATGAGCGCTTTTCGGCGATCAATGCGACGATCGAGGATGCAGCGCGGCTGGCCGTGGCCGGCACAGGCTGGCGCATCGACACGGACATCACAAAGGTGCGTAGCGTCGCGACACTCAAGGCCACTCCGCTTGCCATACTCGGAAAGATCAAGGATGCATGGATGTGCGAGATCCGGTACGACACGAAAAACAAAATCGTGTATTTCCGGGAACGTTTCGGAGAGGACAGGGGCGTATATTTCACGCGGCAGCTCAACCTGCGCAAAGTAGACTGCAAAAGTGATTCCTACGATTTTTACACGCGGATCATACCGATCGGGGCGGACGGCCTGCGGATTGAGGATGTGAACGGCGGGAAGGATTACGTCGAGAACTACCAATATTCAACTAAGGTGCGGACGCTGATCTGGGAGGACACAAGCTACGAGGATGCAGAAGCCCTGAAAGAAGACGCACAGGCGAAGCTGGAAGACCTTTCAAAGCCGAAAAAATCCTACAGTGCGGATGTGATCGACCTTGCAAGGCAGAGCACCAAGTACAGTATCCTGTCGTACGGTCTGGGCGATACAGTGCTGCTGCTCGACGAGCCATCCGGGATCCGGGACCGGCAGCGCATTGTGAAACTCACAGAGTATCCGAATGATCCGGGTCGGAACACCTGCGAGCTGTCCAATACGACTCTGACTTTCGAGGAGCAGCAGGCGAAACTGGAAGCAGCGGCTGCAGCGCTGGAAGATATTTCAAACGCTGACGGCACCATCAATGGCGTGTATGTGCACGGAGTAGAGGCGGACGGAATCGTCGGTATTGAGACGGTAATCAATGGATCTTCCGCGGTCCAGGACCTAAATGCCAAGGTGTCTACGGCAAGCGGTAACATCCTGCAGATCAATGGCGAGATAGATGCGGTGAAAGGTCGGATTGGCACGCTCGAGACCACATCCCTAAAGTCCACCGAGGCCGCTCTGAAATACGCCACGATCGAACAGCTGACTGTAACAAATGAAGAGGTGCATAGAATCCAGGGCGACTATGCAGATTTCAAAACCACCACAACAAAAGAGATCGCTGCGCAGACTGGTATTATAGACAATCTTTCCGGCCAGTTCTCGAGCTTCCAGACCACCATGAGCCAAGAAATGATCACGGCTAAAGGCTGGATGCTCGAGGGGGCAATCGGAGATGCTCAGATTTCAAAAGTATCCGCGAATAAGCTTGGTGCCGGCACGATCGACACAGCCATTGTCACCGTAGCCGGGACCGATGGACGACTGCAGATCCAGGACAACACGATCCAGATCAAGGATGCAAACCGAGTCCGGGTGCAGATCGGTAAGGATGCCGGCGGGGACTACAGCATGTCTGTCTGGGACGCGTCCGGACAGCTGATCTGGGACGCCCTGGGAGCGACGGAAAAAACTATCCAGCGTAAGATCATCCGAGATAGGATGGTGGCCGACGACGCAGCGATTCAGGCACTGAAAATTGACTTCCAGAGCTTTGACACGGCGCTTACTCAGCAGGGCGTGACGATATCCGGTACCGTCGTGCAGGTGGGGAGCAAGACCCTGAACGTGGCACTGTCCGAGCAGATACAGCTGATCACAGAGCATGGTGAGACCCTCACAGATCACGCGACCCGTATCACAGCCAGTGAAAACGATATCAGACTCAAGGTATCCACGCAAGATTTTAACAGCTACAAGACCACCGTAAACGGCGAGCTGGCATCTGCAAAGAGCCGACTGAGCACTGCAGAGTCAAGTATCACAGCTATGCAGGGGAAGATTGCTCTGAAGGTGGAGCAGACGGATATTGATTCGGCGATGCAGAATTTGCATATAGGTGGAAGGAATTATTTTAGTAGCAAAACAAAGGTGTTGTTTAATAGCGCAAACGAGTTTGTGTTAAATACATATCAAAACGTAGGCAGTTTCACTCAGTTTTACAACTTAACAATACCCATAAGCAACTTCGTAGGTAAAAAATGTATTTTGTCTTTTGATATCGTCAGCCCAAACGGAAGCACTCCATTGAGAATCTATAA
>JAETSN010000063.1 GCA_021769625.1 [Clostridium] symbiosum | reverse complement strand
GCAACAAGAGATTAGCCGAATATGGGCTAATCTCTATGCTGGACTATTACACCGCAAGGTGTGTCACATGTTAAGTTGATTGAACCGCCGTGTACCGAACGGTACGCACGGTGGTGGTGTGCCATGCAAGGCATACAGAAGATGAAGGAAGGTCCTTCGACAGGAATTGAACAGGCAAGCCTGTCAAATCACTCTAATGCTGCTGTGATTAAGGTCATGGTAGTGAGCGATTAGAGAAAAGGTTATTCTAATAACCAGATAAGATACATGAAGATGAACGAAAGTGAACCACTGATGAAGTGTCGAAAGCGTAAGACTTCTGCAAAACCTATCTTTCACCACTGGATAGGGAAGAGGATAGAGGAGACCTGTAAAGCTGACTATCTGTGGAACGGCATTAAGGTGGCATGAGCATGTATTAGGCTTCTGTGTGAAACATGGGAACCTGTAGAGCAATGAAAATCGAAAAGATACAAGTCGCAGAACGATGAGGTCGAAAGTAGAAAGGTACTCTACAGGGGCGGAGTTGCCCGTAGTAGTGATGAAGTTGCTGTAATGGCGATGGAGCAAAGGGGTAACATCATTCTGCTTGATACTGAAAACAACTGGGAAACTAGGAGGATTGGATGAGCGAGAGCAAACAATACGAGATACCCAAAAAGGTAGTCATCGAGGCTTACAAAAGGGTAAAAGCCAACAAAGGCAGTGCAGGAATAGATGGTGTTGATTTTGAAATCTTTGAGAAGAAACTCAACAATAATCTATACAGGATATGGAATCGAATGAGCTCCGGAAGCTATTTTCCTTCACCAGTATTGGCGGTAGAAATACCAAAGAAAACTGGAGGGACAAGAAGGCTCGGAATACCAACGATTTCGGACAGAATCGCACAAATGGTTGCAAGAATGTATGTAGAACCTGTAGTAGAACCAATGTTTAGCGAAGATTCTTATGGATACAGACCCAAAAAGTCAGCCATTGATGCGATTGAAACTACAAGAAAACGGTGTTGGAGATACGATTATGTTATTGAATTGGATGTCAAAGGATTGTTTGATAACATAGACCATGAATTGCTGATGAGAGTGGTAGAGCGACACATTAAAGAGAAGTGGGTTCGCCTATACATTAAAAGATGGCTGGAAACACCTTTTGTAACAAGAGATGGACAGATAATTGAAAGAACGTCTGGAACACCACAAGGTGGAGTGATAAGCCCAGTATTAGCAAATATGTTCTTGCACTATGTATTTGATATGTGGATGGTAAGAAACTTTCCCAAAGCACCCTTTGAAAGATATGCAGATGATGGAGTAATCCATTGCCGAACAAAAGGAGAAGCATTGCTGATAAAAGAAAAGCTTACACGCAGATTTGAAGAATGTAAACTTGAACTGCACCCTGTAAAAACGAGAATAGTGTACTGTAAAGACAAGGATAGAAATAAAAATGAAGAACTTACAGAGTTTGATTTCCTTGGATATACATTTAAAGCAGTATACATTAAATGCAAAGATGGTAAAATCAGGCATAACTTTATTGCGTCAGTAAGCAAGGCTTCATCCAAGAACCTACGAGAAAAGATAAAAGCAATGGAAGTGCATAAGAAGACAGGATGTAAGATAGACATCATAGCGGAAATGATTAATCCGTTAGTGAGGGGATGGATAAATTACTTTGGAAGGTTCAATCCATCAGCCATGAGAGGTACATTACAATGTATTGAAAGAAGACTCGTAAAATGGGCAATGTGTAAGTACAAAAACTTTCGTGGAAGAAGGCGTAGAGCAGAAAAATGGCTCTGCGCTATAAGAAAGCGAGAGCCAAAACTTTTTACTCATTGGAGTGCCTTGTATTCGTATTGTTGAATGATAGGAGCCGTATGAAAGGAGACTTTCACGTACGGTTCTGTGAGAAGTTTGAGGTGGGATTCCTCTTACTTACTCGACTGAGAGGTCGGAAATTTCTCAATCAGAGAAATTTCCTCCTACTCGATTTACAATAAAAATGAATTTGGGTGGTTACATACAAAAAAGCAAGCCCGGGTTGTTTTTCTGTTTTGCCGCACATACAGACCGTGTAAAAAAATTAAATAAAGGAGTGGAGCTAATAAGAAAATTATCGCGTATAACAGCGGCAGCGATGGCAGGCTTTACGGCGTGCCGAAGGACAAAGATAAAGGATGATTGGTCTACAATAAGGAGATGTTTGATGCTGCCGGGTTTTCACTGTGCAGATGATGAGGCGGAAACGCTGGTAGTTATGTTGAAGGACGTTGCCGCGCAGGTTTTGGTGGAGTTATATTACGGTGTGTTTGAGACATTCGATCTCATCACCCGGGCTGTGAGGGTGATCAATCAGGGGACAGAGCCTGTGCGCTTATATTGGTGTGCATCTTTCTGTTTGGATTTTCTCCGGACGGATCTGAATATGATGATTTTCGACGGGCATCACCTGATGGAGCGTTGTCTGGACAGAGGAGCGCTGCGCTCCGGCATACAGAGCGTAGGGAGTATGCGGAGGACATCCAGCCATCAGCACAATCCGTTTGTGATGCTCTGCGACCGGGATGCAGGCGAAGACACCGGTATATGCTATGGCGCTATGTTATTATACAGCGGCAATTTTGAGGCGGCTGTGGAGTGCAGTCAAAGCAATACCATACCGAACAGTACCCGATCATACTTTTCCGGAGAAGCTTTAAAGCTTCTCCGGTTCAGGGTATTCTACACCAAAAGTATCCACGGTAACACTTTGCATCACCTGATCATTAAGCGGCCTGTCGGAATAATCGGTGGCTGTCTCAGCGATCTTATTCACCACATCCATACCTTCGATCACTTTTCCAAACGCCGCGTACTGGCCGTCCAGGTGCGGGCTTGTCTTGTGCATAATGAAGAACTGTGATCCCGCTGAGTCGGGATGCATGGAGCGCGCCATGGAAAGGACGCCTTCTGTATGCTTCAGATTATTTTCAAAGCCGTTGATCGCGAACTCGCCGGGGATGCTGTACCCGGGACCGCCGGTGCCTGTGCCGTTCGGATCGCCGCCCTGGATCATAAAGCCTTTGATGACGCGGTGAAAGATCAGGCCGTCATAGAACCCTTTTTGAATCAGGAAAATAAAGTTGTTTACGGAAACAGGTGCGATCTCAGGATAGAGTTCTGCCTTGATTATACCGCCGTCTGCCATGGTAAAAGTTACGATTGGATTTTGTGCCATTTGTGATACTTCCTTTCTGTAAAGTATATGATATAATTTATATTATGATAAAAAGTGCTTTTCGTAAAGTGATAAATGCTTGACAAATCAGCCGGAAACGAATAATTTAGTATTATATCAAATTTATTCTTTATGTTTTTCAAATGTGCATTTCGCACAATCGGCGGTTTCTGCCGGAAATTACCAATTATGTTTTAAAATTTTTATTAGGAGGTTTGTTATGGCAGCAGAATTAAAGAAGTATTTTCCAATGATCAGGGAAAAGGAGGAGGTGCTGGCAGAAATCATGAAAAACACAGCGCTTCAGGAAAAGTTTGAAGGCTGGGAAACGGGACAGCAGGAAGAATTTTTAAATATCTGTACAGGGGCAAAAGGATTAAAACTTTTGTATGACGGTTTTTTTAAAGAGATCATGAATCCGGAATATGTACCGGAGCGGCTTAATGATTTTCTTTCCTGTATGCTTGGGAAGAAAGTCAGGGTGCTTCATGTTTTGCCGAATGATTCCGCCAGAATTGCGGATGAGAGTTCGCTGTTGATCATGGATATCGTTGTGGAACTGGAGGGAGGAAGCATAGCAAATATTGAGATGCAAAAGATCGGCTATCTTTTTCCGGGACAAAGATGCGCCTGTTATTCGGCAGATTTATTATTACGCCAATATAAACGTGTCAGGGGAGAGAAAAGAAAAAAATTCAGTTATCGTGATATTAAAGATGTCTATACAATTGTATTATTTGAAAAAAGTCCCAAAGAATTTTATGATTATCCGACAGACTTTTCCCATTTCTTTGAGCAGAGGTCAAATACAGGATTGAAGATGGAATTCCTTCAGAAATACCTGTTTATTCCCCTTGACATCTTTAAGAAAAGCCAGCAAAATAGGAGCATAAGCGGGAGACAGGATGCATGGCTGATGCTGTTTTACAGTGATGATCCGAAAGCGATCATAAAGCTGATCGAGGAATACCCGGAGTTTTATAAGATATATGAAGAGGGATATGAAATCTGTCGAAATGTAGAAAGGGTGATGGAAATGTTCTCAAAGGAATTGTATGAGCTTGACAGAAATACTGTACAGTATATGATTGATGAGATGCAGGATACCATAGATGCGCAGAGGGAGGAGATTGGGCAACAGAAAGAAATGCTTAATAAAATGCAGGAAGAGAAAGAAAACATATATGTACAGGGAATTAGTGGAGCGGTGGAAATTTTGAGGAGTCTCAAGGTGCCGGAGCAGGAGATTATTTTGCAGGTTTGCGGCCAATATCACATTGATGACGAACAGATACGAAAATATCTGTAATATTCACTTTGAATTGATTATGTATGATCACAAAAATAATATTGAAAGAAGAATTAAATACGGAAGAGCTGCGAAAATTGGAGATCCTGTTCAGGGAAACCCCGAGGGATATTCTGGATGATTTTCTGATCCTCACAGACAGTCCGGAACTTGCCCGGATCTGCAGGAGGCTTCATATGGCGGTGGCGGCGGTGCTGCCCGGGGGGCGAAGGAGCGCTGTGGCAGGAGATGCCGATGCCTGGGGCGAGGGAGACTTTTCGGGGGCTCACGATGCCTGCGGTGCAGGGGAATTTTCAGGGATTCATGATACCTGGGGCGAGGGGGATTTTTCGGGGATTCCTTATGCCGTGACGGATATAGACGATCTGGATGAGAGGTATCTTGAGAGAATATGGCGGAGATATCGGGGGCTGCCCTGGGATATCTGCGAGACGGAAAGATGCCTTGTGCGGGAGACTGTGCCGGAGGATGTGGACAGCTTTTACCGGATCTACAGTGACGAGAGCATCACCGCCTATATGGAGGATCTTTTTGAGGATAAGGAGGAAGAGAAGCAGTATATCAGGGACTATATAGAAAAAGTATACGGCTTTTATGGTTTTGGCATGTGGACAGTCTGCCTGAAGGAAACCGGCGAGGTGATCGGCAGGGCAGGGCTTTCCATGCGGGAAGGGTTTGAAGAACCTGAGCTGGGTTATGTGATTGGAAAAAGATGGCAGAGGCAGGGCATTGCCGCAGAAGTATGCAGGGAGATACTGGCGTACGGAAGGGATGAGCTCGGCTTTGAGCGGGTGAGGGCATTGATGCATCCGGAGAATACGGCGTCGAAAAGATTATGCTGTAAACTAGGCTTTTTGTATGGAAAAGAGATAGTTCTGGATTCGGAGGTGTATCATTCATATTATATAAGGTTATAGGGTGGATAATGCCGACAGTTAATGTAATAAAGTATTATAAAGATATTATGAAATACTGTGAGGCATTGAAAAACCACCATGTAATTGCTGTGAAACTGTTGTGAAGCTGTTCCTCCGGAATGAGACGGGTCGGCGATAAAAATCTGTATAATGACTATAGGGCGTGAGCGGTGGCATCGTAGTAAAGTTTGACAAAGATAAAAAAATTATAAAGAAAAGTTTGGAACATCTAACAAAATTGCGAAAACGGTGTTGACAGCAAAAAAATATGGTGCTAGACTTGCGATTAACAAAGGCAAAGGCGCTTTGAGAAAAGATCTCAGAGCGCCTTTTTCGTTGTATGATTCAAAAATTGCGCATGGGTGAAAGCCGGCTGCCCTAAAGTGCAGAATTATGACAGAAAGCGTAAAATACCGTGCAGGAAATCCTGCAGATACGCGGTTTTACGCAGAGAAATTCAGAAAAGAGGGAGTATTATGACAGAAGAAATTATGAGTGTAATGAATGGTCAGATATTCGGCGTCTGGTTTCTGATCGGCGCCGCACTGGTATTCTGGATGCAGGCCGGTTTCGCCATGGTGGAGACGGGTTTCACAAGGGCTAAGAACGCAGGAAACATCCTGATGAAGAACCTGATGGATTTCTGTATCGGCACGGTGGTGTTTATCCTGATCGGTTTCGGACTTTTGCTGGGCGAGGATATGTTCGGGCTGATCGGCAAGCCGGGGTTTGATATCTTTACGGCTTATGAAAGCTTTGACTGGTCCAATTTTGTATTTAACCTGGTATTCTGTGCGACGACGGCGACGATCGTTTCCGGAGCTATGGCTGAGAGAACGAAATTTATATCCTACTGTGTTTATTCCGGAATCATCTCCGCTTTGATCTATCCGATAGAAGCGCACTGGATCTGGGGCGGCGGGTTTCTGGCACAGATGGGATTCCACGATTTTGCAGGGTCCTGCGCGATACATATGGTAGGCGGTATTTCCGCTCTGGTGGGCGCGAAGATGCTCGGTCCCCGTATCGGTAAGTTCGGAAAGGATAAAGACGGGAAGATTGTGAAAGTAAACGCGTTCCCCGGACACAACCTGCCGATCGGCTGTCTCGGTGTATTTATTTTATGGCTGGGCTGGTACGGCTTCAACGGTGCGGCTGCCACCAGCGTGGAACAGCTCGGCTCCATCTTTGTGACGACGACGATCGCACCTGCCGTTGCGACGGTGGTATGTATGATCTTTACATGGATCAAATATGGAAAACCCGATGTATCCATGTGTCTGAACGCTTCTCTGGCAGGGCTTGTGGCGATCACGGCGCCCTGTGATGTGACGGATGCTTTCGGCGCTATCGCGATCGGCGCGGTGGCAGGGCTTTTGGTGGTGTTCGGCGTATGGTTTCTGGATTACAAGCTGCGTGTGGATGATCCGGTGGGCGCCGTGGCGGTACATTGTTTAAACGGTATTTGGGGAACCCTTTCGGTCGGCCTTTTTGCGACAAACACAGCGCCGGGCTATTCCATAGCGAATGCTGCCGGGAAAGAACTGACAGGATTGTTTTACGGCGGAGGCTTTGAGCTGATGGGGCTGCAGCTGATCGGGTTTGCTGCGGTGGCCGGCTGGACGCTTGTCACGATAACGCTTGCGTTCCTTCTGATCAGGGCGACGCTTGGGCTCAGAGTATCGGAGGAAGAAGAGATCATCGGCCTGGATGCGACGGAGCACGGCCTGCCCAGTGCATATTCCGGTTTTGCGATCACGGATATGTCTGCGACAACGATGGATGTCAATGAAAATACGGATCTGGGCGAGAGCGATTACGAGAAGGCGGGAAGCTTCAAAGTAGACAGGGCGATTCCCGTGGTGGCGACGAGCAGCGAGACGGATGCCAATGGCGTACCGATCTTCAACACCGGCATGCATAAAGTTTCTATCATTGCAAAACTGGCGCGGTTTGACGCGCTGAAGAAGGCGCTGAACGAGCTGGGCGTGACGGGCATGACGGTGACGCAGGTGATGGGCTGCGGTATCCAGAAAGGTGCGGGGGAATACTACCGTGGCGTTGAGATGGACGCAACGCTGATGCCGAAGATCAAAGTGGAAGTGATCGTCAGCAAGATTCCGGTGGAAAATGTGATCAAAGCCGTGAAAAAAGCGCTGTACACTGGCCATATCGGCGATGGAAAGATATTTGTTTACAACGTGCTGAAAGTAGTCAAAGTCCGCACAGGGGAGGAAGACTACCAGGCGCTTCAGGATGTTGAATAAAGCTTATTCCTAAATATCCCTTAGTAAAGGGTGGGCGGATAAAGCCCGTCCACCCGCGGGATCTGCTCTGCAGACTCGCATAAAAGCGTATCCCGGATACGCGGCAGGCTCTTTGGCGGTTTATGTCAAAGGGCCTGCTTACATTATATATAGTATTTACGTATTTTTACTTATTTTTTATATAACTAGGTTGCTTTTGTTTTATGAATTTGCTATCATGATTATTACGTATGGAGATTTTCAGCAGAATACTTTTTCAGTGAAGTAAAGGAGCGGCTTTCTATGGAAAATACGGTTTTGATAGTGGAAGATAATGAAATAAACAGAGCGCTGTTGGTGACGATCCTGGAAGATACCTATCAGGTATTGGAGGCGGAAAACGGGCAGGAAGCGCTGGAGATTTTGCGGAATCCGAAAAATTCTGTGTCTGCAGTGATCACGGATCTGATCATGCCGGAAATGGACGGTTACCAGTTTCTGGAGGTGTATTCGTCGTCTGCGGAATTTGCCAATATCCCGGTCATCGTATCTACCAGCCAGTCTGATTCGGAAAGTGAAGTAAAGTGTCTGGAATATGGCGCATGGGATTTTATCAAAAAGCCTTATAATGCCCAGATCATTAAATTCAGGGTAAAGAATGTTATTGAGAGAAGCGAATTGTATGCGCTCAGAAAGCTCCGCTATCAGGAGCAGTTTGATACATTGACCGGTATTTATATACAGAATATGTTTGTGAACCGGACGAAACAGATGCTCAAAGAAAATCCGGATAAGGATTTTATGATACTGCATTTCGATATTTACCAGTTCCAGGTGTATAACAGTGTATTCGGCAGACGGGAAGGGGATAAACTGCTCTGCCATATTGCGAATCTGCTGCGTGAAATGGCAAAACATGAAGAGCGTATGACATATTGCCGTATTGAGGCGGATGCGTTTTGTATCTGTACGCCTGCGGCAGAGAGTGAGTGTATTCAGAAAATAATGGACTGGTTCCAGAAAGACTTCCAGGTTTACCAGAGGGATTATAATATTCTGGCGAATATGGGTGTGTATTATGTGGAGGATAAAGCGGTTTCCATTACGGATATGATAGACCATGCGAAGCTGGCCTCCAAGGAATGCAAAGGAAGTTATATTCAAAACTATTATGTCTATACTGAGAGTATGGGGAGAAGCATACAGGAGGCGCAGAGCATTGTCAGCGAGATGGAGCGGGCGATGAAGGAGGAGCAGTTTGTCCTCTATCTGCAGCCTAAATACGGGCTTGCAAAATACAAGCTCAGGGGTGCCGAGGTACTGGTGCGGTGGCTGACACCGGATGGCATGATCTCGCCGGGGAAATTCATTCCTGTTTTCGAGAAGAACGGGCTGATCATGAAACTGGACTATTATGTGTGGGAACAATCCTGTAAGCTGATCAGAAACTGGCTGGACCGCGGGATCAGGCCGGAGCCGATCTCCGTCAATATTTCCAGGGTCAGCATGTATAATCCGCGGATCGTGGAGGAGATCCACGACCTGACGGTAAAATATGATGTGCCGCCGGAGCTGTTCCAGTTGGAGCTGACAGAGAGCGCCTATACGGATAACCCGGAGGCGATCAAGAAAGCGATGCAGGAATTACAGAATTACGGTTTCAAAATACTGATGGATGACTTTGGCAGCGGTTATTCTTCCCTGAACGTATTAAAGGATATTTCCGTGGATATTCTGAAGCTGGATATGAAATTTATGACTGCCACCGGCAGTGAGAACCAGAAGAGAAGCGAGAGCATTGTCGCAAATGTGATCCGGCTGGCAAAGGATCTTGATCTGCCTGTCATTGCGGAAGGGGTAGAGGAGAAAGAACAGGTGGAATTTTTGAGCAGTGTGGGCTGCGAGTATGTACAGGGCTATTATTTCGCCAAACCGATGCCGGTGGCGGAGTACGAGAAACTAGCTTTTACATAAAAAATAAAATGCGGAACTTAAAACAGCATCAGTCCGGAAGGCGCCCAGAGGATTTACAGACGTGAAAACGGCTGGAAATCGCTCTGCTGTAACGGTGCCGACGGGCTGATGCGGAACTTAATTGGAGGAGATGAAAAAATGTATGGTACATGGTGGTCGCTGGTGCCGCCCATAGTGGCGATCCTGCTGGCGTTTATTACGAAGGAGGTGTATTCCTCCCTGTTTGTGGGGGTGCTGTTGGGGGCGCTGTTCACGGCGGGATTTCAGCCCTGGGGGACTTTTGAGACCCTGTTTACGACAATGACGGGGAGTATGAACCTGAACATTATTATTTTCGATGTGCTGCTCGGCATGATCATTGTGCTGATGCAGAAGTCCGGCGGATCGAGGGCCTACGGGAACTGGGCGATCGGGAAGATCAAGTCAAAAAAGAGTGCGCTCTTTGCGACGACCGGGCTGGGCGTGCTGATCTTTGTGGATGACTATTTCAACTGTCTGACAGTGGGCTCCGTTATGCGGCCTGTGACGGATAAATATAAAGTTTCCAGAGCGAAACTTGCCTATATCATCGATGCGACGGCGGCACCGATCTGCATCATCGCACCGATCTCAAGCTGGGCGGCGGCGGTGAATTCCTATGTGCCGGAGAACAGTTCCCTGACAGGATTCCAGCTGTTTCTCAGCACGATCCCGTTTAATCTGTATGCGCTCTTAACGCTTCTGATGGTGTGTCTCGTGATCGGCCTGAATCTGGATTTCGGCCTGATGAAAAAACATGAGAAAAATGCGGCAAAAGGCGATCTGTTTACTTCCGGCGCGGAGGAGTTCAAGGGTATGGAAGAGGCGGACGAAGAGGGGAATAAAAACGGCAGGGTGATGGATCTGGTACTCCCTGTGGCGGTGCTCATTGCTTCTGCGGTGTTCGGCATGATCTATACCGGTATTCTGGGCGGCGCGGAGAACTTTATCGACGCCTTCGCCAACTGCGATGCGGAGATCAGCCTTATTTTTGCGACAACGGTAACCGTTATCTTTATGGCGGTTTTATATCTGCCGAGAAAAGTCATCACCTTCAGGGAATTTATGAACTCTCTGGCGGAGGGCTGTAAGCTGATGGTACCGGCGATCCTGATCCTGACTTTCGCATGG
Organism: [Clostridium] symbiosum; assembly: GCA_021769625.1. Lineage (GTDB taxonomy): Bacteria > Bacillota > Clostridia > Lachnospirales > Lachnospiraceae > 1XD8-76. The sequence goes on along the minus strand of JAETSN010000063.1, from coordinate 11,847 downwards.
ACCCTGAAGGGCATGGGCGATAATCTGGGCATCGGCGAGTTTGTGAACGGTACGGTGGGCGCAAGCGCGACGGCAAGCATCTTCATCCCGGCGATCATGTTCGGCGTGGCGCTGTTTCTTGCGTTTTCCACGGGAACTTCATGGGGAACCTTTGCGATCCTTGTGCCGATCGTGGTAGAGATGTTTAAGACGGCGGATGAGAAGATGATGGTCATCGCGGTTTCGGCGGTGTTGGCGGGAGCGGTCTGCGGCGATCATGTTTCCCCGATCTCCGATACAACGATCATGTCTTCGGCAGGCGCCCAGAGTAATCATATCAACCATGTGCAGACCCAGATGCAGTATGCGATGGTGGTGGCAGCGGTCTGTGTAGTCGGCTATATCATTGCAGGTATCTGCAAGAACTGGCTGATCACACTTGTGCTTAGCGCATTGCTTTTGGTTGCGGCGATTCTTGGAATCAAGAAATATTATGACAAAAAAGAAGCAGTTTGAAAAAAAGCTGATAAAAGTCCCCTATATTGACCAGACCAGGGAGTGGCCCACAGGATGCGAGAGCGTTTCAACGGTAATGCTTTTGCGGTATTTGGGGACGGATATTTCGGTGAAGCAGTTTGTGGACGCTTATTTGGAGAAAGCACCTCTTTTTGAAAAGGACGGGAAATTGTACGGTGCAGACCCCCGGAGGGTTTTTGTCGGGGATCCCGCCGATGATCAGTCTATGGGATGCTATGCGCCGGTGATCAGAAAGGCATTGGAGCGTGTGCTTCGGGAAAGGCCGTTGAATTCTTTAAAGCAGAAGAACGAAATCGAATCGGCAAAAGGCCGGGAGCGCAGGGAGGATATGGCGGAATCCGGGAGAGGTGATATCAGGGAGCCGCAGGTCTGGGAGGCGGTGGATCTGACAGGTGTTCCGATAGACGATTTGCTGCGGGAATATATAGATTGTGACATACCTGTCATATATTGGGCGAGTATCGATCTGAAAGAGACCTATGCGGGACCGGAATGGATCGTGGCGGATACAGGGGAGATTTTTGAATGGCGCTCCAATGAGCACTGTATGCTGCTTGTGGGGTACGATGAGGAAAATTATTTTTTTAATGATCCCTGGCACAATCACGGAGTGATAGGTTATGAAAAGGAACTGGTGGAAAAGCGACATAAGGAACAGTATAAAATGGCTGTTTCGGTGAGAAGAAGGGAGAAAACGGAATGATCGACAGAGCGGAATTAAAATCGCGGGCAAAGAAGATGATGAGCGGGAATATGGGGATGCTGATCGTCTGTATGGTTATTGTATCTGCATTAACGGGGGTATGTAGTGTAATTCCCTATATAGGATCTATTGCATCAATATGTATAACAGGACCGCTGACCCTCGGTTCAGCATATGTTTATCTGAATCTGACAATAGGATACGGACCGGATGTGAACGTATTGTTCAGCGGATTTAAGCGGTTTACGGATGCGCTGGTGCTGACGCTTCTGATATCCATATTCACATTTTTATGGAGTCTGCTTTTTATCGTGCCGGGGATCATCAAGGCGATCAGTTATTCCCAGGCGTATTATATTCTGGCGGAGCATCCGGAGATGAGCGCAAAGGAGGCGCTGGATGAGAGTATTGCCATGATGGACGGGCATAAGATGGATTATTTTGTGCTGGGGCTGTCATTTATTCTCTGGCTGCTTCTTTGCTGTGTTACCTGCGGTCTGGCGATACTCTATGTAGGGCCTTATATGGAGGCGACATTTGTTCAATTTTATCTGGCGATCAAGCCGCCTGTGGAGCCGAATGTAAACGGAAATTTCAATAACAATTATTATCAGGCATAAAAGGATTTTCGGAAGATGCGGGGTGTATAAGAATATTCTTATACACCCTTGAAATTTGCCCTGAAATATGAGATAACTGTGAAGGAAAAAAATTAGAGAAGAGGAAATGTGCCAAAATGGATATATTTGTGATAATTCAACAGATGCTGGTATTGCTTGCCATGATGCTGGTGGGATTTATTGTATTTAAGGTCAGATGGCTGGACGATAATGCCTGCAGCAAAATGTCGAAGATAGTGGTCAATGTGCTGAACCCCTGTCTTATGATCAACGGTGTGCTGGGCGGAGGGGCGCGTCTTGCGGGCAGCATGCTCCTGCAGACGCTGATACTGGTCGTTGTTTACTATGGAATTCTGATCCTTCTCGGCGGGCCGGTCACCTCCCTTTTGCGGACAAGGAAGGAGCATCGCAGTCTCTATCAGCTGATGATGGTCTTTTCCAATGTGGGATTCATGGGAATTCCGGTGATCTCCAGTATTTTCGGGAAGGAATCCATGCTCCTCATTGCCTTTTACAATCTGGGATATAACCTGCTTTTTTATACATATGGAGTGTATCTGGCGGCGAAAGGCGGCGAGGCGCAAAATAGCAATAATGCACAGAATGATGAAGAGGCGGCAAAGGGAGGACTGTGGAAGAAGCTGGTCAATCCGGGCGTGATCGCCTGCGTGATAACGATCACCATATTTGCGACCGGGATAGTCATGCCCGAGAGTGTCTGCACCTTTTTTGACTATGTGGGAAACGCTGCGGTGCCTCTCTCCATGATACTGATCGGTGCGTCTGTGGCGCAGGGCGGTAAGAAAGAGTTTTTCCTGGATAAGAGAGTGTATGCATTTGCTGCGGTCAAAATGCTGGTGATCCCGATCGCGGCGGCGCTTTTGTTCAGGCTCTTGCCGTGGCCCTCCATGGTGGAGGGGGTGTTTGTGCTGATGATAGCGATGCCGGTAGGGACCACTGCCGTTATGCTGGCGGCGGACAGCGGCGCCGATGCGATAGAGTGCACCAAAGGGTGCATCATAACGACATTGCTGTCAGTTATAACGATCCCTATCGTGTCCGCGTTTTTAACTTTCTAAGATTGCTTTACGGCAGCGATCAGACGGATGAGCTGTTCCGTAGTTTTTGTCAGATTCTGTTTCGCGGTGTCAGGAGCCATCGCTTCATCCAACGTCGTAACCTGACGGAGGATCGGGAAAAAGGCATCGATGCCGTGTCGATTGCATTCATCGGCGCCGTCAGTGACCGCACCGGCAAGAGCGATCACTGCCGCGCCGTGTTTTTTTGCCAGTTTTGCGATGCCGGTCACCGCTTTTCCCATGGCTGACTGGTGGTCAAGGCGTCCTTCACCGGTAAAGACCAGATTGGCGCCCTTTATGGCTTCTTCCATCTTTACGGCGTCCATGACAAGCCGGATTCCCGGCTGCAGTTCTGCCTGCAGATAGCTTAAAAAGGCAAAGCCGAGACCGCCGGCAGCGCCTGCGCCCTCATGATCTGCATAGTCTGTCCCGGTGCAGTATCCGGTCACCTGCGCAAAATTCGCCATGGCGCGGTCCAGATCGGCTTTTATCTCTTCGGTGACACCTTTTTGCGGACCGTAGATATATGTTGCGCCGTTTGGGCCGCAGAGAGGGTTTGTCACATCACATGCGATCTGAAAGCGGCATTCTTTCAGTTCCGGTAAAACGTTGTCCGTCCGCACGGAATCAATATTCTCAAGGGCGCGGGCGCTGATGCCTGCAGTCTGCCCGTTTTTATCCAAAAATTCGTAGCCCAGCGCGGTCAGCATGCCGATACCGCCATCGTTGGTGGCGCTGCCGCCGATGCCGATGATAAAGTTTCTGCAGCCCCGCTTCGCGGCATCCGCTATCATCTCCCCCACACCGTGGGTTGTCGCATCTAAAGGGCGCTTGTCCTTCCCGACAAGGATAATGCCCGCGGCTGCCGCCATTTCCATGATGGCGGTTTTTGTGCCGGAGATCATGCCGTAACCTGCCTTTACGGGAGTTTCCAGAGGACCGTGGACATTAATCCGGACCATCTCTCCGCCAAGCCCTTCCACAAGGGCCTCGGTAGTGCCTTCCCCGCCGTCGGCGAGGGGTTTTACGATGACTTCCGTGTCAGGGAGAATATTCAGGATGCCTTTTTTGACAGCGTTTCCGGCTTCTATGGAGGTGAGGCTGCCTTTGAAGGAGTCGATGGCGATGACTGTTTTCATTGTGGATCCTTTCTTGTGACCTGTTTTTCTTTTGTGGTTATTATACCATAATCGTGCATGATTCCGGGAACAAAATTTTCCGGTATGGCAAATAAGTGTAATGGTTCAAGCTGAAACCAGAACTATTGCTATTAGGTAAACAATGGCAGATGCCAGAAAGGAAATCGAAATTTCCATCGCTGCCCACCGTTGAAGGCTCATTGGCAATTTGATTTTCTTTCTGGCTGACCAAAAACATTCACTAAATGATATTTTAAGCCAAAGTGATACAAATGGTTATTTGTTTACAACATTTACTGCTTCACCGTCAAGAAAAGCTTTGATATTTGCAACAGTGATATCCATAATTCTCTGTCTCGATGCCTGAGCCGCCCAGGAAATGTGCGGAGTGATCAGGCAGTTCTTGGTATGCAACAGAGGATTATCGCTCTTGATCGGTTCTGTCGATACTACATCAAGCCCCGCCGCATACACTTTGCCGCTGTTCAGCGCGTCTGCAAGGTCCTGCTCTGCAACCAGTTGGCCGCGGCTGTTATTGATCAGGATGACACCATCTTTCATTTTGGCAATATTGTCCTTGTTAATGATTTTTTCCGTTGCGGGAAAAAGAGGACAATGCAGGAAGATCACATCGGATTTTGCCAAAAGTTCATCAAGTTCTACATACTCCGCCAGTTTTTTACCGGACTCACTGGGATAAGCGTCATAGGCGAGAACCTTCATGTCCATGGCATTTAAAATTTTAGCGGTAGCCTGTCCGATGCGGCCAAGGCCGATAATGCCTGCGGTCTTGCCATACAATTCGATCATCGGGTAATCCCAGTAGCACCAGTCAGCGCTGCTCTCCCATTTGCCGCTTTTTACAGTTTGATCATGATACCCGTAGTGGGAGCAGATTTCCAGAAGGAGGCCCACGGCATATTGGCCGACGATCTGGGTTCCGTAAGTCGGCACGTTTACGACAGGGATTCCTTTTTCCTTAGCATATTCGTAGTCTGCAACATTATATCCGGTGGCGAGAAACGCGATCAGCTTCATATTGGGACATTTATCTATGGTTTCTTTTGTGATAGGTGTTTTGTTGGTGATAACGATCTCCGCATCACCGATTCGTTCTGCGATGATGGGGGAATCAACATAAGAAGTTCTGTCATATACGGTTACATCACCGAGTTTTTCCAATTCACCCCAGCTCAAATCGCCTGGATTTTCCGTATAACCGTCCAATACAACAATTTTCATAGTCTGTTTACTCCTTTTCTTTTAAAATAGTATTTCTGTTCTGCATCAGTCCTCTACCAATGCCCAGGCTCTGTTCAGTACCCGTTTTGTGTTTGCCAGAACGATTTCTTCCTCTTCATCTCCGATCAGCGTTACTTCCATGGAAAGCACCATGGGATCATCCGCGCAGAAGAAACCTTCCTGTTTCAGCACCGTGAGATAGTCTGCTAATTCCGCAGTGTCATTTGCGCTTTTGGGATAACCGAAACGGGGATGTTTGTCCCCGTATGCTTCACACCCTTTTTTTACGACAGCATTACCGAAATGGAGATGGGTAATATAAGGCCTCAGAGTGCGGACCACAAACCGGGAAGTTTCGTACGTGGTCGGGAAATGGGACAGATCGACCAGCAGGCCGAAATTATTATGGGTACTTCTCATATCAGCCGCAAATTGTGCTGCATAAGGGGCGGGGCCGATTAGGGCGGCTTTGTCCATGTCATAATCAAAAACTTCCAGCTCCACCATCATACCCTTGGAGGAGGCGTAATCGCAGAGATTGCGTGTGGTCTTTAAAAGCTGTGCATAAGCCTGATCTTTTGTGGATTCATCCCACTTGCCGGCAAGAAAAGCGATGCCTTTTGCTCCCAGATATTCCGCTTCATCGATTGCTTCTATCAATGTTGCTTCTGCGGCTTTTCTGCCTTCCTCGTCAATATCGTTGGGATTCAATTTCGGTCCGAGCAGCCTTGGCTGCGCGCCGTAACATATTTTCAGATGCGATTGATCCAAAAGCTTTTTTACAGCCTGCCTTTCTTCATCGTCTTTACATTGGGTTATCTCGATCGCGTCGAAATAATCGTCGGAAGCGATTCGTTTGATGGATTCCAGAACTCCCAGTTTAGGGAAGGACATCCAACGAATGGTTCCGACCTGAAAATATTTATGGATAGATTCTTTCATGGTTATTTTCTCCTGTTGGTTAATATAGTATTATTTTATAAATTATATGTTTATTCTTTCACTGCGCCTGATGTCATTCCGCTTATCAGCTGTTTTTGAAGAAATAAAAAGATCAGCAGTGTGGGAATGCTGGCTAAAATGGATGCGCACATCAGGTCATTCCACAAAATATTGTAGGCATCTCCCATCTGAGCAATACCTATAGTCAGGGTCTTGTTTGCATCTCTGGTCATCAGAACCGACGCAAACATATACTCATTCCAGTTCTGCAGAAAAGCATAAATTGTTGTTGCAATGATTCCGGATCTTGCCAGCGGAAGTACGATATTCCAGAAACTTCTGAGCCATCCGCAGCCGTCAATTCTGGCCGCCTCATCCAGTCCCGTGGGTATCCCCCTGAAATATCCGTACATCAGCCATGTACAAAACGGGATACAAAAGGATGTATAGACGACGGTCAGACCAGTTCTTGTATTGATCAGATTAAACATGCTCAGAATCTTATAATAAGGAACAATTTTCATCACTGCCGGGAACATCTGTGTCACCAGTAAAAATCCAAGAAAGGCAGCCTTGCCTTTGAACTCAAAACGTGACAGACCATAGCCGCAGAGAGATGCACAAACAATTACCAGTATGGTGGAGCAACTCACAGTAATCAGACTGTTTTTAAAATATGTCACCATTGGGTAGTTATCCCATATCTTAACAAAATTTTTTAATGATAAAATTTCCGGAAGAAAGTCCAATCCTCTGGACATTGTGATTTCCTCCATACTCTTGACAGCTGTGAAGAACATCCATATCAGCGGTAAAATGACCATAAGCGAGAGTAGGCCTAATACCGTGTAAGAGCCCAGATCTAACAATATCCGTTTCCTTTTTCTATTCACTGTCCATCAACCTCCTAAAAATTTTTCCGATTGCATAACAGATGATCAGGATGAATACGGATTCTGCAGAAGCATATCCGAATTCAAAATAGTTAAATGCCCGCTTATAGATTTCAATAGCAGAAACCATTGTCGCGCTTCCGGGACCACCCTGGGTCTGAAGGTAGACCAGTGTAAACTGCTTAAATACCCATACAGTATCAAGAATTAAGACCGTGGAAATGATCGGTTTTAAAGAGGGCACTGTCACATATCGAAATCTTTGGACGGCATTTGCTCCATCAATCTTGGCTGCTTCATACAGGTCGTCCGATATCGTTTGAATTCCGGCTAAAAGCTGTACCATCACCAGCGGATAACCTTTCCATATACTTACAAATACCACACAGCCCATAGCTGTCGATGCAGAACCAAGCCACGATACTGCAGTGTCTGTCAATCCGAAATTTATCAGAAGGGCATTCAGGATACCGTTCTGTGTATTAAAAATCCATTTCCACAAAAGCGCCACTACTACATCGGGGAAAATCCAGGGCATAATCAGTAGTCCCCGGAAGAAAGCTCTTCCCTTAAGAGGTCGGTTGACCAGTGACGCTATGATAAAACCTATTACAAAATGACCGATTACCACCCAGAAGGTAAAAATAAAGGTCCTGAATATGCTTTCCCGGAAGTCCTGGTCAACTAATGCCTTTAAATAATGTTGCAGTCCTGTAAACTCCCACTTATTAACCAGATTTGTGTTAAAAAAGCTGATATAAATTCCATTGATGATTGGATATACCACCAGAGCGGCAATCACTATAGCAGCCGGAGCAATAAACAGATAAGGAATTGCTTTCCCTTTTATTTTATGTGAATTCATAGTTATACCCTCATTATAAGATAGCGGCTATCAGGGAGGATGATAGCCGCTATAAAATCACTATCTGTATCAGTATTTGGACATGACTTCTTCTGCTTTCGATGATGCAGTAGCCAAAGCATCATCAAGGCTTACACCCTCTGCAATCACTGTCTGCCAGCATTCTCCACTGATATCACGGAGTTCCGCTGTTCCTCCAAATGTGGGAAGCAATACGGCGAAATCAGAAGAATCTGCAAAACCTTTATAAAGTTCATTCCCGGAAATAATCTCATCCAAAGCTTCTATCTGACATGGCAGGCGTCCTGTCACTTCGTTCCATGCAATACTGTTTTCCTTGTTCGTCAGGAACTTCAGGAATTCAGCCGCCATTTCAGGGTGTTCGCTGGTAGAGCTTATGGACATTCCAAGAGTTCCGAAAGATGTGATCGGTTCAACTCCTTCTGCATGGGGCATCGGGAAGCTTCCCCATTTGTCCTTCATCTCCGGGTTGGCTTTAAACATAGCACCAAACACATTGGAAGCTCCAAAGAACATGCATGCCTGATCCGCTGCACACATTGTATAGGATTCCGAATATCCGGTTTCCACAAATCCGTCCGGCATGATTCCTTCATTTACTGCCGCATCGATAAAGAATTCCATGGCTTCTTTAAATTGCTCAGAACCGACCTGGGTGACCATTTCACCATTTTCTTCCTTTACAAGCCAGGCATCAAAAGTCATGGCAAGAGTCTGGAATCTGGATTCGGCAGAATCATTTCTGGTTCCGCAGAAGGTTGCGCCGTATCTGTCAATAGTTCCATCTCCGTCGAGGTCTTCTGTTAAAGCCTTTGCAACTTCGATAAACTCATCCCAGGTCTCCGGAATTTCCAGATTTTTCTCCTCAAACAAATCTTTTCGGTAGATCATGGCCATAGTGTTGTTCTGCCAGGGCATAAACACAAGCATATCATCTACCTTACAGCCTTCTATTGCTACCGGAAGTGTTCCTTCAAGCCACTCTTCCCCCAACAGATCTGTCATATCTGTTACCATTTCCATCTCCACCGCTTTTGCCATATAGGCATCCTGCATAGTAAATACGTCAGGCAGATCTCCGGCTGTAGCCATAGTCAAAAGCTGTGTATACAGATCGTTCATAGCCACTGCGATCGGTTCAATATGAACATTGGGATGCAGAGATTCAAATTCTTCAATAACCTCCAGAAGAAACGGACCGTCCGCCGAATCATTCAAAGACGTGATCATTACTTCCAGATTGATCTCTTCATCAGAATCTGCGGCAGATACCTCTGAGTCATTCCCTGTATCTTCTGAAGCGGTATCGGCACTGTCAGAAGTACTCTGGGTATTGTCTGTACCGGTATTGTCGGAAACGTCTTGCGTTCCGTTTCCACAGCCAATAACCGTTGCGGCAGTCATCACAACTGCCAGTGTTAATGCAACCACTTTCTTTTTCATTGTCTTTCCTCCATTCATATATATTTTACCAGTCTTGAACACTCCCGTCCGGCCTTCTCCAATGCGGACGTTCAAAACAGATAAATTCAGATTGGTTTTCCTCATGCACCGTGATTCCCAGTCCCGGCGCATCTCCTAAGTAACAGTATCCATCTTTGAGTTCCATATCACACTCGATGAACAGATCATCTCCATGGAGCTTCTCAAAATCAAACAAACCCTGCTCCTGTACAAAGAAATTCGGAATGGAGATATCTACATGAAAAGCACTCATCATACCGATTCCAGTACGAAGCCCATGGGGAACCATGTCCATATGAGCTGTCTCCGCATATGCGGCAATTTTTTTCATGGAAGTAATACCTCCGCAATTACAGATGTCTGTTCTTACATAATCAATCAAACGATCCCCGATCAGTGTTGTGTAATCCCAGACAGGTCCCAGCTTTTCCCCAGTGCCAAGCGGTGCATCTGTATGGCTGCGTAATGTCCGGTAATCCTCCAGATCATCTGCAATCAGAGGATCTTCCACAAACAGCGGCCGATACTGAGCCAATATGTTACATAATTCTATGGACTTCGCCGGATTAAATCTGCTATGTCCGTCATAAATCAACTCGATTTTTTCTCCTGCAAACTCCCGGAGCCACCTTGTCCGTTCTGCAGAATCCCAGACCATCTTCCGTGTATCAAAAATTTCGTCTTCAGCATCCGGCATAGAATAACGAAGTACCTTATAACCTTTTTGAATCGCTGCATCCGCTTCATGTAAAAGTTCATCCTTTGTATCCCCGTTGATATGTTTGTACACCAGTATACGGTCTCTTTGCTTTCCCCCCAACATCTGGTAGACGGGTAATCCGAAGGCTTTCCCTTTAATGTCCCAAAGAGCCTCATCTACACCGGAAATGGCGGTCATGATAATATAGCCGCCCCTTCTTGCCGTAGAACGAAACAGATCATACCATATAAAGTCGGTTTTCATTGGATCCTGACCGATGAGTGACGGGGCAAAATGTCTGATCATCGCTTCAACAGATTTTTGCCGGGCTGTAAAGGCCGCTTCTCCGTATCCGATAACTCCCTCATCTGTTGATATTTTCACTATCATGTTATTTCCCGAATACAGGCAATCTACAGCTGTAATCTTCATATCTAACCTCCACTTATTATGTTTCCCATTAGAGAAGTTCCATATCCTTCAGGATCTGTTCCAGCTTAGATTTCTCGTCTTTGCTGAGAGGGCCTACTGGCAGATAACAGCTTCCAACCGGAATTCCTAGCATCTGCAGAGCTTCCTTTATAACTGCCGGAAATGTTCCGAGGCCAAACGCAATTCGCAACGGGGTTACCTTATATTGTGCCTCCAATGCTCCGGCATGATCACCTGCCTGAAAACGATTATATATATCACAGACCAGTTTCGGAGCTACATTGGCACAGGCAGCTACACCTCCGGTAGCCCCATAACAGAGAGCTCCGTAAATTATGGAATCCCGGCCCATCATAACAGAAAACTCTTCATCAGCCGTCAGGCGGATATATTCTCCTGTTGTAGTCAGATCGCCTGTGGAATCTTTGATCCCTATAATGTTTTTCACTTTTGCGAGCCGTGCGACAGTATGCGGGGAAATATCTACATGCGTCTTTGGGGCGTTGTTATACAAAAGTATAGGGAGATCCGTATTGACTGCGATCGTTTTAAAGTGCTCATATACTTGTTCCTGAGACGGACTGATGAACAATGGTGTCAGTACTGACAAAGCATCTACGCCAACTTCCTGCGCAATCTGCGTAAGCAAAACGCTGTCTTTTGTTGTTATTGCATTGGCCCCTGCGTATACCGGTACTCTTCCGGCTGTCTCTGCTACCGTTGCTTCCAATACTTCCCGATATTCTTCATTAGACAAAGCATAGAATTCTCCTGTTGTTCCAATGGCAAAAATCCCATGCACACCACCTTCGATTAAATAGTTGATCAATTTCCGTAAAACAGGAAAATTTACTTTGCCGTTCTCATTCAGCGGAGTGATCATGGCCGGCAATATTCCGTGTGGTTTTAAATACATCTGATGTCTCCCTTCATAATAATTGATATCTGATATATCAGATATCTGTTAAAAACAGCATAATATAGGCAGTTATATTTGTCAATTAGCATAAACTAATATATTTCAATTGTATTTTTTGTACAAAGTGTACAAGAAGAAAGAAATGGGGAATATTTGCTATGGGGTAAAAACAGAAAATGGGCGTACCTGATCTATATTTATGTTATTAATTCGCAATAACTGCACTTAAAAGAAAGATTTTGTAAAAATTGGCATGAAAATAGAACCAGCCCATATCTGGAATGGGAGGAACACCTATTTGAGACTATGCCA
>JAETSN010000003.1 GCA_021769625.1 [Clostridium] symbiosum | reverse complement strand
CAGCAATTCTGCAATATATTCGTGTTTAGGAGTATGTATAATAACACCAAACTTGACTTCTTTCCTTCGTGCTACAAGCCCCTTTGCTGCCGCATTAGGTACATAACCTACTGAATCTGCAATTTCCCGGATACGTTCTGCTACTTCCTGTTTGACACCTTTTCTATTATTCAAAGCTCTGTCAACTGTTCCGACCGAGACACCTGCAAGTTCAGCAATCTTTTTAATTGTAACTGCCATCTCTTCTCTTTCTCTTTTATCTCTTCGTTATCGATAACGGTATGATTGAATTATACATTATCTCAGATAATTACGCAAGCCTTTTATTTAAATATTTCAAACAAATAATATACTACCCTATCAGGCATTTTTTCCCTGCAAAGGCAAACCCGTATTTCCTGATATGCTCCGGCGAAATGCCTTCTGCGATCAACTCCGTTTCATATCCTTTTTCTTTTATCTGGGCAAGAGCATTTGCCACAGTTGCCTCCATATTTTTTTCTTTTCCCGGTTTGTGAACCTTAAACTCAAAAATATATGCATTATCCTTTTCTTTATCCACCGGTTTCAGCAGCACATCATAGCGTCCAAAGCCGCTCTCTTTATTGGAACTGACCGCAAATCTCTCTTCCAATCCAACCATCAGCCCCAATACAAACCCATGGTAAAAACGCTCCGGATCGTCATCCGCAGCCGCCCCTTTGGCGATATCGAAACTGGAAAAACTCTGTAGCGCAATTCTGTTCATAAACTCATTCATCGCATCCACATCATCTATCAGCAGCGCTTTGATAAAATCATTGTAATCCTGTCTGTTTCTTCCGCCAAACCATCCGCGGATCATTCGGGCAAACATACTCTCGATCTCCAGATTGGTCAACTTTAGCGTATAATATTTATGCAGGAGCCTCCCCTTCCTCTCAAGATGTTCCACTCTCAGATATCCCGTTGCAAGAAGCAGGCTCCAGATGGCATTTTCATCATGATCCAGCTGATCAAATACAATCTGTTCATCCAACTCCACCTCGAAACTGCCTCCCTGCATCAGCAGTTCTGTCTTTTTCTTTATATCAGCACTTCCCCGCCGTATCAGGGAATTGATAAGGCCGTTTCCGCTGCTGTCCGCCCAGTATGTGTCATATTCCCCTTTTCTGCTTATAAAGTTTGTGATTGACCAGGGATTATAAATATCCCTGACGCTTCCGAATGTAAAACCGTCATACCAGTCCTTAACTCCCTGCTTCTCCTCCGAAAGTCCCATATTATCAAGAGCCTGAAACACCTCCTGCTCTGTAAATCCAAAGTACGCAGCATACTTTTCGGAAGTGGTCGTTATCACTTCCAGATTATTCAGATCGGAAAAAATGGATTCCTTTGAAACCCGTGTAATACCCGTGATCAATCCTCTCTCCATATAAGGATTTGTCTTAAATGTCGCGTTAAAAAACCCCCGAAAGAACGATACCGCCTCATCCCAGTAACCGGACAGCCACGCCTCCTGCATCGGCGTGTCGTATTCATCAAGCAAAATGATAACTTTTTTCTCATAATAACGGCTCAGAAAATCGCTCAGTCTGTTGATCGCATCCGCCTGTACTTCTTCGCCCATATTCGGTTTGATACCATTAAAATATTCTTTTTCATTTTCACTCAGCGTATCATTATCCAACAGAAAACGATTGCGCTGATATGCCTCAAAAATAATGTTTGCTATGGCATATCTCATCCCTTTGTAGTCCGATGTCTTTACTTTCGCAAAACTTAAAAAAATCACCGGATAAGTTCCCTGCCATTTTCTGCACTCCTCCTCTTCCCAGATGGAAAGCCCCTCAAAAAGATCCGCCCGCTCGGCATATCTGTTGGAAAAAAAGCATTCCACCATACTCAGGTTCAATGTTTTTCCGAAACGGCGAGGGCGCGTGATCAGCGTTACACTATCCCCGTTTTTCCACCATTCTTTCATAAATCCGGTTTTATCCACATAAAAAACATCTTTATTCCTGATCTCCTCAAAACTTTGCAGGCCGATCGCAACTTTTCCAGTCATACTTTGCCTCCATCTCATTTACAGGCCGTCTATGTCAACCACAATATTTCTTCTATATCATCTGTTTACATTCCATGCAGAATAACTCTATCCAACTGTCATATATAATATCATACAGGAAACAAGCTTCAAAAACAATGTCGGCAGGAAATTTTTCATCTTCAAAATCTCCTGCCGTGTCCGAAAATATTCTACTTTCTCCTCACCACCGCCCTCAAGATCCCGTAGACCGCCGCGAACAGCACGCCTGCCGCAGGCCATACGAGCACTGCCGTCCTGCCCCAGTTCTCCGTATAAAAGCCGAAGCCCAGAAAGAGCGCCGTCACCACCAGCCAGTAGCTTCCCGGAAAATAGGACAGCTTTTTATTGATCTCCTTGTTTTCCGCCGTATAGTCTTCGCACTGCAAAAGCTTATTATAGCTCTCCTGCACAATCCCCGCCCTGACGATAAAATGCACGCCCGCCGCCACAAACAGCAGGATGATATTCACACAGCTCGTCATCACCGCATCACCCGCGGAGTATGCCGCCGCCAGCATCAGCGGGATCGCGCCGACGATACAGAGCACGATGCCCGTTATCACCGAGCGCCGGAACCTCTCGGCAAAATCCTCTTTTCTTTTTTCCACAATGCCCTCCACGCCATACTGCAGGGAAAACTGCTCGTTCTCCAGATATTTGAATTTTTCCAGTTTCATGCCGTTGTAGACGCAGACCGCCACGCCCGCTGCCACGAACAGCAGCACGACAACGATGCCGAGCCCCACCGCTTTATCCTCCGATATCCTTCCCGTTTCTGATAACGCCGCAAGCTGCAGAAGAACGATCGGGCTTAAAATAAAAAGGGAGATCGCCGCCGCAATCCTGCCACAGACTTCCTGTGAAACGTTCATAAAAGCATTTGCTTCCTCCACCGATACGACCCGTCCCTCCGGCACATCCTTCCCGCCGGAGAGCCCTGTCTCCTCTATCTCATCCTTTAAGAGATAGTCCGTGCTGACACCGAAGATCTCGCTCATCTTCAATATCTTATCCAGATCCGGGATCGTCGCCCCCACTTCCCATTTCGAGACAGACTGTCTGGAGATATCCAGCTTCTCCGCCAGTTCCTCCTGCGACCAGTTCATCCTTTTCCGCAATGCTATGATCTTTTCCGCCAATATCATTTTATTCTCCTTCCTCTTTCTCTCATATTTCCCTGTCGGAATGGTTCTATCCTACCCGTTTTTCCGGTTGCGGACTACCAAATGAGGCTGGAAATTCCGCACCTGACGGTTGCATATCCCGTTTTTTCGCGTGCTCCACGACATTTTAAGCCGGGGCGTTTTTTGCCCCGGCTTTTTTCACTTAATCTCACAGCAGATAAATCTTATCCCACTATCCCTTCACTTCATTCAATTCCTCGATCCGCTGCATCGAGTTGCTCCTGATATCGATCACCGGTCCTCCCGTTCCCTCGATATACTCTCTCGTGATCGTCACCCTGCCGATATTGTCATCTTTCGGGATCTCATACATGATATCCAGCATAAATTCTTCGATCAGAGCCCTGAGTGCCCTTGCGCCGGTCTCTTTTTTCAGCGCCTTTTCCGCAATGGCTTCCAGAGAGCCCTCGTCAAACTCCAGCTTCACTTCATCCAGTTCCAGAAGCTTCTGGTACTGTTTCAGGATCGCGTTCTTCGGCTCTTTCAATATCTTCACAAGAGCGTCCTTATTCAGCCCGTCCAACGTGAACAGAATCGGCAGACGGCCGATGAACTCCGGGATCATGCCGTACTTGCGCACATCCTCCACGGTCACTTTGTTGTGGATGTTTTTATCTTTATCGAACTTGTCCTTTAATTCCGCCTGATAGCCGATACCGGTCTGCTTGGCAAGGCGCTGTTTGATGATCTCCTCCAGTCCCGGGAACGCGCCGCCGCAGATAAAGAGGATATTTTTCGTATTTACCGTGGCAAGAGGCACCATGGCATTTTTGCTGTTTGCCCCGACAGGCACCTCCACCTCCGCGCCTTCCAAAAGCTTTAACAGCCCCTGCTGCACGGATTCTCCGCTGACATCCCTGGAGTTGGTATTTTTCTTCTTGGCGATCTTGTCGATCTCATCGATAAAGACAATACCGCTCTCCGCCTTCTCCACATCGTTGTCCGCCGCCGCGAGAAGCTTTGTGAGCACGCTCTCGATATCGTCCCCGATATAGCCCGCTTCCGTCAAGGATGTGGCGTCCGCAATGGCAAGGGGCACATTCAGAAGCCTCGCCAGCGTCTTTACCAGATAAGTTTTTCCGCATCCGGTAGGGCCGATCATCAGCATATTGGATTTCTCGATCTCTATATCGTCCATCGTCCCCGTTGCAACCCGCTTATAATGATTGTAGACCGCCACGGATATGACTTTTTTTGCATGTTCCTGTCCCACCACATACTCGTCCAGCTGCGCCTTGATCCTGTGGGGTGCGGGAATATCCTTGATATCGATCAACGGCTTTGAGGGTTCCCCCTCTTTTTTCTTTTTGATCTTCTGTCTCTGGGGGATCCCGCCCATGTTCTGCAGATCTGCCAGATTGATAAAGCTGATATTCGGGAAACCGTGAGAAGGTGTTTTTACTTCTTTATTTTTGTCCTTTTTCTCCGGCTCTTCCGGCTTTTCTTCCTTTTCCACAATTTCTGTCTTCTCCGGCTTCTCCTCATCCTGTACCTGAGGTTTTGTCCCGCCTGTATTGCCCATCATGCCGTTCAGATCATAAAACGGCGGCATCATTCCCTGAAAATTAAACTGGCTCATGGAATCCATGGTCTTATGCATACAGTCGTCACAGACACAGATATTATTGGGCAGTTTGAACATCCTGCCCGCCTTGCTCTCCGGCCTGTGGCAGATAAAGCACACATCCTCGTAACCGTTCCGGCCGTCATCATTTCCGTTTTTATTGTTATCGTATTCTGACATACTTTCTCCTGTTTTTACCTCTATTATTTAATTCGCAGCTCGTCTATACGGGAACCGCTGCGATTTGCTCCGCAAATTGCACCGCAGCGAACAGACTCGCTTACCAGCTCGTCCATTCTTCATTCCAGTTCAGCCTCCTGCTGTTTCCCGCATTTTCATTTTCGTCCCAGCTTCACGCTGATCACCTGGGACTGATACTCTCCCTGCTCGTAGCGCATGATCTCCACTTCCACGATCTCTCCCACGGGATAATACCGCAGCATCTCCGAAAGCTCCTCCATCGTTCCCACAGAAACCTCATTTAACGCCACAATGACATCGCCCTTCCGTATCCCCGCTTCGTCGGCAGGACCATCTTCATTTACATCCCTGACATACACGCCGTCCGGTATCCCGTATTCCTCCGCGTCCCTACGCTCCACATTGGAACAGCTTATCCCCAGAAAACCGCTGTCTTCCTCCTTCAGCCTTTCCCTGATCTCCCGCTTTTTCAGATTGTCCAGCACGGGGATCGCATCGGAGATCGGAATCGCATAGCACATTCCCTCCACATCGATCGCGCTGATCGTCATCGTATTGATACCCACGACCTCGCCGGAAGCGTTGATCAGCACGCCGCCGGAACAGCCCGGATTCATGATCGCCGTCGTCTGGATCATGACACGATCGTCAGATCCGTACTGATTGCCCATCTCGTCGTAGCCGCCGCCCACCGGCATATTGGTCGCACTGATAATGCCTGTTGTCACAGACTGTCCGAGCAGCAGCGCATTCCCGATGGAAATCACCGCCTGTCCCGCCTTCAGCGTGGTGGAATCCCCCAGTTTTGCCACGGCAATCTCCTTTTTCGTTTCCTCAGAGATATCCTGAAGCCGCACCGCGATCACCGCCACATCGAGGTCATTATCATATCCCTTTACCATGGCATCCGCTGTCGTCTCATCCACAAACGATACCGTAAGATCCTCCGAATCCGCTATCACATGGGAATTCGTTGCGATCAACAGTTCCGTTTCATTCTCTCCGATGATAAAACCGGAACCGCCGCCGTCATATTTCTCGTCGTCCCAGTAGTAGCTGCTGTACGTGTAGACGGCATTGACGCTCACTACGGTGGGCATGATCTTCTCCACCAGATCCGACACATCCGTCAGATTTCCTTTTGCCGGCGCCGCTGTTTCTTCCCCGGCTTCCGCCTCCCCGCTCTCATCCAGTTCCACCTGCGCGATCTGCGGCTCCTCCGGCTGGGCCGAAACCTGCTGCGCCTCGGCCTCAGTCGTCCCGCCGTAGATATTCGCCGCAAAATAAACGCCGCCCACGCAAAGCCCAAGCAGGGCACAGATACCGACTACGATCAGAATCTTCTTCCCCGTGCCGGATCCTTTCTTTCCGCCGCCGTCTCCGCCCGCATTTCCCTGCGGTCCGTAATTCCCCGGCTGATAGCCGCCCTGTGCGCCGTAATTTCCCGGCTGATAGCCGTAAGGATTTCCCTGCGCGCCGTTTCCCGGGCCATAATTCCCGTAATTCTGGTTCGGGTAGTTATTATAGCTGCCGCCCCTTCGGCTGTAGTCATTGCCGTAATACTTCTGGTTCTGCCAGTTGTTCTGATAGGGATTCTGATAGCCATAGTATCCCTGTCCCGGCTGCTGCCCGGGCATCTGGTTCGTCATATTCTGTCCGCCGGACTGCGCGCTGTCCCCCGCATGCTGTCCGCCCCCCGGCTGTCCCTGCATATTCTGCATTCCGTCCGGCCACTGCTGAACATATCCCTGCATCTCCGGGGTTCTCCCTGCCGCACTCTCCTGCCCTGCGGACTCTTCCTTTGCGTCAGAATACTCCATCTCATCCGGCACATTTTTCAACTCTTTTTCTTTCTTTTTCTGTTCCTTCTCACTCATTTTTTCCCTCAGCCTGCTATATATTCTCTTTTTACCCCTGCCTTACTTTTTATATCCCGTTACCATTTCCCAATATCATTTACCATAAAAACCTTTATTTCGAATCAAGACTGCTCATTTGCTGCTCTACCCGTGTTTGCTCCGTGCAGTTTGCCACATTCTCACTCCACCGTCACAGATTTCGCAAGGTTCCTCGGTTTATCCACATCGCATCCGCGTCCCACAGCAATATAATATCCAAACAGCTGGAGCGGTATGATCGCCAGGGAATTTGCGAATACCGGCGCCGTCTCCGGAATATAGATCACATAATCCGCCGCCTTTTCGATCTCCCGGTTATCCTCCCCGGTGACCGCCATCACAAAAGCGCCCCTCGCCTTCACTTCCACGATATTGCTGATCATCTTCTGGTACAGTTCCGGCTGGGTGGATACCGCCGTCACAAGCGTCCCCTCCTCGATCAGGGAGATCGTACCGTGTTTCAGCTCTCCCGCCGCATAGGCCTCCGAATGAATATAGGAAATCTCCTTCAGCTTCAGGGACCCCTCCAGCGATATCGCGTAGTCGATGCCTCTGCCGATAAAGAAAATGTCCTTTGCCGCCAGATAACGGTTCGCAAACTTCTGGATCTGCTCCTTTGTGTTGAGCAGGCGTTCTATCTGATGGGGAAGCCTTTCCATACATCCGAGCAGATGCGAAAACTCTTTCTCCCCGATGGTTCCCTTCACCTTCGCGAACTTCATGGCCAGCAGATAGAGCGCTACAAGCTGCGCGCTGTAAGCCTTTGTCGTCGCCACAGCGATCTCCGGTCCCGCCCAGGTATAGAGTACATTGTCCGCCTCCCTTGCGATGGAACTGCCCACCACATTGACGATGCCTAAGATCTGGAACCCGCGCTTCTTCGCCTCTCTGAGCGCCGCCAGCGTATCCGCCGTCTCCCCGGACTGGCTGATCACGATGACCATCGCTCCCTCCTCTAAAATCGGATCCCGGTATCTGAATTCCGACGCCAGATCCACCTCCACAGGGATCCGCGCCAGATTTTCTATCACATACTTACCGGTCACACCGGCATGATAAGCCGAACCGCAGGCCACGATATGGATCTTTTTCACCGCCCTCAGCTCCTCATCGCTCATATGCAGTTCTTCGATCTCAATGTCATCCTTTTTGATCCGCGGACTGATCGTATCCGTAATCGTTTTCGGCTGCTCATACATTTCCTTTAACATGAAATGCTCATATCCCGCCTTCTCGGCGGCATCCGCATCCCACTCGATCAGTGTGGATTCCTTCTCGATCTCCTCCTCGTCGATATTGTAGAAATGCATATGGCTCGCATACAGTTTTACGATCTCCTGATTATCCACGTAAGTGACCTGACGGGTGTATTTCAGGATGGCAGGCACATCGGAGGCGATAAAACACCCGTCCTCATTCTGTCCCACGATCAGCGGACTGTCTTTCCGCGCCGCAAACAGTGTATCGGGATGTTCCGCAAACAATATCCCCAGCGCGTAGGAACCCTCCACACGCCGCAGCATCCGGAAGATCGCCTCCATCGGATTTCCCTTATAATAATAGTCCAGAAGATGGGCCAGCACTTCCGTATCCGTCTCCGACACGAACACATAACCCTTTTTCTCCAGATATTTTTTCAGCTGCAGATAATTTTCAATGATCCCGTTATGGACAACGGAAATCGTTTCCTTCTGATTAAAATGAGGATGCGCATTTTCATTGCTGGGCACTCCGTGCGTCGCCCATCTTGTATGGCCGATGCCGCAATGTCCCGGCAGATCCAGTCCTCCCCTTGTCATGTTCTCCAGCACTTTCAGCCTGCCGGTGGATTTCTTATAGCTGATATTCTCCCCGTCAAACACCGCGATCCCCGCGGAATCATACCCTCTGTATTCCAGTCTTGAAAGTCCGTCCAGAATAACCGGCGCTGCCTGCTTCTTTCCAATATATCCAACGATACCGCACATCCTATAACCTCACGTTTTCCCAGTACGTTCTATTCATAGTATATTTCATAATCCGCCTGAATGATAGCCTTTTATAATTTTTTCCCAGTTTATACCCGAAGAATTTATAAATACTGGTCACACACATAGGAAATATCAGCCTGCCCTCGCCCTCTTTCTTCAGGTATTCCGCCGTCCGCTTCACCAGCCTCAGACCTTCCGATTCGGAAGGGACACCCTCAAAGATCTCCGGGTGCTCCGCCTGGGAAACGCCCAGATCAAAATTCCTGCGGAACTGCTCTTTATTGGTATACCGGTGGGAATGGAGCACCTCCGCCTGCGCCGTATAAGCGATCTTATACCCCGCTTTGATGCAGCCCGCCGCATAGATCATATCCTCGTTAAATATCGCATGCTTTATGAAACCGCCCTGTTTTTCATAAATGTCCCTCCGGTATGCCGCACAGACATTGGAGCAGAAAAAGGTTTTTATTCCCATCTCGTCCAGATCCGCCTTTGACTTGATACGGCTTTTGTCCGGATAATTAAATTCCCTCGTAAAACGCTCGATCGGCCCCGCATCTTTTCTCGGAAGCTGCCTTGCGTAGGAAACCGCGACATCCCTCTGTGAAAGCGGCGCGATCAGCTTCTCCAGCAAAAATTCATCCGCCGGCATGGCATCCTGCGTCATCATCACAAAAACAGGAGCCTGCGATTTTTTTACTGCTTCCCGCCTTGTCCTCCCGTGGTCAAACTCCTTTCTGGAAATATGCCATATTCTGACATTTTCATACCGCTTCCGCCTCGGATGGTCATATTGAAATGCTTCCCAGTATTTCTGTTCTGTATTAAACAGCAAAATCTGATGCACCGGTATACTCTGATGCTCCAGTTTATCGATCAGCTCTACAAATTCTGCCCCCGGTTTATAGACCGGAATAATGACGTCTACTTCCTGCATGTGTCCTCTTATTATCTCCTGCCTTTTTTATATCCATTTTATGATAACACATTTTTCTGCTTTTGCATATTTTAATCGAACAGGAAAGATTTATCTTTCCTGTTCGACACGCCCCCATGCGCCGCGCGAGCGGCATACTTCCTCTGCATGGGGCTGCACATAAAAAGTCAGAGGACAGGATACTCCTTTGCTCCTGCCATCTGACTTTGAAATCTTTTCTCAATTACTGCACGCTCTTCGGTTTATACTTACTTGTCGCGCTCGTAATATAGTCGCTGTACTCCTGTACCTCATTGCTGGGCACATAGCCGCTTTCATCGAACAGGAACTCGTGCAGCCAGCTTACATTTTTCGCCAGATCATTCGGCACGATACAGTCGCCGGGAGAACCGATATTGCCGGTCCACCTGCTGTCCTCCCGCGGGAAACCGTCGTCTGCGACAACCTTGTATTCGGACGCCTCCCCGAGAAGTTCGGTGATCTCCCCGATACCGAAGGAAGTATACACTTCGTCAAACACATCGTTTGCGATCTCCACAAGCTGTGAGACGGAGGCTTCTTTCGATTTGTCCATGATCGCCTTCAGCACGTTCCTCTGACGCTCCGCACGCTTAAAGTCATCACCCTTCGTATAACGGATACGGCAGTATCCGGTCGCCTGCATGCCGTCCACCACCTGCAGCCCCGCGTTGCTGACAGGCGTATACTGTCTCTTTAAGTCTTCCGCGATACAATACTGATAATCGTTCAGATAATGGATCTCCTCGTTTGTGATATCGAGAGGGATCCCGCCCAGGGCATCTATCGTATCGATCAGCCCCGCAAAACCGATCGTCACAAAATCCTTGATGTTCATATCCAGATTGGCGTTCAGCATACTGATCGCCTGTTTCGGGCCGCCGGCCGCGTATGCGCCGTTACATTTGTTATACTTGTCATTGCCCAGATTCATAAACGTGTCCCTGTATACCGAAACCAGCCTGATCTCCTTGGTATCCAGATTGATGGATGCGATCATGATGGAGTCGCTCCGGGTATTTTTGGTCAGTGCCCCGGTCGTGGAATCCACGCCGAAAAGCGCCACGTTTCTATAGCCCTTCATCACTTCGAGCTGCTCTTCGCTGACACTCTCGTTGACCACGATCTCTTCTTCCGGGATCTCCAGATGTCCTACTTTTTCCGTTCTTGTCACGCCCCACAGTACGATCAGCATAACCGCAAGCAGAATGATCTCGCCCATGAAAAGCAGGATCCTTTTCCTCTTTTTCTTCGCCTTTGCCTTCGCGGACATCTTCTTTTTGCCGGAAGTACCTTTTGCAGAAGATTTCTTCCCCGATGATTTCTTTTTCCCGCCGGAAGATGATTTTTTTCTCGGTGCCTCTTCATATTCCCAATCGTCTTCGTCCTGATATCTTGGTGCCATCTTTCCCTTATCCTTTCGCAATCGTTACATCCATTGTTTCCTAGTACGCATTTTTATTGACAAAACCTTTGAATATCGTCAGGAAGATGATCCTGATATCAAAGCCAAAGGTCCAGTTTTCGATATAATACAGGTCATAGTCGATACGTTTTCTGATCGATGTATCCCCTCTGTAGCCGTTTACCTGCGCCCAGCCGGTAAGTCCCGGCCGCACCTGATGCTTGATCATATATCTCGGAATTTCTTCCTTGAACTTTTCCACATACTGTGTCCGCTCCGGCCTCGGCCCTACCAGACTCATATCCCCTTTCAGAATATTAAAAAGCTGGGGCAGTTCGTCCAGACTGGTCCGTCTGATAAATTTTCCGACCTTCGTCACCCTCGGATCGTCTTTTATCGTCCATCCCTTTTTTTCGTCCGCCTCGCTCTGCATCTGCATGGAACGGAATTTATACATATGAAAGGGCTTGTTGTGCCGCCCGATACGCTCCTGTGTGAAGATCACCGGCCCTTTGCTGGTGGTCTTGACCAGAACCGCGATCACAAGAAGAAGCGGGGATACCAGAATCAGCCCCACGCCTGCGCCCGCCAGGTCGAGAGCGCGTTTGCAGACTCTGTTGCTCAATCTCGTCAGCGGGACATTCCTGATATTGATGACCGGAAGCCCCATCAGATCCTCCGTGTAGGGCCTGCTCGGAATGATGCTGTTGTAATCCGGAATGAACTTTGTGTGCACGCCGGACTTCTCACAGAGCGCCACGATATCCGTCAGTCTGCCGTACTGGGTCAGGGGCAGCGTGATCGCGATCTCGTCCAGTTTATTCTCCGGCAGGATGATCTCGAGATTGTCGATCCTACCGACCACTTTTATCCCTTTATACAAAGTTCCCCGGGGCACCGTATCATCCAGGATCGCATGGATCACATAGCCCCACTGGGGATTCGCTTTTATCCTGTCAATATATTCCTCCGCCGCCCGGGAGTATCCCACGAGCAGCACATGTTTCATATTGTATCCCTTGCGCCTGAACACCATCAGAACTTCCCGCAGGCCGAGCCGGAAGAGGCTGGTAAAAGTAATGTTCAGCACCACGAACATGGCGATCATGGAACGGGAGAAATGCTGCTGCCAGATCACAAACAGCACGCTCGTCATGCCCACCGCGCCGATGATATTGGCTTCGATAATGCGCATCAGCTCGCCGCCGGGACCGGACCCCCGCTTCGCCGTATAGAGTTTACAGCACTGATAAATGATCAGGTAAGCCGCAACAATATAGGGGATAGCGCTGAAGTAAGTCGCCATCGGCAGATAAAAATCGCCCGGCTTCACATTGCCGACCGGCGTTTCAAATTTGAGCCACCACGCCAGAATATAAGAGCCCGCAATGATCAAAGCATCGATGACCACATGTAACCCGTTCAGGTATTTCTGATTATTCTTTATCATCGTACACCTATATCCGCTAAAATGCGCCGGTATCCGTACCGCACTTTTGATATTTTACAATAATGTTACAAAAATTACAATATTTTTTATCTATCCCCAAAACCTTCTGCATATATTGATCCACAATTCCCACTGGATCAGCAGATAATTCCCCGTATTTTTCAGGCGGAACGGCACATGATTTTTCCTCCCGCCTTCCCTGTAGTATATCCGAAATCCCCGAAGAAGTCCTTTTATATAGATCATTCCCAACCCTTTCCGGGCAAAAAAAAGAATTTTTATCCCGAATCCCGGCAAAAAAAAGGGAAGATTGATCAAAATCTGCAGGGGCGGCATGTTTTTCTCAATTAAATAGATGCTGTTGGCAGAAGAAAGGTTTGTCTTAAATGCATTATATTTTGAACCGGATACGCTGCTCCCGGCGTGATAGGCAACCGCTTTCGGCTCATACAGATTATGATACCCGTAAATCCGCGCCCGATACCCGATATCCACATCTTCCAGATAAGCAAAATGCTTCTCGTCAAACAGGCCGATCCGGTCTAAAATACTTCTCCGGTAGATCGCCGCCCCGCCGCAGGCCGCAAAGACCCTCCGGGGCTTTAAATATTTTTCGGAAACTTTTTTTCCTTTTCCGTAGTCATAGGCCCAGCCCAGCGCGCAGTAATAGTCCCCGGCGTTGTCCATCCTCTCCGGCGCCTTCATCATGCGCATCTGCGCCCCCGCCGAGAAAGCCGCCGGATCGTTGTCCAGCGCGGCTTCCATCGCTTTAATAAAGCCTTTCTCTATCGTCAGGTCGTTGTTCAGCAAAATGACATAGGGCGTATCCGACGCCCTGATCCCCGCGTTGACCGCAGCGCAGAAGCCGGTATTTTCGCCCATACGGATCACATCCACGCCGTCGGTATGCTCCGCCAGTTCACAGCTTCCGTCCGCAGAGCCGTTATCGACCACCAGGATCCTTGCCGGATGGTCCATCGCATCTTCTTTAATAGAAGAAAGGCAATTTTCCAGATAGGTTATGCCGTTGTAATTGGGAATCACTATTGTCGATCTCATTCGGATACTGTACCTTTCTTCGGAGCACAAAGCTGGTTTAGAGGTAACGGACGCTGGGAGGAAAATCAAATCCTCCGTCGCCACGCTCTCGCTCCGGGCTGCAACATAACGGTACTAGGCTCGTGAGGGACCATGTGAAATTTTGCACTTTAAATTTCACATTTGCCAATCGTGCCGATGTTGCTGCAGGGGCTCCTTGAGGATTTGATTTCCCTCCCAGCTGGCTATTTATATCATACTTTGTCATCTCCTCACCCGGATCTCCGGGTCCCAGACAAGGCGCTGTCCGCGCTCCCGAAATATGCTGCTGAGCGCCATGCTCCGCTGTCTCCAGATATTCTCATCCAGTTTGTTGCAGTACTGCCTGTCCCGTTTTCCCACCTCTTCCACATAGGGCACTTTCATGATCTCCTCAAAGAGCGGGATATCCTCCTTCCGCAGAAGGACCGTTCTGGCATCCAGCGCATAGGCATCCCTACCCACCGCCGCCACGTTTGCCGGACCGGAAAAGAAGCTGTAGAGGCCCGCAAAAGGACACATGCCGTTTTTTAATAAAATACCACTCGATATTTTATGATCCCGGTCTATCACGGAACCGCCCACCATTCCCACATCCTCCCTCGCCGCAAAAATATCCGGCTCATAGACGATGCGGTAAAAGCCCACATGTTCCGTATCCGATGCCTGTCCTTCTATCCCCTTTTCCCGCAGGAAATCCTGCAGCGCCCTTTTTCCCGCCTCGTAGGCATACAGCTTGCTGGCGGGATTCGCCGCCGTGGAAAGATCATGGCAGCGCCAGTGGTAGAGTACCCTGCCGACATGCACGATCTCATTTTCCTGTAATCTGCCGACGGCACGCAGGATCAGGTCATAATCCTGCGCCCCGTCATACGCCGGACGGAACCCCAGCTCTTTTATCAGCTCCGCTTTCAGCAGCAGGAAATGACAGATATAGTTATTGGACAACAGAAAATCAAAATTAAAATTCGATTTGATGTTCGGCTCATAATAATATTGTCCGGTTTCATCGCATTTATCCTCATCCGAATAAAGAAGCTTCGCCTCTGTCCCCTCCAATCCGGACAAGGTATTTATGGCGCTCACCATCTCATACAGAGCATCCGGCGCGAGCAAATCATCATGATCCAAAAGCCCGATATAATCGCCTCGGGCATAAGAAAGCGCCTGATTACTGTTGCCGGAAATACCCTCATTCTTCAATAACACATGATATTTTATTTTTCTCGCCTGATCCGCCCCCAAAAACGCCTGTTTTCTTTCCACACAGCCTTTCACCCGCCCGCTCTCGCTCGCATCTGCAAGGATCAACTCCCAGTTTTCATAACTCTGCGCTGTCACGGAATCGATCAGCGCCGACAAAAATTCTTCCCTTGTCTCATAGGCGGGCACAACAATGCTGACAAGCGGCATACTCTCAAATTTTTCATTTCTCTGCCGTTCCAGCTCCTCCGCCCCCGGCGCCTCATAAAAATAGTCCGCATCATAACGAGCGGTGAGCCGCTCATATACCGTGCCCACCGCTTTTTTGATGCCATTACGTTTCATGTAATTTATTGTTTTACTAATATTTTGATATATCATACCAAAACCATTCGCAAGAAACTCTTTTATATCTAATCTATATCCCGGCGCTGATAAATATTATAACCATAACCAGCCGGGAAGAAGATAAAATCCTCAAGGAGTGCCTTCGAAAAACGCCGGCACTTTAGCCAATGTGAAGAGATTTTCTAAGATGCTAAAACACAGCATCTAAGAAAATCTAAACTTCACATGCGAGCCTAGTACCGCTGCGTTTTTCGCAGAGCGCAAGCGTGCCGACGGAGGATTTTATCTCCTCCCCGGCGTCTGGTTCTAAACATTTACAGCAACGCCTTCACCGCCTCCGTCAGCGCTTCCACCTTCGCCTGCGCGTCCTCGAGTCCCGTTCCCTTTACGCCCATGTAGAACTTGATCTTCGGCTCCGTGCCGGAAGGACGTGCGCAGCACCAGGAATCGTTCGTCAGCTCAAAGTACAGCACGTTGGACTTCGGAAGGCCTGTAGGCGTCACCTCGCCGGTCGCCATGTTGGTCACCTGATCCAGATCGTAGTCGCGCATCTCCACCACCTGCAGTTCCCCGAAATTCTTCGGCGGATTGCTGCGAAGCTTATCCATGATCGCCGCGATCTGTCTTGAACCGTCGATACCCTTCATTGTGATCGCATACTGTGTCTCTTTATAATAACCATACTTCTCATACAGGTTGATCATCTGATCCCAGAGCGTGATACCCTGTTTCTTGCACCATGCAGCCACTTCGCACAGACACATTACAGCGACAACGGCATCCTTATCCCTCGCATGGGTTCCCGCGAGGCACCCGTAGCTCTCCTCCAGGCCGAATACATAGTTGTAGGAATGATCCCGCTCAAACAGCTTGATCTGTTCGCCGATGTACTTGAAGCCGGTCAGCACTTCCACAAACTTCGCCTTGTAGTCTTCCGCGATGGCGCGTGTCATGTTCGTTGTCACAATGGTTGTCACCATAGCCGGATTTTCGGGCATCTTGCCGGTCGCCGTTCTCTCGCGCATAATGTATTCGGCGATCAGCATGCCGGACATATTGCCCGTGAAGGAAACATATTCGCCGGTCGCCTTGTCCTTCGCGTAAATGCCCAGTCTGTCCGCGTCGGGATCTGTGGCCAGCACCACATCCGCGTCTTTCTCCTTCGCCAGTTTCAGCGCCAGCGTGAACGCCTTCGGATCTTCCGGATTCGGATAATCCAGAGTGGTGAAATCCGGATCGGGCAGCTCCTGTTCCGGTACGACATACACATGCTTGAAGCCCAGCTCGGAGAGGATCCTTCTCACCGGCACGTTGCCCGTCCCGTGGAACGGTGTATATACGATCTTAATGTCGTCAGCCATCTCCCTGATCACTTCCGGATGAATGATCTGCTTTTTCAGCTCTTCCATATATCTGTCGTCGATCTCTTTTCCGATCACCTGATACAGTCCCTTGTCCATGGCTTCCTGTTTATCCATGGTCTTCACATCATTATAATCCGTCACCGCGCGCACTTCCTCGATGATCTCCCCATCCCTGGGAGCCGCCACCTGAGCGCCGTCCTCCCAATATGCCTTATAGCCGTTATATTCCGGCGGGTTATGGCTCGCCGTCACTACGATACCGGAAATGCAGTGAAGTTCCCTGATAGCAAAGGAAAGTTCCGGTGTGGGACGCAGTGCGTCAAACACATAAGCCTTGATCCCGTTAGCCGCCATACACAGCGCCGCCTCGTCAGCAAACTCGGGGGACATTCTTCTGGAATCATAAGCGATCGCCACGCCCTTCTCCTGGCCGCCCTGTTTCAGGATATAATTGGCAAGTCCCTGTGTCGCCTTCCTCACCGTGTAGATATTCATCCGATTCGTGCCCGCGCCGATCACGCCGCGAAGGCCGCCCGTGCCGAATTCCAGATCTTTATAAAACCGATCCTCGATCTCACTCTCATTGCCCGCAATATCGCGAAGCTCTTTCTTTGTCGCCTCATCAAAATAGGCATCTGACAGCCAGAAATTATACTGCTCTTTGTAGTCCATCTGTAAACCCTCCATTTTCACAATTCCAAATTGACGGAAAAATCGCCTGTAAAAGTTAGACAATTTCTTTTCCTCGCTCTATTATAACAGACTTTTCCGGGAATGGAAATAATTTCTTTTCAGGCTTTTATCACAGTTTCTTAACTTCGGCTTCCATCAGCGTTTTTTAGCGGCGACAGTTCCGACATCATCCCTCCACGCCATAAGACTGTACTTTCCAGCCGTCTTCCTGTCTGATAAACACGACTGTCAGATACAGGAACATATCTTCATAGCTGCTGTCCCTGAATTCCAAAGAAACAGTGTATCTTCCGTCTTCCACCTTTTTCTCATCGGTATCGGAAAGTCCCTTCACCGTCAGGCCGCTCACCGTACCTGTCCCTTCATACGTGTCAGCCTCTCCTTCGAAAGTTCCTGCGAGATATTTGCGGACAGTGTCGGTATCGCCGTCAAAATATGCCGCCGCAAACTCCTCAGCAATGTTTTTTATCTCGAGGCAGTCCTCGGCTCCCAGATATTCGCCTGCACTGCCTCCGCCATTATTTTTATCACCATCTGCCCCGGCAGATACCGCAAAAGTATCCGCGATCACAGGCAGTTCCCTCCCCCAGCCTTCTTCCGCGTCGACCGGATAAGAATAAAAAACTCCCCATGCACCGTCTCCGGAATCTTTCAGTACGACATGATATATGACATCCCCCTCTTCCTTCCTCTTATGATGATCCTGTTCTGTCACATATCCGTCATCTTCCAGTTTCTGATCAGCCAGATCCGCCGATTCCCCTTCAAAATGCGTTATCCGGATCTGTACCTGCTCATTCACTGACGCTGTCCACAGATCGGGGCCGGATGGCTGCCACTCATTCTCCGGCAGATAGATATAATATCCGTCCCCCTCCGTAAGCGCCGCCTGTTTCTGTTCCTGCTCCCCGCCTTTCATGAAGGTAAGTATCATCGTCTCTTCCGGTGTATCATCGCCGGCAGAAGGATCGTCAACAGGCGCCTGTTCCATCTGGGCATCTTCCGGCTCTGAACGGTCAGAAACATCTTCCGCCTCCTCCTCTTTGATATCTTCAGTCTCGACAACCTCTTTTCCCAGATCCTCTTTTGACATGGAACAGCCCGACAGCACGCAGCCGACCGTTAGAATAGCTGCGCATGTCAATATGGCGTTTCTTTTCTTCTTCCTGTTTTTTATCGGTGTATTTTTGTAACATGTTTTCATTATTCTGATTCCTCACTTTTTATATGATATTATACGTACGTATAACGCATTATACAGTCGTGTAATATCATTGTCAAGCATGTTACATGTAATACTCGCAGTTTGCGTCTGTTTTAGCCCCATTTTCCGGTCCAAAAAGCCGATTACATAACAGGCCTTTATTTTCTGATCAGCACCTCTTTCCCCCGAAACGCAAACCCATATTTCTTGATCCGCTCTTTTGGAATTTTCCTCGCCTTCAATACTTCATCATACTTTTTCTCTTCAATCTGGGTAAGTGCCGCCTCTGCTGTTTCCTCAAGAGATTTCTCTCTTTTGGGATTATTCACTTTAAACTCTATAATAATCGCGTTGTCCGTCTTGCCGGGATCTTTCGG
This sequence comes from [Clostridium] symbiosum, assembly GCA_021769625.1. Lineage (GTDB taxonomy): Bacteria > Bacillota > Clostridia > Lachnospirales > Lachnospiraceae > 1XD8-76. Next base: position 96,772 of record JAETSN010000003.1, on the reverse strand, counting down.
TTCCAGCATGATATCATATCTCCCAAAGCCGCTCTCCCGATTGGATGTCAACACATACCTGTCCGCAAGTTCCACCATCAGCCCCAGCACAAAACCGTGATAATATGACGAAGCATTCGCTTCGTCTTTCAAGTTTGTGCCAAAGTACAAACTTGAGCCATTAGCTGCTCCCTTACGGTCGCAGCATGAGGCTAACCGCTCCGGCTCCGTTTCCTCTGACGATTTCTTCCCGGTGTCAAAGTAACTGAACATAGCAAGAGTCATCCTGTTCATATAAACATTCATGGCGTCTACATCATCGAGAAGCATCGCCTTAATAAAATCATTATAATTGTCTTCCTGTTCCACAAACCAGTCACTTATCAGGTCCTCAAACATCAAGTGGACCTCCCGGTTCGTCAAAGCCAGCGTATAATACCAGCGCCCGGTTTCCTCCACATATTCTCTCTCCAGAACTTTCAGATATCCTCCCGCCAGCAGAAGGCTCCACACAGCATTCTTTTTAACGGGCAGTTGGTCATAAACGATCTGCTCGTCTATCTCCATCCTCAGTGTATTTCCACACATCAATTTCTCAAAATCCTGTTTTATCTGCTTGTTTCCCTCACGGAGCAATACACTGACCAGACTGTTTGAACTGGTGTTTGCCCAATATGCCGAAAAATTTCCTGTTTTAAGATAATTCAGAACTGACCACGGATTATAGATTTCTCCTGTCTTCCCAAAAGTAAAACCGTCATACCAATACTTGACTGTTTCCTTTTTATCTCCCATTCCATACTCATCCAGAGCGGCAAATACTTCTTTTTCTGTAAACCCAAAACTGTCCGTATACAGATCTGAAGTCGATGTCACCACCTCCAGATTGTTCAGATCCGAAAAAATAGATTCCTTAAGCTATGCATCCTCTGCCATGCAATCGATAACTGATCCCTTCCGCCTCAAACTCCATGCTTTTACAGTTTGCCCTGTATCGGTAAAAATCGTACTTATTTTTGATAGCAAGATTTTCAGAAGAGTTGATGCTTTTTATTAAAATATTGCATACATTCTCCACGTTCTCAATGTATTCTTTTAATATAATCCGTAATCTGTCTTCCATCACCCCTCCTCTCAACATTTTCACCTTCTCAAAATCCCAAACCCGTTCCCAAGGCTCCCCCCTGTCCACAAAACCTCACCTCTTCATCCTGATCTTCAGCACCGTATCCTTTTCATCCGGCAGCGGATATGTGAATGCCTGATTCTCCCCAAAGGAGACAAACGCCACATCCGGCTGATAGGACCGCACCATTTCAATCAGCTCCGACGCCCTCCACTTTTCGCCCGCCATATCATCGTAGGAAAAATCAAACCACAGCAGATCCAGCTTCCCGTAGCCTGTCACCAGTTCTCTCACCTGCCCGTGCATATAGTCCAGATACCGGTCAAAGTCGATCTTCTCCCCTTATACGCTTCGTTGTTTCTATTCCTGTTCCCACAGCGCTACCTTCACCCGTCCCTTATCCGGTTTGGGTTCCAGTCCGTGGGACACCGCATTTTCCACGAGGGGTTCGATCAGCAGCCTTGGGATCAGGTCCCGCTTTATCTCCTTCTCCGCAATGTCTATCTCACAGGATATCTTTTCCTGAAAACGGCTGTGCTGGAGATACAGGTAGAACTGTACGATCTCCAATTCCTCCGATACCCTGATCATGATCTCCCCCTCCCATAATATCTTCCCCTGCACCAGTTCGGAAAATGCCTGAAGCCCTTCGTACACTTCCTCATCGCCTGCCATTTTTGCCTTCAGCCCGAGCATTGCCAGCACGTCATGCTGAAAATGGGGATTGATCTGTGCCTGCAGATATTTCACCTGCAGACGCGCCGCGAGGATCTCCTTTTCATATACCTGCATGATCAGATGCCTGATATGATCCGCCATTTCATTGAACACAACTCCGATATCGTGAAATTCCTGGATCGACGAGTCTCCCATCCTGACATCAAAATTCCGATCGCCGAAGGCTTTGATTCTCTCGCTCAGCCCCGACATCGGTTTTGTGAACCGGTAGCTCGTACTGAATGCCACAAAAACCGTAAGCCCCAGCACAAGGATAAACCCTGCGCCGAATACAAAAACCGTGGGTTCCAGCAGCGCAAATATATTTTCTCTCACCGCGGACACCACCGAATATATCCCGAAACCACAGGGATTTACATAGCCGAGCACATCCCGCGTTCCTGCATACGGTCATCGTAGATCCTGAAACAGAGATTTATGCTCTCCGTATCCGTATATGTTTTATATTGAAGCCCCTGCTCCTTGAACTTTTAGTGCAGCTTCGCATATTTTTCCATCTCATACTGCTGAAAGTCCACCGTGGATGCACAGCAGCGGTCGTAAACATACTCATCCCGGTTATTGAAAAGATAGACGCTGACAACGAACGAAAGCTGACGGTTGATCGTATTGCGGTCCAAAAACAGCTTCATGCAGTAGGAGAGCTGTTTCTTCGCCACATCCTCGTCATAATCCTCCCTGTCAAAGAAATCGTCCAGCATCACATTATGCCGGATGGAAATGGCGCCGTCCTCGATAAACTGCATATGGGATTGCAACTGCTGGCTTGTATTCTGCAGCACATACTGTATGTCCTCTTTCTTTTCATCCTTCCCCGTTCTCCACCCACGGCGCCATTAAACTGAAAGCGCCGTATTTTAAAAAAGCATCCGATATTCATCTGATCTTCCCATCTACCTTCCTCTCCTGTTTTCTCCTGTAAGGGTTCCGTGCAAGAAACAAATGATTTGTCACAGATGTGATATCAGAACTTCAGATTTCCAGATTTGTGCAGGGTAATGATAGCATGATTTTGTTTATCTTGTAAAGTATTTTTATATTTCTTTCAAAAGCACTTGCATATGCCGTATTACCCGAGTATAATAAACCCATTCCAGGCGCATCTTTGCGTTGTGACATCTATTTTATATCTTTACCATCAGCCCGCCGGCTAAATTTTCATCACTACTATTTCACCATCCCTGTTTATTACAAAATATCATCAATCCGTGACTGCCGAAAAACTTTCCGTTTTTTGTAGCCATCACATCAAGCACATCAAAAGGAGTTTCTATCATGCAAAATTCTATAACAAATCTTACTGAAAACACAGTATCCGGTTCCTATCTGAACGCGACCGGAAACATCAGGTACACCATGACCAACGACTACATGTTCAATGTGATCTTCCGCCATACGGACATTCTGGCGGAGCTGCTCTGCTCCCTTCTGGACCTGAAGCGGGAGGAGATCATTTCCCTTGAGATCAAAAACCCCCTCCTGCCAGGCGATACTGTTCAGGAGAAAGCTTTTGTTCTGGATATCAATATCCTGCTAAACAATAACACCATCCTGAACATCGAAATGCAGGTCAACAATCTCGGAGACTGGGCTGACCGCTCTTTGAGTTATCTCTGCCGTTCCTTCGACCAGCTCTACCGCGGGGAACAGTACGCCTCAACGAAGTCGGTGCTCCACATCGGTATCCTCGATTTCAACCTGTTCCCGAAGAATCCAAAATTCTATGCCTCCTATAAACTAATGGATATGGAAAATTCATATATTTATAATGACAAGTTTGAGCTGCGTGTGCTAGAATTAAAGCATATCAATCTGGCAACGGAGGCGGACAGGGAGCGCGGGCTTGTCCGCTGGGCTTCGCTCTTTAAAGCGACTACATGGAAGGAGATCAAAATGCTGGCAGATGGCAACCCTACTTTCAGCAAAGTGGCACAGGAACTTTACAGATCAAACGGCGACGAGATGACAAGATATGCCTGCCAGATGCGGGAAGAATACGAATTCCAAATGAGGCGGATCGATAAGCGGATCGAGGATGCGGAGTCCGCCAATAAGCATCTGGAAAGCGAGAATACTTCCTTGAAAGGTGAGATTACGTCTCTAAAAGATGAAAACATCTCCCTGAAAGATGAGATAAGCAGGCTTCATCAGGAACTGGAACGCCAAAACAAACTGCTTTCTCTGACAAAAACTGACTGATATCATTTTCCTGACCAAAAAGGAGGCCACGATGGAACATTTTTCAAAACTCAACTATGTAAGACCGGATGAAAAAGCGCTTCTCGCCCAAATAGGCAGATCCGCCGCTGCGCTCACCAGGAGCGGAAACTACGAGGAGGCAAGAGAAATCTTTCTGGATCTGAACCGTCAGCAGGAACACTTCACCACTATGGAAGAACTCGCTTCCATCTGCAACAGTATCAATACGCTGGATACGTTTTATGAAAAAGAAATGGAGTATTTTCACAGTGTAAAGCCGAAAATTCAGGTCGAAATGAAAAAATTCCATGAAGTATTCCTGAAAAGCCGGTTCCTGCACGATTTTGAAAACGAATTCGGCACTCAATATATACAGAATGTGAAAAGCCGCATGCGCCTTGCCTCCGAGTGCAACATGGAACTTCAGGTACGGGAAAGCGCGCTCACACAAAAATACAGCAAGATCACCGCTTCCTCCCGGACCGACTTTCAGGGGGAATCCCTGAACTTCTACGGCCTTCTAAAAAAGATGCAGTGCCCCGAACGGGCAGTAAGAAAAGAAGCCATGGAAGCCTGGGCCGCGCTGTATGAATCCATCTCCGGAGAGCTGGATGAAATCTACAGCGAACTCATCGACATCCGTCTGAAAATGGCTGAAAACCTCGGTTTTTCCGGCTATGAGGAAATGATTTTTCTTAAGAACAAACGTTATACCTACACGCTGGACGATGTGGCTCTGTTCCGGGAACAGATCCTCCGTCATGTTGTCCCCCTCTGCAGCGCCTTATATGAAAGACAGAGGGAACGGCTCGGCGTCGAAACGCTCTATTATTATGATGAAGCTCTTGCATATCCTGAGGGAAACGCCGTGCCGAAGGGCACAAAAGAGGACATGCTCGCGCAGGCGGGAAGAATGTACCGCGAGCTTTCCGATGAGACAGGCACATTTTTCGATTACATGCTGCAGTACGGCCTGTTCGATTTAGAGACAAGGCCGGGCAAGCAGCAGGGCGGCTACTGTACGATACTTCCCGAGTACAAGGCGCCTTTCATCTTCTCAAACTTCAACGGCACGGATGCGGATGTGGATGTGCTGACCCATGAAGCAGGACATGCCTTTCAGGCTTTTGAAGCATCCCGTAGAATCTCCCTCTCCGAGCAGGCATTTTCTTCGGAGGAAGTTGACGAGATCCACTCCATGACAATGGAATTTTTCACCTATCCCTGGATGAATCTGTTTTTGGGGAACCAGGCGGAAAAATACCGCAAAGCCCATCTGTGGAGCGAGCTTCAGTTCATACCCTATATAGCCTGTGTCGATGAATTCCAGCATCGGGTTTACCTTGAGAGATTAACTGACAGCCGGGCCAGAAGAAAGGTATGGCGGGAACTTGAGAAAAAGTATCTCCCCTGGCGCAATTACGGCGGGAATTCTTTTCTGGAACAGGGCGGATTCTGGATGCAGAAACTGCATATCTTTGTATGCCCTTTCTATTACATCGATTACGCCTTGGCACGCATCGGCTCACTGGAATATTACGAGCGCATGAACAGCGATTTTCAGGCTGCATGGAAAGACTATCACCGCCTCTGCTGCGCTGGCGGAACAAAGAGTTATCCCGAACTCCTCTCAATCGGGAATCTGAGCAGTCCTTTTGAAGAAGGGACGGTGGAGAAGGTCATAGAAGCCATCACAAAATACCTGTAATATTTCGCTTTGCATCATTTGAAAAAAAGGACAGGAAGATTTTCCTGTCCCGCTTTCAAAAGTATCATCCCCGTCCGATCAACACCTTTTTTCCGCAAAAAGCAAAGCCGTATTTTCTGATCCGCTCTTTCGGAATCCCTCTTCCTGTCAATGCCGCCTCGTATTTTAACTCTTCAATCTGCGCCAAAGCCGCCTGCACCGTATCTGAAAGATCTTTCTCCTCCTCGTCATCCTGCACCTTAAACTCCAGAATAACTGCCATATCCTGCATATTTTTCGGTTCCAACATCACATCATACCTGCCGAAACCACTCTCCCTGTTAGATGTCAGCACATATCGATCCGCCAGTTCCACCATCAGCCCCAGCACAAAGCCGTGGTAAAATCGCTCCGGTTCCGCCCCGAAGGGTCCCTTTCCGGTATCGAAATAGCTGAAGGTCACAAGCGCTACACGATTCATATAAATATTCATCGCTTTCAGGTCATCTTTTAAAAGTGCTTTGATAAATCCGTTATAATCCCCCTCGCTTTTTTGGAACCAGCGCTTCACCATGGAATGAAACATCAGTCTCACTTCATAGTTTGTCAGCCCAAGCTCATACTCCGGAAATTCCATCTCTCCTATATCCAGATAGTCCTCATAACTGATCACTTTCAGATATCCGCTTGCAACCAGCAGGCTCCAGACTCCGGCTTCACTGCCGTTCAGCTCCCCATACACGATCTGTTCGTCAATCTCCGTCTGAATCGTTTCGCCTTTCAACAGGCTTTCGAATTTCTGTTTTAACTCTCCGTTTCCTTCTCTGATCAGCTTTCCAACCAGACTGTTGGAACTGGAATTTGCCCAGTAGACGCCTACCTTTCCAGTATCAAGATAATTTAATATAGACCAGGGATTATAAATATCGGTTCGGCTTCCAAAAGTAAAACCATCATACCAACTTTTTACTTCCTGTTGCCGTTCCAGAATTCCGAATTCCTCCAATGCTCCAAAAACTTCTTCCTCCGTAAAGCCAAAACTGTCTTTATACTCTTCTGACGTAGTTGTTACCACTTTCAAATTGTTCAGGTCGGAGAATATCGATTCCCTTGCTTCGTAAGAAGCAATCTTACCACTCGTAATTCCTGTCATAATGGCACGTTCCAGGCAGGGATTTGTCTTAAAAGCTGCATGAAACATGCTTCTGGTAAAAGCAGTCATTTCTTCCCAGTATCCGTCAACATACGCCTCCTGCATAGGCGTATCATATTCATCCAGCAAAATAATGACATTTTTTCCATAATAGCGGGACAGATACAAGGACAGCTGGTTCAAAGCCAGTGTTGCCGTCACATCGTCCATATCCACAGAAACAGCGTCAAAAAATTTCTTCTCCTTCTCATTCAGGAGATCCCCCTCCAACAGAAAACCATATCTGGAATAGAGATTGGAAAGCAACTGACATATCTTTCTGCGCGCAGTCTCATAATCCCGTTCTTTTATATTGGCAAAAGACAGGCCGATGACTGGGCAGGTTCCCTGCAGCTTCCGAAATTTTTCGTGATCCCAGACAGAAAGCCCCTCAAACAGGTCGCTCCTGTCCGCATAATCCACGGAAAAAAACTGCTCTGTCATACTCATCGTAAGTGTTTTGCCAAATCTTCTGGGGCGTGTGATCAGCGTCACGCTGTCCCCGTTTTCCCACCACTCGCGTATAAAAGATGTTTTATCAATATAGAAATATCCTTCATTCCGAATTTTTTCAAAATTCTGACACCCGATACTTATCGTTCTTGACATCCCACACCTCCTGTTAACATCATGATCAGCCCTCAAGCATCTCACCCTGCCCTTCCCCTAATCCGTCTCGCCCCCGCTTTTCTCCTTCTTCCGGACAATAACGGAAAAAACCTGTTGATCACCACAATGCAAAGCACCTCCAGCAGCAGCATAACTCCGATCACATTCACAAAGAAAAAGACGCGGTTCCACCCCGGGATAAAACCGTTCAGCCTGTTTGCCAGATTCAGGCCGATATATAGAAAATAAAAGTCGATATGGGTCGCCATAATGATCAGGGAATTTTTGCCCAGAAACATCAGCGGCCTAAACGGCTTTATGCTTTTGCAGACAAGGACAACACCGGCGAAGGAGAGCACAGCCGCCAGATAAAACAAAACGGGCGTCTCCCCGAAACTTAAACTTCGGAAATCAAAATAACCATTTGCGACACTGATCGGGATTCCCGCAAAAAACAGGACGATCCCGCCCGCAAGCTGCAAGGCGGAAGAAATCTCTTTTTTTCCTTCCCAGAACTCTCTGCCCGTCTCAAACAGAAGAAAACCGGCGCACACAAAGGGCAGCGCATACACCGCCCGCAAAACGGTTCTTGCCACACACAACAGCGCATAGAGCAATCCCTTTGATAAAAAGAATCCTTCCAAAGGCTTCAGCGCATCATTAGCAAAAAATGACACTACTGTCAACACGAGGCAGGTAAGGACAGTCCACGCCAGCGCATATTTTCTGCCCCCAAACATTTTCCGCAGAAAAATAAACATACTTTCCGCCAAAAACAGGGCGGGCAGGAACCAGAGCACAGAACTTCCCCAGAAAGTAACCATATCATTCAGCCCCAGCCGGACCTCTTCCATATCGGAAATACCCATGAGTACCCGCACAAGATCCCGCAGGATGTAGAGCAGGCTGAAACTGAAAAAGGGCCAAAGCAGAGAACGCGCTTTTCTGCCAAGCACTTCTCTTCCCTTCTTTTCCGGCTCCTTCGTATAACCGATCAGCATGCCGGATGAAAGAAAAAAAAGCGGAGTCGCAGCCGAAGAAAGCCACCAGATCGCCTGCAGCGGCACTGTCGTTGAATGCATGACGACAATGCCGAGGATTCCCACGCCCTTCACCATATCCATATATTCCAAACGCTTTTTACTCATATTTCTTTGATACCTCTTTCGCAACCGACGTCCGGTACTAACTGCATCGGTTCATACCTTCAGCGCGTAGTCGCTCCGATCCAGCGAAAAATTGGGGTTATAGTATGGATCGCCCTTCGCCAGCGCCTCCTTCCACTTCTCTCTGAACCTTGCCGACTCCTCATCATACCGCTTTGCCTTCTCCCCCGCATCATCCAGCCCCCTGGAAATGGACTCAAAATGGTACAGCTCGCAGTACGGGTTCCACACGTTCAACAGCCCCTTTTCCCGTAACCTCAGGCAGAAGTCCACATCGTTCAGCGCAATCGCAAAGCTTTCGTCCAGTCCGCCCAGCTCTTCATAAAGGGCGCGTTTTACCATCAGGCAGGCGCCCGTCACCGCCGTCACATCCTGGGCGTAACAGAGCCTCCCCATATAGCCCAGATTGGTCTGTGCCACCCGGTAGTGTGTATGTCCTGCCGTCCGGTGGGCGCCGAGCCCGATCACGATACCCGCATGCTGGATCGTCTTATCCGCATAATAAAGTTTCGCGCCCACTGCCCCCACATCTTTCCGCTGGGCATACATCAAAAGTTCCTCCATCCAGTTGATGGAGATCACCTGCGTGTCATTATTCAGCAGCACCAGGTATTCCCCGCCCGCAAAAGACGCACCGAAATTATTGATCTTTGCGTAATTAAACTCACCCTCGTAACGCACGATCCGGATATTGGCATACTTTTCCAGACTCTTATAATATTCCTCTATCTCCTGTGTGACAGAATTATTCTCCACAATGATGATCTCATAATTGTCGTAGGTAGACTGCTTCAAAATCGACTCCACGCACCGCGACAGATCCTCCACATGATCCTTATTGGGGATCACAATGGAAATCTTCGGATTCCCCTGCACCTCGTATTTGATGCGGAAGATCGTCTCAAACGCCTTTGTGCTGACGATCTCAAAATTTTCATAACCGTTCACCCTAAGATGATCCGCCACAGCCCCCCTCGCCGCCTCGATCGCATAACTCTTCGCGTTGATGTCCGCCGCCACGCTCGCTTTATGGGAACGCCAATAATATAGAAGCTTCGGCACATGCGCCACATGTTTCGCCCGGGAGGTGAGACGCAGGATCATATCATGGTCCTGACTGCCGTCAAACTGGGAGCGGAACAGCTCCATCCCCTGAAGCAGCTTCCTGTCGAAAACGCTGAAATGGCAGATATAGTTGTTGGCGCGCAGATTATCAATGGCAAAATCCGGCTTAAAATGCAGCGTCAGCATATCATCTATCGTTTTATTTCCCTTAAAAGTCGTCTCGTCACAATAAATGTAATCCGCTCCCTCTTCGCAGATCCGTTTCATATACTCATACAAAGCGGAAGGATGCAGCACATCGTCGTGGTCAAAAAGCCCGATATAGTCACCCGTTGCCATTTTCAGGCATTCGTTGGTATTTCCTGATATCCCTTCGTTTTTCTCCAGCTTCCGGTAACAGATCCTAGGGTCCCTCGCCGCGTACTCCGCGCAGATCTCCCCCACAAACCCGTGTTCCGCGTCAGAACCGTCCGCCAGACAGAGCTGCCAGTTCTCATATGTCTGCCCTACCACGGAATCCAACATCTCCGTCAGGAATTTTTTCGGCGTATTGTAGAGAGGCACCAGAATGCTGAAACAGATTTCCCGGGAAAACTTTGTCTCCCTCTGCCTCTTCGCCTCCTCCGGCGTCGGAAAACTCGCCGTGCCGTGCTGCGCTCTCGCCTGCCTCTCGATCATTTTATTCCTGATCTTGCGGGCGATCCCCTTGGGCGAACCATAATTTCCCACCCGCTCTTTGGTCCGTTTCATCAAATGGTAAAGGCTCCGGAGCGGTTTCGCCAGCTTCCATATCCCGCTCCCCTTGATCCTCGCCAGCTTTTCCGACAGATCCTCCACCTGCGCGTTGGCATCGGAAAGCCGCCCCGCCAAAAGCGCCGCCTTCTTCCTCTCCCGGAAATAGGCATCCCTGTAGTAGACAAGCTGCTCCTCCTCCGGCAGTTCCTCCGGTATGACCTCCGTTATATTCTCCTGCTCTTTGCTCAACTGTAATTACCTGCTCTTTCTTATGATAATTCAACTAATATTTAACCCCAGTCGTGACTGAAAGATCTCTAAAGCCCCTGCTAAACACCAATACTTAGCAAGGTCCCCCGCGAACTCAATATCCAATGTCGCCCAGTTAGTACCTCCGTCAGCCGGGAAAATCATAAAATGCTTAAGGAGCCCTTTGAAAAACGCCGGCACTTAGGCGCTGTATTTTAGCGCCTTATGTGTCCGCTGCGCTTTTCACAGAGCGCGAGCGTGGCGACGAAGCATTTTATGTTCTTCCCGGCGTCCGCATACTTCAACACTTTATGCCTTTGTCACTCCTCCGGTAAAACAACCTGCCGTTCAACACATTCCTATACAACATCCCGACTCCGTAATCGCCGGCTGCAATACTCCCCTTCCATATCCTGCATGTAAATCCCGACAGCTCAATATTCTTCTGCAGCGGCAAGATTGCCTCCACATCCGGGCGCAGCCTCTCCCGCACCGGAATCCGATAATAAAAATCGCCCTGCTCAGACTCTAAGATCAGCCAGCGCTCAAACAGGCAGTTGTCCTGATCCAGCATATAACACCAGCCCTCCGCCTCCAGAATATCCGGCTCATCCAAATGGATCTTATGCTGGTCCCCCGCCCGCTCCACAGTCAGCATCACCATCCCGGAGAGCACTTTTTGCAGCTTTCCCTTCCCTTCCTGCCGCACGGGCTCCGCTGTCAGGAGACGCCTTTCATACGGATACTGATATCCGATACGGTAATCCGGCGCATCATCCACAAGCTGCTCACTATAGTAGGGATCCCATTTATAAAATAACAGATGTTTTTTATATAATTTCTCTTTTTCCTGCAAGAGCCTTGTCCATTTTTCCGAGGACAATTCATCCAACCCCCGGCTCGCCGACTCATGATGCAGCAAAACGGCATCATTCCGAACCACATTCCGGTATCCCGCCTCCACTGTCTTAAAGCAAAAGTCCACATCATTATAGGAGACAGCCATATCCTCATCCAGGCCGCCGACTTCCCGATAGATCGATCTTTTCACAAGCAGACACGCCGCCGTCACTGCTATCATATCATAAGTTACCGTATTGTGCCCATAATAATAAATCCGGTCATCCGGAAATGTCACCAGCTTATGGGACGGACCGATATGCATATTTGTGATGCCGGTATGCTGTATCCTCTCCTCCTCCGGATACCAGAGCTTTGCGCCCACTGCCCCCGTTCCCGGCAAGAGCGCCTGTCCCAACAGGATGCGCAGCCAGTTTTCCTCGATGATCTCCATATCGTCGTTGAGCAGCAGGATATACTCCCCTTTGGCCTGCGCCGCCCCGATATTACACATGGCAGAAAAGTTAAACGGCATCGGACGATATATATAATGACATTCTACCTTTACAGATTCCAGAAACGCCTGAATGGTTTGCCGGTTTTCTTCCTTGCTGCCATTATCCACCACAATGAATTCCACAACCCGCTGCATCTCAGAAAAAGATGTCCGCTCCAGAAACGAGCCGATACATTTTTTCAACAGCTCAGGATGATCTTTGGACGGGATCACGACAGAGACTAAAATTCCCGCTGTTCTTTCGATCTCTGCATCAATTTCCGGTATGACAGACCATACTTCTGGGTGCAATGTCTGATAACAAAACGCGCGATATTTTAAATCGCCTTCATTCCCCCCCTCTTTTCTTGCATAACACACGTTATCTAAAAACTCCTGTTTTATCGCCGTATACTCTCTTTCATACCCCCAAAACTCCGGATTGCGGTTCCGGTCCACCTCTCCGGCATGCAGAAAATATTCCATATCCGATATGATATCAGCGTCAGCGCCGCCGCTTCGATGATACAGGATCAGGTCCGTGCATACAATATCCGATGCCAAACCCCTTCCCGATGAGAGCATATTTTCCGCATCGTCCCCGCCTTCCCAAAAAAATGTATTAATTATACTTTCCGGTGCCGATATGCCGTTTTCACAAAATGTATCGTCCCTCGGCAAATCACCATTTTCCCTCTCAGAAAATGCAGGATTGTCTTGCATTTTTCTGTCTATATTTAATTTATCTTCCTTTTGCAGTGTAAAATAAGGCTTTAAAAGTCGAAATGTAAAGTCATATAAATTCTGTTTTGCATCCGCATATCCCGATAATCTTACCTTTTTTGCCCATGCCAGATCCACCGCAAAATAACTTCCGAAATAAAAAAATCCAAGCAAAGTGTCTGTTGACCAACACGGTTTAAACCACGGAAAGTACCTTTTTTCTGTTTTTTCGACGCTCTCTTTTCCCCCTTCCTCATCGCCCCCGTTCATTCCGCGATCACATACACACCGATGGTCCTCCGCCCCATAAAACAACTTTGTCTCCGGATGGATCGAAAACCAGTTTTCTATATACAAAACCGCCTTTTCATCCAGATCCTCCGGATTTTCTGTCAGAAGAAGGATATCCGGCTTCGATCCCTGTTTTCCCGGCTCACCTTTATCAAAATTTTCCCCCTCTGTGTCGTTATTTCCTCTCCTTTTACCTAGCACCTGCTCCAAATCTGTTATATCCGCCAGCTCCTGATAGGAGACCACGCGGCATCGCCTGTGCCCTTCGTCCACACCCCCGGATCTTTCGACCCGCAGGGCTTCCTCACACTGTCGCCATAAAACGGACTCCACCTCCCTGATCCACTGGCTGTAACTCTCCCTCTGAAACGCAAGCCTCTCCCTGTAAGATGCCAAAAGCATCTCCGGCGTCGCCTTTTTCGCATTCCCTCCTTCACGAAAGCATATACTCCCCTTTTCCTTCGAAAAAGTGCCTCCTCCTGAGCGCATGTCTCCCGCTTCCTCCAAAAAAGCGCCTCCTCCCAAACGCATGCTTCCCGCTTCCCTCGAAAAACCGCCCCTGCCTCCCTGCAGCGCTTCCCCCGTTTTGCGCACGATCTTCCCGCATCCCCGTTTCACCAAATAAAACGGCTTTGTCATCTTATACAGAGGATTTGCACAGATCGCTGCATACTTCGCCTGCAGTTCTTCCCTCTTTCCCTCCGCATCCGCCACTTTTCCGGCTAATACGATATTTTCCTTCTTTTTCTTTTCATACGCCTTCCGGTAATACCCACACCAATTATATTTCATAAAATCCACCAATTGTATCCTGTATCCAAACTTCTGTTATATTTTTGCCAGACTTTTCCGTTCGTATAAAATTTTATCATTTAACTGCTTCTTTTTCAACCGCCCGTCAGTCTTTCGTCGCATTCTAGCATTCCTAACTGTCGAATTTTGGCAAAATATATATTTTATCAGATATAACTCACAGTTTTGTGTATCATCAGTTGAATATCATTCGTAAACGTGCTATACTATGCTTAACTATAGACAGGGAGGCTGGTTACCATGATCAAACGCGAAATGTATATGAAACGCATCCGTCCGTTTATCGGAACGGAACTTATAAAAGTTATGACCGGTATTCGCCGATGCGGTAAATCGGTCATGTTGGATTTGATCAAAGAGGAACTTGTGGAGTCCGGTGTCAGTCCTGCTCAGTTTATCTCCATCAATTTCGAGGATCTGAACTATGCTCATCTGCAAACCGCGAAGGCACTGCATGATGAGATTACCAGAAAAGCTGCGGATATCCCCGGAAAATCCTACCTGTTCTTTGATGAGATTCAGGAGGTAGAAGACTGGGAGAAGTGTATCAACTCCCTCCGTGTATCGCTTGACTGCGACATCTATATCACCGGCTCAAACGCAAAGCTCCTGTCCGGTGAGCTTTCCACCTATCTCGGCGGACGCTATGTGGAGTTCACCATTTATCCGTTCTCCTTCGCGGAATTTCTGGAACTGTACCGTCCGATCGCACCTGATGAGCCGCTCCAAAGATGCTTTCAGAAATACCTTTTATCCGGCGGTATGCCATACCTTGCCAACATCCGCTACGAGGATGCTCCCACAAAACTGTACCTCCATGATCTGTTCAACTCTGTTCAGCTCAAGGATATTGTGAAACGGAACAAGATCCGCGACGCGGACTTGTTGGAACGCATCATCGCTTATGTGATCGCAAATGCGGGTACGACCTTCTCCGCCACTTCTCTGGCGAAGTTTCTCAAAAATGAGAAGCGAACCGTTGCGCCGGAGACGATACTGAACTACATCAAATACTGCTGTGACGCATATTTGTTCTATCAGGTCAAACGCGAGGATCTGCAGGGAAAGCAGGTCCTTGCATACAATGAGAAGTATTACATTGCCGACCACGGCATCCGGGAAGCTGTTTTCGGCGGCAATATGCGTGACATTCACCTCATTTTGGAAAATATCGTGTATCTGGAACTACTGCGCCGGGACTATAAAGTTACGGTTGGCAGAATAGGAGACAAGGAGATCGACTTTGTATGCGACAAGCGCGGAGAAAAACTGTATATTCAGGTTGCCTATCTGCTGGCGTCCGATGAGACCATCCGGCGCGAGTTCGGAGCGTATGATAACATCCGCGATAACTATCCAAAATATGTTGTTTCTCTGGATGAGTTCGACATGAGCAGAAACGGTATCAAGCACCGTAATATCCGCGATTTCTTATTGGCAGAAGAATGGAATTAAGAGTATGCAATCCATCCGTAAAAATCATTTCCTGCTCCTACACATTCAGCCTCTCATCGCCCCACGCTTTCATATAGTCAAGAACGGACAGGAAGCTCTCTCCCAACTCTGTCAAAGTGTATTCCACCCGCGGAGGAACCTCGCAAAAATCATGACGCGAAATAAACCCGTCCGCCTCGAGTTCCCTGAGCTGCTTCGTCAGGGAACTCTCCGTGATTTCCCCGATCTGCCTGCGAAGCTGCCCGAAACGCCTGACATCGCACTTGCCGATATACCACAGGATTTCTATCTTATATTTTCCGCCGAGCAGCTTTTGTATTGTAGAAATCGTCCTGCACCGCCCGGCCGCCGCTTCTGATTTTCTCATCACCCGATCCTCCTATTTAAGCCGCCTTTCCTTCATCATACTCTCTCTTACCTCAAAAGTGAAGGTACTACAAAAAAGTACCGTACTTTTATTTTCAATGTACCCTGCTATAATAGGACAAACGGGACAGGTATTGTGCAGGCCTCTCCCGTTCGCTGCACACAAATTATCTGTAGGAGGATTTCACCATGCATTACACAGGAACGATCTGGCGGCCGCCCTATGAGGCAGATTCACTGCTTTTAGAGGCCACCGTCGGATGTACCCATCACAAATGTAAATTCTGTACGTTGTACAGCGATCTGCCATGCGGCTTCCTCATGTCTCCCGTAAAAGACATCGAAAGCGACTTACTGGAAGTACAGACCCTGCGCTATAACCCAGCTTCCATCATAACATCAAAACTTCAGGGCTTGCCGCGCCCAAAGCCCTTTAAACGCGTCTTCCTGACCGGCGCCAACCCGTTTGTTCTGAAAACGGAAAAGCTGCTCGAAATCGCAGCGCTTATCAGGAAATACCTGCCTACGGTCGAATCGATCGGCTGCTTTGCACGCATAACGGATTCCGCGAAAAAGACGGACGAAGAACTGCATCTTCTCCGGCAGGCAGGCTATAACGGACTTACAATCGGTGTCGAGACCGGGGACGACGACGCCCTCGCCTTTATGCACAAGGGTTATACATCTCAGGACATCCTGACTCAGTGCGGACGATTGGAGCAGGCAAAAATCGAATACGGTTTCTTCTATCTGACCGGCATCTCCGGCAAAGGGAACGGCGAACACGGCGCAAAGGTATCTGCCGAAATTTTCAATCGGCTACATCCTTTCCTCGTCGGTCCAAATATGCTGACGGTCTACCCCGAATCACGGCTATATATGGAAATCCAAAACGGGAACTGGGAAGAAGAAGGGGAACTCGAGAAATACCGTGAATTGCGGACTCTTGTGGAAACTCTTAAAATTCCGTCATACTTTGCCGCAATGGGGGCATCCAACGCCTTCCAGCTCAGAGGACGCTTGCCCCAAGATAAAAAACGGCTGTTACTGGAACTCGATACGATCATTTCAGGGATGAAAGAAGAAGATCTGCAGCGTTACAGGAAAAACCTACCGCATCTCTGATCTGTAAATACATGCAGCGATATCAAAAATATCATAAAAAATTTTACGATTCATGACGGTTATCGCCGCCATGAATCGTGCAGTTGGGCAGAAAGTGGACCGCTTTATCCCCTCTACTCTACCCGCAGCGTCTCCGCGCTGAATCCGTAAAGCTTCTGCCTTGAACAGGCATCCTCCCAGAAATACCCGATCAGGTACTCCCCCGCCGGCAGCGCATCCCGCGAAATCCAAACACTGACCCCGCAGAGCGCCGGATGATCTATATAGGGGAGGTTTTCCTGAAAATCGGGTCTGTAGCATTCCTCATAAGGGATCTTCCAGACCTCCGTCTCCCTGTCTCCCTGTTCCCCCGACGACAGCATCGGTTTTAACAGTAGGCTTTTTTCATAACGGCTGTTATCTACATTCACGGCGTAGGACCAGCCCTGAATATAGTAGTCTCCGCCGCCGGATCTCCCTGTCTTCCAGGCGCTCTCATCCCCTGTAAACTCCAGCCCCATATACAGGCACTCATTGTGCCACAGCGGATTCAGTCCTCCCTCGATCCGCGCCGCTTCCGCCTTCTTCGACATCCTTTTTTCCTCAAAGCGGCAGGCGGGTTCATATCCCCGATCCAGAATATCCGTCACCAGTTTTTTCGAATAATACCTGTCGCTGTTCCACATTTCGGGATAAGCCGCATACAGAAAATCCCTCTCCCGGTGGAGCCTTGCCACCTTCTCCTCCCCCGCATCAAAGCCGCGGCTTAAGGATTCATGATGGTATAAAAAAGTCTGGTTGCAGCACACATTGCGATAGCCCGCCCTCTGGAGATGGAAACAGAGCTCCACATCGTTAAATGCCACCTGCAGCTTTTCCTCGAATCCTCCGACCTCGTCAAACACTTCTCTCCGAAGCAGCAGACACGCCCCGGTCACGGCGGAGACATTCATCGCACATCTGTTGATCTTGTGGTAATATTCCTTTTTATCAGAAGAAAACTGCAGCTTATGCGCCGGTCCCAGGTGAATATTCGTGATGCCCAGATGCTGGATCTTGTCGGAATCAGGATACAACAACTTTGCGCCCACCGCGCCGACGTAACTTTTTGCCGCTTTCGCCACCATCACAGAGAGCCAGTCCTCTCTGGCGATCTCCATATCGTCGTTCAAAAACAGCAGATATTTCCCCTTCGCCTCCCTTGCGCCGATATTGCACATGGCGGAAAAATTGAATGCCATCGGCATATAGAGATAGCAGAAAGAATATTCCTCCTTCAACTGGTGCTGCATCTGCAGGATCTTCTTTCTGTTTTTATCATTACTGCCGTTATCTATCACAATGATCTCAAAATTCTGATACTCCGTCTGCTCTAACAGAGAGTGGATACAGTTTGAAAGCACCGCCGGATTATCTTTGGACGGAATGACGATCGATACCAGCTCCTGTCCTTCCTTTTCCTTCGGAATCTCCGCATCGGAATAGAGATGCCCTTTCTTTATTTCATCGAAAACCGGCTCCATCCCCCAGTCCAAGCTGCCCTCTCCCTCTGCGCAGAACAGCACCTTCTCGATATGCCCCGCCTCTTTCGCCTCATCTATACAGGAAAGCACGAACCCATAGATCTGTTTCGCTGTCTCCACATCAAATATATCGGCTTCCTTTTTCTCTTTCCCACTCTCTGCAGTGTTTTTACATTCTGCCTTTCCGACTCCGTTTTCTGTCCCTTCACTTCCGCCTTCCGCTCTCCCGAACCGTTCCTGCGCATTCGTTCTGCCAGCGCAGATTCTCCCGGCAACTTTCCCTGCCAGCTCCCGCCTCACCGCAAACACATTTCCGAAATAGAAAAAAGACTGCAAAAGATCCGGAGACCACCCCGGCTTAAAATATCCGTCCTCATCCCCATAGGCTATCCCGCACGACGGATGCTCCAAAAAATACCGCTCTATCTCCGCGCCCGCCTCATCGGTCAGGGATGAAACCTCCGGTGTGACGATCCACAGGTCTTCCTGCCTCTCCTTGTATTTCCCCTCATAAATACAATCGGAAAACTCCTGCCAGGAAAGCGCTGCCGCGGATAAACGCTCTTTTCCTGTCCTCTCCCGCTCCTCTTTCCACTGCAGGATCTCCCGTTTTTCCTGCTCCAGCAATTTATCCAGCCAAACGCCATAAGGAACGGCTTGCCTGGCAATCCGTTCCTCATACAACCGGTGTCTTTTCCGTATCAAAACCTTCTGTACCGCTTTTTTCAGACAATTACTCACAGACGGAGCCTCCTCTTTGCCGCGTTCTCTATATCCAGCGCCATCTCTCTTCCTATAAAAGAGCGTTCCACACAGACCTCCAGAACATTTACCTCCTCAAAAGGCTGTCCCTCGAGCGAGACCACCAGATTCGGGTCCTCCGTGGAAAAAACAAAACTGCCCGTGTCGTCCAGCCTCGTCCCGTTCGTTGTCAGTACGGAAGCCTTTCCGCTCCATACCAGATTTTTGTCGTTCCAGTTCAACTGTTTTATCCGCACCATGCAGTCCGCAAACGCCGGATCGATCCGAAGCCTCTTTACGCCCGCCTCCACCGACAGCGTCAGATGGATTCCCTGCTCATCCTCCGCCATCTGTTCATCCGCGAAAAAGGAAGTCTCCTCCTGAAAGCCCTGTCCTCTATCCTCATAGACCTGAATGCGCCCGCGCCTCTCCTCCAAACGGATTTTCTCCAGAAAACCTTCCGGCTTAAAACATTTGTGACCGATCAGATCCCGGATCTCCACCATGGAGCGGTGATTTCCCGTCACAAAACGCTGGAACGCCTTCTCCTGCGTCCGGTATTCCTCCGCTTCCTCATCCCGGATACCCAGCTCCTGCATGATCAGGTCAAGATCTAATTTATTCCGCTTCTCATCCTCGAGCAGATAACAATAGACAGCGCGGAAGACCAGTTCCTTTGTATCCACCTGTTTTCCGAAAGTCCACTCATAATCGATCAGCGTCCAGAAACTGTTCTGCAAAGCGTCAAAAGGCTTCGCCGCGTCCTTTGCGCTGATCAGTATATTGGAAAAGATCAGATCAAAATCAGCCACCGGCTCCTTGCTGTGATAGTCCACCAGAGCGAGATATTTCCGGAAGAGCTGCATAAACCCTTCCATATCATCCTTTTCCAGACAGGCATCCAGAAGCTGCGCCAGCGTGACGCCCTCTATATATTCCAGTTCCGCATAGAAATTCTCCTCTTCCCCCGTCTCCACCAGCTTACAGCGGTTGATCCGCAGTTCCCCGCCGGCGTAACGGTCTTTCAGCTTCCGGTAAGCCATATCAATATTCCGGATATGCTCTCCCGCCTCTTTGCACAGCGGGTATTTCCTCACGGCGAGAAGCTTGGGCAGGCTGCTTTCCTCCTCCGGCGTCATCCCTTCCCTGCCCTCCATCCCCGTCAGGGAGACGGGCAGGATCTCCGTTCTGATCCGGTATTCCCGCTGTCTGTCATTGGAATATTTCACATAACAAACAGAAGGTTTCGGACCGATCACAGCCAGATAAGAATTGGCATACAGCGGGAACAGCCCTTCCCGCAAGATACTGTCATAAACCTTCTTCTCGTCGAACAGCACCATCCGGTCCCTGTCAAAATTGCGGATATTGTTGGAAAGCTCCCCCATCTTCGGCTGACGTTCGTCCGAATAAAGCGTAGTCATAAACTTATAGTCAGGATAGGGATAATAGAACGCATACTCCTCTATCCCGCAGTTTAAAAAAATCCTCTCCAGTCCGTTCCTCGTGAAAGTCCGCACCACACCGCCGTCCGGATAGCCTTCTATCCCCGAAAAGTAAGTCCCCAGATGGTCCTCCTTACACCCCGCCCAGTACTTCAAGCCGAACCTGTTTTCTATCGCGATCACAATACATCCTGAACGTTTCAAATGATGCCTGATGATATTCAGAAAATTCTCAAAAGGCGTGTCCCCGCCGATATAAGACTGCGCATATTCCAACACCCCGATCAGACAGATATAATCATAATCACAGGGAAGATCCGGCTCAATATCCTGAAAATTCCCCACATGGATCGTCACATTCTCACAGTCCGAATGCCGGTACGCGTTGATCATACTGCGTTTTTTCGACAGATCCACGCAGGTGACACTGCCCGCCTTTTTCGCGAGCGCCCCCGTTATGGCTCCGCAGCCCGCCCCCACCTCCAGCACTTTCATGCTCCTATCAATGGGCAGCCACTCCACAATATTCTCCCGCTGCGCCGACAAATGATACAATATCTCCCAGCTTCTGCGCTCCTCTATGATCTTCGGATACTCCACCTCCGCATAATCCCTCGCGATCCTAAGCAGCTCATCCTCCGCCGCCCCGTCACAATACAGATCCTCCCCCGGATAATGCGCCAGATTGAGGCTCACCTTCCCAATCCGCTCTATTTTCCCGGTATCCTCTCTCTTTTTTATCACACCCATCTCAAATTTTCTCCGTCTCTACCGCTATTACCCCATATTCTTTTCCGCACTTCCCACACTTTCCCTTTACAACTACTCGCCGCCGGAGGTTTTATACATACTCTTATATCATACACCTACTTTATACTTCACTACCGCCAGAAAACATACATACTCTTATCATACACCTCTATGCTGCAGAACTTTACACTTCACCGCTACCAGCCGCCGGAGGACATAAATACCCTGTGAAGACTGTAGAAAAACGCCGGCACTTAGCGAGGTATTTTCGAGCTTAGTGCCCGCTGCGTTTTTCTCCAAGCGAGAGCGCGTCTGAACAGGGTATTTATGTCCTCCGGCGGCGTCCGCATCTCCCAAAAGTTCTCAAACCACCTCTATCCGCGACTCCGGATCATAAAACCCCACCGTATCCTTATCGGAGATCACCGTCATATTCAGCACATCATACAGCCTGTGATACACCGTAAAATCATCCCCCTCATAACCGGTCACACCGAGGGAGAGCAGATACTCCCCTCCCTGCAGGTTCATATGCTGTGTAAAGCTGATCTCCTTCACATCGCCCGCCTTCACCGGTTCCAGAAAAGCTTTCTCCACCATCGTATTCGTCCCGGTGATCTCCGTCCCCTTAATATTTTTGATCGTAAACGCAAAGATCGGCGCGGGACAATCCTCCGCAAAGGACACCTTCATCCTGATCGTGTACTCCTGCCCCTTGATAATGGCGGTCGTCTTCACTCCGCTGCGGTCCGTCAGACAATACTCCTCAATTTTCGCCTTCTTGGAACCGTACTCCAGCAGTTCCGGATTGATGCCCTGCGCCGTCGCTTCCTTTCCTTCCTTTTTTTTCTCCTTTGCCTTTCCGGCTGCCTTTTCCCTGATGTCCTCGTCATGCAGCAGGTTCGTATGCTCCGTCTCGTCCGGTATCTCATACTGCCCTACCAGCACCTGCTTATAGGTATCGATCATCTCCTTGGGAGACCCCTCCCCCAGCTTCACACCCTTGTTTAACAGCACCACTCTGTCGCAATATTTGCTGATGCTGCTCAGGTCATGGCTGACAAAGACAATGGTCTTCCCCATCTCCTTAAATTCTTCAAACTTGTGATAGCACTTCGCCTGAAAAAACACATCTCCGACGGAAAGCGCCTCGTCCACGATCAGAATCTCCGGCTCGATATTGATGGCGACCGCAAAAGCCAGCCTGACAAACATACCGCTGGAATAGGTTTTTACCGGCTGATACACATAATCCCCGATATCCGCAAAGTCCAGAATGTCCTGCAGCTTTTCGTCGATCTCCTTCTCCGAAAAACCGATCATCATCCCGTTCAGATAGACATTCTCGATCCCGTTATACTCCATATTAAACCCGGCGCCCAGCTCCAAAAGCGCGGAAATACGCCCGTTTACCTCCACCTCTCCCTTACTCGGTGAAAGCACCCCGGTGATGATCTTCAAGATGGTGGATTTCCCAGAACCGTTCGTCCCGATGATCCCGACACACTCCCCCTGATAGATCTCCATGTCAATGCCATTCAGCGCATAATGCTTCTTATGCCGCGCTTTCCGCGTAAGCCCCAGCGCCTCCCTGACCCTGTCGGAAGACTTGTCATACAATTTATATATTTTTTCCACTCCCCTGACGGAGATTGCAATCGGTCTTTCCTGTATCAAACTTTCACCTCTGTTTCCATTTTACCGCACATTGGCTGCAATTCAACCCTCAACGTCATTACTGTAAAAGTCTCGACCTTCAATCAGGACTGCGCACTTGCTGCGCTGTCCGTACACGTGCCATGCAGCTTGCTGCATATGTGCATATTTAACTGCATGGGCGTTTAGTTAGCACCTTAGCCAGCCGGGAGGAAAATCAAATCCTCAAGGAGCCCCTTAAAAAGCGTCGGCACTTAGCGAGGTATTTCACGAGCTTAGTGTCCGTTACGCTTTTTACGGAGCAAGAGCGTGGCGACGGAGGATTTGATTTTCCTCCCGGCGTCCGCTACCGACACTCGCTGTCACAGCACATCCGCAAAATGCACCTTCAGCCTCTTAAAGATCAGCGCTCCGATGCCAAAAACCACGACCGTAAAGATCCAGAAATACATCGTAGAATAGAAATCTTCAAAAAACCACTGTTCTTCGCAGAGCGCGCTCCGGTATCCATTTACAATATACACAAGGGGATTTATCTTGATTATCGTGTTCCAGATCGGCGGCTTGTCATCCAGCACCGCGATGCTCCAGAGGATCGGCGTCGCCCACATGCCGACCTGCAGCACTATGGAAATGATCTGAGTCAGATCCCGGAAAAATACGACGATCGCGCAGGTCGTATAGGACAGCCCAAGCACCAGGATAAACGTGCAAAAGCTGTAATAAATGATCTGTATCGTATAAATTGTCGGATAGCATCCGTAAAATGCCGCCACGATCAAAAGCACCAACACAAAAAACAGGTGGATAAAAGTCGCTGCGATCACCTTGATGATCGGCAGGATACTGATCTTAAATACCACCTTCTTAACCAGGTAATTATATTCGAGAAGCGCTGTTGTCCCATTGTTTAAAGCCTCCGAAAAATAAAACCAGGGGCACAGTCCCGCCGCTAAAAAAAGCACGTAGGGCATACTGGTGCCGCTGGATAAAAACTGCGCCTTGGAACCCATAAAATTCTCAAAGACAAACCAGTACATGACGACCGTCACCACCGGCTGCACAAGCGCCCAGATGATACCCAGATAGGAGCCCGCGTAACGCTTTTTAAAATCATTCTTCGCCAGCTTCCAGATCAGCCGCCTGTTCTCAAACAGTTCCACCGGAAGCACGGTCAGTTTGTCGTAAAATATGATAAAAATAATACAGGAAACAACGATCAGCACACAGGCGATGATCTTTTTCACCAGCTCTTCCTGCGGATCGGCAAAAGGATTGTGATGCAGCACAATGATCAGCGCCATGATCCCTGCCAGCAGACAGAAAATGGTAATTCCCATCTTCTTGGAAATTCTCTTATGATTCATCTATGGCAATCTCCTATAAGCCCATATTCGCTTTATAAGCGGAAAAACCCGCCCATTTTGTATCTTTATCCGACATAATGAGCTCCATTCCCTCCGGGATCGGCCATTCGATGCCGATCTCAGGATCGGCATAGTAGATCCCGCCCTCATCATTCGCATGATAAAAATCCGAACATTTATAGCAAAACTCCGCTGTCTCGGAAAGCACCAAAAAACCATGGGCAAAATTCTTCGGAATGAAAAACTGCTTCTTGTTTTCCTCCGACAGGATCTCGCCGTGCCATTTCCCGAAAGTAGGAGAACCTTTCCTCAGATCCACAGCCACATCGAAAACCTCTCCCCTGATCACCCGCACCAGCTTGTCCTGCGGAAAATCAATCTGAAAATGCAGCCCCCGGAGCACGCCCTTTCTGGAAGAGGACTGATTATCCTGCACAAATACCTGCCCGATCCCGGCTGCCTTAAAATCCTCATACTGATAGGTTTCCATAAAATATCCCCTGTTATCCCCGAAAACAGCCGGCGTAATGATCTTCAACCCCTCGATATCACAGGTCTCCACTGTAATTTTACCCATATTCCGCTCCCCTTATCTCACTTTTCTCTAAAATCCTCGATCTATTCTAAATCCATATAACCCTTGATGTCTTCTCTTCTCCGAGAATAAAAAGCCAAACATCACAAATATTAAATAAAAAAATCACCATAACAGCTCTGTCAAACGCTCAATATCATTCAGCGAATACCGCTAACAGCCGGAAGAGAAATCAAATCCTCAAGGAGCCCCTTAAAAAGCGTCGGCACTTAGCGAGGTATTTTCGAGCTTAGTGACCGCTACGCTTTTTGGGAGCGAGAGCGCGGCGACGGAGGATTTGATTTCTCTTCCGGCGTCCGCCACCATCAACTCAATATGCTAAGTAACTGATATCCAGATCCACCCTGCCCTCAATCCCGTCCACGTTTCCCGAGGAAGTATACTGCCAGAAGTGATAATTCCCCGCATATACCGGATTCTCGCGGTATTCGGCAAGCCAGATCACATGATCCTCCAGCGCGTCCATCCGAAGCCTCGTCCTGAACCAGTTCCTGCTGCCGTAGATGCCTCCGGTATATCCCGCATCCTCCACGGTCTGGCAGAACGCCTGACATACCTTTGTCCTTGTCTCCATATCCAGTCCGTCCGCACGTCCGTTTCCGCCCGCGCCCTCCGTATCGATAAAGATCGGATAAGTCACTCTGTAATCCCTGCAGAGCGCGATCGCCATACTGGCCTCCTCCACGGCTTCCACCTCGTTCGTCGCCTGAGTGAAAAAGTACACGCCCACTTTCAGTCCTGCGTTCAGGGCACCCTGCATATTTTCCCTGAAATAGGGATCTTCCACGAGCGCTCCGGTGGAAGAGCCCCGGTAACCGCAGCGGATAATCGCATATGTAATGCCCGCGTTCCGCACTCTGTCCCAATCGATGCTGCCGTTCCACTTGGAGACGTCGATACCCATCTGTCCCTCGCCGCCCAAATCCCGGATATCCACGATCTCCGTATCGTCGGCATCCTCCAGAGCATCCTTATATTCCGTATCCTCTTCCTCCGCGATGATATCCGCCTCCGTCTTCATCAGCAGCGTGATATCCGGAATGGCTGTGTACTCCACCTTATCTTTCACTGACACAAGTGTCGGTTTTGGCACCTCATAATCAGAAACCTCCGAGAGCGTCACTTCATACTCCCCGGCGTTCAATCCGCTGATATATATGATGCCGTCTTTGTCCTGATCTTTATAACTTCCTTTTTCTTTCAGATTGATCACAAAAGGAACACCTGTCACAACAGCGCCGCTGCTGTCCAAAATCTGTATTCTCAGATCCTGCTCCACCGAAGTGGTCACAAAATACAGAGCCTTTTCATTTGCTTCCAGCAGTTTCTTTTCATAGCTGGTCAGCTCTTTGTCAAAAAAAGTGTCCTCCCGCATAAATGCCCGCAGATCATCCCCGACCTGTAAAGAAGGATCGGAACCGGCGAACCCTTCCTTCGCATAAATTTCCGCATCTTCTGCCTCTTCGCTGTCCCCAGCCGGCTCCTCTCCTGTCAGGGAATCGATCTGGGACGTCGCTTCACTTTCGCTTTCCGTTTCCTCTTTCACTGAAAACCTGCTCCTTATTCTGGACAGATTTCCCAAAACTGCCACCGCGACCACCAGCAGGATCATACCGATGCTGATCAGTATGGCACGTCTTTTTATTCTAGAGTCCATTTGCAACCTCTGTCAGATATTTGCCATAGTCCGTTTTAAGAAGCGGCTCCGCCAGCGCAAGAAGCTGCTCTTTTGTGATAAATCCTCTCTTGTAGGCGATCTCTTCAATGCAGGAAATATACAGCCCCTGCCTCTTCTGAAATGCCGCCACAAAGTCAGCCGCATCCAGCAGGGAATCATGGTTGCCCGTATCCAGCCACGCAAAACCCCTTCCCATGGTCTCCACGCGCAGATCACCTCTGCGCAGGTATTCGTTGTTGATGCTGGTGATCTCGATCTCCCCTCTCGCGGAAGGTTTTACGTTTTTCGCGATCTCCACCACATCATTGTCATAAAAATAAAGTCCCGGCACCGCGTAATTGCTCTTTGGCTTCTCCGGCTTTTCCTCGATGGAAAGCGCTCTGCCGTTCTCATCAAACTCCACAACACCGTATTCTCTCGGATCCCTGACATAATACCCGAAGATCGTTGCGCCCTTCTCTCTGGAAGCCACCTGCTGGAGCAGTCTGGAAAAGCTCTGCCCGTAGAAAATATTGTCCCCAAGCACAAGTGCCACATGATCCTCTCCGATAAACTCTTCCCCGATCAGAAACGCGTCCGCCAGCCCCCTCGGCTCTTCCTGCACCGCATAGGTAAACGCAAGCCCGAGCTGCTCCCCCGTGCCGAAGAGTTCCCGAAACACAGGCAGATCCCTCGGTGTAGAGATGATCAATATCTCCCTGATCCCCGCCAGCATCAGCGTGGAGAGCGGATAATAGATCATCGGTTTGTCATAGACCGGCATAATCTGTTTTGAGATAGCCTTTGTCAGCGGATACAGTCTTGTCCCTGCGCCGCCCGCAAGTATAATTCCCTTCATCTTCTTCCTCGTTTCCGCGCCGCCCCTGCCTCTGCGGCGCTTTTTCTTTTCGCCTGTGGCAGCCTGCCTTCACCGCAGTATGCAACATAAAACGCACATCCTGCGCGCTGACAGACCACTCACTTCACATGATACATTTCCTCGTAATATTTCTGATAATCCCCGCTGGTCACATTCTTCATCCAGTCCTCATGTTCAAAGAACCATGCGATCGTCTTGCGGATGCCTTCCTTAAACATCGTCTCCGGCTCCCATCCGATCTCCGCCCTGATCTTATCCGGCGCGATGGCATAACGCCTGTCATGTCCCTTCCGGTCTTCCACATAGGTGATCAGATCCTTGCTCACAAGAGCCTTTCTCGGATCATCATCCGCCAGCATTTCCTGCAGCGTCTCTATGATAATGTTTACGATCTCAATATTCTGTTTCTCATTATGACCGCCGATATTGTAGGTCTCAAACAGCCTGCCCTGCTCCTGCACCATATCGATGGCTTTCGCGTGATCCTCCACATAGAGCCAGTCCCTGACATTCTTCCCGTCTCCGTACACCGGCAGCTTTTTCCCCTGCAGCGCATTGTTGATGATCAGCGGAATCAGCTTCTCCGGAAACTGGTAAGGCCCGTAGTTATTGGAACAGTTGGTGATGTTGGCCGGGAATTTGTAGGTATCCATATAAGCCTTCACCAGCATGTCCGAGCTCGCCTTACTCGCGGAGTAGGGGCTGTGCGGCGCATAGGGGGTTGTCTCATAGAAATACTCGCCCTCATTTTCAAGCGAACCGTACACCTCATCGGTGGAAACATGCAAAAATTTCTTACCTTCCTTAAAGCTTCCGTCCGGATTTTCCCATGCAGCCTTTGCACAGTTCAGCATCACCGCAGTTCCCAGCACGTTGGTCTTCACAAAGACCTCCGGTTCCTTGATACTCCTGTCCACATGGCTCTCCGCCGCAAAATGAACCACCCTGTCGATATCATTCTCGGCAAAGATCCTTCCGATGGCATCCTTGTCACAGATATCCGCCTTTACAAAAGTATAATTGTCCCTGTTTTCAATATCCCGCAGATTCTCAAGGTTCCCCGCGTAAGTCAGCGCATCCACATTGATGATGCGGATCTCATCGCCATATTTTTTCAACATGTAATGAATATAATTGGAACCGATAAAACCCGCTCCGCCCGTTACCAAGTAAGTTCTCATATCCTGTTCTCCTGTTCTTTCCTACTTTCTCATTCAGACTAATTAAGACCACAACCAGCCGGGATGGAAATTAATTTCTCAAGGAGCCCCTTAAAAAGCGTCGGCACTTAGCGAGGTCCCTCACGAGCTTAGTAACCGCTACGCTTTTTTGGAGCGAGAGCGCGGCGACGGAGAAATTAATTTCCATCCCGGCGTCCGGCTCTTCAAAATCCCATTATTTTAGTACCCCAGATAACTCTGGTTCATATCCACGTTCCCTTTGATGCCCGGCACAGATCCCTTGGAGCTGTACTGCCACAGGTTATATCTCCCGCTGTAGCTGGGCGCCGCCGCATACTGTGCCAACCAGATCTTATAGGATCCCAACGCTCCCGCATCGATCTTGCTGTTCAGCCATGTCTTGTTCGCGTAAACGCCGGCTGTATAACCGGAATTCTGGATCGTCGCGCAGAACGCCTTGCAGACCGCGGTGCGTGTCCCCTTATCGATACCGTCCGCCCTGCCGCCGCTGCTCTCCACATCGAGGAAGATCGGATAGGAAATCTTGTACTTCTTCACAAGATCCAGCACCATGGAAGCCTCTTCCACCGCCTCTTTTTCATTCACCGCCTGTGTGAAGAAATATACGCCCACTTTCAGCCCCGCCGCGTTTGCGCCGGAAATATTCGCCGCAAACTTCGGGTCTGTGATCAGCGCGCCTGTACTCGACCCGCGGTAGCCGCAGCGGATGATCGCATAGGATGCCCCGGATGACTTCACGCTGTTCCAGTCAATATTGCCGTTCCACTTGGAAACGTCGATCCCGAAAGTACCGGAGCTCGTCACCAGACTGCCGTCGCTGGCGAAAGTATATTTTGCCCCCTGGATCACCTGTTCTCCCGTCACATACTGATGGTTTTCCAGATAATAATAGGTCTTGCCGTTGATATTCTGCCAGCCTGTATACAGGATTTCCTGTGTCTCCAGATAAAATTCATTAAACTTATAATAATCTGCGTATACCGCCTTCCGATATTTGCCGTTTTCCAGCACAAACACCTGATTACCGTTCTTATCCTTTAACAGGGATGTGGTATCCAGCTCAAAATTATTGACTACCTTTACCGCTACTTTTACTTCTTTTCCGTTATCGCATTTGATGACAACTTCCGTATCCCCCAATGCCACGCCGGTCACCGTCACGGTCTTATCTTTAAACGCAGCGGTCGCGATCTCCTTTTTCCCCGAAACCACTTCCTTTATTTTTGCGCTGTCGGGCACGGTCGTCACTTTGATGTCTGCGGTCTTTTTGATCTGAACCTGAACCGATGCTTTATCCACACTGACACCTGTGTCAGTTACAGTCACGGTACAAACCTGCACCACATCCCCCGCTGTCACAGTGATCTTTGCGGTGCCTGCCTTTTTGGCTTCGACTGTTCCTGTTTTTGTATCAGATGACGGCGCAACGGACGCTATATTTGCATCCGACGATGTCCAGGTAACCGTATTCTGGTTACTAGTCGCTGTTATGTTTCCTTTCTGCCCCACCGACAGGGACAGCGCTGCCGGATTAATGGATAATGTGGGCTTCTCCGCGACCGCCTCTACAGTGACAGTACAATTCTCTATGATCCCACCGGCGCTTGCCGAAATGGCAACAGTACCTGCGCTTTTACCTGTCACCTTGCCATTACTATCCACAGTCGCCACAGCTTCATTATTGGAAGACCAGGTGATCGTACCCGCCGTATTCTCTTTAACCGATATTGTCGCTGTATCCCCGACTTTGATCGTGATAGGTCCTTTATCGATAGAAAGCTTTTTCTCCTCAGGCGGATTATCCCCGCTGACATCCCGCGCCTGCGTCATCAGATAATACCCCGCCGTCTCGATAGACGCCGTTGCTCCCGGCTCCCTGATCGTGCTCTTATCGATTTTCGTATAGGAAACCTGTCCTCCGCCCGTCTGGGTGGATTTCACAAACGGCACCGTATCCGTCAGCTTGGACTCTTCCACCACTTCCGCGATGGCCGTATCTTCCACCGCCGCATTGACCTCTGCCTCTGTCTTGATCTCCTCTTTGACGTCAACCTTCTTGTAATCGATATTTGCTTTTACTTCCACGCTCTGCACTTCTGTGGAAACCTTGTAATCCGAATATCCTTCTCCGGTCAGTTCCACCATCTTCACCTTATAAGTGCCCGCTTCAATATTTTCCTTATAGATCACGCCGTCCCTGTCATCGTCTGTCCAGGTTTCCGTTTTCTTCGAGGGCGTCGTGATCTCCACCTGAAAAGGTACATTCGCGATCAGTTTATCGGAAGCCGTATTGACAAACTTAATCTTTAAATCTTTTACGATGGAAGTCATCTTCAGCGCAACATTGGCGCCTTTCACCGGTTCTTCCTGCACGATCTGCGTCTCTTCTTCCTCAACCTCCGCCGCCGTCTCCTTCGCGAGCTGGGCATCCGCCACCGCCAAAAGGCCGCTCTCACCGATAATTTTTATACCGTCCAGAGAAGTCCCCACCTCCGCAAAGGCCGCCACTGCCTTTTCTTCATTCCTCGATGCAATAAAAATCGTACCCGTAAGCACCGCAAAAACAAGCACCGCCACTCCCGTAAAGGCGATCACTTTATCGATAAGAGGAAGGTTACGGAAGGCAAGGACAGCCCCCGCCACTCCCTTTTTCTTCCGGTAGGCTATGAAATCGTCGTCTTCCTCGTCGTCATCATAGTCCTCGTATTCCCCGTCATCCACATAATACAGGTCTTCGTCTTCCTCATCGGCAAACTCTTCTTCCTCGTCGCTCTCCCCGTAATAATTCACATCATCGCCGTAGTATTCCTCTTCATAATACTCGCTCTCATCGGCATCCCGGCCTTCATAATATTCATCCCTCACATATTCTCCGGGCTCTTCAGACTCATAATACTCGTCCCCCGCATATTCTTCAGGCTCCTCCTCATAGTATTCGTCTTCGTAATATTCCTCCCCGGCATACTCTTCAGATTCCTCGTCCTCATAATACTCATCGTCCGATTCCTCCTCATCGTAGTCCTCATACTCGTCCTCGTAGTCATCTATCCCGGAAAAATACTTTCTTTTTCCCGAATATTCTCTATTCTGATGTTTTTTATGCTTCTTACCTTTTCCAAATAAACTCATAAACCTATGTAACCTTTCTGTTTCTGCGGAATACCGCCATTTTCCCTTATACACAATATCTGTAACATTGTAGCACTTTTTTCCTTCTAATTCAAGGATTCGCTGCAATTTCCAAAAGTTTGCATTTTGTCGATGAAAAAAAGGAAAAACTATTGACTTTTCTGGCAAATACTGCCAAAATTTAACTAACGTATTACAATATTTTTTTGAAAAAAGGGGAATTTTTCATGATGTACATGCATTATTGTAAGCGTTGCCAAAAGGTTCATATGTTAAACGGACATAAAATGTCCTGTCCGAGGTGTGAAGCGCCTCTTGTCGAATTGCAGATTTCTTATCTGGATTACACAAATATGTCCCGGGAGGAACGGACGGCTTTTACAGCGCGCCTGAAAGATCCTGAGCGGCTCACAAAACTCAGCACCACTTACCGGATGTACAAGTACAGTAAGTGGTACAAGGAACTGCTCACCCAGGCACCGGATAACATCTACCCGTTTGATACAAAAAGAACCCTCATTGGCCTCGCTGCAACCAACTGAGAGACATCCAAAAGACATGTCTCACCTACTGAAAAACTGAATATGGAATAAAGTGCAGAAATGCTGCATTTTTAAAAGACCATAACAGGAGAAAAATGCTGTCCTGTTATGGTTCTTTTGTTAATCCGATCGGCTAAAACGCCCTCCGGGCAAACTTTTCACATGCTCCGCGAATCTTATATGACAGAAAAACAGAAAAGCTGCATTGTACAGTACTGCGGACTGCCCGCTGCATAATTGGCGGCAGCTTTTCACATTCTATAGCAAACGAAAAATAAATTTTCCGTCTGCTATATGCAGCAGTAAAAGGGAAACTTTCCCGATTCTATTTTCAGAAAGGTTTCAAAAAAATGGCAAAGAACAACCAAAATTCATCTAACCATAAAAACCACCGCTCCAAAGAACCCGCATGGATCGATCTCGACGAGAGCACGCTGGACGAGCTCGAAGCTGAACTGGACGCGGAGGAGGAAGAGAGCGCCGGTTTCGTCTCCAAAAAGCAGGCCGGCACAAAAAAATCTGCTCCCCGGAGATCCGCTCCGGGAAAATCTTCCTCCGGAAAATCTTCACATAATTCTCATAAAAAGAAAAAAATGCGGATCAACTTTCAGGCCATCCTGCTCGCCCTGATCGCGATCGTTTTTGTGACCATCGCTTTTAAACTGCTCTTCTGGGACAAGAGGGTGCGGCAGAGCACAGAACGGGAAAACGACACTACGCTTTCCTTTGACACAGAACCTCTGGATTCCATCGTCCCTTTGGACTCTTCCGACACCAACCGGAAAGAAAAAGACGACGATCTGCGCATTCTGTTTCTCGGAAACGGTTCCCTCGCAGACAATAAAGACTCCGAGGATAATATAGCCAATATCGTACAGAAAAAAACCGGCGCCACAGTTTACAACTGTGCCATTCCCGGCTCTTATATGAGCATGAAGAACGACACTTATAAGGATACCTTTATTTATGACGCGTTTTCCTTCTATAACATGTGTACGATTTTCACAATAGACAACACGAAAACCATCTCCTGGGCGGAACGGGATCTGGGCGGCTTCCCGGACGATGTAAAAGACTCTCTGGATCTTTTGCAGTCCATCGATTACAATGAGCTGGATGTACTCTGCATTTACTACGACGGATCCGATTATCTGGACCAGCGCCCCTCCTATAATATCGACAAGGAGACCGATCCCACAATATTCTGCGGTGCTTTGAGCGCCGGGCTCGACCTGATCCAGCAGTCTCTGCCGCATGTCAGGATCATCGTGATGTCCCCCACCTACGTGTACGCCGTGGACAAGGACGGAAACTATACCTCTTCCTTCACCACCGAGGTCTTAGAGGAGCCCATGTCCAATTATATCGGCCTCCAGTCCCAGATCTGCATGGACCACCATGTCTCCTTTGTGGACAATTTTTACGGCAGTGTCTACGAGGAAATCGCAGACGACTATCTGAAAGATAATATTTTACTGAATGAAAAAGGACACGCCCTCGTTGCGGACAGGTTCCTGTATGCGCTGAACAGATTCGGGGACTATGACTTTTAATTAGTAACGATACCGAACGCCCCTCACCCACCATATTCATAGTCCAGCCCGAGGTAGGCGCCATCCTGCAGATAAATGCGATAACCGGCTACCGTTTCCACATAACGGTAGTCGGTTTTTTCAAACCCTTCCTGCCCCGGTTTTGTCTCATGCAGGATGATATAATGACAGCCCTGCTCCGCAGCCAGAGAAGCGATCCTTTCACAGTCCGCCGCCTCCTCCCGCATGGCGTCGTAGAGCGGATTCTCATTTTCCCAGCGCTCCACCGCCATCTCCCTGCCGTAGGGCATACAGACATTGGCGGTATACTGTCTCACATAGGGCAGCATCTCATCGGGAAAAACAGCCCGCACTTCCCGTCCTTCCACAATGATCGCATCACAGACGAGCGCCACGGTCTGCGGTACATGAAACCGGTTGTGGGCAGGCCCGAAGTACGGATTGTCATACACATAATCCCCGGTAGCCACGATCATCCCGCAGGCAAACACCGCCGCCAGCGCCATCCGCCATTTTTTGGAACAGCCCGCCATCAGCCGCACGCCGGCATAGGCGATCACCGCCGTCATCGGCACCAGCCATAGGATCCGGTAATACGTCTCCTCATCCAGATACCGATAGACCGCTTTCGCAAACAGCGGAAAGAAAAACAGCGCCACTGTCAGGGCGGATGTGTACAACAGGATGATCCTCTTTGTCCTGTCCTTTTCCACAATCAGCAGATACACAAAAGAAAGCAGAAAGAGCCCCGCAGCCCAGCCGTTCCCAATATAATTTTTAAACAACACGAGTATCTCATCCCACATTTTCGTTTCCCCAAATTCATTTCAGATACAGATATAAAAGCGAATAAACGATCCCCGGCGCGCATCCCAGAATTCCCTGCCACAAAATATGCGGCTTTCTGTACAGAATAAACAGAAGCCCCGCAGTCATCGCCACCAGCAAGCCGCACAAAAATCCCGCCATAGTGCTGCAGAGACACCCAGCCGTCATCGCCGCCATCATCCACAATACATTCTGCATCCCGGCCCTTCCCTGCTCTTTCACCTCTTCCGCCATCTGATACAGAAGCAGCAGCAAAAACGGCAGGATCACATTCCCCAGCGCTGCCTTCCCCTGCCTTGTCCTGGTCAGAAGAAACGTGGACGCCGGATAAATAGAATAATTCCCCCAGATCTGCAAAAGCGACACAAAGATCATAAACACCGGCAGCAGTACCTGCCGCCCTGCCAGCGCTCTGCCCTCTTTTCCCGAGGCCACGTCCCTGCACAGCAGCTTCCCGATCTCCAGATACAGCACATATGTCACCGGAATCAGCACAAGAGGCATCAGGGAATGTGCCGCCACCGCCGCATTGACGCCGCATTTTGCCGCGATAAAGGAAACCCAGATCGGAAAGGGCGCCAGTCCGTGCCGCATATCCAGCGTAGTCGGCGCCCCCGTATAGGAATCGACAGCGTACATCCCGCCCCCCAGATTCGCCGCCGTGGAGATCGGAATATAATAGGCGTCGTCACCGTCCGCATAGGCCAGCCGGTAAGCCTGCGCCGCCTGAAACAACAGGCTCCCCAAAAACACCGCCCAGAGAGCCAAAACCACAGCCCCCTCCCGGCTTCTTACTCTCCCCCAGGCTTCCTTCCCCCCGGAAACGCTCCTTTTCCACAGACCGCCTTTCAATTGCAATAAAAACAAAAGCGCCCCCGCGATGGCAAAGGTCAGACAGACCGCCTCAAAGATCAGTTCTACCTGCCGAAACTTTCCCGCCTTCAGCACAACCGGCACCGCGATCAACTGAAACGCCGCCCACATCAAAACATACCCCAGCCCAAACGCAAACCCCGGCGCTATCGCCTTCTTCATCCTCCCGGCACCCAGCGCAAAATGCCCGATCCCCCAGGGCACCAGAACCATCCATATCCCCAACATCAGCAACTTAACTATCATTTCCAATTCCACACCCTGTTCCCATGTTCTCTCATCTAACCACCACAATAAAAAAAATATAACTTCCGACCTACAAGCCAACCTAAAAGCTATACAAACAAATCTTAAAACATTCCCGCAGCCACAGCCAGGCCGCTTGAGCAGGATAAATATTCCAAAAGGCACCCCTTGGAAAGCGTCGGTGCTTAGCGAGGTCCCTCACGAGCTTAGCATCCGCTACGCTTTCCACGGAGCAAGAGCGCGGTGCCGTTGGAATATTTATCCTGCTCGAGCGGCCATCCGTCTGGTCTATCCTCCCCCTACTTCCGAAAAAACCTTATCACATCCCCATGCACCGTCGCCCTCATCATGTCCTGCGCCGGCACATATCTGTACTCCTTCTCCAGATACTCCCTGACCGCCGTCTGGTCGATATTTCTTTTCATCAGCACTACGATCTCCTGCTCCGTCTCCAGCACCTCGTCCCGTGAGCGCGAATAGAGCTCCTCCTCGGTCACCAGCAGCGTCTTCTTATAATTCGTAAATTCCATCAGATTCTGATAATACCCCACGCCATCGTAGACGCAAAGACAGGCTTTGTCTTTGTGTTGTCCTGCCATATACTCCTGCAGGCCATATCCCTGATACCAGTAAGCAGGCTTTACCGTCCACAGATTCGGCAGCACCAGGAGAATGGCAAACGCGATCAATACCCCTTTGTGCCCGAAAGCCTTTAAATACTTCTTCAAAAAATCCAGACTCTTTTTTAACACCGCTCCCATCAGAAGCGCCATCAGCGGAAACACAGGCATCAGATACCGATCCGCATAGTAAGGCGCGATTTTTACCACGACCAGAAAATATCCGATACACGGAACACCGATCATACTGTACTCCCATACCAGCGTTCCCCTCAATCTTCTTGCCTTTTCCCGCTCCACCTTTTTCACTTTAGCCAGTTCCTTATCCTGTCCCAGCTTTACCAACCCGAAACAGACAAGAGCCGCCACGACCGTGATCAGAAAAATACCTGCCCCCACAGTGCCGCCCAGCACCTGCTCCAGAATGATCTCCCAAAAATTTACAAACCGCTCACCAAGGCCTGAAAAACCACTGCCCAGATTCTGCACCGATTCCACGCCCCGCTCGCTGTAGAGCACATCCGCCACCGAAAAGGGAAAAATACACAGCCCCAAAAGGGCTGATATCCCCATGCTCCTGCCATAATAAAGCAGATTTTTCTTCTCCGTCCTCCAGAGATAAACCGCCGTGACTCCAGCCAGAAACAGCATAAAGATCACAAAATAATACTGCGTCAGAAAACCGCATACCGTCACAAAGATCAGCAGTTTGTTGCCGTTTTTCCACTGTCCGGTTTTTCTCTTTTCCATATGAAGATACAATGCCGCCATACAGAAAAAAGTCAGCATCGCGTACATCCGTATTAAAAGTAACGTAGCGATCCCCGCCATGCTGCAGGCATACAGGATACAGACCGCGATTCCCGGTTCTTTATCCTGAAAGAGAAACTCCCGGCAGATCTTCATCAGCAAAACACAGATCCCCAGTATCAGCACCAGATTGATGCTGCACCCCATCCAGGGCGATATCTTTCCCCGAAAGATCGAACTCACCGTGTGGAGTGCCATAAAATGCAGCGGCGGATGATTGTCGTCCTTCACATTAAAATAAACCGACAGATAATTAAAATTATCCCGGCTGTCGGTAGTGATATAATCTTTAAACTGCTCTGCCGTGATCCAGACCGGCTCCTCATAGACATCCGCTTTGTAGGAGAGCATTTTGCTCTCCCCCCGGTTTTTCAGCACATCCTTCACATTCTCTGCGATGTTGGCAACAGTCTCCCCGAAACTGTCTGCGTAAATCTCATTCTTTACAAACTTCTCCAGCCTTCCCTCCGGCTGAGTGGGCACGATCCAAGGCGTAAATTCCGCGTTGGCAAGCTCAAAGGACAACAGTTCATCCATATGGTAGCCTTCTTTGCGGGAAACAAAAAAGCAGCCGAGCAGCAAGATCACCGCCAGCACCACAAGTTCCCCTCTATTCTTTTTCCAGAAAAGCTTCCCCCGCTCCTGCCTGAAACTCCTGATATTACTCTCGTTATTCCGCATTCGTTCTCCTGTTTCTCCGCCGCTCTCTATTCCGCTTTCGTTTTCCCGCTTTCACGCCACGCATCGATGAGGTGACGCGCCAGATTTTCGGCATAGGCACTCCGTCCCTTCTCCGTCAGATGGGTCGCATCCTCCAGATACGCCGCTCCGTTATGGATGGAAATCCCAAGCTCCCCGTAATTGTCTACAAAAAGATAGCCGTACGCCTCCGCGATCCGCTTCGCCGACGCCGCGTAATCGTCGCCGCATCCTCCCCCGTAATCATAGGTGGTGCTCTCATGGATGACCTGCCCGTAAGAATACCCCTGACAATACGTGGGGGAAAGGATCACAAACGCCGCCTCCGGACAGCTCTCCCGAAGCATCTCAATGGAAGCGCAGAGCGCCCCCTCGTAGGTCGTCACATCATAACAGTCATCCGGATTCTTCCGCCTGACAGCCGCAAAATAATCGTTCAGCCCATAGGCGATAAAAATATAATCCACCTCTGAAAAATCCACATTTTCAAGAACTTCCGGCGCTTTCGCGTCAGCCGGAAAGGCGATCTCGCGTTTCCCCGCGATATATTCCGCCATAGCAAAGAGCCCGCACTCATCCGCTGCCGCCCGGCTTCCCTTCACCGCACAGTTATACACCGTCACATTCGGAAGCTCTTTCTCTAAAAGCGCCGCAATGCCGCTCTCTCCCCGCTCCAGATCCCAGATGCTGTCTCCCAGCACCAGAATTTCCACTTCTCCCCGCTCCTTCACCGCCTGCCGCTTTTTCTGCTCCGCCGTAAACCTCTGCGCGAAGAGCACCGCGCACACGCAAAGCACGGTCCCCGCCAACAGGATAAAAGCCCTGACAATATTATTTTTCCAGCACCCTGCCTGCGGGCTTTCCGCCTCTCTCCTCATGAAAAGACCTCCTGCGCAGCCTCCAAAAAGTCCGCATTTTTCCCATACTCATACACCACATAGCCGCTCTCGCGGAATACCTCCCGCCCGGCCTGCAGCAGTCCGCACTCCCGCATGCCGCCTGCATCTTCCTGCCCCGCTTCCCCGAAATGCCCAGATCCGCCGTCCTCCTGCCCTGTCTTCCCTTCCCGCAGCATCCCCTGCTCCTCCTCCTCGGTCAAGAGCAGGAAGACCTTGCCCTGCGGATAATTCGGCTCATAATAGCGCCGCATGGAAGACCATTTAAACAGAGAAAAGCTGCCGTCATCCGCCCTGTGCAGATTGGCGACCTCCACCTTTCCGTTTGACAGCTCCTGCACAATATTGGCGTTCCAGTAAGTCGCATAGCCAAAGGTATAGCCCATCTCCTCCAGCTCCCGCGCGATCACCTTTTTCTCCGCATTTTTATCCGTAGACATCATGGACAACCCGGTCTTTGCCGGTGCCATAAAAAGACAGGCCGCCAGCAGAAAAACAACCACATATCTGTCAAGAAGCTTATCCTCCCCCTCCAGATAGAAGATCGTCAGCGGGATCAATAAAATAACAGTTGTAATATAATATCTGGGCACCAGCGTGCTGTTCGTAAAAATAAAGACAAAACTGTTCAGCAAAAAACTGCTGTAAAACAAAAGTACCACAAAACGCCGGAAGGCATCCTGCTCCTTCCGCACTCTCCACGCGATATATCCCAACAGAATCAGCAGCAAAAACGCCATCAGGGAGATCATCCCGCGCAGCGACAACACGCTCTTCCCCGGAATATAGCCAAATAACATCAACAGCGATCCGAAGGCATCCTGCAGCCGCTGCGTGAAAACGCCCTGATAGACATCGATGAAATTGGTGCTCTCATAAGTCTGAAAACTGTAGGTACGGCTCACATACAGTACATTGATACCATACCCCGCCACACAGCCAAAAGCCCCCGCCATAGAAACCGCAAGAAACCCAAGCCTCTCCCCGCTGAATACCGCCCGGAGCTTTTCCCTGCTTATCTCCTTTCGCAGTTCCCTGCATTCTTTTCCCGATGCCAGATACCAGACGGAGGCGAACGCCAGCGGGCACTGCAGCGCCAGCATATAACGGACGCCGGAGACGCCGCAGATCACCGACAGCCCCAGATAAACCACCCACAAAAATAAGATGCCGGCAGAGCGCTTTCCTCCTCTTTCCTGTTTCCCGCTTCGGACAAGCCGCAAAAACAGCCCTACATAAAAAAACAGGATGATCACATGGGACATATAAGTATTTCCCATGTGCATATGCAGCATCATCGTCTCCGAAAAAGGAAGCAGCAATACGACGCCCCCCAGCACTTTTCTGTTTTTCTCAGCCGGCAGCTCCGCCATCATATAAAAATAGGATAACAGCAGCAGCAGATAAAAGATAACATTTGTTATCATTCTGATCACA
Source organism: [Clostridium] symbiosum (assembly GCA_021769625.1). Lineage (GTDB taxonomy): Bacteria > Bacillota > Clostridia > Lachnospirales > Lachnospiraceae > 1XD8-76. Next base: position 56,490 of record JAETSN010000003.1, on the reverse strand, counting down.
TGCCAGTTATCGCAGATCCTGAACAGTGGTCCCATGATCAGATGGGTATACAGAAACCTGAACTCCGTGGAATAATACCAGCCTGTGGTGGCAAACAGTTTTCCTTCCTCCGCGAGCAGCCTAGAAAACATCATCTCCGCAGCCATGTCCGAGTCCAGCCAGTTCTCCAGATAAAACGCATTCCAGAAAAGCAGCGCCCCGAAAGCAGCCGCCAATATAAAATATGGATAATAACTCCTGATCAGTTTTCCGGCTTTTGACATAACAGTCCTCCGACGGATGCCAGATACCAGACAAACAGTATCGGCAGTACCAGTTTATAATCGATGGGAAGATTGCTCCGCATCGTGTACCACAGCGTATATAAGATCACCACAAAAAACAGTAGTTTCCACGGCGCCGCATTTCTCCCACTACCGCCGTCTCTGTAAGATAACGGCTTTGTCTCCTTCCCCGCCGCGCGCTCCTTGATCCATTGACCCATCTGGTCATTCCTGTGAAACCACCACAGCAGCAAGCTCCCCAGGAGCAGGATCGGCAGCTCAAAGCTCCCGTACCGAAAATAATATTTCACAAGGGCAGGCGAATAGGCTTTCATCCTTCCGTAATTCCATGCGGTCATGGATACCCCCCTCCCCTGCAGATTATTCTCTATCGTGAACGGTATCAGAAGATGATCCCTCAGATCCCTCCCGATCTCCGACACCGTTTCCCTGCTCCTGTCCATCAGACAGCGGTACCCCATCTCAAGACAGAGCTTCGTCGCCTTCCCGGTGCCGTAAGCCTCCACCATCGCTGGATAAAACTCCTCCTCCAGAAGATCGATCCGCTGGCAGAGCCGCACCGCATCCTCCTCCGATAAGACCGCCTTCACTTCCTCATCCCAGAAAAAATAATTGGACGCAAAGTTCGGCCAGACAAACCGGGATACCGCCGCCGTCCCCAGATTGTTTTCCCGGTAGATCCTGCGTGCCTCCGGAAAGGCGCTGTTCAGACCAGCGTTTACAAAAAAGATCACCACCGCCATAAAAAGGACCGCCAGAGAAAAACGAAATCTGGTCTTATCTCTCTTTTTTAAAAACAAAGGACCAAAGAATACCAAGATCCCGCCCAGCCACAGCCCGTCCGGACAGACAATTCCATATAAAAAATAAACTCCCAACAAAAGAGGCACTCTCTTTTTGGAGGCTCCCTGCACCGCAATTTCCATGATCAGCCCCAGCAGCCATAAAAGGCATGACAGCGACAGCGACCATACCAGCTTTGCCAGATGCATCTGCAGAAGATAAGGCACTGTCAAAAGGAACGCACAGATATAGCCACTTAAAAATAAGTCCTTCCTGCTTTTTCCGAATCCAAGCTTTCCCAGAACATACCACGTGGAAACCGCCGCCAGAAAAAGCTGCACAAAAGAAACCACCCACATCGGCAGGATCAAAACACAGTTCTCTGCAAACTGCTGCACCGCAAAAAAATTGGACGCAAAATAAGCACAGCCAAACGCAATCTGCACACCCATGATCATATATAGCACCCAAGTTATCGTTCTTCTCATTCTTCCTGTCCTGTTATCTCCCGCACCACAAACTGCGGCGCGTCATTCAAGCTGATATAGATACGGCCGATGTATTCCCCGATCAGCCCCAGCATCAGCATCATCATCCCGCCGATAAACATGATCGCCGCCATTGTGGAACTCCAGCCCATCGGCACCAGCGGATTGATCAGTTTTTTGATGATCGTATAGATCCCGTACAGAAATCCCGCAAAGGCACAGCATGCGCCGCAGGCTGTGGCAAGCCTCAGCGGTTTAATAGAGAAAGCCGTAAATCCATTAAACCAGAGCCCGAAAAGTTTTCCCAGCGTATAGCCCGAGGTTCCGATCTCCCGCTCCCTGTGGGAAACCTCCACATTGGTAATATTTTTTGTAGTCCGAAGCACCAGTCCGATCACATAGGGATAACAATTCCGGTACTTCTTCATCTCCTCTATCACAAATTTCCTCGCCGCGAAATAGCTGGAGATATACAATTCCTTTGGCTTTCCCAGCATAAAGCGGGTCATCAGCTCATTCACCCTGCTCCCGAAATTCCGGAACGCCGAATGCTGCTTATGGGCATATTTCGCATAGACCACATCATACCCCTCTTCCAGTTTATCCAGAAGTTTTCCCACCTCATCCGCCGGCGTCTGTCCGTCATCGTCCAGACAGACCGTGACATCGCCGCTGCAATAATGAAATCCCGCCATCAGCGCCGCGTGCTGCCCGAAATTTCTGGCAAGATTCACGCCGATGATGCGCGCATCCTCCTTCGCCAGCTTTCTGATCACTTCAAACGTGTCATCCGCCGGGAAGTCGTTCACCAGAATGATCTCGTAGCTGTATCTGTCCGCCAGATCGGACATGCTTTTTTTTATTTCCTCCACCACTTTACCGATCGTAAGGGCGGAGCGATAACACGGAATTACAAAACTGATCTTTTTCATTTGATGCCTTTCTGTAAACGTTCAGAGTTCGATTCATTGAATAATGATACCGGACGCCGAGAGGAAAATAAGATCCTCCGTCGCCACGCTCTCGCTCCGTAAAAAACGCAACGGATACTAAGCTCGTGAAGTACCTCGCTAAGTACCGGCGTTTTTTAAGGGGCTCCTTGAGGATTTTATTTTCCTCTCGGCTGGCTAAGGTGCTAACTTTTACTTGATAATGTGATGTCAGAGTTAAAACCATATGCTAGTATAAATTTTGTTATTGCATACATATATCTTGTCAGATTTCAATTCTTTTATCGGGCAATACCCATACATAAGTACATTTCAAACACAGCTATATAATTTGTCTATTTATAACTTTTTGAACCCAATATCATACTACCATTTCAGATTATTACCTTACTTTTGGTGTTTCAATCTCAATGATTCGGGTTCAGCAGTCCCATCAGTATCACATCCCTGTAGATCCCATCTATGCAGACTTCGTCTCTCAGGTAGGCCTCCTGCACGAAGCCGGCCTTCTCATAGCTTCTGATAGCCGCCTTATTATCGGAAAGTGCCCGCAGGATGATCTTATGCCACTTTTCTTCCCTGAATCCGTATCCGCAGGCGAGGCGGCAGACTTCGGAACCGATTCCTTTTCCGACCGCATCATCTTCTCCGATAAAAATACCGTACTCCGCCTTATGGTGCTCCTCGCTGATATCCCGAAAATAGACACTGCCCACCGGCCTGTCCGTCTCTTTCTCACAGATGATAAACTGGATCACCTCGCCGGTCTCCACCTTATCCCTGATCCATTTAAGATGCCCCTCCCTTGTAAAGGGCTTCTGATAAATAAAGTTCTTCCGCACCCTGGGATTATTCCTCCACCCCACGATCCGATCCGTATCCTCAACCGTCATCAGCCGAAGATAAACTTTTTCTCCCTGTAAACAATCATCCAACATAGCTTATTACTTCTCTCTTACTTCTCTCCTACTTCCTTCTTCCACAACCGTAGGGCATGGCTTCGGGGATTCTATCCTCCTGCAAAGACTGTAGAAAAACGCCGGCACTTGGCGAGGTCTTTTCGAGCCTAGTACCGCTGCGTTTTTCTCCAAGCGCGAGCGTGTCTGCGCAGGATGATAGAATCCCCGAAGCCATGCCCGGCCTGTCAGCCAACACCCCCTACTTATTCCCCATAAAACGCCCTAACCTGATCACAGATATAATCCACTTTCTCCGGCTCCAACTTATAGTACATCGGCAGTCTCGCAAGGCGTTCGCTCTCTTTCGTGGTATATACATCCTCCCCGGAAAACCGCCCGAACTTCAGTCCCGCCGGCGCGCTGTGCAGCGGAATATAATGGAATACCGCCAAGATTCCCTTCTCCTTCAGGAACGACAAAAGTGCCGTCCTCTCCTCCAGGTCTTTCGCCTTGATGTAAAACATATGCGCATTGTGTGTACACCCTTCCGGGATCACAGGAAGCTCAATCTTTCCTTTTTCCGCAAGCGGCGTCAATTCTCTCTTATAGTGTTCCCAACTGTTCATCCGATCTTCAAAAATCTCATCCGCCAGCTCCAGCTGCGCATACAGATAAGCCGCGTTCATATCGCTGGGCAGATAGGAGGAACCGAAATTCACCCAGGTATATTTGTCAATCTGCCCCCGGAAGAACTTGCTTCGGTTCGTTCCCTTTTCCCGGATGATCTCCGCCTCCTCTATATCTTTCTCTCTCTGAATCAGCAGCGCGCCTCCCTCACCCATACTGTAGTTTTTTGTCTCATGGAAGCTGAAACAGCCAAAGGTACCGATGGTGCCGAGCTGTCTTCCCTTATAGGTAGACAAAATCCCCTGTGCCGCATCCTCGATCACCGCCAAATTATGACGGGCGGCAATATCCATGATCGTATCCATCTCACAGGCGACGCCCGCATAGTGCACCGGCACGATCGCTTTCGTCCGCTCCGTGACCGCCGCCTCGATCTTCGTCTCGTCGATGTTCATCGTATCCGGCCTGATATCCACAAATACCGCCTTCGCCCCACGCAGCACAAAAGCGTCCGCCGTGGACACGAACGTATAGGAAGGCATGATCACCTCATCCCCCTCCTGAATATCCGACAGCAGCGCCGCCAGTTCTGTGGCATGCGTACAGGAAGTAGTCAGCAGGCACTTCTTCGCTCCTGTCCTGTTCTCGATCCACTCGTTGCATTTTTTCGTAAACTCTCCGTCACCGCAGATCTTCTGCGCCTCCACAGCCCGCTTGATATACTCCATTTCCTTCCCCGTATAGGGCGGCACATTAAATCGAATCATTTCTTCCTTATCTCCTATCTCGTTTACTTTTTTATTACTAACCTCATATATACAAATAACCTAAACAGACAGCATAAAATTCAGTTATCACCACAGCCAGCCGGGATGGAAATAAAATTCTCAAGGAACCCCTTAAAAAGCATCGGCACATTTAGCCAATGTGAAATTTAAAATGCAAAATTTCACATGGTACTTTCGAGCCTAGTACCGCTACGCTTTTCAGAGGCTCTTGAAAAACAGAGCCCGCGCAAGCGTGGTGACGGAGAATTTTATTTCCATCCCGGCGTCCGTCTACCGGTATACCGCAAACATCCCATTCTCAAACACTCTCTCATACCCCTGCTCCGCCATATAATCACAGAGCATAAACCATTTCTCGTTGATCATATACTGGACAAGCTCCGCCTCCGTCAGCTCCTCCCCGCGGATCCATCTCTCCGGCCCGCTGCCGAGAATGATCAGCGGCCTCTCCGCCTCCGCCGTCTGCTCCCGCAGTTTTTCCATATCCTCCGCCATCACCTCATAATGATAAGATGCAAGATCAGGCCATGAAGTTGAGATCGCGGGCGGCATGTCCAACATATAGGAAACGCCCGGGATCTGCCCGTATAATATGACACTCTTGTCAGAAAGTCCTTCCGCCTCGATATACTCCGTCAGCTCTTCCACCGCTTCCGCCAGCGGCGCGTTGGTAACCATACCTTTTAGTATAGCATTATTTTCTATCTTTGTATCCCTTTTTTGTCCGCTCATCCCATCCCGGAACGTAAACACCGCACCAAACATAAGGCACTGCAGACACATCACCCCGAGGAAAGATGCCAGCATCGCCCTGACCGGAAACAGGGAAATTTCCATTTCCGCCTTTCCGACAATGATCCCTCCGGCATCATACAGGCTTTTCAGAAATCTCCCGAGAAGCGATAATCCGAAAGGGAACACCAGAAACATATTGTTCATGTTCGGATACAGATGATTGTTGCTGCCAAGCGGCGTCATCGCGATCAGGATCAGCGTCATGGACGAAAGCAGTTTTTCATTGCGCGTGAACTTATCCGAAAACAGCACATAAATCCCCGCAATGATCACTAAGATCAGAAATACCGCCACCCACTGAAACATACTCTCATAAGTATAATACTTTATATTGAAAACACCTATCCTGTACCACCAGCAGAACAATACCAGTATCCCGCCGAGAAAGATCGTCTTCCCCAACAGCAAAATAATCGGAAACCTTTTTCCTGCCCGATGAAACAGCACAGAAACGAGACACCCCGCCCCAGCCAGCAGGATCATATGGATCAGCCATTTCGCGCTAAACTTATAATCCAGAAGCACCGTCAGAACCATAGATACCGCGCTGTAATCCGGCGCCTCCGACGGCATCTGCATCAGCCGGGCCACGCCTGCTATATATTCTGACAGGCCATACCGCACCGCAACGGAGAACAGCACAAGCCCTGCACCGGCCAGATAACCGGCAAGGCAGATTCCCGTCTCCTGCACCACATCTTTCACCCGTTTTCTCTGCAGCCCCCCGTAATACCACAAAGCCAAAATAAGAGATGCCTCCGTCAGATTCGGAAACCGTACCAGCACATTCATCCCCAGCAGGATACCCGCGGCGAACATCAATACCCTTTTTTCCCGCACCAGCCCCAGATATAAAACCACGATCGCCAGATTGAAGAAAAGATAAGTCATATAATTATACAGGATCGTCGTCGGGCACCAGCATAAGCTGGCCGCCAGAAGTTCCCCGAAAAAAACCAAAGCTCTATTCGCCCGGATCACCCTGGTGAAAAACAGGTACACTGCCGCCGCCATCACGCTGATAAACAGCGCAGTATAGGCATTTAACCCCATCAGCGTATCCCCGCCGGGCAGCCCCGTCAGAAAATGCCCTGTCACATTTGCCAGATAAGTGGCAAAAAGCCACATGGGATTTATGTGATCCAGAAAACGGTAATTCCCGGCACTGTAAGCGCCGTCCGTCACCTCCGCCCCCAGCCATATATGCCGCAGAGGATAAAGCACCAGAAGGATCAGAAAAAGGATATCCAATATTTTTTTTGCTTTCCGCTTTTCATCCATCATCGCATCACACCGTTCACCATATCATCTATCTTCCTCAACCCGCGGTCCAGCCGGCCTCCTGCAAACAGCTTTCCAATCCCTCGAAACAACAGGCCCCTGATGTAGTCCACAGCCAGCCCAATGACCATAACAGTCAATATCGCCGCCGCCCAGTGCCACAGCAGGGAAAAAGCCGAATCACACCTGTCCGCCCCCAGCCAGAACGGCCATAGATAGCGGACATTCACCTGCTCATGCAATAAATACACACCGAAGCTGCAGGGCGCGATCCTGCAGATCAAACCTCCCAGACGCCCCTGCGCATCCGTCCTCCAATTCTTAAACACATAGAACAGCGCCACCGCCGCCCCGATCGTCAGCAGATGATTATACCCGTAAGCCGACTCGATAAAATTCTCAAACTGCCCGGTCAAAAGATACGCCCCCCTGATCAGCATCGTCAGAAGGTACATCCCGAGACACGCCCCGACATAGCATAGAACCGCCCTGCCGCCCTTTCCCTCTCGCCTTTCCAAAAAGGGGATCCCGTACAGCCGGATATACGCCGCGATCAGATAGACAACCATAAACCAGTAAGCGTCATACCCCAGATTGTCCAGCTCCAGCCTCACCGGAATCACCGTCTTGCTCAGAGATTCCATGATCAACAGGATCACGATCGCCGCCTGCAGCTGCTTTTTCTTCATCCCATGCACTGCCGCATTCAGCACCGGCGTAAATAAAAACATCAGCACATACGCCGACACAAACCAGTAATGCAGCATATTGGTCGGAAAAATGCACTGCAAAATATTGTAAAAGGTGATCTCACCGACCGGCAGGATCCCCGTTATGATAAGCAGCACCGGCAAAAGACAGGTATAGAACATCACCTGCAGCACAAGAGAGATCACCCGCCTGCATCGAAATCCCGTCTCCACCAGAAAATAACCGCTGATCAGCACATACACATCCACCGCCGCAATGGAAAAACTCTCCAGGATCCATGCCAGATGCCCCTTTGCGGAGAGCGGGCCGGCCAGCTTTTCCAGAAGTTCCCCCTTAGCCAGATAATGGAGGGAAACCACCATCATCATCGCCAGAAGGCGCAGCACCTCAATATTCACCATGCGCTTTTTATGTTGTCCCACTCTTTCCATGCACTTCCTCCGTCCTTCTCCGGATAATATACCGCGGCCGCCCTTTCACTTCCTCATAGATCCGCGCCAGATAATGCCCGATGATCCCGAGGCTTATCATGATAAATCCCCCGATGATCAGAATCAGCAGGATCACCGTCGTAAATCCTTCCACTGCCGTCCCCATCAGATACTTGACCAGCGTCTGCACCGCCAGGATCACACTGAACAAAATGGACACCATCCCCATCACCGTCACCATCTGCAGCGGTATCGTGCTGAAGGAAGTCACATTGGAGACGGCGTATCTGATCAGGCTTCTAAAGGACCATTTGCTGCTGCCGTAAGCCCTCTCCTGCACCTCATACTCCACCTTCGCCGAACGAAACCCCGCCCAGAAAGACAGGGCGCGGAAAAAAGTATTCCTCTCTCCGAGTCCCAGCAGCACATTCACCACCTTCCGGTCCAGCAGCTTAAAATCCGACGAGGAACGCATGTCCATCCGCATCATCCTGCTCATGATCCCGTAAAACATACCGGCAAACATACCATGAAAAATGCTCTCTTTTCCCCGGCTCTTTTTGATGCCCTCCACAACCTCAAAACCTTCCTGCCACAGCCTGTACATCTCAGGGATCACCTCCGGCGGGTGCTGCAGGTCGCAGTCCATCACAATACAGGCATCCCCACAGGCCAGCTCCAGCCCCGCGAAGATCGCCGCTTCCTTCCCGAAATTCCGGGAAAATTCTGCCCCCCGCACTCTTTTATCCCGCTTTGCCAGCCGGCAGACCTCCTCATATGTGCCGTCCGCGGAACCGTCGCTGATAAAAAGCAGCTCAAAGGGAATCCCCTCCTTTTCCAACAGCCCGGAAAGGGTTTTTGCCGTTCTCTCTATATTCTGTTCTTCGTTATATGCCGGTAAGATGATCGACAGCATCTTAACTCTCCTTATTTTTTACAGTTAATGGAGGCGGACGCTCACTCCGTCTTGATATACAAAACTCCATCCACGACCCTCATCGAGCCCTCCTGCGGAAAACTGTTCAGTTCCTGATATTCCTTCGTCTCATAGATCCGCTCCATCTCCTCATCCGGCACCAGATTGATCGTGATCCCCAGATAATGTCTCATAAATGCCTGATAATTCGTATCCGTATAGACGAGATAATCCCCGCTCATCCCGATCATATTGCTGGTGACCGCCCCGGTGATATCCGTCTCCGGCAGATTTTCTTTATTCTGCACCCCGATCATCGCCACCGGCATCCCGGTATAGTACCCGTCCGTCTGCTCCATCCGGTCCGCCAGCCGCAGACAATAGGCGTACGTCTTCTCGTACTTTTTCTGCAGATTGGAATAGGCAATATTGTCCGTCACCCCATAGTGCAGGATCAGGATGACGGAAAAAACGAGCACCACCCACTGCAGCAGGATATTGCAGATCACCGACGGCTTTTTCAATGCTTTGGCATCCCGCCTGTGGAACGGCGAAAACTGCCCGGAGAGCTCCGTCTGCAAAAAGCCGTAGCGCATCAAAAACGCCAGCGCCAGGATCGGAAACAGACACCACTGATACCGCATCAGCAGATGATATGTCACCCCCGGCGATATCATCAGGATCACATTGAAGGCAGGCGGTATCACCAGCGCCGCAAAAAGCAGGATCAGATAAACATACCATTTTTTATAATACCCTCTCCGGATCACAAGCCTGATGAGCATAACCAGCGCGGCCGCCATGAGCAGCGAAAGCGCCGCAAAGGATATCATATTATTATACAACACATTTCCTTTTCCTGTAAATGCCAGGAAATCCTGATAAATATTCCGCAGCTTTTCTGCAAGGGACAGGCCTCCCCCCGAAGCCATCCCGCTGATCCCCTGATAGGTATCCAGCTCCTTCCCCTGCATCTTCAATAAGATCTGCAGTATCACATAGTAAAGTCCTACGCCGATCAATCCCATATATAGATAATGCAGTATATTCTTCAGTTTCCTTTCCGCGGAACTCTCCCCCAGCAGGATCATCAGACAGCCGTAAATACTAAGCAGTATCGCAAAAGACAGATAGGACTGATAAGTTCCCATACTGAATGCCAGACAGATCCCCCCCGGCAAAAATCCCCACTCCCATCTTTTTGTCAATGCCACAGAAAAGAAAACAAGACAGAGCGCCAGCATATAACCGTCCGCCGTAAAAATATAGGCGTAGGTGGAAGCGAGTGCCGGAAAGCTCACCAAAAACCCGGAGAGCAGCACAATCCCCGGTTCATATTTGATCTCCAGAAATTCGATCAGCGCCGCCGCGCCAATCCCCAAAAAGAACAGGGAAAACAGACCGATCACCCAGGGCAGCGCAAAATAGGAAGAAAAACCGCAGGCGACCATCAAAAACCATCTGCCAGAAGTGATCATATTCTGGTCAAAATACATGCTCGCCAAACCGTCATGGTTGGGAAAATCCCCCGCCATCACCGGAAAATGGATCAGAAGTCCCAAAAGAAACACCGTCCAGAACGCTGTTTTCCACTCTTTTCGTATATTTGCTCTCAGATAACTCCATACTTCCGCAGGTGTCCTCATTTGCTTTTCTCCCACTCTTTCCGCTCCCGCCTTCTTCCCTTTTCCTTCCGGTTTCCGACGCGGGACCGCTCTGTAAATGTTACACAGTTACCAATCCGCCGGTTCTATACAAGCCCAAGCTTCTCCGCCAGAAAATGAGCGTAGTCCTTCCGTCCCTCGGGGCTTAAATGCATTCCGTCCTCCGTGAGATCCATCACATTCGTCTCATCCATGCCAAACTCATAAAACACATCGATCACCCTAAGGCCGTACTGCGCAGCAACCTTCTTTTCCTGCTCCACATATTTCTCCAGCGTTCCGCCGCCAAAATCCGCCTCCGCACAAAAACCGTGATCCACAACATGACAGAAAGCCGGCGTCACCAGCACGATCTCCAGATTCGGATAGGTTTTTTCAAAAAGTTCTATCGAATACCGCAGCGCCCCGCCGTAAGTATTGACATCCAGCGGATCTTCCGGGTTATCCAGCGCTTTTCCCGCCATATAATCGTTAACGCCGAACTCCAAAAGCAGAATATCCGTCCGACTCAGATCAGCCCCCTCCAGCCCTTCCAGCACATCTTCAAAATACCACGCCTTTGTCTGGCTCGCCGCCAGATCTGCCTTCTGCACACCAAAGTCCCTCTGACAGACAGCCTCCGCCACCGCATACAGGTTCAGCGATTCCTCATGCCAGGAAAAGCTGTCTGCATGCTCTCCCCTGCTGGCAAGATTCCCGCCGAAGGCTCCGCTCAGCACGGAACACCCCGTGTACTCCTCCAGACGAGCCTGCACACAACTACCGTCGCGCTCCTTTCCTATGATACTGTCGCCCAACGCCACGATCCTGTACGGCTGCCGTACCGTCTCCGCTTCCAGACTGTTGTAGCCGAAATACAGTAAAAGCCCGGAGATCACAAAAGCCGCCGCTATACTCAGATATTTTTTATATACTTTTCTTTTCTCCGAAATACTTTCTTTTTTCAAACACATTTCCTCTATCATACCTCTGTAATGAACTGGCGAAAAGCCGCCCTGCGCCCGCATTTCCTGAAGGCTTACCCGCTCCACCGGCTCATCGATCCTCTTTCCGTCACCGCCGCAGCCGTCACATGGCAAGCAGTTCCTCCGCCAGCCTGTCCGCACCCTTCCCGTCCACAATACTCCGCATCGCCCGGCTGATCTTCTCCCGCAGCTCCTTCTCTCCGCAGAGTATTTCCACTTCCTTCAATATAAAATCAAGGACTCTCTCAGGATAAACCGAAAAATCCCCGGCATTCATCACGGGCGTCAGCTTTCCGAACGCTTCCATATTCTTTCGCTGGTTTTCCGCGAAATAGAATCCGACTGTCGGCACGCCGATACTGCAAAGCTCATACAGCGTACTTCCTGCAGCGGAAACCGCAATGTCACAGTTCTCCATAAGTCCTGACAGATCTGTCATATTTTTATGTATCTGCAGCATACCGCTCTTTGCCGCAAGTTTTTCCAGTTCCTCCGTATCCGGTTGGTACGGGCCGCACACGATATGCCATGTAAGCCCTGTCTTTTCCCATTCTTCCCGTAACAGACGCCCTGCCACAGCAAGCGCCATGTGGCAGCCATCCCCGCCTCCCGTGGTCAGAAGAACATGCTCCGCCTTATCCCGCACTTCATAGCTTCTGTCCCGAAACTGCTCCCGGAGAGGCATATAGCCGCAGCCGAGAAACAATCTTGTCTTTGAAGGATACTCCTCCTCATATCCTAAAGTCTTGCCATATATATTATAATTAACCAACCCATCGCAGGAATACACCGCTCTTTTTTCATCATCCATCAGGATGACCTTCGCGGAAAGCCCCAGATTTCTCAGATAGAATTCTGTCACAAAATAACTGTCCACCAGAATTTTCGGCTTTTCCTGCTGCGTACTGCCGCCATCCCCCATAAAGATCGAGAGAAGCTGCGGCAGTTCCACTTCCATCTCATCATAGTACGTGAACAGGATCTTTGCGGCAAAACCTCTTTCTTCTATCAGTTTTACCGGTTTTTCATCCGCCGTCAAAAACAGCACTTCCGCTCCCTGTCTCCGCAATGCTTCCGCGATGGTCAGACAGCGCATGATGTGCCCCATGCCGATTTTTTCGTTTCCGTCTGCTCTGATGTAAAACATAGGTCTCCTTTTTTAGTAGGTTGTTGCCCGGACGCCGGGATGGAAATAAAATGCTCCGTCACCACGCTCTCGCTCCAAAAAAACGTAGCGGTACTAGGCTCGAAAATACCTCGCCAAGTGCCGACGTTTTTTAAGGGGTTCCTTGAGCATTTTATTTCCATCCCGGCTGGCTGAGGCAGCCTCTTCTTTCAATTTTAGTTTCAAAGATAATGGTCCTCTTTTAATCTAAGTCTATTTCATATATTTTCACTATCTTTTAGTCTAAACCAAGTTCATCTTTTCTATTTTCCATTCCTTCTACATAAATAAAGCGCATGGGGGTTCCCATCTCTAAATCCTGTGTCGCTCGTTTTCCCAGTATTTCCTCAAAGTATTTCGTATGCAGTCCGAACCCTGGGCGGATGGAGCGCATATTTTCCGGGGTGAAGTATTCGCCGGCTTTGATATCTTTTGTCACAAACAGGGAGCGGGAATGTTCTCTCTCCCGTTTCTGCTTTTCCGACAGATCGTAGGTTTCTCTTCCCAGTGCCTGTTCCACGATGCGCACGCCCTCGCACATTTCCCGAAATTCCTGCGGTTCCATGGAGAAGGCAGCATCCGCCCCGCCGTCCTTTCGCTTTAATGTCAGATGCTTTTCTATCACACAGGCGCCGAGGGCTGCCGCGCCGAGAGCCGCCTGGTATCCCATCGTATGGTCGGAAAGCCCCGTGAGACAGTCATAAGTTTTCGCCATAGCCGGGATCATCCTCAGATTCACCGCATCGTAAGGCGCCGGATAAGCGGAAGTACATTTTAACAGTACCACCTGATCGTTTCCCTCTTCCCTGCAGGTTTCCACTGCCAACCGGATATCCTTCTCATAGGAAACGCCGGTCGCCATCAGGATCGGCTTTCCCAGTTTTGCGATCTTGCGGAGCATCGGGATATCGTTTAATTCAAAGGAAGCGATCTTGTAACAGGGCACCTGCAGCTCTTCCAGAAAATCCACCGCCGAATGATCAAAGGGAGCGGAAAAAAAGACCAGTCCCGCCCTCTCGGCCTCCTCCTTTAATTTCGGCTGCCACTCCCAGGGTGTATACGCTTTTTTGTAGAGCTTATGCAGCGTCGTCCCGTCCCAGAGCGTCCCCTGTGTGATCTGAAACCATGATTTATCACTGTCTATCGTGATCGTATCGGCAGTATAGGTCTGTATTTTCACCGCATCCGCACCGGCTTCCTTCGCCTGATGGATGATTTCCACCGCCCTGCCATAGTCCATATTATGATTGGCTGACATCTCTGCAATGATAAACGCCGGATGCCCCTCACCGATCTTCCTGCCCGCTATCGCGATTTCTTTTCTCATGATCCTCCTCCCGGTGTTAAAAATCCTTAACTGCGTCCGCTATGACATTGCTGCTCCAGCTCTATCTCCGTCAATAAATGCACCGTCACATCCGCATCATACCCTTCCTTGGCCGTCCGCCACATATGCAGCCCTTCGGGTCTGATAATGCGCACCGTCTTCATCCCGAGCTTTCTCGCCCCGATAAAATCCTTCAGCGGATTGTCCCCGATATAGACAGCTTCCTCCGGTCCGCATCCCAGCTTTTCCAGACAATATACATATACCCCGGGATCAGGCTTTCTCAGACCAAGATCATAGCTGGCAAGCACCACATCCAGCCTCCGGTCAAGCCCCAACGCCCGGATTTTATTGTACTGTACCTGTGCGTTTCCGTCCGTGATCAGCCCTGTTTTTATCTGTCTTTTCTCCAGCCGCGCCAGAAATTCCTCCCCGTCGGGATAAAGGGAAAGGACCGGCTTTGTCTCCCGGTATATCCTCACAAGCTCCTCCACCGGAATATCCACGTCATACCGCTCGCAGAGTCGGTTGAATATCTCTCCCCTGCCCTCCTGCTCCATCAGTTCTATCATCTGCCGAAACAATTCCTCCGGGCTTTCCCCCACCCGTGCAGGCTGCAGATCCCCTTTTTCTTCCCTCCCTCGGCCTTTATCTCTTTCAGCCAGATACTTCGCCATTACTCTGGCCACGCTTCGAAAAGACTGATCCACAAAATCCCGTTCCCGATATAAAGTATCATCCAGATCAAACAATACCGCTTTTATCATATTTTCTCACATCTATGCCGCTCTTTCATGTTGACTTCTAATTTTCTGATTCAATAAGCATTCCAATCATACCTATGAGATCAACCGCAGCGGCCGCCTTTCCATTTCTTCATTCATATACTGCTGACGAATACCGCATCATCGTCAATTCCTTGATCTCCCTCTCCCTGAAAGATGTCAGGTCCGTCCTCTGCACAGCCACACGCTCCGATTGGTTCACGGCACAGTCTTCCCCTCTCTTTTCCGCCGCCTCCAGAACGCCTTTTGAATGATCCGCAGCACAGGCATTCTCCTGCGCCATTATGAAAAGCGCCTCCGCATAGTCTGCCCCCGCCGCAAAGGCGAGCGGCACGCCGCCGCCGAATCTGGGATTGATCTCGATAAAAGAAATGTCCGGCTCATCTTCCGATAAAAAGCACTGTATCGTCATCGGACCGCAGACACAGCCCTCTTTTTTTAACGCCGCAAGCAGCCTCTCCGTTTCCGCTATCACGTCCTCCCGCATATCCACCCGGCTCTTTGAAACCTCCCCGGAGATCACCTCCAGCCTGATCCGCGGCACAATGTAGACTGGTTCCCCGTAAAAATCGCAGAGTACATCTATCGTATACTCCCTGCCCGCCGCGCATTCCTGTACGAGCACATTCTCGCCCGCATATTCGTAAAAGAAAGCCAGTTCCTTCCGGTTTCCCGCCCGGAAGATCCCCTCGCTGCCCATGCCGTCTGCGGGCTTTAAAATAAGCGGATACACCGCCTTTTCCCCGGCAATGATCTTTTCCACTTTCTCCGCGGAAAACGTTCGGGGCGCAGAAATTTCATACTTTTCAAAAAAAGCCGCCGTCCTTCTTTTATCGCCGCAGATCTCCAGCACCTTCCTGTCCGATAATACCAGTTTTACACCGATCTCTTCAAACCTCTCCCTCGCCTCATCCAGAATGAGAAATTCCGGCTCATATAAAGGCACAAGGAGAGATACACCCTCTTTCCTGCAGATTTCAAGAAGAGTTTCCACATAACCCTCCTCCCTGCATCT
Source organism: [Clostridium] symbiosum (assembly GCA_021769625.1). GTDB lineage: Bacteria > Bacillota > Clostridia > Lachnospirales > Lachnospiraceae > 1XD8-76. The sequence continues at coordinate 40,616 of JAETSN010000003.1, read as the reverse complement.
CGGCACCTGATAAAAAACATCCGCAAACCGTTTTGCCGGATTCATAGCCGAAGCATCCACACCGACCACGCGAAAACGGGTTTTTAAATGTTCTATCAGCTCTATCCTCTTTCCGATCGACGTCAACAATAAATTCATATATATTCTCCACAAGCACAGTTCCGATCCATCATCGCCCGATACTTGATCTCCGCGATCTGCCAGTCCGACTCATTATCAATATCCTGCACTTCCATCTCACTGACCACATAAGGCAGGATCTTCCCCAGCATCAGTTTTTTATTCCGACGGAAGGCCTCCGTCCTGAAACAGTAAAACTGCCCCACATCATGATATTCCTTCTCCAGATCCTGTGAACGGCTGTCAATATATCTCAGATCTCCAAACTGCAGCAGACCGTCCCGGATGACCATAGCCCGTTTCGGCGGATAGGAAAATTCCACCACCGGAATCAGCGTATCGGCGTCCGCCGCCTCCAGTTTTCCCACTGCCTCTCTCAGTTTTTCCGCTGTCACAAAAGGAGCCGTCGGGTAAATACAGCATCCCAGTTCAAAATGCTCCCCCCGCTTTTCATACTCCTCCAGCACTTCCAACAGCACATCGTTTGTTCCTGCAAAGTCCCCGGATGTCTTTTCACTGCGGTAAAAAGGAACTTTCGCCCCATACTGCCCTGCCAGTACCGCGATCTCCTCATCCTCCGTGGACACCATCACCTCATCAAAAATACCGCTCTGCAGCGCCGCTTCTATGGAATACGCCATGATGGGCTTTCCCAGAAAAGGACGAATGTTCTTTCTCGGAATTCTTTTACTGCCGCCCCGCGCAGTGATGATCGCCAGTCTTTTCATTGCTCTGCCCTATCCTCCTGTCCGGCAATTGCCTCACACCTTCGGATTAATTGCCACATTATACAAATAACTACTGTCTCTTTTTCTTTACCATGTAAAATATACAGCCAGCCAGTGTTAAAATACCCACTATCGTCAGTATATACCAAATACCGTCAGCCTCAAAATACTGCATACCGGACGCCAGTACTGTAAATCCTTCTCCGTCTTCTTCTACGACAGGCAACCATATCTCTTCCCCCGTTTTTACCCTTACAAAGTCCGAATAAAACAGCAAATTCGCGATCAGATACGAAGATGAAAAAATTCCGGTACCAGCAAGCCCAAGCCCATAAATTTTACCCCAGAACCCTCCAAATTTTTCTCCTGCCATTTTATAGGTAATACATCCCAGTACGGTAAACGCGAGGAGCGCCGCCTGCAGAAAATGCCACGGTGCCTGTATCATGGATACCAGAGAGGACATGAACCCTGACCATTTTAAGACAGAATCCCACGGAAAGCAAAGCGTTCCGAGCAGACAGGCAAAAAGCCCTATCCCGAGCGCTGCCGCTCCTTTTTTCTTTTCTTCCCTTTTAAACTCCTCCCCATATACAAAGAGAAAGTAGCAAAATACAGCTATCGCAAGAAGAAAAACAACCCCAAGCCCCACAGGTGCGGCATTGTCCACACCATACTCTCCAAACTCACGGCTGCCTCCCGCCAGATAAAATCCCATAAAAAGCTGTACGATCTGAACGCCCTTATCCTGAATCGGCACTCCTGAAACCGGATTTACAACAAATCCTCCTATCCGTATATACTGCAGGATAGAATAAAAATAGTTGATATTTAAAAGCAGAAAAGCTGCGATACTCAATCCTATCTGCTTCCACACAACAATCTTTTTCAACTCTCCACAATGTGCCACCGCAAAAATGATCAAAAATAAAACCGTGATCCCCAAACTCAATATGTGGCTTCGCAGCATACCTGAGAGTCCCAGCGAAAGCCATATCCAGCCAAAATCCTGTTTTTCGTTTTCTCTTCGGAAAATCAAACAGACGCCGGTCAAAACCAGCGGCAAAAAGATCAATGCCAGCACTTCTCCCAGTTCTGCCTCTGAATAAAGCAGAAAAACACGGTAGATTGACATAGAATATAGTGCGCTGCCCAAAAGTCCTGTATAATCATCCCGAAATATCTTTTTGAATGCCGCATAGGAAGTACAAACCGTAACCGCATTGATGATCACCAGAAAAATCCGGTAACTCATCTGAACATTGACGCCCATCATTCTGAGCAACACCGGAATGTACAAAAAAGTATCCCCGTAAAAAAATGCGAACGAAAATCCTTTCGGATCTACCCAATCCGGTTTCGACCAGAGCAGGATTCCCGCCTCTTTCAGCCCGTCCTTCAGCGCTTCTATTCTCAAAAGCTGAAACTGCAGATCGGCTCCGCAGAGCAGAAAATCCGTAAACAGCGGCAAAGATACCAGAAATGTAAGCAGAAGGCATCCCAATACAATGTTTATTTTTTTCTCATTCCATTTTTCTTTCTTCATCTGTTTCATTCCTCTCACCTCTTCTTCCATCACATCCCTGCTTTAATAAGTTTTCTTCTTTTATAACAGAATATCAGACCAAAATAGAATACTCCCAACCATGAAACTAACGAAACCATGTTTCCGATTTTCCAATAATTTTTTCCGACAAAGTCTATCACCACACTTCCGCTAAAATCCGCAGGTACTTTCACCCTTAAAACATTATTTTTCCCGGAGATAACCTCCAGCGCCTCTCCCGTCTCTTTCTCTCTGGCCTCATAGCCGGGATAATATAAAAGATTGCATTCCACAAAACTCTCCGCTGTCTTTTCATTGACACATTCAAATTCCACATGTGCGTTTTCTTTTCTGTAATCATCCAAAATGATTCCGTCTCCCGTCCTCACCTCTGTATAAGGAAGCTCTGATACCTCCGTTTTGGCTGGCAGATACTCGCCTCCGCCGACCATCGCAGATCCCATTGCCGCTGCTTCCCTGAAATCCGACCAGCCATACTGTTGTATTTCATCATTCAGATAAAAACTGCTGCTCAGAACTGCCAGTACCAATACCGAAACCGCAAAGCAGTTTCCCTTTTTGCCATCCCCCTCTTTTTTTAATACCGCAAATAGTCCACAACCCAAAAAGCTCAGGGAAATCGTTACCATTACCAGAAAACGATACGGGAACTGAATACTGTACACCACTTTTCGAATCCCCTCAGAAAATTCAATGATCGTATCCCACGGAAAAATATTCAGGCTCATAAACATAGCAAGGCCGCCCATAATTGCCGCAGCTTTTATTTTGGTATATTCATGATATTCCTGCAGCCTTTTTCCGTTAATCCCTTTTACTTTCATATAAATGAAGCAGAAAAATACTACAGCCAGCGAAGCTCCCATACTATAAGCCCTGATATGCCGCATACCCGATATATACATATATGGCGATGCTCCCTTGCGTGGGAAAAACCAGAACAACTGGGTCGGATAAAGCCCCAGCTTCTGGATCGGATATCCCACCTCAAAAACATTTAAATTGGCACTCAATGAATAATCCAAAAAAGGGATCAGATACCACAGACTAAGGCCCACAGCCCAAAGTACAGCTCTCAAAAACGTAAAAAACGTACTTTTTCGAAAAAAACGTCTCCAGAGCACCAGACATAGTACGACCGTATAAAATACAACAAACTCCATGCTCAAAACATGGGAATACAGCACTCCCATATAGCCAAATGCCAGCAGAAAAACTGTCTTTCTCTCACGAACCGTATCCTCATTCTCCGAAAACGCCCGATGCAGTCCCCAACATATCAGAGGCAGAAATGTCATGGCGATAAATTCTCCCACCGCTGCCCTGTCATAAATATTATAAAGTCTGTACAGGGACAGCGTATAAACAGCGCTTCCCCACAGGCCGATCTGTTTGTCTTTAAAGATGTTTTTAAAGCTGACATATGAAACAAGGGTTGTCAGCAAATTTATAAATATATATTCCCCCTTCATACAAAATGCCAGATCGAAGCCAAAAACACGCAGAAGCGCCGCCGGCCACAAAAACACTTCAGGGTACATGATCGACATCGGATATCCCATGCCATACATACAATAAGACTCCAGTCTGGCCGGGAAATTTCCATTCATCCATTCTCTGGCTATACCTTCCACCCGATTTGCATGGAACATCATATCATCACCCGAGTGAAAATAATCTATCATCAGATTACTGCATGACAATAAAAAGATCACTGCCAGTCCAAACAGCACTTTTCGTTCCGTTTTATCAGGATTTTTCTTTTCATGCCACATCCAATAATAAAACAAAATACCTGCCAGCAGCGAAAACAACACAATAAAGAAAATCCCCATGCTGTATTCCTGTCTTGTATGCACGACCCTGAAATCCTCTATGGAAAGCATACCTACCCCTGTATACAGAATTTCCACCTTCAGGTCATCCACTTTATCCAGAAGCGTAAAGCGATATGAAACTTCTTTCTGCATATTAGAAGGGCGCAATGATACAGCATTCCCATATAGCCTGCGGTATCCCGCTTTTTCAGATGACGCCCTGCTCACCTGTTCCGCATTTGTATCATACTTTATTTGAACTTCATATACGCCCTTTTCCAGATCTGGCAGTTCCATAGCCAGAAAAACACCATCTTCCAATCTGGTATTTTCATCAATATAATATGTCCCGTCCGCGTTCTGGTTCCCACCATATACCTGTAGTACCTGTTCGGCAGCTTCATAGCTTTCCTTTTCCCTGCTCATCCCCCAAAAGCAAAACAATATGGCAGAAAGCTGTATCACTACAAAAACACCCAGTACTATTTTCTTTTTTCTGCCTTTTTCCCGCTCCATTTTATCCTCCCGTTCCAAATGTATTCCTTAAAGCAGAAGATCAAAAATCCACACCAGCTCAGCAACGTAACCGCCTCCGCCGCCCTCCAATACCAGGGACTGTAAAAAGATGTATAGATATTTCCTTGATATCCCTCAGGCACTTCTACTCTCACTACGTGGTTTTCCCCATCAGACACCATAAGCGCATTTCCCGTTTTCATATCCCGCGCCTGATACCCCCGATAATACAGCAGCGGTAATTCCACATATCCGTTTACACCGCTTGCGTTTTCACAGTAAAGCTCCGTTCCCATATAGTTCTTTTTCAGATCTCTATAGGAAACCCCTTCCGATGCGGTCACTTTTCCCGCTTTTAAAAGGCTCTCATCCGTTCCCTCCGGCAGATATTCTCTCCCTGAAAGATATGAGTTACCGAAAGAATTCTCCTCATATATCCTATAAAAAGGTGATTTTAATAAGAGACTGCTGAAATACATTCCTGTCACAAGGGAAAGCACAACCAATGTGCTTCCCGCATAAAATAATAAATTTTTTATTCTCCCACTCTCATGTTCCAGTTTCAGGATGTACCCGCCGAGAAGAGAAAGAAAGACCGCTGCGACCATATAAATTCTGGTTGAATACTGGAGCGCGGAAATACCCTTTGCCAGAATCCCTCCCATTCCCTGCAGCTTATTCCAGGGAAAATATACACTTACCATAACTAACGCAAAAACAGAAATCACTGCCGAAAAAATGCCAAGCGTCTTCATCTCCCCCCGTTTCTGTTCTCTGATCCGTCCTGTCAGGCAAAGATATCCGTAATAAAACAGTCCCGCCAAAAGCCCGGCGCCTATGGTAAACGGAATTTCTCCCTGCATACCGGAAGATACATCATGATCCGCAGAACCAGATAATGCAAATATTCCGAAAATCTGCGGCAGAAGACTTCCGCTCCCCTGTATTCCCCGGGTATAGACCTGTTCTCCTGTTATGATCAGTTTCTGTGTTGTCATATAATCCAAAAATGGTACGATAAACCAAAAGTTTAACATCATAATGGCTGCAAAAGCTTTTCCTATCTCCAAAAGAGTTTCTTTCCGCACAACACGTTTCATAAAAACAAGTCCGGTGACCACACTGAAAAACACTGTTATTTCACAGGTCAGCACATGGCTCTGGATGATCCCCGTCGCACTGAGCGCCAGTAATATCCAGATTCTTTTATATTCCTTTTCCCTTCCGTCCTCAGCCAGCAGCCTCCATACGCCGTAGGCAAACAAAGGCAGAAACATGATCGCCGTATACTGTCCCAAATGGTCCTTCAAATACATGGTGACCAGTCTGTAAATATTCAATGTATAAAGCGCCGCTACAAAAAGCCCGATCAGACGGTTCTTAAAAATCCTGCCAAAACTCTCGCAGGCAATCACCACCGTTCCCACATTCACTAAAAATTTATAAATCAGGTAAGCCGTTCCCAGCGGAAATCCCATAATACGCAAAAAAGCCGGAATATACAAAAAAGTATCGCAATAAAAAACTCCCGTGGCATAACCATAGCCCTGTAGCCAGTTCGGATGGATCCGTACCGGGAACTGCCCGGCAAGCAGCGCATCTTTTATTCCTTCGATCCGCTGCAGATGAATATTTAGATCCGCTGTAGCGATCTCATATCCGGTCAATAGCGGGATGGAAGATACCGCAATGAGCAGCACCATTCCAAAAAGAACGCTCCGCTGTACTATCTCCTTTTCCCATCTTTCCTCTTTTATACTATTTCCAGGAAGTTTTTTTTCTTTTTGGTATAATAATATATCCCACAGTATAAAAATAATCAGAAATGATACAAGAAAACATCTGGCTCCCAGATTGGTTTCCTCCATTCTGACATTCCGTATTACTACTTCACTGGAAGCATCGCAGACAACATTAACATACAGGGAGTCTGTTTTTTCCAGAAGCCAGAAATACATGTCCGTCTCTGTGAGACCGCTGTACAGCATACAGGCGTTCGCCAAAAGCCCGCCAAAAGACGATTCCTCAGCTTCGACATTCCACGCATTTATCATATCATCCTGAGTCTCATAGGAAAGATGTACCTTATAAACGCCGGGGCTCAATGAAAAAGTTCCGCTGCTAAAAACAGAACGTCCATCCGCCTGCTGTACACCGAAAAAATTTTCCCCCTCTATATTCCATGTTTTATCTTTTCCAAACACCCCTGCAATGCACAGGAGCAGCACCACAAGCTGCAGGAGTAATATCCATCTCTTTTTCATAGTTACAGTTTTGCGACTGCCTTTCCGTTCCAATCTCATAGCAAACGTAGACGATCCATATCGTTTTCCATACAACTATCGCTTCTTTTTCCACTTCCTCCACGCATTCAGCGCGATATAATAACAATAGAATCCGATATTGCTCTTTTGATGAAGCGCGGCCAATTTCCGCTCTTCCTCCCCGATCTCTCTCAGATAATACGGATTCTCCTGAAAGTCAGGGAAATACTTTCTCATCCCGTCCCGCAGTTCAGCGAGAAAAGAGAGCTTTCTGTGCTTAACGCCTGACATATAGGAAAACAGTGTCGTGATATAATAGATTTCCGTAAACCGGAACTCAATCTCCGGGCGGTATTTTGTCAGAAAGCCCCGGCTGCTGCACTCCATCACCATCAACTCCCCCGCCTTCATCCGGTCCCTGCACTTTTCTTCCGATATATAGTGTACCGTGGATACATTGTGCTGATAGTAATAATAAAGCGGCTCGTTGATCTTCTCAAACCGTCTACAGTACAGCATCCAGACCGTCCCCGCACAGTTATCCTCGTAAAAGATCCCCTCCGGAAAATTCAGCCCATTCTCCCTAATCATACTGCCACGGTACACCTTTATGACCATGCTGCCGGGCCGCATCACCAGCTTTCTGTGCTGCATATCATCACAGACGCCAGTCTGGTCGTCCGCATTATTCCTGATCACCCTGCCGACTTCCATCGTATGTGCCGACACTAAGGAATAATCACATCCCACCACATCCGCTCCGGTCTCCTCCGCCCTTTCTATCAATCTTTCATAGAAATCCGGCGTCACCCAGTCATCACTGTCCAGAAATCCAATCCACTCTCCCTGTGCGATCTTCAATCCCTCATTCTTAGCGCCACCCTGCCGCTTGTTTTTCTCATAGTGGATCACTTTAAACCGTTCCGGATAATCGAACTTGAAACGTCGTAAAATATCCAATGAACCGTCTGTGGATGCATCATCCACGGCAATGATCTCGATATCTTTCAATGTCTGATGGATCAGTGAATTCAGACAATACTCCAGTTTTCCGTCAGCCGCCATATTATAGACCGGTACGATCACACTGCATTTCATTTTCTCTGCCCCTCTCCAGCACCGCTTTCCCATTTTCCACGCGGTAGATCATATCGCACTTCTCTATCGTCTGTAGCCTGTGGGCTATGATGATCAGCGTCTTTCTGCCGTGCAGGCTGTTGATGGAATCCATGATCGCCGCTTCCGTATCGTTGTCCAGCGCGGAAGTCGCCTCATCCAGTATCAGCACCTCGGGATCATAATACAGCGCTCTGGCAATACCGATCCTCTGCCGCTGACCGCCGGAAATACGGATCCCCCTCTCCCCTATACTGGTATCTAAGCCTTCCGGCAGGCTTTTTACAAACTCATCCAGCTGTGCTTCCTTCAACACTTCCCAGAGCCTGTCCTCGTCGATCTCCTCCTCGGCTATGCCGAAAGCCACATTTTTGCGGATCGTATCATCCAGCATAAAGATCATCTGTGGAATATAGCCCACATTTTTCAGCCAGCTTCTATAATTTTCCTTAATACTGACACCGTCCGCATATACGCCGCCGGTCTGGATCTCCAACAGCCCCAGCAAAATATCCACCACCGTGGTCTTTCCCGCGCCGGAGGTTCCCACGATGCCCACCGCGGCACCCACCGGAATCTCCATATTGGCATGATCAAAAATAAGCGGCTCCGCATTCGGATAATGGTACGTGATATCCCGCAGCTCAATACTCTTTTTGACAGGCAGTTTTTCTTTCGCCACCTCCGCAAAACTCATATCCGTATTTTCCCCGGAGATCTCATCCTGCAGATTATCGCTGACTCCCATAAAGAAGGGCTGATAAAAAGCCATGGAAGTGAGCTGGTTGTTGATCCTCGTGGCACAGGGCATCATGCGCACCGCCGCCACCACAAAAGCGGAGAGCACCGCCGTCACTTCTTTTACGCTCTCCCCCTGGCTGACCAGGATCATCATATACCCTACCAGAGAAGCAATACAGACCGTCTCGATCAGGAGCCTCGGAATACTGTTATACAGGGTATATTTCTGCACCGCATTGACATAGCCCTGGCCGCACTTGATATATTCTTCCGTAAAATACTGCTCTTTTCCTGCTATCTTTACCTCTTTGATCCCCTGTACCGTCTGGGATATCCATTTGAAAAGCCCGCTGTAAAAATCCTGATTCTCTTTTCCCGCCTTATTCATAATAGGCTTTACCACTTTTTTAATGATAAACAGGGTGGCAAGCAGCGGCAGGGCGATCACCACCGTCATCTTCCAGTCCGAAGCCACCATGACGCCGAGCAGCACCACAAAGACGATCACCTCGGAGATCAGCTGCAATAAGGACAGGATCAGCGCATACATATTGTTGACATCCGAGGTGATATTCCTCTGGATGATCGCCGTATCCGCATTCAGATAAAACTCATAGCCCTTCCGGAGATAATTTTTCATCATCCGCTCGGAAGTCCTAAACTGGTTCGTATAGACAAACCGGTACATAAACTTCATCTGCCAGTACAGATATATATTTTTGATCACAAAGGTCATGATCAGCGCCGTCATCATCAGCAGCGCAAACTGTGTCACGCTCTGCATATGCAGCGCGTCATATACTTTTCTCACAATGTCGTACTTCTGTATGGAATCCTCATCGATGACCACCCCCACTACGGGAATGACCATGGATACGCTGCATGCCTCCAAAATGGCGCCGAAGATCATCATCAGTACCATCAGGAGCATGGTTCTCTTTTGCTTTTTATCCAACAGGACGTTTAATTTTTTCAGGATGTCTCGCATATTGTCTCCTTGGGGGAACTATTATTTTTCTCTAAAATACCAATTCTCTTATTTTGATTATGGATTTCCGGGTCTTCGTATTTGTCCATAAACTCATCGCCCAGGCGGACGAGTTTGTCCGCGAAGCGGATGCCTTTTAGGTCGGTGAATACTGTTACCACCTGATCGAAGTGGAGATCAGGGAAAAAGTTCAGCATTTCCATAGGGACTGTGGCGTCAAATACAGGATATCCCGGGAAAACTTTCCGGTAATCCAGTTCGTCACGGGGGTGGGGCTTTATGAATATCTGCCCCTGTTTCTCGTATTCTTCCACAATATCTTTAAAGATCTGTTCCCGCACATCCAGTGTGCAGAGCGGGTCCGTGAGAAGCAGTATTTTATCCTGTTTTTGCCCTCCGGCACCGGTTCCGTTTCCTTTTGTACTTTCTTCTCCCGATTTTCCCTCTGCCTCCGTCTTCCCGGATTTCCCGCCGCATTCCTCTATCTTTTTTAACAGGCTGTCCATATCCCTTACAAAAGCCCTCAAAATAATATCTTTATCCTCCCTTGTCAGGGCATCCACCAGATTCTGTCTCGGCAGCTCTTTATAATAAGGACACGGCATTGTGATCGCGGATATACTGTTGACTTCCATATCCAGACAATATTTTCCGTAGCCGTTCTGGACAAAGATCAGATTGAGTTTTTTGGACAAAAAGGCTTTCAGTCCGAAATGTCCGCGGTTATCATATCTCGCCGCGTCAAAATGGACCAGACAGTTTAAGCCGTCCTCCAGCGCATGATAGTATATTCTGTTCTGATTCAGATAGTAGCCTATCGGGTCCGAATCACAGAATACATAAATTTCCCGGTATTTTCTGAAATCTACCGGGACATAGGGCGCTTCCAGCTTTGCATAGCGCTTTGTAAAGCGGATGCGCTGCCACATATTAAAAACAATATTTCCCCTATCCTGACGGAAAGCGGCAAGCTCCGGAAAGTAATCCTCCCGCTTTTCGTCAAAAGAAATAACGCCGGCAAACAGTCCGGCAGCCTTTACCCGCTCCCCGAACTGTTCAAAGTCATTGGACATACTGCTCAGTACTAACGATGCCTCCCCCGCCGCAGCCTGATCTTTTCCCCGCCGCAGGTGAAGTTCCTTTAAAAATGCCACATACGCATGATAGTAGGTGTGGCAGACATAAATCCTGTCTTTCATCCATAAATCCTCAATATCCGTTTTAGTGTACCATAACTTGGGAAAATATACAAATTTATCTATTCCGCATCAGAAATTCGCGAAATATTCATCCAGATACTCCATTCTCTCTTCCACATATTTTTCTACTTCCGACAGATCCGAACTGTTCAGCGCCTCCGCCCATTTTTCCGTATCCCTGGAAAACGCCCCTGTCCTCTGTATATAATCCATATTTTCCCGCAAAAGTTCCGTGATATGCCCTGTATCCAAAATACCACTTCGATACCTGTTCCAGCGTTCCTTCAATACCTCCGCTTCTCCATTATAGCTGGATCTGAAAAGCTGCTCCAGAACAGGCTCCACATAATTAACCCTTGCATCCGCATTAAACTCCGTATAATTCCGTTCCGGGTCATAGCTGTAGCAGTTTCCGAAAGTATAGTTCAGATCCCAGGGAATCGTAACCATTTTATATCCTTCTTCATTTTCTATATCCAGTGCAGAAATATAGGTATTTTTCAGGTAATTGTCAAATCCCGCCACTGTCTGAATAAAGATATAGTAATCCGCCAGATTTTCTACATAACTCATCTTCGAATAAGACTTAAAATCGAGATTCCAGTATTTGCAGGAAAAATATTCCCTGATCGGTTCCCATATTTTTTCTGTCGAACCGTCTTTTTCCGGATACCTGATGCGGATCGGATAACATACCTCATAATTCTGATCGACAGAAGCCTGTATTTCTGCATCCTCCGGCATATACCAGTCCATTATTTTATAGAGGACATCGTTCACCCCAAGTTCCAATGTGTCTTCATTCACCGGGAGCATCATTCCGTAGAGCCCCATATACTCGCCGTCTAGGACCACTTCACAGTATTCCATCTCCGGGCCTCTCTCATTAAAGTCCTTTTCTTTCTCCGCGATCTCCTTCCAGAGCTCCATGGATACTTTATCCCTGATCTTGCTCGGATCGGAATACATGGCGAGCAGCTTCCAGTCCGCGCTTCGCTGCATGCCAAAGACCGGCTCCGCGACACTTTTTTCCTTATGGTTCAGGAATTTTATCGCATAACTTTTTTTCCCGAACAGCGCAGAATTTTGTCCCCTTTCATGGTAACAGACCTTTCTCTGCAATATCTGATATTCACTTCCCGTCCCTTTTTCTTGTCCTTCCAGCGCCGATATCCCTGACTGGAACACCGTTATATCCCCATAATAGCGCGTTTCCGAATTAAACACATAATTGTCGATGTCCTCTATCGGGTATTCCCGCGTCTCTTCCCTCTCTGTATCTATTTTTACTACGGGCATTCCCGTCAATACTATGCCAATCTTCTGATACTCCTCATTTCCGCAGAGCATTGCCTCGAAAACATGTCCGTCCCGCACCGCCTCGGATAGCTTGTCTGTATAATCATCCCTTAAAACATAAAGTTCCGCACCGTATGGCCTTAAATCCCCCTGCCAGCTTTCCTCTGAAAGAGGCTGCGAAATATAAAATATTCCGCTCTCCCGGTCATACGCCGCCTCAAAACCATCAAAAAACAGACCGCACCTGCCCTCTTTTAAAAGATCTTCTGTCTCTCTCATTTCGGAAAGCATACTTTCTGATTCCGCCGTATCTATAACATAACTCCAAAAAGAATGAACTTCCTCCTCCTTTTTTGTAAATCGTAATAAGCAAAACGCCATACCGATGCTCAGCAGCAGCAAACCGCCATACTGGAAAAAATGCATCGGCAGATTTCTTTCACCTGAAATATTCATCTAAAAACACAAGCCTTTCTTTTTCATACGCCATGATCTTTGTCAGATCACTGTCGTTATTCTGTATGGCCCATCTTTCGGAATCCCTCCCGAAAGCGCCGGTCTTTTGCATATATTCCATATTTTCCTGCATCAGCCCGAGAATATGCTCATCGCTGAAAATATCCTGTCTGTACTCTTTCCATCTGTCCCTCAGTATATCCTCTTCTCCATGCGTATTGTTCATAAAAAGCTGCCGGATCACAGGTTCCGTATATAACTGTGTGGTATCCGGATTAAACCGGGTCTTTCCCAGCTCGATCTCCACCGTGAACTCATCCCCGAAGGTATAATTCAGATCCCACGGGATCGTCAGTATCCTGTACTCTCCTCCCTCATCCTTTCTGGCAATCCGGTAAGTATTTTTGCAGGCATTATCCCAGCCGGACACGGCTTCCAGAAACAGATAGTAGTCCATTGTGTTGTCCAGGTCGATCGTGTTATACAGTTTTTCAAAGTCAATATGCCAGCAGGCAGCGTCCAAATACCTGCGTATAGGCTCCCACTGCCCGGCAAGATCTCCCTCGCCCTGCTTCGGATAGCGGATCCTGATGGGATAGCAGACGACGTATCCCGCGTCAATACTGCTCTGGATATCTTCATCCAACGGCATCTCCGCCTGCAAAAACTTGTACAGCACATCCGTATCCTGCAGATTCATGGTGTCTTCATCCAGCGCTTTTATGATCTGATACATCCCGATATAATCGCCGTCCAGAACAACCTCGCAGTATTCCATGGCAGTCGCGCCTTCCGAGACCGCACTCTGCCGCCCGGCTATCTCCTCCCAGAGCTGCCATGCCGTCTTTTCCCGTACTTTTGTCACATCCCCTGCTCCGGCAAGCAGTTTCCAGTCCGCGCTCCTTCCCAGCCCGAACAGATCTTCCTTCTTGTTCTCCCCCTGCTCGTCCGACAGTTTCAATGCGTAACTTTTTTTCTCAAAATTATCCGATGTATTTCCTCTGGTATGGTAGCTGACTTTCCTCCGCAGAATGCGGTAACTGCCTTCCTCATTATACTCTTGCGTTCCATAAGTGCCCGAGTTCCCGTCTGCATTAAATATCGTGATATCCCCCAGATAACGGGTTTCGGAATTAAACACATAATTATCGATATCCTCTATCGGATATTCCGGCTGCCAGAAGTCCTCCGTCTTGATAGATATGACCGGCATTCCCGAAACAATTATATTAGTCAGGGCATACTCCCTCCCCTTCACAACGGCAGCCTGAAATACGTGCCCCTCCCGAATGCTCTCTTCCTTTTTTGTCAGATATCCGTCATCCAGAATATAAAGTGCTGCCCTTCGTTCGCTCAGGCCCAGTATTCCTTCCCATTTTTCATTCTCCGGGTTCTGCGCTATATACCAGATATTTTCCTCTCTATCGTAAGGCAGGATGCAGTTATTTAACATAAGGGAAATCTCGCCTCTGGTTAAGATTTCCTGACATTCCTCATATGTATCCAGCCTCTCCCAGAGTTCTTCCTCCGCAATGATATCTATCTCATCTGCTTTCACAACCTTTTTCACAAATATAATCCCCGGCAATATAACAAGAAACAAAAGAAGGACTGTATAAAATCTGCCGCTGTGAATAGTATTTTTGACTTTTTTACATTTTATCCGGTTTTTCATAATATACCCTGCGTTTATCTGTAACTTGTAAAATATATCCTTTAGTTCCTTCCATCTACTATATCACAAAATATCGGATCCCGCGAACACTTATTTTGATGCCAAAAAGAAACCAAAAGTTTGTATATCCGCCTGTAAACGGTACAAACTATAATACAGGAAAAACTTTTCTAAAAATTAATGAATTCTTTGTGAAATAAATTATCTTGCAGACAATTTGTGCTATAATAAATTCATGCAGGAAAAAACTTCCTGCATGATGATTGTTATCATATAAAAATAAAACAGCGAAAGGAAAATCAAAATCATATGTTTCAGAAAAAATTTTTAGTATTGTCAATCCTTATTACCTCTCTGCTGCTCGTCTCCTGCGGCAACTCCGGCAATAATGCCGCTGATGGAGAGACCGAGCCGAAGCTGGTCGGATCTTTATCGGAGATCATGGATTCCGTTTACGAAAATGCGGACCTTTCCCAGGATTTCAGGGATTCCATGGATGGCTTTGATTCCGGCGAAATCCCCGCCGATTCAGCCGAATACCTGATCGGCACAGCCGATGTGGAGTATACGGAAAGTTTTTATTCCACACCTATGATAAATGTTATCCCCTATCAGTGCATCCTGCTGAGAGTCCCGGAAGGAACCGATCTGGAGGCCGCCAAAACAACGATCAAGGACAATGCCGATCCCCGAAAATGGATCTGCGTGGAAGCGGAAAGTGTTGTTGTCGAAAATGTCGGAGATGTGATACTGTTCGTCATGGCAGATACGGAGACGGCGAACGCGATAAGAAGTTCGTTTTTAGCGCTGGGAGAATAAATATGAGTAAAATTTTACAACATGTCAAAACGGACGATATAGAAAAACCCGCCATTTGCGGCGGAACTCCCGCCTGCGCTACATCCCTGCAATACGGGAAACAATATATCGACGAATCCGATATCCGGGCTGTCGAAGAAGTGATGAAAAGCGATTTTCTGACCTGCGGTCCCCGGATTCCGGCTCTGGAACAAAAGTTTTGTGAAGTAACCGGTGCAAAATATGCCGTGGCTGTCAGTAATGGCACCGCGGCACTACATATAGCCTGTATTGCAGCGGGCATCGGACCGGGAGATGAAGTCATCACCACTCCCATTACTTTCGCGGCTTCCGCCAATTGTGTTTCCTATTGCGGCGGCAGGCCTGTTTTTGCGGATATCGATCCGGAAACCTACAATATAGACTCAGCTGCCATAGAAGCATGCATCACCCCGAAAACAAAAGCCGTGATCCCCGTCCACTACACGGGACAGGCTGTGGCTTACGATGAGATCGCCGAAATATGCCGAAAACACGGGCTGATCCTGATTCAGGATGCCGCCCATGCTATCGGCACCCGTTACAAGGGTAAACCCATCGGTTCTCTCGCAGATATGACCTGCTTCTCATCCCATCCGGTAAAAACTGTTACTTCCGGAGAGGGCGGTATTGTCACGACCAATGATGAGAATCTGTATCAAAAACTTCTCCTTGCACGAAGCCACGGCATCACCAGAGATCAGTCCCTGATGATGCATCCAACCGACGATCCATGGTACTATGAAATGGTTTCTCTGGGATATAACTATCGGCTTACGGATATGCAGGCCGCCCTGCTTTCCAGCCAGCTGGAAAAGCTCCCGGCCTTTTCCAGACGGAGAAAGGAAATTGTAAATCGTTATAACGAAGCGTTTCGGGATGTGGATGGGATCATTGTCCAAAAAGAAATACCGGAATCCGATACCACCAGGCATCTGTATATCCTGCAGCTTGACTTGGATGTTCTCACCTGCAGCCGACGCCAGTTTTTTGATGCGATGGGTGCGGAAAATATCCACTGTCAGGTACACTATATTCCTGTTTACCGTCTCCCTTACTATCAGAAACTGGGATATCCGGCAGGATTATGCCCCAACGCAGAACGGCTTTATGAGCGGATACTCAGCATTCCTCTCTATTATTCCCTGACGGATGAACAGGTGGAGGAAGTGATCTTTGCGGTAAAGAGACTCTGTAAGTATTTTCATAAATAATCTGAGCCGCCCACATAAAACCTGCGAGAGCGTGACGACAAAGTATTTTATGTTCTTACCTGCGTCCGCTCTCATTAATGCATTGATATTGCCTATCTATCTGCCAGACAAAAAAGCGATGCATACCGGAAATATATAAAACAGATTCAGATAATATCTCACTAAAACCGTAGGCCCCAGAAAACAGGTGGCACAAAAACACAGGATCATAAGGAGTGCCGCCATTATTCCGCTGTCTTTTTTCCAGATGCCGTAAAACCATGTAAAGAGAACCACCCAGAACATGGCACCGACAGAAAACAGCAAACGCAGACCCGGTATTTTCTGGTAGGAAAATTCTGTTGCAATCTTATGATATATATCATACAGCCACTGAATTTTGGGTTCCTTTTCCACAGTATCAAACCCCTCGATATCAAGATAATCCGATTCCGATCTTTCCGGATATCTGGTAATACAAGTCCCCGGATACCATGCCTGATAAGTGTTGTCCAGAAAAGACAAAATATACTCTTTAGGGTTTCTAACCCCTGTATTCATCCATAATCTTACATATTCCCCCTTATGTGTTACTACCTCCTCGTTAAACTGTATGGCATATTTCACATCATCTGAAATCATCGGCTGATACCCGAGCAGCACTTCCGCCGATACCGCCTGATAAATTAATCCCAATTCTTCCTCCGTAAATGCTTCTTCCCCTTCTTCATTATATACTCTGGCTATCTGCTGGATCGGGACTGAAAAGGCTTCAGCCATACTGGAAATCTCCGCATGCAATACAGCCTGCAGCCCTTTCCCTGATAAAAAGGACAGCAGCATGATCGGCAGGAATATAATACAGGCCAGCCTCCTCCTTTTAGGAAATAGTACACCGGCAAAAGCCGCCATGAGTGCCACGGCATAGATACCATTATTCCTGAACAGACACATCAAAACACCGGAAAATATCAGCAATACCGCTTTTTTCTTTTGCACAAAAAAACTGTCTGTATCCTGATACATCTCATAAATCAGGATCACCATGAGATGCAGGAACGCACTGCAGAGCACATCCTTAGTAGTACAAAAAGTAAATAATACCACTGTCGGGAAAAAAGCATAATATAAAAAAGCTGTTGCCGCCAGCCACTTTCGCTTTGTAACAGTCCATATAAAACAAATCGAATACGTAAAGATCACGGTACATACCAGCATTTGTATTATACTATATATCAGGACACCTGCACCAAGATTCTCCTTAAAAACATGATATCCGAAAGTTATAATCTTACCCATAATAAGAGTATGCAAAAGAGGATGGTGTGTTGCATACTCAACCTCCGGGTACATTGCCTGTGCCAGCTGTCCCTGTGCATCATAAGCATATATTCCGGGCCAACAGGCAAGCAATCCCACAAACAGACAGAAAAACAGGCCGCTTCCGACTAATATCCATATCCGTCTTTCCGATATTCCCATTTTTTCATTATCATATTTTCTTCTTTTTAAATGCCTGCTTCTTCCCTGCCCGCCCAATAAATAAAAAGAAACATCTATCACCGCATACCAGAAAGCAGCCTCAAAAAACGCCGCAAAGACAAGCTGTATGCCGCTCAGCATACCGATATTCTGAAAAAAAGCATTCCTGTGCACACTGGTCCCGTACCGCATGCTGATCTGCCACCCGGTAAGCTGCATCAGCGTAAAAAGGCATGCCAATATGAGTACGATGACCCTTCTTCTCTTTTCCGTTTTCATTCGGTCACCCCAAATATCTCCTTCCAGTCATGATACTCATAGCGAAAACCGTCTTCCAGTTTATCGCCCCTCATCGTGAACATGGAGCCTCCGCCGGGAAGTTTATGATAGCCGGACACATTATAATAGAAAGTGACCCCATTTACCTGATGTTCCCGGACGTCCTCCTCCCCCTCGTTGTCATCATAATCCACCTGCGCGATATAGTACGGCAAAACCCTCTGGGACCAGATACCCTGCACTAAAGTCATCCCTTTCCACAAAAAGAACAGTCCGCATATCACGAACAATACCGTATTCTTTTTATTTTTCCACAGCTCGATATACAGTTCCCCGAACACCAGAAGCGCCAGAGACAGTATATAGGCATACCCGTATCTCGCAAGCGGCGCGCTGAACTGCCAGAACAGAAAAGAAGCCGCCGCCGTTGCCATCACGAGCAGCTTATCCCATTTCTCCGCGCTTTTTTCTTTCACCTGCCTGACCAACAGGAAAACGAATACCGGCAATGCCGCCAGATCTGCCAGGATCAATACTTTTTCCGTGGAAGAAAGGGTAGTCATAAACCAATTGGGCCACCATGTGGCGGGACCACCGTACAATTCATACGCGTGGATCCCCTTCCCCCAGGTCCTGATCTGAAAAGAATCCGCATTTACAAGCTCTGCCGGCACTTTCCAGTCCACATCAAACAGATCGAGAGCTGTCAGCGGATAGATCAGCCAGCCGGAGATTACCACATTCCGTATCAGATACGGTGTGATCACCATCAGCCCCAAAAACAGATAGGTCAGAATTTCCTTTCCCTTTTTCTCCCTGACCAGCATCACCACCGGCTTTACCAGCAGGATCAATATCAGGCCTGACGTCAGCTTCAGCGTCACCGCATAGACTCCCGCCACACAGAGAAGGGAATAGGGCACCGTGGACGCCTCCCGCCTCTCCAAGAGATCCAGCCACACGATCATGATATAAAATAAAGTGATCATCACCGCAAAATCCGAGGAAGGGGACATGATCTCACGGTGCAGAAGGGTCAGATAATAAATGGCACCCAGCCGCACAAAATCCGAAAGGACAGGCTTTTTCCGCTTAAAAAGCATTCCGATGTCCAGACAGAGACACCCGAGAAGCAGCGCCATAAATCCCTGCACCGCATGCATGGACTGCCCGAACACATATTTCATGCTGTAAAGCGCCGACAGACAAAAAGCAGAACTGTTATAGGCTGCCCTCGACTGGATATTGGCAAGTCCTTTTAAGATGCCATACTCCTCCAGCCAGCGGATGCACTGGGCATGATACAGATTGGTATCGGAAATATAGCTTCCCCTGGACGTAAAATAAGCGCATACCACGATCAGTACAACAATGCCGATCTTCTTTCCCCTGCCCATATCCTTCAGGGCATTTTTCAAAAACTGCAGCAGGGATCTCCTCACCAGAAAAAACACGATGACGTCCGCCGCGATCAGGATCAGGTTCGCCTCCAGATTTACCCTGTAAACAAGCGAAAACCACTGCGCATAAGCCGTGAGCGCCACCAGCCCCGCCATGATACAGGTATGGATCCTTCGCGGCGTCCAGCCGAAAGCCCTCTTTAACGCATACAGAATGCCGTAGCCGGTGATCAGGGTTGTTATGAAAATATAAAGCCAGTTCAGCAAAATAAACAGCATAACACGCTAACTCCTATTTGCCTGCTTCAGCGGGCACTCAATCCCACATATAATACGAAACGCCCCGCAGAAGATGCGTATAAAAATATATCCCACAATATAAATGCCAGCCGAGCAGCAAGCCGGAGACCGCAAAAATGCCGGCCCTGAAACGATCCTTGCCGCCCCCTCCCTTTTGCCGTATCCGTTTTCCGAGCTCCGCCCACTTCACCAGCATAGCGGCAAAAATCATTAAGATCGCGAAACTGTATCCCCACATAAAGTTTCCGTCCACGGCCCGGCTCCCAGTCTCCGTGAACAAAAATACTTCCAGAAAACCAGCCGCCGCCATCAGCCAGGCGCTCGAAAGCCATCTGTCCTTTGGCATATCCTTCAGAAAAACCGGCAACAGCACAAGCGGGAAAAAAATCGACAACACTGCCGAAAGGAGCGGATAACCGCTGTGGAGGGAAAGCGCATATCCCGGCCGTATCTCCCACCCGTTTCCTGTGTCCGCCCCGAACAGGATCATGTTCTGGATCAAAACAACAAGCACTGGTAAAAACACGGTCGAACCGAAGACAAACACTCTCCGAAAAGATGCCCCCTTCAGAAGATCGGCCAGTAAAAACACTGCCATCACCGGCGCAAACACCAAAAGAAAGCTCGGTTTCACGGCAGTACATACGGAAAGCAGAAGCGTAAACCCGCCCCACTCTTTCCATGTGATCCCCCGTCTGTACTTTCCCGTCAGTCTCCCGTAGTACAAAACACACAGAAGCCCTGTCATCTTCATCACGATGTAGGTAGAATTATGCCAGATGGAAGCTGCTTCCATACCGATATATCTGCCATCCGAAATACCTCTCACATAACAGGGCATTACCAGATTTAAGACCAGACCTCCCAGCAGATGCCACATCCCGGCCTTGTTCCATGCCTTCTGCCCTGTATTCTTTTCTTCATGTATCTTTTTTCCGTTTCCTCCAAGCGGCCCCCTCTGCATATCCTTCAACAGAAACGCCGTCAGATATACGGACAGCCAACCGCAAAATGCAAGAAATACCGCCACCGCCAGATTACCGAAAGATGCACCGTCAGGCAGTGTAACCGGTATCAGAAACAATAACTGATAAACCAATGCTGTCAGGCTGTAATACCAGCCGTCCTCCACGATCATCCGAATATGCACCGGCAGATCGGATTCATATACCGCCCCGCCCGTCCACCCGGTCTGCTTATAAAACAAAAAGACCATGCTCAGGCCATAGAGAAGGATAGCCGTATGCAGCACTGCTTTACCGATTTTATCGTATTTTCCCCGCTGATTCCTCTCCATAACCACGCCGCTCCTTTCACCGCAGACTCCGGACCGCAGACACAATATCTGCCCGATACTCATCCGCACAAAGATCTCTCCAACGGATGCGTATCGCCCGTATCGCTCACCGCGCCTGACCATCCGCCCTGTTTAGAATTCATGGAAAGCGTTCCCGTTCCATATATAAATAAAATACCCTATCCCGCAGGCCAGATGCAGCCCGAAAAGCAGCCACTGGCCCCACAGGGCAGCTCTTTGGCCCCGCTTTTCCAGCGTATCCTCCATCAACAGGATCAGGCTTGACACAAACACAAAAAAGATACCGTGCATATAGCCCCAGGAAAAATTCGCATCCGAAAAACGCCGCCCGTTTTCATATAATAAAAAAAGCTCCAACATACTGACGATAAGCTGTGCCCAGGAAAACCGGTATAACGTATTTCCTCTGACCTCTCTGATATGAAACAGCAGCACAAAAAGCGGGAATCCCAGCGCCAGAATGACCGCCAGCGGGATATTATTTGTGTAAAGCTTCCACACGGAGCCGATGCCGAACCCGATACCGCCGATCTCCCCCGCCTGTGAAGCCGCCCCGAATACGCCGCCGTACTGATACAGCAGATCGATAAACGTCGGCACAAAGGCAAGCCCCAGATAGAACGAACGCTTAAAGTTCTTCCACCTTTTGCAAAACAGGCGATACAGCATGACAAGCCCTGCCGTAGATACCAGGATCAACGTATAACTCGGCTTTGTCATCGTCGTCAGCAGAAGACTTAACCCGAACAGGAAAAACTCTTTCAGATCCGTCCGCTCTTCGTAATAATCCAGAATTCTGACATAGAGGAAAAACGTCAGGATCGCAAAAGGCCGGGTTGCCATATAGGTGATGTTGTGGTAGGGATTCGGTGTAAAAACGCCCAGATAGCTGTTTGTGATCCCCCAAAATCGTATCCTGCCCGGCAGATAAAGCATGGAGACAAAAAACATGCCGAATGTCAGAAATGCGGTAATAATTCCGACATAATCCCCAACGGACGTCTTTTTGTAATACGCATACAAAAATTTCTGCATGTAATAAAACAGAACAACTACCCCGAGGGAATTCAGCAGCGTTGCTGCCAGAGAGGCCGCCACCGCCACATTGGTAAAATGCAAAAAGAATCTCCCCAGCCAGAAAAAGACCGGATAAGGAAAGTCATAATCACATTCCACCCCCAGGATTGTCTCCAGATAAGCTTTGATGTCCGAGAAATACAGTTCCCGGGTCTCGCAGTGGACCGCCTGCAGGTAAAAAAGCCGATACATCAGCACGGAGTACCCGATCAGGCAGATCACAAAAACCGCTCCCGTTATATAGTTTGCTCTCTTCCCTTGTCTAGCCATAGACATATTCAGTGTTCCAGCTCCAGATTCTTAAGTCTTTCGCGGATCTCTTCCACAGAAAGCCACTGTGTATTATTGCCTGAACTGTAGGAGAATCTCTCCGGCACTTTCTTTCCCTTTCCGTCCGGATTCGGCTTCTGCCTGTTATTCCAGACCATCTGCGGGAAGATGATAAAATGCTTATCGTATTCGTAAGTATTGGGCGCATCTTCCTCCGTCACCATGATCTCATGCAGTTTTTCCCCTTCCCGGATGCCCACTTCCGGCATCTTACAGCCCGGCAGCATCGCCTCCGCCAGATCCGTGATCTTGAAAGACGGGATCTTGGAAATAAAGGTCTCACCACCGTTTGCCTCCTCCAGCGCCTTGATCACCAGCTCCACGCCCTGCGTGATACTGATCCAGAAGCGTGTCATGCGGTAATCCGTGATCGGCAGTTCCGTACCTCCCTGATCCAGAATATTTTGAAAGAACGGGATCACGGAACCCCTGCTGCCCGCCACATTGCCGTAACGCACGATAGAAAAACAGGTCTCCTTTCTCCCCGCATAAGCATTTGCCGCGATAAACAGTTTATCCGATACCAACTTTGTCCCGCCATATAAATTCACGGGATTCACCGCCTTATCCGTGGAGAGTGCCACCACTTTTTTTACCCCTGCATCCAGCGCCGCCGCCGTCACATTCTGCGCCCCGTGGATGTTGGTCTTGATCGCCTCATCCGGATTATACTCGCAGGCGGGCACCTGCTTCATGGCCGCCGCGTGGATCACATAATCCACATCCTCAAAAGCCCTCTCCAGACGCTCCTTATCCCTCACATCCCCGATGAAAAAGCGGAGCTTGTCCGCATACTTCTGGAATTCGTTTTTCATCAGGAACTGTTTAAACTCATCTCTGGAATAGATGATCAGTTTTTTCGGCTCATAATGCTCCAGCACATAACTCACAAACGCCTTCCCAAAAGTTCCCGTTCCCCCGGTGATCAAAATCGTTTTATTGTTTAACATACCTGCCTCCGTTTCTTTTTTTCCTTTATACTTATACCTGACTCCCCGCAGCGCTTGCGTTTCTCTTCCTGAACACCCCGGGCAGGGAGCTACTTAGCCTTATTACAATAATGTTCCTCTTACATTTGATGAAGATCTGTCAGGGAAAGTTTACTTTTTCCCTCCTCTTTCGAATCCTCAAAACAACCAGCCACAGAAGCAGGCATATGGTTCCCAGCGAGATCAATTCCGCCGCCCGCCAGTACCAGAACCCCTGAAAGTCCACTTCTATGATTCCCTGAAACCCGGAAGGCACCAGCACCCGCACCACATTATTCTCACCGCAGACCACAGGCAGAACCTCTCCGCCGCTCTCCTTCGCCCGATACCCTTTATAGTACAGCAGCGGCAGTTCTATATGCTGCCCCTGCCCCCCGCAGTCACAGTCCAGCCTGACATAACATCCCTTTTTCTCATAGCTGTTCAGGGCGATCCCTTCACTGCAGACCGGTCCTTTATAGGTCAGTTTGCCGGTATCCGTGCCGAGCAGCACGTACTCTCCGCCGGAAATATAGCTGTTGCCCATTGCCGTTTCGTCATAGAGACGGAACAGGCCGCTGCTTCCCGTGAATGTTGTATTATGAAAATACCCTGCCGTCAGTATATGTCCTGCACTGATGACCAAAACCGCCCCATACAAAAGAACAGACTTCCATTTTATTTCTTCTGTCAACGTTTTCAGGTCCTGTACCATAAAACAGCACGCTGTTGCCAGAAATACACCGGCAAAGGTCATCATTCTGTTAGGAAACTGCAAGGTTGCGATCAACTGCCTCGCTATACCATTATATTTTGCCAGTCTGTCCCATGGAAAATAGATCGTTGCCATTCCAAGAGATAACAGTCCGAAACCGAATACGATCTTTCCTGCTTTTCCGGAAATTCCGAAAAATATTTCTTTACCTTTCTTTTTTTCCAAAGGTTTTTTCACCACCGTCAAAAGAAAAAGGATCCATAAAATTCCGATCGTCAATCCCAGACCGATTCCGTACCCCATTTCTTCCAGCATACCATTTTCTGCCGGCAATGCCCCATGCTGCCCTCCTGCCGGAAATGGTTCAAACAATTGTGGTATATACATTCCCCATGTTTGAATCTGTTTATACGCGGCTCCTCCCTTTGTGACCGCCAGATCTGTGCTCAGCATGTATTCCGCGAAAGGAACCAGATACCAGAGATTCAGCAGTATGACCACAGCCGCCGCTTTACAGAGTTGTATAAATATTTCTTTCCGGAACAACTTTTTAAAACAGATTGCGCAAAAAATCAAGATAAAAAACAGAAGTATCTCGCAGCTCAGTACATGACTGCAAAGCACGCCGGATACCCCCATTGCAAGCGGAATAAAGCTGTATTTTTCCTCCGGCGCATTCTGATCCTCAGTAAAAATACGATAAAAGCCGTAAACCACAAGAGGCAGAAAAGCCATCGCCGTATACTGCCCGACGCCGTCCACCGCATAAATATATACGAGGCGAACAATATAAAAAGTATATAAAAAGCTTCCAAAAATACCGATCTTATTGCTGCGGAACATCTTTTTAAAGCTGTACCATGCGATCAGGCAGGTTGCAATATTGACAGACAGTTTATAACATTTATAAGCCCCCTGTACCGTCATTCCCATAATACGCAGAAATGCCGGAAGGTATAAAAACAGATCGCAGTAAAAGATTCCCACGGCATAGCCGTGCCCCTGCAGCCAGTTCGGTTGAATGCGCACCGGAAACTGTCCCGAGAGCAGCCCGTCCTTCACGCCCTCTATCCGGAGCAGATGAAACGTCATATCCGCCCCTGTCAGCAGATAATCCGTAAAAAGGGGAAATGAAACCCCTAAAATAATACCGCTCAATAATGCCGCTGTCATTGCGGTTTCTCGCTTCTTTTCCCTCTCCAGCCGCTTCCACTCAGGCAATACATAAAGCAGCAGATCAAAAAGAGCCAGAAATACCAGCGCCCCCAAAAACCTCTCCCGTTCCATGTGGTTTGTCCGCACCAGTTTCCCGCCAAAGACATTTAAAATGCCTGTCTCCCCGGCGGTCACTTTCACCTGCAGATCCGAAATGGAACCTGTCAGCCAGAAAAGATAGGAGGTCTGCCGCTGCCCCGCATATAAAGGTGTCGTATTGGCCTTTATCACTCCGTAACCGGCGTTTTCGGAAATCACGTCGATCACATTTGTCAGATCCGAAGAGGCCTCATAATCCACAACTACCCGATAAGTGCCCACGGGCAGCGCTACTTTTTGACTTATATAGTCAATCGTTTCTCCCGCCTCTGTCACCCTCGGCGACTGCCCCATCTCAAGTACATATTCCTGCCCTTTTCCGGTCAGCTGCCACGCCAGAAAAAAAAGGAGGAAAGCCTCTATCGCCAGCAGTATCACTATTTTTTTGTTTTTCATATCAAATTTTTTCAAAACAGTACCCCTGCCGTCATTCTTCCGCCCGGATCACCAGAGAATTCTTCCCGTAAAAATCCGCCCACTCTCTGTTGTTTACAAATTCCGGATCCTCCGTGCCATCCGCAATAAATACCAGCTCCGGCGTCGCCGTATAGGGCGCAAAAACCACATCTGTCACACTCTCATCCTCCAACACGGCAAGGCGCTCCATGTATTCTGTGTCATATTGTTTTCCCTCGCCCTTTATCCACACTTTACATGCCGTCACCGTTGTCATATCCAGAATGTTTCCCGCCAGCAACAGGATGACCAAAAGAGTGACGGCTGCACCATTGTACAGTACAGCGAACAGACGCCGCAGAGAATCCTCCTGCCTTTTATCATTCGTTACAGCCTCCTCCCCCCTGCGGCAGATATATCCCAGCAGATAAAACAACTGCACATAGCTGATCAGCAAAAAGCTGTCATAGATGATATTGATGATCCGCCCGGGTCCGGTACTGCCGAGAGCGTAAAATGTCGGGCAGGACATTGCGCTGAACGCACCGTAAAGATACAACAGCACAAATCCCGGATACCGGAACTGAAAGGACGTCTTTTTGATCAGCCCCAGCATCATCGGCAACATCAATACAGCCACGAGAAGCCACCATTTATCCAGCCATGCCATATAGTAGCGCACGCCCTGCAGCAGGGATCTTATGATCGATGAGACCGCGCCGTATCCCGCGATCTCCGCTCCCCTTACCGCATTGCCCGGCGCCGCCGCGCTGACCGCAAAGCAGACAAGAAATTCCAGCCATAAAATAAGTACGGCTGCAAACTCTTTTCTTCTCTTTAAGTACCATAAAAGCGCCAGCGCCGTCGCATGAGCTATGACCAGAAACAATGCCGTCACATAGTTGCCGCCTCCCAGCAGAAAGCCCCCCAGCGCCATATATACGATATAACGTTTTTTCCCCTTGTAACCGAACCGCACAAGCCAGCCCAGATAAAAGAGGAGTATCGCATGAAAAAAATTGTAGTAAACCGAACTGTTATACCAGAAAAACTGCTCCGAAGCCACCGGCGAAAGCTGCACACAAAGCGAAAGTACCAGCATGGACATGCTGATATAATGAAGCGTATCCGACCTCAGTACAATCTTACACATCGTCCGCAAAAAATACAGTGTTCCGGCCGCCAGCATCCCCAGCATGATCCAGGGCACAAGGCTGTAATATTTTTCATCGAATACCGTAGGCTCCAACCGCATCAAAAAAAGCGCGGAATAACTCCCCTGCCAGGTCTGATAATCTTCCGCGACGCCTCTTGCCGCCGCCTCCGCCACTGCCGCGAGCGAACCTGTCTCCTGCCATGCTGTATGGGAATAGGCGCCATATTTAAAATCATCGGAGGTGGGATGGTTAAACCTGCCCAGATATAAGACGGGAATGATCTGCAACACAAAAAGCACCGTCAGCAAAATTGCCGCCAGCTTGTCCTTTTCCCTGATAGTTTTGCCGATATCCAATATTTTCATGCTTCCTATTTTATCATAGGGGATTCGGATGGGCAAGGGGGAGTTGACATCAGGCGTTTTCCTTATTAATATAAGTCTTATGAATAAAGTTCGGGATTTTTACAAAGTATATAAGAAAAATTGCTATCTTGCGGCGGGACTGCTTCTCTCCTGTCTTTTTATGGTGCCGTTCCTGTTACTCGGAACAGGAAGCATTGTCACCTACCATGACCAGTTGGACGGCGAATTGTTCAGTTATCTTCTGACCGCAAAATATCTGTTCACTGATATCCGGATTTATCCCGAGATCATGAACGGCCTTCCGGCCGCAGGCGCTGTTCCGCCTGCGCCCTTATTTGTATTGCTTTATGTTTTTTTCGAACCCTTTACTGCCTTTATGCTCTCCCAGTGGATCATCTGCATTGTGGGGTTTTGTGGGATGTATTTACTTCTTCTGAAACTGACAAAACAGGAATTTATCTCTTTCTCGGTCGCCGTTATTTTTATGCTGCTGCCCTTTTATCCGGTGTACGGGCTCTGTATTCCCGGACAGCCGATGCTGCTTTTTTCGGTGCTCTCGCTTCTCGCGGAGGAACGCCTTTCCGGATATACGGTTCTTTATTCCATGCTGATATTGTTTTATGGTGCTGCGTCCTCTCCTGTATTGGTCGGCTTCGCCTGTCTGCTCTTTCTGGGGAGCTTTGCGCTTTATGAAACCGTCACAGCCCTCCGTAAAAAAAATAGAATCCCGCTTTCCCCATGGTTTTCTCTCGGGCTTTTACTGATCACCTACATTGTCACAAATCTGGGGCTGATCCGGCAGGTACTTTTCCCGGAGACCACTTACATCAGCCATAAAACCGAGATGGTGCTTTCCGCCCAGAATTTCGCCGACTATTTTAAAGAGGCTTTTACTATGGGGATTTCTTATGCACAGAGCTATCATACTGTTTTATTTTTACTGATATTGTTGTGTCTTGTTCTGTATTCCCTACAGTTTATTAAAAACCGTATCAGCAGGATTCATCCGTCATCTTCCGCAGACTCTATATCCGCTGACGGCCTGCTCCAGAGCGCAGTATGCTCCGGCAAGAACTACCCATTCTCTCCAGAGCATTCCGGGCTGCTCGCAAAATCTCTTGGCATCCTGGCATTCATTCTAGTCATCTGCCTGTTTTATGCCTTTTATCACGAAAGCTTTATTACCGGTATCCGAAATGCTTCGACCGGTATCTTAAAGACCTTTAATCTGGACAGAGTCTGCTGGCTGCTGCCGACGGCATGGTGCATACTGGCTGGATATCTTCTCTGTTTCATAACAGACTCCTGGAAACAACCGGACAATTTCGTTTCTATAGAAAGTGATTTCGTTTCTGCGGAAAGCGGTTCCATTTTTTCAGAAAGCAGTTCTATCTCCTCGGAAAGTGATTCTATCTCTCTGGCAAGCAGTTCTTCTTTCCAATATATTCAACATAGTGAGGAGTCCTCCACACCCAGCCGCCTCCGAATTCAAGGTATTTTCGTAAAATACGGAATAATCTGTATCTTTCTTGGCATCTGGGGCATGACCGTACTGCTTCACTCTTCTCTCCGTCCTAATCTTTCCAAGCTGCTGAAGGGCGGTAATTATTATGCCCTCGACTGGAACAATTTTTTTGCGGAAGATATTTTCAGCCAGATTGACTCCTCGATCGGAAAGCCGCAGGACAGTTACCATGTCATCAGTGTCGGCATCTATCCCGCTGCTGCTGCCTACAACGGTTTTTATTGTCTGGACGGTTATTCCAATAACTATCCTTTGGAATACAAGCATACTTTTCGCCGGATCATGGAGGGGGAACTGGATAAGAGCGACTACGTGCGGGACTTTTTTGATAACTGGGGTAACCGCTGTTATATCACCACTGCGGAACAGGCGAATTACTACACATTTGAGAAAAAGTGGAACAGCGTGATCTATGATCTGGATTTAAATACCGATCAGCTGAAGGATATGGACTGCAAATATATCTTTTCCGCCGCCTATCTGATGAATGCGGAAGAAAAAGGGCTTTCCCTGTTACAGGAAGCCCCCTTTGAGACGGAAAACAGTTGGTATCATATTTATGTGTATGCAGTAAATTAGATTTCCTTTTAATTTTAATAAGAATCCAGGTTCACAATAATATAATTTTCACACTCTTTAATATATCCTTCTGTCGGATAACCCGGCATTCCTTCTCCTGTCCGAATTTGTTCTGCCTCTTCCATAATCACTGGATCCGTCTCACATCTGAAAGAGGAATGCCCATGCATATTCCAAAACTCAATCAGCTGTCCTGCGGTTCCGCCAAAAGCAGTGATCCCCCACTGCAAAGTAGACGCAATAGGCATCTCCGTAAAGACATATCCTCTTCCATTTTCAGCAAAATACTTTTCTTTTAAATGCGCATCGATCGGATCCGTAAAACGACAGATCCAACGATATTGTGGAGAGTCGAAGCTACAATAAGCATCTTTGGATATACTGTATGGCACCCTGTATGCCCCTCTGAAAACAACCGGTTTTGATATATCATATCCCGCCTTCAAATCAAAGGCGACATTATCCATAACTTCCGCCGTATCCCGATATTTCAAATAATCCAAATAAAACCACCTGTTCATATCTGCACACTGATTAAAAATAATCACAGAGAAAATCAGATAGCAACAGACAGCCAACCACTTTGCCGTTTTATTTTGCTTAAGCTCAATCAGTATAAGTAAAATTGCAAAAGCTCCGATCAGCGGTACATACTGGCTGCTGCGATATTGTGTGGGCACACCTACTATTATACTTTCCAATATACTCATGAAAAGGGGAAACAATACAATCGCTATACTGCACAGCGGCAGCATAATATCTTTTTTTCGAATCCCATAGTATAGCGAAAAAATACCGATCAAGATAATCCCTATCACCAGTATTGTAATTGGTAAATATACAAACGCATGGACATAATACATCACATAAAAGCGCTTAATATTCATAGCCAATCCTTCCTCCGGCTTGAACGTGTCAACAAATATATTGTGGTACTGCATATTATAACTCTCCAGACGCTGCAAATTATAGACAACATTCAACACTGTCATAATCACTCTGCGGAGCAGAACGCTGATTACTCCTGTAAAAAATCCATTCCTTATCCAAAGAAATACCTTTAACTCATATTTTGTGCCCGCACCCGATTTCCCATAAAGCAATCTGAGCAGAAAAAATGTCATTACCCCACCGATAATATAAACAATAATAAAAGACTCATAAAACCCTATTGCCACAGTCAATAATAACGAAGCCCCAAAAATGTATCTGATAGATTGCACTCTGTTCTTCTTTACAGAAAGGCTTTCCAACAGGCACAATAAAGACAAAGCAGTTACTCCATACCCTGTGCAGATGCCATTATGGAGATAATAGATAAACACTTCACTGATAAGAGGGCACGAAATAAAAATGCCTGCAACAAATAAATAATTCCATAGAGAAAGCGCAACCCGTGGTTCACAAACCCTTTTCCACAAAATACACCATAGAGTAACTGACAATATGAAAATAAGCACACTGACCAGCTCCACCATCCAGGGAGCAAAATCACCTATATGTATATGGAGCACCTTATTCATAACAAATAAACACCATCTCCCCATCAGAGGTGCCACTCCGTCTTCAAAATATAATGATATCGCGGTGTCGTCTTTTCCGATCGAATAATGGGTAATCGTAAAACCATAACTGCACAATGCTATAAATCCTACTGTCGCAATATAAATCCTGCACTTCACAAATGATGTCATTTCCTGAATAAGTTCTCTCATTATCTTTTGTCTCCGTTTGATATTTATTCTTTAAATTTTAGGCTGAGCTTTTCCAGATATTCTTCCGGAATTACTTCGGCCTCTATCTCAAAATTCCCTGAGCCTTCTTCCAACAGCCTTTGTTTTAACTGCCCCGGGTAGGTGATAGTATTCATCTGTCCTAAAAACCGCACCCAGCGTGAAAAAGTGGAACCTGATGCGACAAAAATCTTTGCTTTCGTCATTGCCACGATATCCGCGATTGCAGTTCCAAATGTTATTCTCTGTGTATTCGATAGCCCCAGCAATTCGGCCAATTCCTCATCGGTCCCGTCCGAAAAAATATATATTATCGCATCTTTCGGCAACACCTCCTGTAATTGCTTTACAATGGATACATACCATGATATTGGAATGCTCATATTGGACCGGCCCGCTCTTAAATCCTGTTGTGACCCCCTCGTAAAATCCCCCAGACGGACATGAACACACACTCCATTCCCCGGTTCAAACATAAGCGCCTTCCTGCTTTTTTCCTGCAGAATATTCTGAAAATGCTGATAAAGAAATCTGCTGTTTCCTTTTCCCATCAAGGGAATAAATTCCCCCTCCATACCGGAAAATACGATAACACTTTCATCCTCCAACGATTTACCATTTCCTGCCGGACTAATCCCTGCTTTTGTTTCTGCTATCTTTTTTTTGCTCAGAAGAAGCCATGCCTTTTTCACTCCTGCTATTTCCCCGGTCTTATTCACAAACAGGTCATGATAAAAGCGCTTATTTTTATCTCCTCTCAAAATCTGCCCTACCGGAATAGAATTCCATGTCGGTCTGATCACTCTGGCATCATACTCTTTGGCATACAAAAGCGCTCTGGCATACGTGAATAACATATTGCCAAGCCCCAGCCCACCGATCCTTGTTATACCTAAATCAATATCCGAAAGTTTTGGATATACATATCTCATATTTTTATCCGCCCTGTATCAAGTTAATTCTCTGAATTTTTTCGCATATAATAAGCATAAACGATCATCCCTGCCAGACAGATGATGCTGATCAATGCACCCTCCCTGCTGCCGGGCGCTACATAGGCGATCTGTATTTCATGCTCTCCTTCTCCCACCGGTACCAGCAGCAACCCGCCCATGCCCTCCGTGACAGATGCTTCTTCCCCGTCAACTTTTGCCTTCCACCCGCGTTCGTATGGCACGCTGAAACAGACATATGCCGCTTCCCCTATCTCATTTTTCACTTTAACAGCAACATCCGACTCATCTTCCAATGTCACACTTAAAGTATACTCTGCTGTTTTTTCCACTGCTTTCTGCACCAGTTCCGTATCCTCTATATAGTTATAATTTTCCCCTTCATTGTCTCCATTCTGATTTCCATCCGATATTTTTTTACAAATATCCTGCTCCTGCATCTCCCTGCTCCCGGCTAACGCGTGAAACAGGATATTTTGTTTCTCACAAATATCCTTCTCTCCGTCTTCTGACGTGATATCCAACGCAGTCCTGTTCACTAAAAAGCCAAATGGAAGCGCGTTCCCATTTTCATATATATTAATGCCATCTTTTGCGGTCTCCATTTTTTCATAAACCGTATCTTCTATTTCTCTGGCATATATATATCTTAACCCTATGATATCTTTTGATAGAAGAGGTGCTTCTGTATTATATATTCTTACATCCCGCAGTTCTCCGATATCCAGACATCTTCCGATATCATATGTATTTTTCTTGGATGTAGATGTATAGCTTCCTATCGTATTCATCCTCCATAAAAATCCATCGTTTCTATTTCGGCACACATCTTCTGCTATCTCAGATCTGTATACCCCTTCCTCCTCCACAAGTATCTCTTCCACCTCATCTATATATTCCAGATATGATGTATAAGATTCATATTCAAATCCCTGGCTCCATACATATACTGCATTGCTGATAAGTTCCACTGCCAGTACAAACATACAAAGCACTGCCGCTGCAGCCCTTTTTCCAATTTTCCCATATTTCCAGAAAAACAAGCCTGTCACTTCACCGCATATGACAGCAATATTAAAAGCCGTAATCTGTCTGTAGCTGTCAAAACGCCAAAATATCCAAAAGAGTAAAAGACCAATCCCTGTCATCGCCAGACAATTATAAATCCTGCCTCTTTCTTCCACAAAAGCTGCCGTTCCCTCATGCGCTGCTGTCAGCAGCACAAAACTCCACAAAAAAGCATATCTCCATGGTGCCCCTAACGGCGTATAAAAACCATGCCAGATAAAAAACAAGTTCATATGATTACAGGAAATAAGAATTATTGCCAAAAGAAATATTTGAAAAAATTTTTCTTTCCATGCAATATTTTTCATCATCAAAAACAAGATTATTCCGAATATAGCTATTATGCCACAATACAACAGCGGAAATGTCCCCATGCTGTCCCGCCGTTGGCTGTCATCATAAGAACAAGCCAAAAACATAGGAAGAATACTCCTGTAATAAAAAAATTTTGCTCCATTTTTTATTGCTTCCCCCCCTACATTCTGCCTCCCTAAACCGCTCTGCATCTCATAAAGCATCGGCAGCAGTAAAAACGCGGACAAGCCCCCGCCGCAAAGAGAACTGGCAGCAAATCTTCCCACAGTCTGCGCTTTCTTTTTTAGCCCCGATTCCTTCCACTCCATCAGTATCATATAACCGATAAAATAAAATACAACAAAAAGACAGACCATATACGCCGTAAAGTAATTACTGATGATCGTCAATCCGAGAGAAATGATATATAAAAGGCATTTTCCCTCTTTGATCAGCTTTTCCAGCCCCCAGATGACCAAAGGCAAAAACACTAATGCATCCAGCCACATAATATTAGACTGATAAACAATCGCATAAGCGGAAAAAGCATAGGCTGTACTGAACAGGATTGCAAGTGGAGAGCGCTTTTTTTGATACAGATACAGAAACATAAAAAGTCCCATTCCGGCTGTCTTCAGTAAGATCAGGAGCAAGATTCCTGCCGGCATAGTCCTTTCGTCAAAAAAGATCATTATAATATTAAACGGACTTCCCAGATAATATGCCGCTAATCCATACAGGCTTCCGCCGAGGCCTCCTGTCAGGGAATAACCTATATGCTCCTTTCCCGTCAGCAGATTATGCAGCAAAACCATAAAAGAAGAGTACTGTGCCTGCAGATCCCAAGTGTAAACCGTTTTGTCGCCAAATGGCCAAAAACCCGAGCGGGCGTATGCTGTCAGCATAAAAAGCACCGGCAGTATAGCTGCTGCCGGAAATATCAACTTATCTCTTATCGCATTGTTCTTCTGCATCGTATCCCCACTATCCCGCTTTCCCTGACTGTACATAATAAAGCGCTTTCCTTTATCTCTTCTCAGACACCGTTATCTTCCTTCGGATCCATACACATCTATAGGAAACGACAAAAATATTTGCCGTTTCCTATAATACAATTTACCCATCAGCATATATATTTCCCCACCACCGGAATCCGTCTGAGCAGCGTGCTTACCATAAAGCAGATCACAAAACTTCCCACGGCGAGAAGCGGTATTCCCAGAATAAGCGGCACTCTCTGGCTGTCGATCCCATGCTTTCCCAGAATCTCGATCACCCCCACATGCATCACATAAATTCCCAACGTAGCTGCCGAAAGTTCCCTGATGACCGCCTCCGTTTGCTTTCCACACTTTTTCCCGGAAAAAGTTTCTTTCGCCCAGATCACAAGCGCAACAGAGATCAGTGCCGTAAACATTCCAAAACTGTCGTAAATCGCCCCGGTAGGCTCCCCCGCTCTCTCCGCCAGAAAATTCCCCAAAAGAACATTTAAAACGCCGCCTGCCAGCGCCCCGCCGTAAATAACCTTGTGCCATTTTTTATCTACTCCGATATGCACCAGATAATAACCCAGCACAAAATATCCCAGATAACTGCACACCATCTCCGGCTGAAAAAGATTCAGCACATAATCCGCCATATTTGACGAAAAAACCGCCCTGATCGTCTCGCACAGGATCTGGCACACAAAAAAAAGCAGCAAAAAATATTCTATATTTTTTTTCGATGCATGGCTGATCCAGACTTTTAAAACCGGCAACAGTACATAAATCCCGATGATCATCGGCAAAAACCACAGGTGATACCGCCCGAGTATCATCTCCCGCAAAACATCCTTCCAGCCGATCCCCGCCGGATCAAATCCCAGACAGTCCATCAGGCCATACAGACAGGACCAGAAAA
This sequence comes from [Clostridium] symbiosum, assembly GCA_021769625.1. GTDB lineage: Bacteria > Bacillota > Clostridia > Lachnospirales > Lachnospiraceae > 1XD8-76. The sequence goes on along the minus strand of JAETSN010000003.1, from coordinate 4,945 downwards.
CATACAAAACGACCAGCCGCAGAATATTGTGCCGGTACAACCTTCTCACATTGATCTCTTTTCCCGGTGCAAGAAACAATGCCCCGCTGATCATCACAAAAACCGGAACCCCGAAACGGAACAGCGCGTCATACGAATTGGCGATCTTGAACCCCCTGCCGTCCACCGGCAGATTATACCAGGGCTGCGCCGAGGCATGCAGCATGATCACACTGAAACAGGCTATAATGCGCAAAATATCAATATAAAGTTGATGACCCGATCTTTTTTGATTTTCCACTTCCGACTCCACTCCCGGATATTAAACGCCAACATTCCACAGGAAGTTACATGGTATCTGCTTTCCTAAGACCTCCTGATATAATACCGAAAATAACTCCCATCGATCACCTGGGTTGCACCGAACTCGTTCTCGATCCAGTGCATGATCCAGCTGTCCTGATCCCACTTCAGCTCCCCATACCAACACTGCACCGCTATCACATCAGGATATTTCTCCGGATTTCTCTCCCAGTAATCCAGCAGATTTTCGTCAAAAGACGGCGTACAGATCGTGGTGCTGGACGCAATATTCACATCCTGATACATATAACAGAGCGTATTGGAATCCAGTGCCAACAGATTTTCCCCCGGCTCTATATATGTCCTGAATTCCTCATAATTACACTCCTGCATATAACCCTGCATATATTCCGTAAAAATCCCCTTGCCAGGCCCCGCCGAAAGAATATTCCCCACACAGGTAATATTTTTCATCAGCCCGTCATTGTCCGTATATGCCCATCCTTTTACAAAAATAGCCACCAGACACCATGTCACCAGAAGCGGTGCGGTATATTTTCGAAATACCTCCGGCTGCTTTTCCTTCGTGTAAGCCATAAGAACCGCCACGCACATGATCACGCCGGTCATCAGATATTTTATGGATGTAAACAAAGTCAGATTGGTGAGCAATAAGATGGCCACATACATGACCACATTTGCCCCGAGCCACAGAATCGCCGTCTCTCTTTTCTCCCCCGGCAGTTTTTTCAGATGACAGAACCCAATGCCGAACATAAAGAAATATACCGTAAATGGATAGGACGATTCATATTCCCAGAGCATCAGGATCCAGTGCAGAAACTGCAGCCCGAAAGAGGTTATCAGGAGTACATACAGGAAGGAAATTTTTTCCGCTTCCGGCATCTGTTTTATCCGCCAAAATAATCCTGTTCTATTACTTTTCCCAGGGTTTCCACCCTCTTCCTCTTTTACTTCTCCCTTTTTAATCTCCCTTAGATTTCTTCTGCTTATAATCCGGTAAACAATAACCGCCACCAGAAAATACCCCAGCGCAAAAGGCAAGAGACTTAAAAAATCCACTCCATAGATACCGAGTTTTTTCTGTATCCCGCCGCTGTGTGATCCACAGGATGCGATCAGGCTCTGAATATTGGCAAGCAGCTCCTGCAACGTCATGTAACTGAACAGATATGCCATATATAAGCTGCCCGCTGCCAGACAGGTTCCCACAAACACTGCGATCGTCTTCTTCCTGTCAGAATCATACTTCCAGAGATACCATATGATAAAAGGGAACAGCAGCAGACAGGTAGGATACGAAAGCACCACAAAAGAAAGCCATAAGCCCGCCTCTATGACCGTAAATATTATCTTCCGTTTCCGTCTTTTTTCTGCCTGTAATGTGTCTTTATCCGTTGCCGCATGATTATCGGGCTCTTTTTCTCCCCGCGGCGCGTTTCCATCCGCCGTCATTTGGTTATCGAGCTTTTTCTCCACCTCCAGCACATTTCCACCCACCGCCGTATATTCTCCGGACAGCAGCGCATTCCCAAAAACGATTCTTCCCTGCAATATAGCCAGCCGGAAAAGGCTCAGCAAAAGCATCGTCAGCCCCCAGGCCATCATATTGGAAAACTCTGGCATCACATAGGTTTTAGGCAGCAGATTAAAATAGACCACCGCCAGATAAAAACTGTGTTCCGGTTCCATCAGATAACAGAGCATCCGGTAAAGATAGTATGCTATCGCAAGCTGGATCAGCACGCCGACCATCCTTATAAAAATGACAGAACAGGTCGTCGTGTGAAATATTTTCAGGTAGATCCACATCAGGAATTCGATCAAAAATGCCGATGTCTGATGCGGATCCCAGATCTGCGCAAAAAGCCGGTCTCCCAGCAAAAGACGGTAAGACATACTGACGGCATATTCTTCATCCATCTGCAGGCTCACAAAAATACATTTCAACGCCGCCAGAAAGCTTCCGACCAGCAGAAGTATCACGATATATTTCTTTTTTTTGTCACAACATAACGCTTTTAACATATATTTAAAACACTATCTCCTCAACCTGACCGAATCCTTCCCAAAGAAGCCCGCCACCGTAAAATTTCTCCAATCCGTCTCATCCTCCGCTATATCATCATGATACAACACATAAGGCTTCACTGAGAAATCTTCCACCTCTGCATTTTTTATCGATTCGTCCGTATAAATTTCCCATCGGTCCTCATTTTCCTTTAAATACTCTGCCGCCTCCCCCTTGGCAAGAGATAACAGCGCGCTGCTGCTGCTCGCAGACTGCAGGCCATATATCTTCAGACTGATGAGCAGCAATACGAAAAAGCAGAGCAGCACCGGCAATGCTTCCACTTTCTTTTGCGCTGCTGCGCGGAGTTTTTCGAACCGGTGCACTGCCCATCCTGTCCAATATAACAGATTTCCCGTCAAAAAGAAATAGAAGCTGAAATATACCAGATTGATAAGCCTGCCCGGCCCCCATGTAGCCCCCGCAAAAAAAGGCGGCGTCATCATGGAACAATATAATCCGAAAGAGATTACTGTTACCATACCGGGAAGTCTGAAAGAAAACTTCATTTTTGCCACCTGATAAGCCCCAAGCAAAAATATGACAGCCAGAAAGAAAAATACAGGCAGACGGAACCATTCTCTTATAAAAACAGACCCCTGTTTTAGTGAAGCAACGATACTTCCTGCCACTCCCAGACTCTCCACATTTCCCATCCTTGCATGATTTCCCGGAGACAGCGCATTAAATTTCACAAAACAGACCATATATTCTGTCAGAACGGCCAACAAAAACCAACACTTTTTTCTTTTTGCCAGCATAAAAATACAGGCAACCACCAGTATTTCCGCAGTCAGCAGTCCTGTGGAATAATTGCTTCCTCCGATCATCGCTGCCAGAATAACTGCCATGATACCGGAAAATATCTGTGTTTTTCCTATTCTTGCCGGATAAACGCGAACATCGTTTCTTTCGGATAACCCATCAGTTCCATCCTCCCTTACAGAGCTTTTTATGGAACTGTCCTCTCCCAGATAAAACAGGATCAGCATCTGCCCCAACAGTAAAAGCAACGCATACGCCATTGTATATCCCGTAGCCCCGACATACCAATAGAATCCTTCCGACGGATACGGCACGTACAAAATCTGCATTGCCGTCATCAAAACAGCTGTTATCCATGAAACGCCTGCATCCCAATGACATACCCTGTAAGTCACCGTCCTGATAAATCCGATGCTCCCCACCACAAACAACACCAGCGTCAGATAAGTTCCCAGAAAATAATACCGGGGAACCGCTGTCCCTATCCCAAATGCCGAGACAATATCATCAAAATAGCGCCCCTGCCAGTCATGGTAAAACCTTACCGCCGTTTCCCAACAGCCTTTCACAATACCCCAAAAACCGATGTCATTTTTTATCCCCGTATAAATTGCCCCTGCATAGGCGAAATCATCACTGCAGGGATAATTAAAATGCGCGATCACAAAAAGCGGCAGCAAGATCAGGCACAAAAACCCAAACGCCATACCTGCCGCTGTCTTTGATTGATTTAATGAATCTCCAGAAAATTTAGAAAACATACGACATCCCCGTTAAAACTTTCTGATCAGTTTCCCCCGATATTCCCAGTCCTCCACCTGAAAGTATTCCCTGCGAAGCGGAAAGTAACTCTTTTCCTCCGTACTTTCCTGCACAAAAAGATAGTACAGCGCAGCTCTCTCCTTCCTCCCGCTTCGCCGCAGGATCCTTCCGAGCCGCTGTATCCGCTGCCGCTGCATACCTGTCCCGGACAGAATGATCCCTATCCCCGCATCCGGCACATCGATCCCCTCATCCAGCGCTTTACATGCGATCAGGATAAAAATCTCCCTGTTGCGGAAACGCTCCAGCGCATTCTCATTCGCCTGCTTTCCCGCTTTGGAATGGTATCTGCCGACTCGATCCCCATAGTCCTCTCTCAGCATACCATAGAGCAGCTCCGCCTGCTCGATACTCTCGCTGAAAATAAGTACCTTTTTTCCGATATCCAGAGTATGCAGTAATTCACATACACAAAAAAGGCGATTTCTCGCCATACACACCAGTCTTTTTCTCTGCCAGGAAAGATGCAGATAGGACTTTGCCAGCCTGCCCGTCACATTCTCCTCTCCGGCGAGAGTCTGCAAAACGGCAAAGAAAGAAACCCCGCCTTTTTTCAAGAGCGGATACCGGAGATATAACTGCCTCCGGAATGTATTCATGCGGTCCGACAGCTCCTGATACGCCTCCTGCTCATCCCTCTGAAAATGAAGCGCGATCTGGACCAGCGTAAATTCGGCAATGATCCCCTCCTGCAAAGCCTTCCGATAAGAATAGCGGAAGATCACCCTGCCCAGAGCCGCCTCCAGCATCTCCACGGAATCTTTGTCTTCCAATGTGGCGGACAACCCCAGAGAGCAATACCTACCCGATGTTTTTCCCGCATAGGGGACAAACTCAAAGATTTTCCGGTTTTCCTCACTGGCATAGCGATGACATTCGTCCGCAATCAAAAAGACCGTTCCCCCGTCCCTGAGCCTTGCCAGAATACGGCGGGCAAGCTGATATCTGGCTGAATTGACCACATATATCCGGTAAGCCGGACTG